>CAWGJO010000019.1:0-34123 GCA_963822945.1 uncultured Gemmatimonadaceae bacterium | reverse complement strand
ACACCTCCCAGGAGGTATGCCCGTTCAACCATCACTTCCCCCGCAACGCAAAGGCGCCGAGGTCCGAGGCGCGGGAAGTCATTGGGAGCAAGGACGCGAAGGCGGTGGCGGGCATTTTCCTCATGAGGAGCGAGGAGGAACTCCGCGCAGCGTTTGAAGGTTCGGCGATGACGCGGGCGAAGCTGAAGGGGCTTCGTCGAAACCCCAAGATCGTTCTGCCAGACGATCACAACTGAGTCGCGGATCGTTACCGGCTCCGCCGCCCCCCGAATGCCTTGCGCCAGCGCACCTTGGGGTCGTCGAATCGCACGCCCTCGGGAGCGAATGCGTTCGCGTCGAACTGCCCGCCCGTCCATTCCAGGGTCTCTTCGTATTCCTCGTCGGCTGCGTTGCTCAAGATCTCGAGCAGGCGCTCGTAGCCGGGCGGGCCACCGCAGTCCTCGGGCGGGCACGCCCCCTCGCCTGCCAGGCACCGGGGGTATTTGGTGCCCGGCTCGCGGCCTCCGACGGCTTCCAGTTCCACATCGTGCTCCCACCCGTCGCCGAAATCATATTCGTACTGCGCCCGCGTGCCCCGACGTAGAAATACTTGCTGATGGGCACGGTCCACCCGGGCACGTACACCGGATCGCCCTCGAACGGATCGTCGTCGGGAATCCCGATCTCTTCGGCCTGCCGCGTTTCAGGGTTCCGCACGCGGAACACGTGGAGGTGGTAATCCAGCCAGCCCATGGCGTCCTGGATGGCCACGTGCAGATCCAGAACGAATAGCTCGCCGGCACCTCGATGCGGCGCCAGATGCGCGGTTCGATGTGCCGCAGGGTGATCTTGAACTGGAGCGTGCTTCGCCCGATGTCCATGTCAGTGCTTCCTTACGTGTCGGGTGTTGAACCCGCTCACGCAGCGGCAACCTCTTCGCACAGCTCCCACGAGCGAAACCGCCTCCACGTCCTTGGCCAGCGGAAATCGCTCCGCTCCACCATAGACCACGAGGCGGCGCTCCGGCCGCACCGTCTCGCAGGCGAGCTGGAAGCCCCGTCTCGAGCTTCGGCGCCAGCCCGCGCTTGATCTCGATGGCCCACGGCTTCCGATGGCCGGGCAGCTTGAGCAAGAGGTCGATCTCGGCGCCGGCCGCGGTACGGAAGAAGTGCGCCTCGGTGCCGCGGGGCGCCGCGCGCGATCAGCGACTCGATGGCCAACCCTTCCCAGCTCCCGCCGGCCACCGGGTGCGCCAGCAGGTCTTCGCGGTCGCCGACCCCAAGCAGCGCAGTGCACCAGCCCGCTGTCGCGAACGTAGACCTTGGGCGACTTGACCAGACGCTTACGGACATTGCCGTGCCACGGCGCAAGGCGGCGCACGAGGAGTAGGTCCACGAGCAGGTCGAGATAGGCCGCGACCGTCTTGCCGTCCACGGCCAGGGCGCGAGCCAGCGCCGCGGCATTGAGCAGCCCACCCTGCTGATGCGCGAGCATGGTCCAGAGCCGGCGCAGCGTTTCGGCCGGAATGCGCGGCCCGAGCTGCGGGATGTCGCGTTCGAGGTAGGTGCGGATGAAATCCGTGCGCCAGCGCAGGCTCGCGGCGTCGGAGGCGGCGAGCAGACTCTCCGGAAAGCCGCCGCGCAACCAGAGGGCGTCGAGGCGCTTGCGCCCCACCTCGCCGGCGTCGAGCGGGGCGAGTTCCAGATAGCGGATGCGACCGGCGAGCGACTCGCTGGATTGTTTGAGCAGGTCCATCGACGCCGACCCCAGCACCAGGAAACGGCCCTTGCCCGTGCCCGCGCCGCCGGCCGGCGTCGATCAGCCCGCGCAGGCTGCGGAAGAGCTGCGGCGTGCGCTGGATCTCGTCGAGGATGACCAGCTTGTCCTCGTGCTGCGCCAGGTACAGTTCCGGCTCGGCGAGTTTGGCCCGGTCGGCTTCGGACTCCAGGTCGAGGTAGACCGCCGGCCGCGTCTTGGCGACTTCGAGCGCGAGCGTGGTCTTCCCGACCTGCCGCGGCCCCAGCAGAGCGGTGGCCGGAGATTCCTCGAGGGCGGCGGAAAGCGATGCGAGCAGGCGGCGATGGATCATCCTTGCAATTATGGAGTGACGTTCCAGAAATGCAAGGACAACCTCGTGCCGAATAAGTGGAACTATGGCAAATCGCTATTCCCGGATATCGGAGTCCCACGATAAAAACAAACGCTGGCACCGTATGGCCCCGGGCGCCGGGGGCTGCCCTAACTCTCTGCGGAATTGAGCGTTCCGCCGCCGCTGGCCAATCGAATCTCAATGTCGAACACCCGGGGGCCCGTCGACCGAACCGTCTCAGTGCGGAGACCTCGCCGCACTCAGTGCATTCACGAACACCTCCACCTGCGGCACTCGCGTCGGACCGACCGTGTCGTTCTCGATGACCGCAACCCGCTGCCCGTCCGGGGAGATGTCGTAGGGCATGAGGCTTCGCAAGAATCCCCGGAGCCGCTGTATGGGTTTCCGAAATAACTCGACGGGCCGGCCACTGCGGAAGCTCGAGCCCAGCTCCACCGACGCCGCCATCACGGCCGTCTGCTCGCCACGGGGCGCCAGGAAGAAGAGTTCCTTGCCATCGCGCTGCCACCGCGGCGCCTCGCCGCCATCGGCGGAGATCTTCCACTGCTCACCGGTGAGCGGATACCGGCGCACATATACTTCGAAGCGACCGGTTTCATCCGACGCGTAGGCAATCCAGCGACCGTCCGGTGAGAACACCGCCTCCATCTCATTCGCGGGTGACGCGAGCAGCGGCTTGGGCGGGCCCGCGCTGCTATCTCCACTCGCCGGCATCTCCCACACGTCGTCCTGCGTGCGCATGCTCGGCCGGTCGAAGAGGATCGTCCCGCCGTCGCGCGACCAATCCGAGGCGAAGCTCCCCACCGCCACCGGCGGCACCATCAGGTGCTGGTCCGACTGACCGATCGTCTTCACATCGATGTTGTCCGCTCCGCTCCGCGTGGAGTTGATGAGGATGCGCCGGCCGTCGGGCGACCACGGCCCCGGCGGGTTGTGCGTCGTCGGCTTGAACGTCTCGCGCGTTGCGGTACCGGTCGCCAGGTCGAACAGGTAGAGGTCGCCACCGCGTTCGCCCAGGTGATGCGCGAACGCGACCCGGCTGCCGTCGGACGAGAATCGCGCCCCGTAGTATCCGTGATCGGCTTCGGACGCCGAAGGACCTATCGTGCGGACGCGCATTCCGCGCCGGTCGTACAGTTCGAGCGACGTATGCCGCTCACTCGGCGGCCGCGACCACACCAACGTGCCGTTGGCCGATGCAAAGAGTTCACCGACTGTCTCAGCGCTGCCGATCGTGACGCCGTTGCCGTGCACCTGGAAGGTCCTCTGATCGAAGTCGAGCGAGACCAGGTCGCCGTTGCGCACTACGATCAGATGGTTCGGCGCCGCGTACGCCGGGAAGCCGTCGATCACCCGAATGGGGGTCCCGCCATCCAGCGAGCCCACCAGCGTGACGCGACCGGACGAACTCCCGGTGAAGCTGAGCGCCGTATAGAGAAAGTGTCGCCCATCAGCCAGCCGCGTCGGACCGACATCCGCGATGTCGCCACGAGCCGAATCGAGCGTCGTCACCGGCACGGTCCCGCCGCCACGCACGGACATGCGCAGAATCGGCCCGTTGGACGGGGAGAACAGGATCTCGTCGTCGGACATCCAGGCGGCGGTGAACGACGAGCCGCTCACCGCACCGATTGGCGACGGCCGAGTGTTCCCGATGGTGTACCGCTCGAGGGTGTTGCCGACGAAGAAGCCGACCGATCGGCTGTCGGGCGACCAGAACGGCGCGCTGGCGCCGTCCGAACCGGGGACACGCTGGGCGGTGTCCTGATCGAGACGCCGGAGCCAGAGCTGGCTCGCCCCCGCGGAATCCTTCGCGATGAAGGCGATGGTCATGCCATCGTCAGCGATCGCAAATTGAGGCGTCGTGTGGGTGGCGACCGCCGTCCCGCCCGCGGCGATGGCGAACCGGTAGCGGTCCGTCGGGGCCGCCCGGTCATGCAGTTTGAGCGGCACGATAACCGCTGCGGCAATCGCCGCCCCGGCGAGCACGCCGGCGGCGCCGGCGCGGAGCCACGCCCGCGGTGTCGGCCGCCCGGCTGCCGCGCCCACCGCCGTGGTCCCCGCGACGGCGAAGGCTGGGTTTGCGAGTGCGTCCGCGAACGTCTTGGCGCTGTCAAACCGGTCGGCCGGGAGCTTCTCGAGGGCCTTCGCCAGCGCAGCCGCCACGTTCGGCGGCACGGCCCTGCGGATCGTCGTGATCGGCACAGGATCATCGGTCACGATTTTCCGGATAATCTGCTGTGCCGACGTGCCCGTGTGCGGCGGCTCGCCGGCGAGCATCTCGTACAACACGCTGGCCAGCGAGTAGATATCGCTGCGCGCGGTGATCGTTTTCTCCGCCGTCGCCTGTTCCGGACTCATGTAGTGCGGGGTGCCGAGA
Source organism: uncultured Gemmatimonadaceae bacterium (assembly GCA_963822945.1). Classification (GTDB taxonomy): domain Bacteria; phylum Gemmatimonadota; class Gemmatimonadetes; order Gemmatimonadales; family Gemmatimonadaceae; genus JAGWRI01. The sequence goes on along the minus strand of CAWGJO010000019.1, from coordinate 29,654 downwards.
CTGAGCCCGGTTTCCGTCATTCGCCCGCCAGCCGCCGCGCTCACGGCAAGCGCGATGCCGAAGTCCGCAACCGTCGGACGGCCGGCGTGGATGAGGATGTTCTCCGGCTTGATGTCGCGGTGCACTACCCCGTGCGCGTGCGCGTACTGGAGCGCGTCGGCGAGTTCACGGATCAGTTGCACGGACTCTTCCACGCCAAGCTGTGTCTCACGATCGAGCCTGGCCCGCAGTGTCTCGCCCTCGACGTAGGGCATCACGTAATAGAGGTAGCTGTCGGCGCTTCCCGAGTCGAACAGTGGCAGGATGTTGGGATGCTGCAGGGCCGCGGTCGTCGCGATCTCCTGAACAAACCGCCCGGCGCCGAGCACGGCGGCCAGTTCGGGCTTCAGGACCTTGATCGCGACGTCGCGGTTGTGCTTGAGATCGCGCGCGAGATAGACGGTCGCCATCCCGCCCTGCCCGAGCTCGCGCTCGAGGCGGTAGCGGTCGGCGAGGGCGGCCACGAGCCGGGAGGGAATGCCAGCCACGTCAGGCCGCCGCTTGAGGAAGGGTGACCCGTGGCATCCCGCCCGCGCGTTCACGCTCGAGGGGATGCGACGCCCTCACGGTGCTCTGAACCTGCTCACGCAGTCCGGCGTCGGACATAGACCCTCAAATGGGACGAAGCGGGCGAGTGGGGGGTGCGCCAATATAGGGTCCGCCGTGTCACACCGGAATGACGGCTGCGGATGGCAGCGCCGACCGGCCCTTCTCCCAGGAGGGGTGCCCATTCAACCGCAATTTCGCGCACGACCTGAACGGGCCAGCATTCGTGCCGTCCTCGGCTTCGATCGCCAGTCGACGCTCGCGCTTGCGCGGATGAAAGCCTATGATCTCCATAGCGGCTGGCCTCCCGGCGTGCGCCCCGTTGCTACCAGCCCCTCGAAGCACCGTCGAACGAACGCACGATTCGGTGTCATTCCGGCCTCCCCTGATGCGCCGCCCCAAAGGAATTTCCTCTCAGTAGTGACCATTCGTTTGGCAATGAACAGGTCCGTGCCGGGTTTGCGGGCACGGGATCACAGGAAGGATGTCGTGCGGCGAATGCTGGCTCTCCTGGCATTTGGGTTCACCGCTGCGTTGCAAGCCGGCATACCTACAGGATCCATCGACGACTTCATCGCCAGCGAGATGCCGGTCTCCGGCGTTCCCGGTCTGGCCTATGCCGTCGTGGCTGATGGCGAAATCAAGACGGTTGGCGCGCGAGGTGTCGTCAGGATGGGAGGCGACAAGGCCGTCACGCCGGACACACCCTTTAATACCGGCTCGATCTCCAAGAGCTTTACGGCGCTGGCCGTGATGCAACTGGTCGAGGCGGGCAAGGTCGGCCTGGATACCGAAGTTTCGCACTATCTCGCCGTTTTCTCCGGCCGGCCCGCCGGGGCGATCACGATCCGCCAGTTGCTCAGCCACACGAGCGGGTTGTCCACCTTTCAAGGGAACCGTCTCACACAAGGACGACACCCAGCACAAGGATGCACTGGCGCGCCGGGTTGACCAGATGGCAGGGGTGACTCCCGCCTACAAACCTGGCGACAAGTGGGAGTATTCGAACCTGAATTACCAGATTCTTGGTCGCCTGATCGAAGTCGTCAGCGGGCAGACATACCAGACCTACATTGAAACCAACATCATGGAGCCGGTTGGCATGACGCACAGCTTTGTCGCTGATGGAGAGATCCATGACGCCATGGCGACCAGGGCACAGACCATGGTTTGGCTCCAAGCGCCCGCTGGCCGTAAACCATACCGATCTGGGCACGGCTCCCCAAGGCGGGATCATCGCCAGCGCCAGCGATCTGGCGCGCTACATGGTGATGATGATGAATGGCAAAGACGATGTCCTCAGCGCCAAGGGCAAAGCCGCCATGATGCGCCCGGCAAGCGAAGCCTCTCCCTTCTACGGCTTCGGGTGGTTTGTGGATCCAGGGAAAGGAACCGTCTGCCACACGGGGAATAGCCTCGGCTACGAATCGCTCGCGACGATGGTCCCGGCAGAAAAGAAGGGGGTGGTCGTGCTGGTCAACGCCGGCAGCGGCATCGGCTTTGGGGAAACGGCTGCAGCTCCGCAACGGCATCGCGGCCCGGGCGCTCGGTCTCGATTACGATGGCGAGGGATCCCGCTGGTCCCTGAAAGCATTGTTCATCTCTTTGGTGCTCACGCCGGTCATGTTCCTGCTCAGCATGATCTGGGCATGGCGTCACCGCCGCGAACTACGCGCCAAGTCGGGCCCGTTCGGCCTGTTCAGTTTGTGGTTCCCGTTGCTCACCACGCTGGGCTCGGCCTGGGTCATTTTCAGCCTCATGCCGAGCATGCTCGGCGCATCGTTCGGCACCCTCAACCTGTTCCAGCCCGATCTTGGTTTGACGTTGATCGCAATCCCAGTGACCGGAGTGCTGTGGGCCGTGTTCAGGCTTGGCGTGGCCTACAGCGGTAAATCCGTCTCGGCCTGATGGCCGGAATTCCAGGGGCCGAGAGGCGTTGATTGATGGTGGCGCACGCGTCGTCGGTCCTCCCACTGCGGGGGACCACGCCATATACTCGACCGACCCCCATTGAATTTCCCATCCCTTCCTTACCGGAGTCGAACCCATGAGGAAGTCCCTTCCCCACGTCCTCGTCCTCCTGGCCACCTACTCCCTGGGCTTTCTCCACGGCCACCGCACCCAGGTCCCCGCGCCGACGGCCGCGGTCGCTCCCGTCTCCAGCGCGACTTCCGGTTCCCTCACCGACTCCTTGATGCACGCGTTCCAGCAGGCCTGGAACGCCGATGACCTGCCCGGCATGCTGGCGCAGATCCACTCCAACGCGTTTTTCCGATCGCCGTTCCAGCTCCGCTACGGCCGGGACGCCATGGCGAAAACGGTACTGACATCGAACCCCAAGGTGTTCAGGAACTCGATGAACACCGAGACCCATTCGTTCGCGTCCGACCAGATCGCGTGGTCCATCGGCACGACGAGAAGCGATGTGTTCGACGCCGCGGGAGAGCGCACCAACGACCACCTGGACGCCGACTACGTGTACGTATTCACTCCGGACGCGGCCGGTGACGGGAAGATCCAGATGATGATCTACCACGAGAAGTGCGGATGACCCGCCTCGGTCGATAGGCGGGCAGCCGCTCGCGGCCGTCCGGTCAGGCAGGGGAGCGCCTCCAGTGCAGGCGTTTGGGAAGCCGGACCACTCTTCACGGACCCAGGCCCCCTCGCAGACGACGCGGAAGGCGGCTCGGGCGAATGCGACTCAGGTCGCCCTCAGCACTTCGACGGGATCGGCGTGCGAGGCGCGGTGGGCCGGCACGACGCACGCCAGCAACGTCGCCGTCACGACCGCCGCTTCGGCGATCACGAGCGAGACGGGATCGGTGTCCATCCACTGAACGCTGAGGCCACCGTAAGGGCCGAAGTGCATGGCCGCGAACGCGCCGATCGCGATGCCGGCGAGCCCCATCAGCAGCGCATCGTGCATCACGAGCCGCCAGAGGTCGCGGCCCTGCGCCCCGAGGGCCACCCGAACGGCGAACTCCCGCGTGCGGCCTCCAACCACCAGACTCATCACGCCGAACACGCCAGCCGCCGACAGGAGCAGCATGAACAGCGCGACCCCGGTGTACGTGTACGCCGTGACCGCTGCCGAATAGTTCCACTTCGTCGTCTGCGCGGCGGACCCGTAGATGTCGCTGATCACCGCGCCCGGAAAGGCGGCACGCAATCCGTGGTACAGCGCACTCAGCGTCTGCGCGTCGTCGTGGTCCACGCGCGCCCAGAAATTGGCTGCGGCGCAGGTCGAGTGACCCACCACCGTCACCCGCGGAGCAAGGTCGAAGCGCTCACCGTCCGGTAGCTCGATAGGAGCGCTCGCCACGCCGACCACCCGCACCCACGGTGCATCGGACGCCGTCGGTCCCAGCTTGAGGGCCCGCCCAACGGGAGACATGAGCGGCCAGAGCCGCTTGGCGAGCACCAGGTTCACGATCGCCGCGCCGCTGGCGACGTCTCCTGCTTCGAAGTCGCGGCCGGCGATGAGCGGCACCCCTCGGGCACGAAAATACGCTGGGGTCGCCAGCGCATATTGCGTCAGCGGAACCTGGACTGGACCGCTCGGCTGGTCGGACGTGACCGTGCCCCGCTCGGGCCGAGCCCACACGGCCGCGGCTCCTTGCCGCACGCCGGACACGCTTCGAATGGTCGTCAGCAGGTCGGGCATGAACTGATCGGGGTGCGACATCGCCCGGCACACCGCGTGCGTGGGCACGACCGTTCCGGAGTACAGATTGTGCTCATTGATCGGCGAGACTTGCGGTGGCGGGGGGTGAAGGCCCGCGAGGAGCGTTGCCGCGGCCATCGCCATCATCAATGAGAGGACGAGCTGCGCGCTCACGACCACGCGGTAGCCGCCGTTGCTGCGACCGGCCACGGCGTTGCCGCCGTCCTTCATGGCCTCGCCGATGTCAGCGCGACGCGCAGCGAGGGCGGGCGCGAGGCCCGACAGCAGCGCGGTCACGCCCGTGGCCGCGACGAAGAACACCAGAACGTGCCAGTTGAACACCGGTACGCGAAACGAGTACTCGAGCATGGCCAGAGGCATGTACGCCTGCACGACGTCGATGCCCCAGACGGCGAGCGTGCCACCGACGATGCCGCCGCCCAGCGCCAGCAGCACCGCCTCGGCCATCACGTACCTCACGATCGCGGCGCCGGTGGCGCCCATCGCCTTCCGTACCGCAATTTCTCGTCGGCGAGCGAGTCCTCGCGCCAACATTACGTTCGCGATGTTGAGGCACGCCACGATGAGCGCGAGGAGCGACGCGATCGCGATGCCGGCGTTGAAGCCGAAGAAGCCATTGGTCCGGGGCGTCACGTCGTTCAGCATGACCGCCGTCATGCCGGATGGCAGTCCATGATCGTGGGCCTCGCGTGCCGCATACGCTCCGAGCAGCTGTTGCAGTCGTCGTGGCGTCACGTTCGGGCGCAGCCGAACGAGCGCCTGCATCTGCGCCGGGCCTACGAGCCCCGCAGCCATAGTCTGCGGCATGCGCAGCCACACGTCGGTGCCGTCGGGATAGTCGGCGCCCGGCGGCATGACGCCCACCACCGGGTGCTGCTCGCCGGCCACCGTGATCACCAATCGATCAAGATCCCGACCGGACCCGAACTCCTGCCGCCACACTGGGTAGCTGATGATGGCCGGGCTCGCCAGTGGCTCGCCGGCCGCGTACGGGGCGAAGCCGTGGCCGCGCGAAAGCCTGATGCCGAGCGTATGGACGAACCCCGGCCCGACGAGCACGATGTGTCCCGGCATCCCTTGCCCGTTCGACGCATACACCTGGTTGTGTCCGTTGACCGCCCACGGGATCGCGTCGGCAAAGAGATCGTGCCGCGTGACGATCGTGCCCAGCATCTCGGGGCTGAGGTCCACGTGGCCGGTGGCCCAGCCATACGTTCGCAACGTGAGCAACTGATCCGGCTTCGCGTACGGCACGTATGGATCCAGCACCGCGTCCAGCATCGCGAACGTGGTGCCGGTGACGCCGATCGCGACGCCGAGCGACAGCACCGCCACCGCCACGAACCCCGGCGAGCGGCGGAGGGAACGGAATGCGTCGCGGATGTCCGAGGCTGCCGCCTCGATCCACTGCATTCGGCCGACGTCGCGCGTCTCTTCCGTGAAGCGTTGCACGCCGCCGAACGCGAGGCGTGCGCGACGCCTGGCCTCGGCCGGTGCGACCCCCTGGGCGACGTACTTCTCCGCCTCGCGTTCCAGGTGGAAGCGGAGTTCGTCATTCAAGTCGCGGCCGGTCTGCTCTCGCCGGAACAACGCGCGGAGGCGGTAGCGAAGATCACTCAGCAGATCACGTAGCATGGATCGGCCGGCGTCAGGTGGTCCGCAGAACGAGGGCTACCGCCGCGGCCAACCGCTCCCAGTCGCCGGTTTCGACCGCCAGCTGCGCGCGCCCTCGTCGCGTCAACTCATAGAACTTCGCCCGGCGATTGTTGTCCGAGGTCCCCCAGCGCGCCTTGACCCATCCGCGCCGCTCCAGCCGGTGCAAGGCGGGATAGAGCGACCCCTGCGGTACGTCGAGCACCTCGCGCGAGATCTGGCGAATGCGCTCCGAGATTCCCCACCCGTGCTGGGGGGCGAGCGAGAGCGCTTTGAGGATGAGCAGGTCGAGCGTGCCCTGCGGGAGATCGAGACGGTCCGGCGGCATGAGTTCCCCTGTGGCTTCTACAGGAGAAGCTACGTCGTTATTGTAGAAGTGCAAGGGGAATTCGCAAGCGCCCGTCTCGTTCCATCGGTGAGGATTCGCCCGCCGGACTCTAACGGAATCTCGATCCTGCTATGTCGGCACATTGCTCAGGACGTGTATCGGCGGAATCTCGACTCGCGCGGGAGGTGGGACAGCCTGATCTCCGAGCCGCGGGCGGCGATCGTGGAAACGACTGCGAGGGCGCTCGCGGTAGGGAGCCTCCGGAACGGCGACGTGGAGTCCTGCACCGCTTTCATGGCCTCGGTGATGAACCGTGCGAAGCCGGGAGGGCTGAGGCCGAGCGTGGAAGTGGCGGCTGGGAACTTCTGAATACAAGGAAGGGGGCGTTCCTCTCCCTCTTGCATTTGCGCCGTTTCCAGCCATCATGCACGGAATTCGGAGGGCGGAATGAATCGGAGTACCATCGGGATACTGGCATCTCTGGCCGTTCTGGCGGCCCGGCCAATGGCCGCACAGGATTATTCGACCGCGCAGCAGGTGGATCAGGGACCGGCTCCGGCGTGGGCCAAACCGTCTCAACCGCTCCCTCTTCCGGCGGATGCCAGTGGGCTGGCATTCGTCCGGGCGCAGGATCTCATCGTCCACCTCGACGCGCAGGGACAGTCGAGCTATGTCGGCGAGCGAATCGTGTTGCTCCAGCCGCAGGCGCTCCAGTTGGGGAACGTCACCCTGTCCTGGAACCCCGCGGCCGGAACGCCCATGGTGCACGCCATCAAGATTCATCGCGGGTCAGAGACGATCGACGTGCTGAAGACGGCGAAGTTCGAGATCCTGCGGCGTGAGGACCAACTCGAGACGTCGGTGATCACCGGCGTGCTGACGGCAGTCCTCAAGGTGCCGGATCTGCGCGTGGGCGATGAACTCGAGGTCGCCTACACCGTGCCGTCGGGTGATCCAACGCTGAAAGGCGAGAACGCAGGCGTGCTCGCGTTGCTCTCCTCTCCACTGCAAGGCCGGTACCACGTTGGCCTGAGTTGGGAGCCCGGCGACCAGCCGCGGGTGCAGGCGACTGACGACTTTGCCGGCAAGCTGGTGCGTACCGAAGCAGCAGTCGACGTTCGCATCGACAATCCGCCGGCGATCACGCCGCCCAAGGATGCGCCGCCGCGGTATGCCTGGCAGCGCGCGATTGAATACACTCGCTTTGCTGGCTGGCCCGCGTTGTCCCGACGTTTCAACGGGCCTGTTTGCGGCGGCGGCGGCAGGCCGCCGGCCGATTCGCCCCTCAGGCAGGCAGCTGGGCGCATCGCCGCCGACAAGCCCGATCAGCTCGGGCGCGCGCAGGAAGCCCTCAAGCTCGTCCAGCAACAGGTGCGCTATGTCTACGTCGGGCTCGACGGCGGCAATTACCTGCCCGCGACGGCCGATCAGACCTGGGCAGTGGCGCTATGGCGACCTGCAAAGCCAAGCGGTGTTGTTGTTGGCCCGCTGAAAGCGCTCGGCGTGCCGGCCGAAGCCGTTCTCGTCCGCAATCAGGGGTCGGACGATGGCTTCGCACCCGGCTCCCCGACCCCGGGTTGTTCGATCACGTGCTTGCCCGGGCGACGATCGACGGCAAGACCTATTGGCTCGACGGCACGCTTCCGGAGGTCGCCCCTCCCAGCACTGCACCGGACTTCCCGTATCACGGGTGCTTCCGCTTACCGCCGACGGGCACGATCTCGAGCCGGTCCCATGGTCTCCGGCGAGCAGGCCTGACGAACTCAACCGCACGAGATCGATGCCCGCGCGGGCCTCGACAAGCCGGCGCGCATCGTCGTCACCAGCATCGAGCGTGGTCCCAAGGCACTGGCCGAATACGCGCAGGCCTCCGTGCTGAGCAGCGACCAGTTGCTCCAGGCCATGCGCAACAATCTGGCCGGCGGCACCGCGTGGAATTCGATCGATGCCGTCCATTATCACTTCGACGTGGGCGAACGGGCGAGTGTGCTCGAAATGGGCACGGGGCCCGTCGACTGGGACAAGAGCGACGCTCCCAGACTCTCGCTGATCCTGCCCGGCGGCGGCTTCAACCCGCCTGACCGGCAGCAGCGGGCTGCCGACCAGGATCAGAAAGCGCCGTTCTACCATGCGCCCGACTTCAATTGCGACGTCACCACGGTGCGCTTGCCGACCGATACCAAGCCGGGCAACTGGAGCCACAATACCACGTTCAATACGACGTACTACGGAACGCATTACTATCGGGTGTTCGACCTGCGCGACGGCAGCCTCCGTATGATCCGCGGCGAGCGTACCGAGCAGCCGGAGATCAGTGCGGCCGACGCGGCGCGGGACAATGCGCGCCTGAGCGCGTTCGACAATTCGATGGCCGTGCCATCCTACGATCCCGGCGCAGACGCGCCGGCCAAGCCGGCAGCCTTCAAGGTGCCGGCCACGTACGAGGGTGACTGGGTGCATGCAGCCGATGCGTGCATGCCGAAGCACCCGCACTAGAAGCGGATTCAGGAGCGGCGCAAGGATGTCGTAGGCGTGGTCCATCAGCTCATCGATCAGAGAGTTGATGGACGACGACCGCCGGTGACCGATGCCCATCGGCCCGGATGGGCCGTGCACGTACCGCCGCCGGGCTTCCCGTCACTCCGTCCAGCCGGCCGCACATTCTCGGAGGGCGGGGCCCGGACCCTTTCCGGGATCCCGTTCGATTGCCGCACCACGGCGCTTAATCATATGATCACGGGACCTTCACGCGCCCGTCATGGCTACCGCGGCTCGGTGGCGTACCTTATCGCCGCAGACGCTACTGCCAGCCTGCCGTAGAACGCGACGACCCGGGAGGAACCATGCTCCATCGCTCCGCAGTTGCGGTCCTGGTGCTCATGACGCTCGCATGCGCACACCTGCCGGGCACAGCAGCATACACCGCCGAACACGCCGGCAGGCCAGTGCTGGCCTCTTGGCTCGAGGCGTTCAACTCCGGCGATAGCGCCCAGATTGGTGCGTTCGAAGCCCGGTACGCTTCCATGCCAAACGCGGACGCTCAGATGCAGCTTCGCCAACGGACGGGCGGCTTCGAACTCGTGAGCATCGAGCGAAGCGAACCACGCCGCGTTGAGTTCCTCGCGAAGGAGCGCAACAGCGCGAAAGTCGCCTACGGAATCTTCGATCTTTCGTCGCAAGATCCGCCGAGGATCGCCTGACTTACGATGCAGCCGCTCGGGCCGCTCGCCGCGGCTAATCGCATCACGGTCGACGCCACCGAACGCGCCCGGGTGGTCGCTGGCGCCATCGTACAGCTCGACGACTTCTACGTCTTCCCCGATGTGGCGCATCGCATCGACGACTCGTTGCGCGCACGCCTGGACCGCGGGGAGTACGACCCATACACCAACGGCGTCAGCTACGCGTACGAGTTGGGAAAGGAGCTGCGAGACCTCGGACATGACAAGCACCTGCGCATGGACTACAGCCTTGATGCGCTGCCCGTACCTCCGACCGGAGGCCGTCGGCCTCCGTCGCCGGCTCGCCCGGGCCGAATGGATGCGACGAAGTGCGGCTTCGTCTCGGCCGGACCCGTCGAGGACAACGTCGGCTATCTCAAGTTCGATGCGTTCATGGCGCCTGGCCTCTGCGGTAAGGCCGCATCGGCGGTCATGACGTCCCTTGCCGGGACGCGCGCCCTGATCATCGACCTGCGCGACAACGGCGGCGGTAGCCCCGCGATGGTCACCTTCATCGCGTCCTACCTCTTCACCGACTCGACGCATCTCAACGACCTCTGGGACCGCAAGACCGGCGAGACCACGCAATTCTGGACCAACCCGCACGCGCCGGGCCGCCATTTCGGCTCGATCAAACCCGTCTATGTCCTCACGTCGTCGCACACGTTCTCCGGCGCCGAGGAGTTCTCGTACGATCTTCAGGCACAGAAGCGAGCAACGATCGTCGGCGAGACCACCGGAGGCGGCGCCCACCCCGTGTCCGGCCACCGAATCGACGATCACTTCATCATCGGCGTCCCGGGTGCGCGCGCGATCAATCCGATCACCCATACGAACTGGGAAGGGGTGGGTGTCGTTCCGGACGTGAGGGTGCCGGCAAGCGATGCGCTTGCCGTCGCGGAGAAATTGGCGGCCGGCAAGAGGCGGTAGGTTCAGGACCGTCGGCTCCCGACGAACTGACCGAACGCACCCAACCTCGAATGGCGCACGCCCGCGACGACTCGTATGCCGGAGCATGCCCACGAGTCAGCGTGGCTAGAGTTCCCGCAGCGCTTCCATGGGATCGGTTCGCGCGGCGCGAACCGCAGGTACGAAGCTGGCCAGCAACGCCACACCGAGTAACGCGCCGCCGGTCAGGCAAAGTACGAGCGCGCCCCGGGCCGACGTCTTGTAGAGCAGTGGATCAATGAAGGGCGCGAGACCCATCGAGGCAACGACTCCAATGCCCACGCCAAGCGATGCAAGCCACAACCCGTGGGCAATCACCAGCCGCTTCACGTCCAGTCGCTGCGCACCGAGCGCCATTCTCACACCGATCTCGCGCGTACGCTCCGCCACGTGGAATGCGAGTACGCCGTACAGTCCGACGACCGCCAGCGTGAGCGCGGCGAATCCGAAGATCGTGAAGACGGTCGCGCCGAGGCGCCACGGTCGAAACTTCACCGCCAACTCCGTGCTGATGGCGTCCACCTCCGGATACGGGGCGTCCGGTGAGAGCTTCTCCAGCATGCGGCGCACGGCCGGGACGAGCTGCGCGGCGGCGCCGTCGGACTGCACCCAGAGCCACGCTTCCGGCTGAGCCCCGAAGTGCGGCGGCACCGTTCGGGTGAAGGGAAGGTAGTAGGCCGACTCCGGTTCATCGGTCGCGACGGTTCGCCGGGGTCGTTCCCCTGCCGTGCGCCGCGAACCACACCGATGATGGTCGTGCATGGCATCGTGCCGCCGCCCACCACGATGCACTTGCCAAGCGCGCCGCCCGTGGGCCAGTAGCGCTGCGCCATCCGGTCGGTGACGACGGCAACCGGCGCGCCGACATCGGCTTCGGCTGCGGTAAAGGTGCGCCCCTGGATGATCTGCATGCCGAGCGTTTCGAAGAATCCGGGTGTGGTCCTGAAGACCAGGGGTGCGACCGCACCGCGGATTGGCGCATGCCCTGGAATGGATAGGTGGCCGCCTCCGTAAGCAGCAAATGGCCCACCGTTCGCGAGTGCCGCCCGGCGAACGCCCGGCATCGCTCGCACCTGTCGCAGCACGTCATGGAAGTATTGGTTTGCGGCCGCCGGCGCATCGGCGTGCGCGGTGAGACGCGCCCGGAGTACGTGCGACGCATCCAGCCCATAGTCGATCGCATCGAGGTGCTGCACGCTCCGCACGAACGCCGCGGCGCCGATCAGCAACAGGAAGGTGAGCGCGACCTGACCGACGAGCAGGACGCTGTTCGTGCGCCCTCCCGAGCGTCGACCCTCTCGCTCTCCGGACTTGAGTGCCGAGACGAGATCGGGCCGGGTCGCGACGGCCACCGGCGTGAGACCGCACACCAGGCCGGTCGGTACCGTGATCGCCAACGTCACCGATAGTACGCGTCCGTCTACGAATGCCGAGCCCGGGTCGATGCCTGAAAGAAGGGTGGCGCGCAGGATGCCCGCCGCGACGCTCGCAAGCAGTAGCCCACCAGCGCAGCCGACCGCGGCCAACAGCAGGCTCTCGGCCACGAGCAGCCGCGCGAGGCGCCCCCGGCTGATGCCCATCGCCAGCCGAATGGCGATTTCGCGCCGCCGGCTGGTGGCGCGGATGAGCAGCAGCCCGCCGACGTTCGCACATGCGATCAGGAGCACGGCCGCCGCGACCCCGTACAGCCAGAGCGACACCTCGACGTTCTGCACCTGGGCGTGGTCCATCGTGGCCATGGCACCCGGCGCCGAAGCGATTACCCGCTCCGTAGCGCGGAAGCTGTCGGCCGGAACCGCCCCTCGATAGATGGCCGTGAACTCGGCCGCCAGCCGCCGGCGGGGCATGCCGGCCGGAAGCCGCACGAGCATCTTGGCCCAGTGCCGATACCGCGACATGAGCGGCGACCTCGTGTGGACGTCCGCCATGTACGCCGGCGGAACGTAGAGGTCCACGCGCGAGCGCTCGACTCCGTTGAACGCTTTCGGCGCGATCCCCACCACCGTATACGGCACCGTGCCCACGCGAACCGTCCGTCCGATGACGCTCGCGCTCCCGCCGAGTTCGCTCTGCCAGAACGCATATCCCAGCACCACCACTCGCGGCGCATCCGGCAGCTCGTCGGAAGGGGTAAAGAACCGGCCGCGGGCGGGCGCGGCGCCCAACACGGACAGGAACGCATGGGTGGCCACGATGATACCGACGTGTCTGACGTTGGCGCCGCGCCCGAAGGATCCGCTCGTGCTCGTATAGGCCGCAACCGGCGGCGCCCCCGGGGCGCGCGCGAAGTCCAGGTAGTCCGGATACGAGAACGCCTGTGGTCCATCGTAGCCGCGAACCTGCAGGCCCACCCACGCGAGAGAGCCCGCGTCCCGGACGCCCGCCGGCGGGCGAAGGAGCAACTCGTCCACCACGCCGAACATCGCGGCATTCGCGCCGATGCCGATGGCGAGGCAGAGCGCGGCGACGGCCGTGAAGCCCGGGCGGCGGGCGAGTCCGCGGACGGCGTAGCGGAGGTCCTGGCGCAGGCCGTCGAACCTGACCCACGATCGACTCCGCTCGCCGCCGCGCCCGCTCGGCGAGCGGCGCCAATCCGCGGCGCTACCAGACATCACGTCGCTCCCGGCATGATGGATGCTCCTGATGACACCATGTCGCTCCGTCGCCCCCACGGGTCGCGCTCCCAACCTACCACTCGGCGATTGGCGGCGTGAGGACCGGCCCTGCGTGGAGCGCTTGACACCGCCCGGCAGAACCGGCAGCTTCTCATCTAACCTGGTTTGTGGAGGATTCGTGCCCCGCTCGACCAACGACCTCCTCCACGGCACGCTCGATGTGCTCGTGCTCAAGACCCTCTCCTGGGGCCCGATGCACGGCTACGGCATCACGACCTGGATCGAGCGCCACTCGGGCGACGAGCTGGCGATTGTCGATGCCGCCCTGTACAAGGCGTTGCATCGCCTCGAAGCCGCCGGTGCCGTCAGCGCCACCTGGGGCATCTCGGAGAACAACCGCAGAGCGAAGTACTACGCGCTGACCGCAAAGGGACGGCGCACGCTGCAGGCCGAGCTCGCGACCTGGCACCGGTACGTGGCCGCGGTCTCGGGCGTGCTGGAGCCCTCGTGAGGCACCGCTTCGGCACGGACAAGCTGCCGCCCGGCGTTCGCCGGTCTTCCGGCTCCCCTGGAGCCGTCAGGAGATGCGCCGGGACCTGGATGACGAGCTGCAGACCCATTTGCAGATGCGCATTGATGACCTGCGGGCGCGTGGACTGAGCGAGCAGGACGCCGAAGCAGAGGCAATACGGCGGCTCGGAGACGAGGCCGACCTCCAGGCCTACTGTCTCCGCGTCGACGAGCGACGGGCGCTGCTGGACCGCGCGATCGGCTGGCTTCAGGACTGGGTACAGGATCTCCGCCTCGCCGGCCGCCATGCACGGCGCAGCCCGGCGTTCACGCTGCTGGCCATCCTCACCCTTGCGCTCGGGATCGGCGCCAACACCGCGATCTTCACCGTGGTGCACCGGCTGCTCATCGCCCCGCTGCCGTACCCCGACGGCAATCGGATCGTGATGCCGGTGATCCAGGGAAAGAACGGCACGCGATACGCCGCCAGCGCCCCCGTCCGGCGCGCGTGGGAGGACCGGGCACACACGATTGGTCCCCTGGCCGGAATAGTGGTCGACGCCATGGCCGTGCACGAGCTGGCCGAGCAGGACACGGTGCACGCCTGGATCACGCCGAACTATCTCGATGTGCTTGGCATCCGTCCCGAACTCGGGCGTGGCTTCACCACCGCCGACGCGGGCACGGGTGCACCGACGGTCGCGATGATCACCGACCATCTGTGGCGCACCCGGTACGGCGGCAGCGCGAGCGCGATCGGCTCCACGATCCGCGTGGACAGCTTGCCGTACACCATCGTTGGCGTAACGCCGCCGGCGATGGGCGACCCGGCGTCGGTTGGATGGCCCGGTACGCGTCTGCACAATGCCTCCGCCAGCATCTTCCTGCCGGCGAAACTGGACTCGATGGGCGAGCCCGACATCTTCGCGCGCTTGCGGCCGGGCATCTCGGCTGACGTCGGCTCGCGAGAATTGCAGTCGATCGCGGCCAGCGTGCAGGTGCCGGCGCGACCCGGTGGCTTCTCGGCACCCGCCTGCTGCGTACGCGCGCTTCGTGCACAGGACCTGCTCGATCCGGGCGAGGTCCAATCGGTGAAGCTGCTCTTCATGGCGGTGGGCGTGCTCCTGCTCATCGCCTGCGCCAACGTCGCGAGCCTGCTCATGTCCCGGGCGTGGATCCGGCGACGTGAGTTCGCCGTGCGCATGGCACTGGGCGCCGGGCGCGGGCGGCTCGTGCGGCTGATCCTGACTGAAAGTCTGACCCTTGCCATGGCGGGCGGCCTTCTGGGCGTGGGGCTGGCATGGGGCGCGCTGCGGATCATCATCGCGCTCCGGCCGCCGGCGCTCGACGGTCTGGCGGGTCTTCGGCCCGAGATGCCCGCGCTCCTCTGGAGCGTCGGCATCTCGCTCGCCACCGGACTCGTCTTCGGTTCGGCGCCGGCGCTCTTGGCCGGTGGACGAACGGTCGGCGACGTGCTCCGCGGTGGCGGACGCACGGCGTCCGGAGATCGCGGTCTGCGCCGAGTGCGCGCCGCATTCATCGTCATCGAGATCGCGATGTCGCTCGTGCTTCTGACGGGCGCGGGGCTGCTCGTCCGCTCGTTCGTCGCCCTGCAACAGGCCCCGTTGGGATTCAATCCCCATGGCCTCGTGGCGGTCGAGGTGATGCAGGGAAACGCCACGCGCGGCAAGTCGCTGGCCCAGAAGAGCGCGCTGGATGCCGACATCCTGCGTGGACTTCGGAGTACGCCGGGCGTGGTCGATGCCGCGGTCGGGACCATGCCTGGTGACCCGTGGTCCGCGGTCGACCATCTCGAGACCGAGGCCGATTCGACCGGGGCCGTGCGTCGGCTCTCCCGGCGCGGACAAGTTTTCGCGACCCCCAACTACTTCCGCTTGGCGGGGATTCCAATCCTCGCCGGTCGCGCGCCGGCGGGGCCCAACTCCGGTGCTGACGGCCACCTCACGGCGGTGCAGGAACCCGCCGGGGCCCCCGAAGAAATCGTCGTGGATCGGCGGACGGCGGACCTCTTATGGCCAGGCGGGAACGCCGTGGGTTCCGTGCTCCGCGAACAGGACCCGCGGGCGGGCCAGCAGGCCGGCTATGTCGTGGTGGGGGTGGCGGGCGATGTCCAACTGCCTGCGGCAGCCAACGTGCGGTTGCCGACCGTCGGTCCGCCGCGAGGCTCGCTCATCTACCAGCCGCGGGTCCTGCCCGGTGACATCAGCTACCTGGTCCGCGTGACCGGCCCGCCGGCGGCGATGGTTCCGGCGCTGCGGCGCGCCGTCGCCGCAGTCAACTCCATGGTGCTCGTCCGGCGCATCACCGTTGGCGACACGTTCATTCATAACGTCATGGCTCCGAGCGAGTTCGCCATGGCGCTTTTCGGGGCCTTTGCCATCGTGGCGCTGGTGCTCTCCGCCGTCGGGCTGTATGGGACGATCGCCTATTCCGTGAGTCAGCGCACGCGCGAGATTGGCGTGCGCATCGCCCTCGGCGCCGATGGGGCGGCCATCCGCCGGCTCGTCGTTGGTGATGGCGTTCGCTTGGCGATAATCGGCGCGATCCTTGGCCTCGCGGGATCCCTCGCGGCCTCCAATGCGCTGCACGGGATGCTCTACCACGTCGCGCCGTCGGACCCGGCCACGCTGGCCGGAGTGGTCGGCTTGTCGTCGTCATCGCTCTGCTTGCCTCGTACATCCCGGCGCGCCGGGCGTTCGCATCAACCCGACCGAAGCGTTACGGGCGGAGTAGACCACATGGACTGGCCATGGCTCCGCGATCCGGCGATGGCTGTTGCTCGGGCGCTCGTCGCGTGCATTGGCGTGTTGGGTTGGCGCATTCGTCGCATCCGTCATGCACCCCGCATTCTGGTCTCCGACCGCGTGGCGTCGCTGATGTACCTCCGCCTCGTGTCCCGGTCCGTCTATGCGTACGCCGAGCACTTCGGGCGCCCGCCCTACAACGTCGACTCCATCTACGCGCACCTCGATAGCGAGCAGGCCGCGTCGCTCAACACCGAGTTTGCTGGGCTCTGGAACTTCGGGTACTGGTGGACGTGGTGCGACTACACGCTCAATGCGCGCACCGCGCCCCCGCCGGACTCGATTCCGCAGGAATGGATTGGCCCGCCGGGCCGGACGCCGGGGTACGGCCCGCCGCACGTCCAGGAGAACTACTCCTGGCCCCCCGGCGTGGGGCGCACAACGGATTGCCACGGAGGACCGATTGCGATCGATGACAGCCGTTGATCGCGCCATCGGGGTCGCGCTCCTGCTCGTGCTCGCGGCGCTCGCCGTCAGCGTCGTGCGCCCCCAGTGGTATCGGCCGATTCGCCATCCGGCGGCGACGGCGCAGTCCGACATGGAGGAGATCGCGGCCGCACTCGAGACCTACCGCCACGACGTGGGGCGCTACCCCACGACAACCGAGGGGCTCGGCGCCCTCACCCAACAGCCGAACCTCGCACCGTCGGATAGCGCTTGGTACGGCCCGTATGTCACGGGCAGGATGCCGCTCGACCCTTGGGGCCGCGCGTATGAATATCGGCGCGCGGCGGACTCCTACCGACTGTGGTCAGATGGGGCGGACGGCAAGCTAGGCGGCGAAGGGGCCGGTGCCGATGTTGTCTTCGCCAGCGGCAGTTCCAGCAGGTGAGCCGCGTCGCAGACCAACCGGCCGGCTGTGCGCCCCCCGTACGTCGGTCGGCCGATGGAGCGGCCGGGCAGGTACTGCGCGCGGTCCACGGCGAGGTCTATTCAATGGAATAGGCGCGCGACGCCTGACCGATTGCAGCATTCGGCGTCCCACGCCGGATGTCCCGCCCGCGTGCATTCGACGACCTTCGCCCCCTTGCGCCCATTTGATTTGTTCTACAATATAGAATCATGAGTGCGCCCTCCCTCGGATCGCTGGAACTCGCGGTCCTCCTCTCCGTCGTCCGCCTTGGCGACGGCGCCTACGGCCTAGCTATCCGCCGCGACCTGTCTGCCCGCACGCAACGCGACCATTCCGTCGGGGCCACCTACACGACCCTGCAGCGGTTGGAGGAGAAGGGGTTCCTCACTTCCCGAACGTCGGACCCGCTGCCGGTGCGCGGCGGGCGATCCCGGCGGCTTTTCGCCGTCACGGGAGCCGGACGGAAGGCCATCTGCAACGCCGAACGGATATCCGCCTCGATTTGGGCGGGGGTCGGCACACCCATTGTCCCGGAGGGAGCGTGATTGCGCCGCCACGCACCGCCGAAATGTTCCTCGACGCGCTCGCCGAGGAGACCGCGTTCCGCGAGGACATCGTCGGCGACTTCGCGGAGGAGTTTGCCGATCGGGCACGCCGCCACGGCGTACGCGCCGCTCGGTTTTGGTACTACCGGGAACTGGTGCGGTCCACCCCTCACGTGCTACGCACGTGGGTGTCCGGTCTAACGGTCAGCGATGCCGTCAGGCTCGCATCGATCGCCTTCTCATCGCTCACGTTCTTGCTGGTGCTCGATGTGTTCGTCATGGCGATGACGGCCAGTATCTTACGATCCTTCGGATTCGCGCTAGGCCATTCGATCGGTGAGTTGCACGGGCTCGCGCGACTTCTGGTTTTCGTGGTAATCGGGATCCCCAACGCAACCCTGGGTGGCGTGATCGCCGCTTATCTCGGCGACGGGACTCCGCTCCTGAGCGGGCTCGCATTCGGCGTCGTGTGGGTCTGCACTCCGCTGCTGGTGTCAGGAGTTGTCACCCTCTCCGGTCACGGAACGGTCCGGTTGGCGGCGGTCGGCATGCAGGCCGTCAACAGCAGCGTGATCCTGGGGGCGACGGTGCTCGGCGCGATGTTACGCGCACGCGCCGTTCGCCGCAGTCGCGCAAAGGCAAGTGGCGATTGATACCGGCCGACCCCGCCGGGCGAGGAGTCCCTTCTAACTCGTTGCCTTGCTGAGAGTCCGTTGACCGGTGCCCAACGGAATCTCAATACAGTTTTGTCGGCACACCTTCCAGGCCGCGTGCCGACGCCGATTAGGTCCGAACGTCCGCATCGAGTGGCACCAACCAGAGGGCATGGTTCGGAAAATCGATGAGCGGAAGCCAGCGGTACAGAAAATCGAGGCCCAGGTATCCGTCGATACCGGAGCCGAGGGTATCCACGTAGTCGGGTTCGATCAGGTTGCCCACGAGCATTTCCATGTCCACCGTCGTATCGTCGGGCAGTCGCAGCCACACGCGAACCGGACGCGAGCGTTCGTGGGCCCGTCGAGCCTCTTTCCGGCGGCGGGCGCTGCCCCACGACCGCTCGATGTAGTCGAGGGATATCACCGAAAGATCTCGGCCGGTGTGAAGCATGAATCGTGGAGCACCGACAGGGGCTGACTTGTCCCTCAGATTGGCCGTCACTGGCAAACGATCCAGGGTTCCGGCGACGAGATCGACGCACACGCCGCCCGCACCTCGTAGCACGGGCGGCTCCAGGCTTCTCGCCACCCCAACTGCCGCGGCGACCGGATCAATCGCCATCACGCCTTGGTTCACGTAGAGTGTTCCGAGCCGCCCCGCCGTGATATACTCGACACCGCCATCCTCCTCGCTGCCCTGTACCACTACCGTCTCGTGTTGCCGAGCGGAGCCCAGGGCAAAGAAATCCGTGAGGGGGGAAAGACCCCAGTCATTCGTACGCCGCTCGTAGGGCCAGTCGCGTTTCCTCGCGAAGCCGAGATCAATCGTCAGATCGAGGCGCTGCGTCGTGTACAGCAGAAACAACGCCGTCTCGCCCGCGACGACGGCCGGAACGAGAATTCTCCCGTCTGACAATAGCTGGCCGTAGTATATCTCTTCTGGTGTGAAGCCAATCCGCTCTAGCAGCACGGGTCGCGCCTATCTGAAACTGTGATCGGTATGAGACGTGGAGCAATTCGAGGACATAACAGGAAGCGCGGACTGAGACGCGCGCCGCGGTCTCTCCGCGCGCGCATCGCCGCGTTGCTTCCAAACCTGCTACTGCGGCTCACCGAACGCGAGCAGGTTTGCGGCGTCACGGTCGCCTCGGGTACGGTGGAACCTGGGATGGAGGCCCTGTTCACCGCGCGGATTCGGCGTGCGCTTGGTTACATAGCCCAGTATGAGCCACGCCGTCTAACTCGGATTCAACGGGATGTACGCGCGATCTACGGCCACTTGGGACGTATCAACCACTACGAGCCGGCATCCCGCCAGATCTGGCTAGGATGGCCCACGGTTCTGAGCTGCTCGGCGCCAACTACGGCCATGGTCATCATCCATGAGGCAACGCACGGGCGCATTCACGCGTTCGGCATTCCCTACGCACCCGCCATGCGGGATCGCATCGAGAATGCCTGTGTGGCTCAGGAAGTGGCCTTCGCGCGGCGGCTGCCCGGCGGGGAAGCACTCGCGGAATCTGAGATTCGCGGGTTGGACCGCCAATGGTGGACCCCTAAGGCACTGCTCGATCATCAAGTTGAGAGTGCACAGGCACATAAGCTCCCGAATTGGCTGGTCCACCTCATCACCTGGATAGGCCGGCGTCGCGTCGAGAGCGAAGAAGCTGAGTTGCGTGAGGCCATAGCAGGCAACGCGCCCGCGGCCCCGCCGGGCGACGCTCCGGGAATTTCCGCAGAGCAGCTTCGCGGCGATCGCCTCGACGACGGGATCACCAGATCGGACTGAGTCCAAGGCCACGGCGTTTGAGGGCCTCAGCTCTGCTCGCCCGGCGTCCCTAAGCGAGTTCGCCGTCCCGTATCCAACGCGATCGCAATACAGTTTTGTCGGCACGTCTCCCAGGACAGGTACCGATCGAACGTGGCGTTCGCGCGGGAGGTCAGGAGCTTTCGAGCGCGCGAACCTCGGCCGGACCGTCGACGGCGGATGGCGTAGTGAGTGTCGTTGGCGGGTTGCGGCGACCTACTGGAATGCGCACGAGATGGACGTGGTCGATACCACTTTGGGCGAGTTCCCATCAGGATAGTCGGCGCGTTGGATGGGACACCGGAAGCCCAGGCTGAGCAGCCCTCACAGCATCGTAACACCAGCTTCATCATTTTCTAATCTCACACACTTTCCGGCGTCGGGCTCGTGGCGCATGGTGAGGTTATGCGCTCACCCGTTGCGTCGTATGCCGCGCGTCTCGGTGGCCGCGCCCTCCTAGTCGGCCTGTTGTGCATCCTGACCGCACGACTCGCTGGCGCGCAACGTGTCGAGGGCACGGTGCGCGACAGCATGAGTTCGGCACCGATCCCTGGTGCGGTTGTGACCCTGACCGACAGCCGGGGCCGTGTCCTTAGCCAGTTCATCACGAATGCGGCCGGACACTTCAACGTTGCGGTTCCCCTTCAGACGGTTCGCGCGCGAGTCCTGCGCATCGGATTCCGACCCGTGGAGCGGGCGGTGGCGCCGAGGCGGGCCGGACGGAACGGCTTGACGTGCGCATGACCGCCATCACCATTGTGCTCCCGGCGATGTACAGCAGGTCGGAGAAGATCTGCGGCGGCCGAGAGGCCGGGGGTGGCGTCGCGCTCGAGCTCTGGCAGCAGGCGCGCGCCGGACTCCTGGCGACGGTGGTCGGGCGCAAGACGTTCCCGGCGACGGTCCGGGTGCTCAGCTATCGCCAGGTCTTCGACGCGGACGACCATCTGTTGCAGCAACGATCGCGGGTGACCGTCGGTCGAGAGCAACGGGCGTTCGGTGCCGCCGCCAGCGCGAGAGACTTCGCGCGCATGGGGTTCGTGGTGGACGCCAACGGGCTGCGCACCTACTACGCGCCCGAGGCGACGTACTGCTGGATCCGCGGTTCGCGGCGACGCACTGCTTCTCGGTGGTGGTCGACTCGGTCCACCACCCCAATGACATCGGACTGGCCTTCGACCCGGCGAAGAATGCCTCGACGGACGTCGTGGACGTGGCGGGCACGCTCTGGCTACGGCGCGGCAACCCTGAGCTGCGCAGCATGCAGTTCCACTACGTGGGCATCGAGGCCTCGGCCGCCGCGGCGAACGCCGGCGGCTCCATCACTTTCGCGACGATGTCGAACGGCGTCGTGGTGCTGAGCCGCTGGTCACTGATTGCGCCGGTGGTCGTGCGACGGAACGCGGCCCGGCTCGCGCCCGGCGAGTTCCCGGACCGGATCACGCAGGTGGACCGCATCGGTGGGATTCTGGCCGACGCGTCATGGCCCGACGGCGTACGCTGGCATGGCCCCGTAGGGACGCTCGTGGGACGCGTCGTGCGCGGCGCATTCGGCCTGCCGGCGCGCGACGTGACCGTCTGGCTCACGGCGACCGCGGACACGGTTACGACCGACGCGAACGGCGCCTTCCGCTTCGATGATCTGCTGCCCGCGCGCTACACGGTGCGCGCGCAAGACATGGCGCTGGCCGCGTTCCACGCCGAACCACCCGTGCAAGCGGACGTCGTCGTGCCGGACAAACGCGATTCCCTCCCCAACCTCGCTCTGCTTTCGTACGAAGACATCGAGCGGAGGATCTGTCAGGGCGAGCCGGTGAATTCCGGGACGACGGTGATGATGGGACGTTTGACGGCGAAGGGCGCCGCGCCGGATTGGGCGAGCGCGCTCGAGCTGACGTGGCCGGGCGACGGAACCGCCGAGGGCGCGCGCACGAACGTTGTCTCGCGATGGCGGCGGAAGGTTCTACGTGTGCAACCTGCCACGACGCCGTTTCGTGGCCGTGCGGGCGCTGCACGGCCCGGACGTAGTGCTCGACACGGTCGTCACGCTCCCCGACGCGCCGACGACGATGGTGGCTTTCGCACTGAAGGAGCGGGGTCGGGCCTCCGCTACCGGCACCGTCGTCGGATTCGCGGCGGACTCGGCGGGGAACCCGGTGCCCGGCGTGGAGATCATCGTGGGGCTCGACGTGCACACCCGTACCGACTCGCTTGGCAACTTCGTCGTGCCGGCGGTGAAGGCCGGTACGACGCTCGTGCGCGCCCGGCGATTGGGATTCGCGCCCGTCGCGATGGCGACCGTCGTCCCCCCCGATGGCGCCGCGAGCCTCTCGGTGACGATGCAACCCGTGACGCTGCTGCCCACGGTCATCGCCAGAGCAGACAGTATGGCGGACATGCCGGACAACCAGATGCACAAGCTGGACCTCTTCTACCAGCGGAGCGCGCAGCGCCGCATGTCGGGCCTGGGCGGCGACTTCTTCACGGAGACCGACATCGAGCGGCGGCACCCGGTCAAGCTCTCCGACCTGCTCGAAGGAAAGGCGCGGCGGCTGCCCCAGTGCCGCAACGCAACGGTCGGCGGCATTCCGCGCTACGAGTTGTTCATTGACGACCTGCCGTACGGCACTTTCACTATGGACTCGCCAGAGGTGCTCGACGCGATCCCGGTGTCCTGGGTCGTGGGGGTCGAGGTCTACACCTCGGTGGCCGAGCTCCCGGTCGAAGCCATGGGCAATGGATGTGCGGCCATCTTCGTGTGGCTCCGTTGATCCGGGCAGCCCGCGGACTATTGGTCCGTCACCTACGGGGGCGTCCCCAACGGCATCTGCTGTGAGCCCCATTTCGTGAATCAGATGCGACTAAGCTGTTCTGCGACGTGACCCGCGAAAGCTGAACCGCTACTCAGAGAAGGGGGCCGGCGGTCGCCCAACTGATGAACCATGGTGGACCACATCACTCCTAGCCCGGGAAGGGGCCGAAGGTGTGCCGAGCCCGGAGGCCGCCCCCACTGGGCGGCATCACCACCGCCGCACTGAGTCACAGACACACAGCCAAGGATCTGTCTCTCTGAGACTTCGCCGTCCCGTTGCCAATACAATTTCAATACAGTTTTGTCGGCACACCTCCCAGGAGGTGTGCCGGTAGAATCTGGCGTCGCGCGGGAGGTGAGGGAGCCGAGGTTCGAAGCGCGGGAGACGGTCGCACGGAAGAATGCGGTGGTGACGCGCTACTACGGGTGGTATGCCAACCGCGCGCGGGGCACGTCAACCGGTACCGCGCGTGCTTCACGCAGGAGACCTGCGCTTAGTATCCATACGTCAGCTGTAGCATCTCCTTTGGTGTCTTGCCCGAAGCGAGGATCTTCGGCGGCAGTCCATTGAATTTCTCGAAGAACTTCAGGTATTCAAGTTCCGCCTGGTCGGCGTTGAGCTTCCCAATCCCGGCCTTGTGGCCGTTGTACCAGCCCGCGAACTCCTTGGCGACTCCCTCCTGCGCGGCCTTCTGGCGCGCGAGCTCATCCTTGCCTGCCGCCTCGGCGATGAAGCGCTTCACCCTGCTGTGCGTGGGCGCTCCCAGCGCCTTGGCGCTCGCCGCATACGTCCTCCACTCGTGGTGGAAGCCGGTCGCGAGCGACGGTGGGTGCCCACCGCCCCACGCGGACTTGAAGTGCACGGCGTGCAGCGACTCGTGCGCCACCGTTGCCCAGAGCTCGGCCTGCTGCGCCGAGCCGACACCGACCGACAGGTTGTTATCCCATAGCGCATCGAAAAGGTAGATGTCGGTGGCCGTGTTGGTCCAGGCGGCGAAGCCGCAGTCCACGAGGCCGGGGTCCGGCGGCAGGCCGGTCCGCGGATGAGGGCGCTTGGAGGCCGACACCGAGAACCAGTACACGGATGTCGAGTTGAGGCCGAGATCCTTGTGTACCACCTCGTTGGCCCATGCGAGCGCGGCCGCCTTGTCCTTGAAGGCCGGGATCGCCGGCGGCGGAGGCGGCTGCTTCCCCGCCGCCGGCGCGCCCGCCTTGCCGAGCACCGGCGCTGTGTTCGCGACGCCCGTGCCGGTGACCTTCGATGTCCCGGCCACCTTGGAGGTGTCGGTGATCGTGTCGCCCATCAGGCCGTCTCCTTCACCGGCCCGTATAACGCCGCGGCGGCTTTGGCGCGCTCGGCCGGATCCGCGATGGCGTTCAGCGTGGACTGCAGCAGCGTCTCGCGCTGGTTGGCGAGTGTCTGCGCGGTCGCGGCTGCCTGCTGCACCTCCATTGCGAACTCGTCGAGCGCGTCGGACTCGCCCAGCAGCGCCTCGACGAGCACGGAATCCGTCCGCATGACGATGGTCTGCTGGCTCATGCGCACGCCGTCCACCTCCGTCTGCGACCCGAGCGGGCCCGGCTTGAATCGGTAGTAGTCGGATTCGGTGGGCGGGGCGGGCATGCCCTGCACGTCCATCGTCACCGGACCCACGGTCATGACGTCGTTGACCACGTCGTAGTGGAGCGCGTCGAGCGTGCGGACCGACGCGCTCTGGTCGTCGATCACGGTTCCGGCGAGTTTGAGGATTAGCGACGCGATCTCGCCGCGGCGCTTGGGCGCGGCCTTGAGCAGTGTCTCGAGCAGGCCGCGCAGTCCCGAGATCGGGACGATGCGCCAGGAGTTGGTGCGCCGGTTCGTAAACGCCACCTGGATGTCCGTGAGGTGCAGAACGGTCGAGTACTCCTGGTTGAGCTCGCGGAACACGAAGTTGAGCACGCGCCTCACGTTGACGTTCTCGATCGTCCGCTCGATCACAGACTCCTCGCCGGTGGTGGACTTTGACTCGGACTCGCTCGTGACGGACAGCTGGCGCTTGGAAGACGCCTTGGCCGCATGCTCGCCCACGGCCGACGACGCCTGCTTCGCGAACTGCTCGCGGCCCGACTGGTAGTCGCCCGACGCCGATCCGCTTACCTTGGCGCTACCCCACCCCCAGCTGGCCGATGCCTCGGCTTCCACCGACCACTTCTCCTCCGAGCTGCGCGTCTGCTTGTCGGTGGTCTCGGACTGCACCTCGCTCTGGAACCGCGTCTGCGCCTCTTGCTCGTGGGAGTCGATGATCGATGACGCCTGCTTGCGCGACTCCTCGGTGGACTGCCACGTCTTGATCCGGATGGACGTCGTTTCCCCTGGCAGTAGCGTGAATGTCCGCACGGTGCGGCCCATGCCGTAATCGCCAAGGAACGACGAGATCGCCACCTTCTCCACCAGGAACAGTGTCGGCTCCTCCACCACAGTCACCGGCGAGGTCTGCAGCACCGTCTCGCCCGTGGAGTCGAGAAGGATCGACGTGACGAGCCCCCGGTTCGCGTTCGCGACGAACACGTCGACGATCTCGTCGAGGCGATCCGACGCCGTGGGTGGCGGGGCAGGCGCGGGTGCCGGCGCCGGGGCTGGCTCGGCGGTGGAGATCGAGTCCACCGCGCCGACCGCGGCCGTGGTGGCCATGAGCGTGGCGCGAGACACGGCCGCGGCTCGCAGCTGCAGGTCCCGACGCTGGCGTCGGCGTGGCGGCTCGGCGTCACCGGTGATCACTCCTGGCAGTCGCGTCAGCGCGAGATCGACGTCGTCCGCGCGGAAGCCCACGGCGGTGAGCTTGCCCCGCAGGTATTCACGGGCGCGCGCCACGTCGATCGTATAGCCTTGGCCGGACGGCCCGATGCCAGCCGCCTCGCCCGGCTGTTCGCCGAAGGCCTTGGCGTCGTCGCTCCACTCGGAGCCCTTGATTCCCAGGTCGAGCCGCACAAGGCGTCGGCCGTGATGGCTGCCCGGCATGGGTAGCTGGTAGTTGATCTTGGCGACCTTCGTGGCGCCGCCGTTGAACGCGATCGATCCAGTCATGAGCTAATACCTCCTCTTCGGAACGGCCGGAATCGTTCGGGCACACACATCGCTAAACGTGGTTCCGGTGCCTCGCCCGCAGCGAATTGTCTGACTTCCATCGAGTGTGCACCGCCAGGGGGCCGCCGCAAGGAGGCCGAGGCCTGGGGGGCTGGACTGCTTCAAGCGCCTGTTAGACCGGCCGTCTCCAATCAAAAGGCGTCGGCAACGCCATAGTAGGTCACTGAACCGAGCCCAATCAACAGTTGCTCTGCGTAGTCGTACTTTGCTTCAGAATCACCAATCAATGCTGCCGCATCTTTAAACAGTGGATCGATCAGACGGATGTAACCCGACCCATCGGTAGCAGCATAAGTAATGAAGGCGCCCGATTCGTGTCTGATTAGCTCCTTGTTCTCTCGACTTGCCCAGTAATATGTCCCGGAAATCTCGCTAACCACGGCGCTTAGATTTTCGGCGCGTGGACGCGAGAGCGAGTCTACCACACGGCTGGACCCGGCTTCGCTGATCTTAACAAAGGGACTGCCCTTGAAAACGGTTCTCGACTGAGCGTTGGCTTGCGTTCCAGCGAGGAGCATGGCCAAAGCAAGTGCTGCACATCGCATGGCTCCTCGATGGCGGTCTGACGGTTTGCGTTCGAGCGGCAATCCGCGCTCACAATATGTCAGCCATCCAACTGGTACGCCGGCGCGGTTGACCGCTCCAAGCGCGTGTTATACGGCAGCAAACAATTATGGTCGTGATTCTAGGCGGTGTCAGGTCGCTTCTCGTGCGCTAAACCACCGCCAGCTAACTACAAACGGTACGGACGCCCCAACAAGTGTCACAAGAAAGAGTAGCCATCGTGCGCCACATCTATGAAGTGGACCCGCTCGCCTGCCCGGCGTGCGGCGGCGCGATGCGCATCCTCGCCATCATCACCGAGGGAGCGGTGATCGATCGGATCCTCGCCCACCTCCGCCGGGCCACGCGGGGGCGGGGGCCCCCACCCGAGCGCCGACTCGCGGCCCCGCCCCCGCGGCGCGCCGCCTCCCGCGTCTCATCCTGATCGCCCGCCGATCGGCCCCTGGGCTCGCCCCGGGGGACCTTCGGCGTGCCCGTCGGGGCGGGCGCAACGCCCGCCGGGGACCCGCCACGCCCCGGTACAGCAGCCGCCCTCCCCAAGCGCGCGGCCCAACGCCCCGCTGCGGGCCGCGCCCCCGCCGGCTCCCAGTTGCACACCGGTTCCCAGCGCGCCCCCGTCTGACCATACGGGGATTGAAATTCCTATCCCTTGGGGCCGCGAGGATTCTCGTGTGACTTCGCTATCCTGTGCAGGTGGCCGACGATGCATCATCGATATAGAACGTGGTGGTTTCCAGACCGAAGTCATCAAGCACACCATCCAAGAAGACGTCCGCATGGATCGTGTGTGCGCCGATCGAGAACGTACCAGGAGGTACCGGATTGCCGACCTGGTAGCCGAGGGGCGTTCGCATCGCCAAAGGCTCGCTGCGCGTTGGCTGGCTTTACGGGGGTGCGCCGGGTTGGGAACGCCTGGCCGTCAATCGACAGGAGTACCGAACCGCTTGCAAGCTCCGCTCGGATCTCATGGGGAGAGCGCGGCCCCGTACTGGCATCGTCCCAATCAAATACCGCGAACATCGGCACGAGCCAGTCGAGCGTGCAATAGTGATGCCCGTCAAGGTAGGGCAGGGGCCGGATGGCTCCCTTGTCGCCGTAGAAGTCGCCGGGCGCGGCCGATACCGGGACAAATCCCTTCTTGGCCGTGATCAGGTAGCCGGCGGTTCCGAACGCGTTGAGCACCGCTTCAGCGTCTCCCCGTGTGAGCCTCTGGTGCGGCGCTCCCGAGTTGTCCTTGGCTGCCAATATCCGTGATGGTCCGAGATTCGTCTGGTCGGGGTGCGGCAGGGGCCGTGGGTTGTACGCCGTCACACGCGGTGACTATGAGGAGTGTGACGGCCAGAGAGAGAGGTCGCATTGGACGCCTCCAGATTGGGGGAGCGGAAGTCCATCGCCTTGTCGCCAGCGGCAGCGACGGCGATCTCGGTATTGGGGAGTCGAGGAAGGCGGTTGGCATCCCCCTCCCAATCTCCGAAATACAGTAGGGTCAGAGGGGTTAACCATGGGTCATTGGCTGGTTAACCGAGGTTAACTCAGCGACCGACCGGCCGATGCTGGTGGCTCCGGAGACCGACAGACTCTGTCACGTGAACCCCAACGCTATCCCAGTTCTTATGTCCCAGCGTTCGGGTTGGGCCGGGGTCCCCAAGACTGATCCGCTCCGGAGCGTCAGTTTCGGAGAGTGGGCCTGGGTCCCCAAAACTGATCCAAGCCAGAGCGTCAGTTTCTGAGAGTTCTGATGCGAGGTAGGTAATGGCCGGCGCCCGCGTACGCCGCCGGTGGTTGCAGCCCCAAGCTCGTATGGGGCCGGTGGTTGTTGTAGTCCTCGCGCCACGAAGCTAGCGTGACGCGCGCCTCCGCGAGAGAGGCAAACCAATGACACGTGAGACACTCACGTCGTACGCTGCCGTTGAAGGCCTCGCACACGCTGTTGTCGACGGGCTTCCCCGGGCGGCTGAAGTCGAGTTTGACCCGATTCCAGTACGCCCAGTGATCCAGCGCAGTGGAGGTGAACTCCGTCCCATTGTCGCACTGGATGATGGTGGGTAAGCCGCCGCGGCGCTCGCCGGCATCGCTGAGGAGCCGCGCCACGTCGCTCCCCCGGAACGAGCGCGCGACCTCGAGCGCCACGCACTCGCGCGTGTAGACGTCCACGAGCGTGAACACGCGCACTGTCTGCCCGGTGGCCAACACGTCGTGCATGAAGTCCATCGCCCACCGCTCATTCGCGTGGCTCACCACGGCCCGCGGCTGTCGAACGGTCGCGGAGCGGCGACGCCGGCGACGTGGCTTGAGTTGCAGCCCTTCCTCGATGTACAGCCGATGCACCTTCTTGTGATTGATCCGGAGCCCGTCCCGGCGCAGCAGCACGTGCAGGCGCTTCGCGCCGAAGCTGGGGCGATCCCGGGCCAGTTCGTGGAGGCGGCGGCGCACCGGCGCATCGTCCGGCCGCCGGGCCCGGTAGCGCATCGACGAGCGCTGGATCACCAAGCCGCGGCACGCGCGCCGCTCGCTCACGCCATAGGCGCCCCGCGCCCAAGCCAACATCCGGCGTCGCTGGCTTGGGCTCACCATTTTTTTCCGAGCGCCTCGCGCAGCATCGTCTTGTCGAGCGTCAGATCGGCGACGACCTGTTTCAGCCGCCGATTCTCATCCCGCAGCTGCTTCAGCTCCCGCAACTCGCTCACGTCGAGCCCCGTGTACTGCTTCTTCCAGCGATAGAACGTCGTCTCCGTCACCCCGAGCTTCCGGCAGATGTCAACCACCGCCGTCCCGCCCTCGGCTTGCCGCAGCGCCTGGAGGATCTGCTCCGGCGTAAACTTGCTCTTCCGCATCCCTGGCCTCCTCTCTCCCGAGAGTCTGGCCTCGCTTCAGCTCCCTGTCAAAACGGGACCCCGGCTGGACCACTTTTCAGGGACCCAGGCCG
>CAWGJO010000018.1:0-43903 GCA_963822945.1 uncultured Gemmatimonadaceae bacterium | reverse complement strand
GGTGCTCATGCGGATGGGCTCCACGGTCTTGATGCGGAAGGGCTCTATGATGGTGTGAATCATCGGAGGTCCGAATTGAGAGGAGAATTTGGGAATCCGGCGCGGCGGGGACGGCCCACGCGAGACGCGGGGCGGGAGCCGACGCTCCCGCCCCGCGTGAAGTCTGGCGGATAACGCGCCCGGCCGCGAGGCTAGACGAGCTCCAGATGCCGTTCGGCCGGCGCGGCGGCCTCGGCGGCGGCTGGGGGCTCGACGTGGGTTCGCCGGGTCCATTCGTCCATCCGGTCGGCGAACCGGTCGGCGAACTGATCGACCTGCGTCCAGTCGGTGTATTCGTGATCGCGGGACGTATCGGTGGATCCGCCTTCCTTGCGGCTGATCCGCCTCATGACCCACCGGGTGACGACGTTGTACTTGGTGTAGGCGATGGCGCCGGCCACCGAGAGCCAGAGCTGCGGATGCCACCCGGACTCCTCGCAGAACCGCTCCATCCGCCGGTGGGCCTCTTCGCGGTCGAGCGGGTTCCGGCTCCCGGCCGCGCCGCTGACGGCGAAGAAGGCAGTCGGGATTCGGTTGAGGACCCAGACGTGGCGCCGCACGAAGGTGCGGACGTACTTCTGATAGTGCCCGCCGATCATGGACGCGCCGACCACCGTGGCGTCGTACTGCGATGGACAGAGGTCCCGCGGCAACTCGTTGCCCTGCATCAGCGTGACGTCGTAGTCACGGGCCAGGAG
This sequence comes from uncultured Gemmatimonadaceae bacterium, assembly GCA_963822945.1. Lineage (GTDB taxonomy): Bacteria > Gemmatimonadota > Gemmatimonadetes > Gemmatimonadales > Gemmatimonadaceae > JAGWRI01. The sequence goes on along the minus strand of CAWGJO010000018.1, from coordinate 43,166 downwards.
CAAGTGCCGGATGCGCGCCGCGATGCGCGCGGTCTGCCCGTAGCGGGTTCCGTACACGATCAAAATGCGTCCCCTGGACATCCGTCCTCCCGTGTAGCGGCGCCGGTCCATACGTATTCTTCGCGCGGAGCCGATCGCCGGCATCATCGTCTACATGCTACGATTCGGGGAGCACCGGTACTGTCAGGAGAACCTCCTGACCGAGTGTGGCGAGTTTCCCCACCATTGCCGGGAGGGAGGCAGGCAGGATGAGACGCCAGATGTTCCTGATCGCCGCGGTCGCGGCGGCGTGCAGCGGGTCCCCACCACGCACGGGGGCCGCCTCGACGGCGGCGGTGACCGCGGGCGCGCCCGGTGCGGCGGTTGCGCCCGACTCGCTGCAACCGGGGGGGGATTCCGCGGCGAGCGCGCGCTCCGGCATGACCGGGATGATGGCCGGCGGCGGGAGGCGGGGATCGATGGCCGGGATGATGCGCGGCGGTTCGATGATGGGCCCGATGAGCGGGGACACGACTGCCGACACGAGCGCGGCGCCGACCGCGCACGCGCTGCGCACCGACTCCGCGGCCGACTGTCCGCCGGTGAATCAGGCGATGGTCGATCGGGGGCGCACGGTGTTCAGCGCGACGGGCAACTGCTTTGCCTGCCACGGGGCGAACGCCCGGGGCACGGTGCTGGCGCCCGATCTCACCGACCCCACCTGGCTCGACATCGATGGGTCGTATGCGGCGATCGCCAATCTGGTGCGCGTCGGCGTGCCGTCTCCCAAGGCGCACGCCACGCCGATGCCGCCGTTGGGGGGCGCGCTGCTGTCCAACGCGCAGGTGTGCGCGGTGGCGGCGTACGTCTACTCGCTGGGGCGCCGATGAGAGGGTTCCGGCAGGCCTCGGACTCGTGTCCCGGCATGCGCGGTTAACTCCGCCGAGCCCGGGTTTGTAGACCCTTAAGCTGTCACGTAACTGACAGTGAAACTTTCAGTTGCGACGGTGTATACAAATCCGTGGCCCACCTGGACAGGACGGGTCACAATGGGTAGGGTTCTATTGAACACGGGCAGGAGGTGTCCATGCGCAAAACCTTTGCAGTTTCGTTCGGGCTCAGTGCCTCCCTGGCGCTGATGCTGACGGCTGTTGCAGCGCCGGCGGCCTCCGCCCTGATGCTGCAGGATCCTCAGCAGCCGATGGCGGCCGCATCCGTGGTGCCGTTCACCGCCGACCAGTTGGACAATCTGGTGGCGCCGGTGGCGCTGTATCCGGATCCTCTGCTGGCGCAGGTACTGCTGGCGTCGACGTTCCCCGACCAGATTGCCGAAGCGGCGCAGTACGTGCGCGCCAACGGCGTCAACGGGGTCGACGACCAGTACTGGGACGTGAGTGTGAAGGCCGTGGCGCACTATCCCACGGTCCTCAACATGATGGATTCGCAGCTCGACTGGACCACGTCGCTCGGCCAGGCGTATGCGCAGCAGTCCACCGACGTGATGCAGTCGGTGCAGCATATGCGCCAGTTGGCGCAGGCGCAGGGCAATCTGGAGTCGACGCCGCAGCAGCAGGTGGTGGCCAACGCCGGGTACGTGAGCATCTGGCCGGCGCAGCCGCAGTACATCTACGTGCCGGTGTACGATCCGTCGATCATCTATAGCAGGCCCATCTTCGGGCGCCCTGGTTTTGGCGCGTACTTCAGCTTCGGCATCGGCTATCCGATCGGTTCGTGGTTGATGTACGACTGGGATTGGCCGGCGTGGCGGATCGTGTACACCGATTGGGACGGTGATGGGTGGCGGCGACGCTCGCGGCCCTACATCCGGACCATCGGCGTGTACGCCAACGGCGACTACCGCCACGTGCGGTATGGCCATGACGTCATCTATCGTCATCCCGACTACGGCCACATTCGCGTGTACAGCGGCATCGGCGCGCACCGGGTGGACTACGTGAACCACATGGACCACAACGCGGGCCGCTACGCGGTGCCACGCGATGGCCACGGTGTGGTGTCGGCCGGCAGCGGATATCGTCAGCCGCGGCAGGTGCAGACCGACGCACACGTACGGGTGATGCCGCAGAACACGCAGGGCCAGCGCCGCATGGCGCCGGGCTGGCGTCGCAGGGCCAGACCCGCACCGCGACTCCGCGGGGCGCCACGGCGCAGCGGCCGTCGCCGGCGGTGAACTGGCGTCGGAGCGGTCCGGTGTATCGGGCGCCGCAGAGCCCGGCTCGGGTGCAGCCGCGCTATACGGCCCGCGCAGTGAACCACGCGTGCAGCCGCGGTACACGGCCCCGCGCAGGAACCGCGCGTACAGCCGCGGTACACGGCCCGCGCAGCGAACCGCGCGTACAGCCGCGGTACACGGCCCCGCGCAGCGAACCGCGCGTGCAGCCGCGGTACACGGCTCCGCGCAGTGAACCGCGCGTACAGCCGCGCTACACGGCTCCACGCAGTGCGCCGCACGTACAGCCGCGCTACACCGCTCCGCGGAGTGCGCCGCAGCCGCACGTGTGTTCGGCGCCCCCGCGGGCTTCGTCCTCGCGTCCGTCGGTTCACGCCGGATCGTGTTCGGCACACCAGCGCGGCGGGCACGGCAGCAACTAGCCGCCGGCGGGTGATGCGGGCCGCCGACGGGCGGCCGTTGTTCAGTTACCGAACGGCGGCCGCCCGTCGAGCATTTCGCGCACGCGCTGGGCGAGTTCGTTCACGCGGAACGGCTTCATCATGCGCGGGGCATCGTCGAGATGGGGGGCGTCGGGCGGCGCCTTGACGTCGACGTACCCCGACATCAGCAGCACCCGCAGCTCGGGGCGCAGCGTCATCAGCTTGGCCGCGAGTTCGAGCCCGCCCATGCGCGGCATGCGGACGTCCGTGAGCAGGAGGTGGATGGGGCCGTCGTGTGCGGCCGCTACGTCCAGGGCATCCACCCCGTCGCACGCCGAGAGCACACGATACCCGAACGAGACGAGGGCACGCTCCGTCAATGCGCGGACCTGCGTCTCGTCGTCGACGAGGAGAATGGTCTCGGAGCCGGTGGCGGGACCCGGGCCGGTGGCGGCCGGGGCGGTGTCGGGCGCCGCGGCAGCCTGCGCCGGCAGGTACACGTTCACCGTCGTGCCACGCCCCGGAGCGCTCTCGATCTCGATGGCGCCATGGAATTCGCTCACGATGCCGAAGCTGGTGGCGAGGCCGAGCCCGGTGCCCTTTCCGAGTTCCTTCGTGGTGAAGAAGGGCTCGAACACGCGGGCCTTCACCTCCTCGCTCATGCCGACGCCGGAGTCGCGCACGCGGAGCCGGACGTAGGTGCCCGGCGCCAGGTCGCCCTGCGGCCGCGTCACCTGCTGCGTGTCCGTCGTGATGGTCAGCGTTCCGCCCTCGGGCATCGCGTCGCGCGCGTTGACGGTGAGATTGACGATCACCTGTTCGATCTGATTGGGGTCGGCGAGCACTGGGGGCAGGGAGGGGGCCGGCTCGGTGATCAACTGGACTTCGTGCCCGAGCAGCCGGCGGAGCAATCCTTGCATGGAGTGCACGACGTCGTTGAGGGCGACCGGCCGCACGCTCGTCTTCTGGCGGCGCGCGAAGGTGAGCAGCTGCCGCGTGAGCGAGGCGGCACGGTCGGAGGCAAAGCGAATCTCTTCGAGGTTGCGCATCAGATCGTCGTGCGACTGCGACCGCTCGCTGAGGTCGACGAATCCGAGCACGGCGGTGAGCAGATTGTTGAGGTCGTGGGCGATGCCGCCGGCCATGCGGCCGATGCTGTCCATCTTCTGCGTCTGGATCATCTGCTCGCGCAGGTGCGCCTGGTCGGTGATGTCGAGGGCGAGGCCGACCGTCCCCGTGATGCGCCCCGCTGTGTCGCGCACCGGCTCCACGCGCCACTCGAACGTGCGGTCGCGGTACTCGCCGCGTTCCTGCGTCGGATCGCCCCGCATGGCGCGATGATGCGCGAGTTGCAGCCCGCGGCTCAGGTCCCGGTCGTCGAAGACCTCGTCGAACCGGCGGCCGATGAGTTCGTCGGGCGTGAGGCCGATGACGCCGATGCCCGAGCCCACGGCGGTGGTGATCTGCTGCGCCTGGTCGCTGGACCAGACCACCGCCGGGAGTTGCCGCAGCAGCAGGCCGAGACGTTCCTGGTTCAGGCGCAGTTCCTGGTTCGCGCGCCCCAGATCGGCCGTGCGCTCGATGACGCGGCGCTCCAGATGATCGTGCGCCTCGCGGAGCTCGGTTTCGGATGTTGGCGAATGGCGACTTCCTCCTCGAGATCGCGCGTCCGGTCGGCCACCTGCGCCTCCAGGCGTCGTGCCTGCCGGCGTACGGCGCGCCCCCGAAGCGATACGGCACCACCCGTGGCGGCTGCGACCGCCAGCGCCACGAGCGCCACGAACCAGCGGGTACGAAGGATCGGCGGCACGGCGCGCAGCGTGACAACCGCCGGGTCCCGATTCCAGTTGCCCGCCTCGTCGCGGGCCGATACCTGAAAGGTATAGGTACCGCCGGGAAGACTCGAATAGAAGGCCTGCCGTCGGGTGCCGGCGTACTGCCACATACTGTCGAGTCCGACCAGGCGGTACCGGAACTCGATCTGGCGCGGGGCGCGGAACCACAGCGACGTGAAGTCGATGGCGATCTGTCGGGTGCCTTTCGGGAGGTCGACCGTGCCGATGAGTGGAAGCGGCCGCCCGTCGGCCACCACCGACTCGACTCGCACCGGGGGCGGCACGGTGGGGGCCCGAACGATGGCGGGCCGGACGACCACCAGGCCGTCGGCGCCCGGCAGCCAGAGGCGGCCGTCGGGGCCACGCCAGCCCGAAGAGCCTCCCGCGCTGTTGAACTCGGTGCTCAGCAGGCCATCGGTCTTGTCGAACCGGCGCACCGGGGGATTGACCACCTGGCCCTCGGCAGCCGAGATCAGTTCGCGCTTCTCCGCGCGTTCGAGCCCGAACGACGACGCCAGCCAGAGGCTCCCCCGGCCGTCGCCGAGAAGCGTGAAGGCATCGTTGAGCAGCGCGCCGCCGGGGCGTCCCACCGCACTCACGCGCCCGTCCTCCATCAGGTAGAGGCCGTCCCCGTCGGTGCTGATCCACACCCGTCCGCTGTCGGGCAGCAGCGCGACGACCGTGGCCTGGGCAAAGGCGTCCGGGGCGCTCACGAACTGCGCCCGCCCCCCGCGCACGCGGTACAACGAGTTGCCCGCCGCCCAGACCGTGCCGTTGGCATCGGACCCGAGCACCCGCAGGGCGCGCGCCGCCGAGTCCCCCGGCAGGGCGACGCGGCTGAACACTCCCCCGCGCAGGCGCACCAGCCCCAGCGGCCCCGCGAAGTAGATGTCACCGTTCGGAGTCTGCGTGATCGCGACCACGCCCCCGCGCGGCGCGCCCGGCCGGTTGGTCCAGTCCTCGACGCGTCCGTTGCGGAATCGCGCCAGGGTGGCGGGGCGGATGCCGAGCCAGACGGATCCGTCGGCCACCGGCGCGATGACGCTGATCTGGCTGGACGTGATGAGCGGATCGTCGCGCCACGTGGTGAACCGCCCGTCGGCGTACCGGGTGATGCCGCCGGCGTTCGTGGTGAGCCACACGGTGCCGTGGGCGTCGCCCGCCACGCCCCAGACCAGCGGATCGGGAAGGCCGTCAGCCGGCGTGAAGGTGGTGATGGCGCGATCGTGAAAGCGGTCGAGTCCCCGCTCGTCGACGCCCAGACGTTGCCGTCGCGATCGCGCGTGAGGGCATTCACCCGATCGTCCGTGAGCCCGTCCCGCGCGTCGATGACCAGAAACCGGTTGCCCGTGCGCACGGCCAGCCCGCCGCCGAGCGTGCCCACCCACAGCGTGTCGCCCGGACCGGCCAGGGTGCCGAGCACGTAGTTGGATGGGAGTCCATCGCGCGTCGTGAAGATGCGCGTGCGGGGCGGTGCCCCGGCGGTGGCCGGCGGCTGCAGTTCTACGAGGCCGGCCACCGTGGACACCCAGACCGTGTGCCCGACGCCCTGTGTGATGCGCGTGATCCGATAGAGCGACGGCTCGAGCACCGGCACCGGAACCAGCGAGTCGCCGCGCAGCTGGAAGAGGCCGTAACTCCCCACCAGCAGCCCTCCGTCCCACCCTGCACCGACGGCGAGCGCACGGAATCCGTGCTGGCCCACGGACTGGCACCGTGCCCCGACGATACGGCAGAGTCCGGTTTCGGTGCCCACCCACATGGTACCGGTGGAGTCCTCGAACAGGGAGTTGACCTGATCCCGGGGAGGCCCTGCTCGGTGGTCCAGTGCGTGGTCGTGCCGCCGGCGATGCGGAAGAGCCCCCGCCGCCGCGTGGCGGCCCAGATGGCGCCGTCCCGAGCTTTGACCACGCTCATCACGTACGGACCGGTCAGCGAATCGAGCGCCGGTGTCCGCACGCGCGTGGCCCGGGCCCCGTCGAAACGGAGCAGGCCGGCCGAGGTGGCCAGCCAGAGGTAGCCGTCGTTGGCCTGCACGGCCCCGAGGATCTGGGCCCCCGGCTCCAGATCGCGTTGATACCAGGCTTCGTGCACCGGGCCCTGGTCGCGGGCCGACGGGAAGTTGCGTCCGTTGGCCCGGGTCTGGGCCCCGGCTGTTGTTGCCAGGGCGCAGCACACGGCGGCCACGATTCGGACGCGGGGGGTCGGCTTCGATCGGACGGCGACGAGCAGTTAGAGCCTCTCAAGCACGGAGGAGGGGTGCCACTTAGGATATCGCCCGCTCAGGGGCCGGGCCAGGGCACGCGGGGCGCTCCCCGCGGAGTCCGTGCGGTTTCTCCGATTGCGCCGGGTGGGCTCTTCCAGCGATGCTACAGGGCACTGACAGACCGCCATTCATCGGGGGAGAAACGCATGACTGCCACCTCGGCACCCACCGCCAGCAAGGCCGGGCACCCGCCGAGCCGCACCTCGCCGCGCCCGACGTCAATCCGTCGTTCACGCGCGGCGTGTTCCTCGGCGAGATCCTGGAAGACCTGGTGTTCCCGTTTCCGGCGCTGAGCGCGGACGAACACGAGTCGTTGACCGCGATCCTGGATGCGTTCCGCGCGTTCGCCGCCGACCACATCGACTCCGCGAAGTTCGACCACGACAGCCGCTTCCCCGACGAGGTGCGGTTCGGGCTGCACGAGTTGGGGCTGATGGGGTTGAGCATTCCGGAGGCGTACGGCGGCTTCGGTGCCACGGCGAAGGTGTACAACCGCATCTTCGGCGAGCTCGGCGGCACCGACCCCGCGCTCACCGTCTACTTCGGCGCGCACCAGTCCATCGGGTGCAAGGGCATCGTGCTGTTCGGCACCGAGGCGCAGAAGCAGAAGTACCTGCCCAAGTGCGCCACGGGCGAATACGTGGCCGGGTTCTGTCTCACCGAACCGGGATCGGGGTCCGACGCGCAGGCCATGAAGTCGGCAGCCGAGTTGAGCGCCGACGGCACGCACTACGTGCTCAACGGGCAGAAGATCTGGATTTCCAACGCCGGCTACGCCGACATCTTCACGGTGTTCGCCAAGGTGGCGGTGGAGATCGACGGCAAGCAGAAGCAGCGGGTGACGGCGTTCATCGTCGACGCCCACGCGCCCGGGGTGCGGCTGGGGCAGCTCGAAGCGAAGATGGGCATCAAGGCCAGCGACACGCGGGCGGTGTTCTTCGAGAACGTGAAGGTGCCGGTGGACGACCGCCTGGGCGACGTGGGGCAGGGGTTCCACGTGGCGCTCGAGGTGCTGAACTCCGGCCGCCTCGGGCTGGCCGCCGGCTCGGCGCGCGGCGCGCGGCGCATCATGCGTGAGGCCATCAAGTACGCCAACGAGCGGCAGCAGTTCGGCAAGTCCATCGGATCGTTCGAGATGATCCGCAAGAAGATCGCCACCAACGCGGTGGAGGTGTACGCGGCCGACGCGGCGGTGCAGCTGGCGAGCGGGATGATGGACCGCGGCGGGATCGATTTCTCGCTGGAGACGGCCGCATGCAAGGTGTACGCCAGCGAGTTGGCGTATCGCGCGTCGAACGACGCGATGCAGATCGCCGGCGGCATCGGCTACTCCAAGGAGTTCCCGTACGAGCAGGCGGTGCGCGATTCGCGCATCAATCTGATCTTCGAGGGCACCAACGAGATCCTGCGCGCGTTGATCGCGCTCATGGGGCTGCAGCAGCCGGGCGAGAAGCTCAAGGAGTTGGGCAAGGCGTTCAAGGACCCGCTGCATTCCATCGGCGCCATCAGCCACTATCTCACCGACCGTGCCAAGCGGCAGATCACGAAGCCGAGTTTCACGAAAGTGCATCCGGCCCTCGCCGACGAAGCCGACCTCATCGCCGAGGCGGTGCACAACCTCGCGCTCGCGGTCGAGAGCGTGATCATGAAGTACGGCAAGAAGGTGATCGACAAGCAGTACCTGCAGGAGCGGATGGCGAATGCGGCGATGGACATCTTTCTCGCCACCGCGGTGCTCTCGCGCACCACGTGGGAGATCGAGCGCATGGGCGGTCATGCGGAGGCGGACGCGGTGCAGCCGCACCTCGACATCGCGCGGATCTTCGTGCCGATGGCGTACCGGCGGGCGCGGCGCAACATCCGCGCGTTGCGGCGCAATCAGGACGACCGCGTCAACGCGATCGCCGAGCGGAGCCTGGAGACCGGCGAACTGGGCGTGGAGGCGGCGACGGACGAGTAGCGGGGCTTCCGACGGCCGGCCGGCAGCGGTCGGCCGCCGGCCGCCGATCCGCGCGGTGTGAGGCTAAAGAAATCCTTGCGCCCGGTGCCGGTTGACAGGCGCCGGGCGGCTTTCTTTAGTGTGAGTGTTCCTCTGGCGGTGTGCGGGACCCCCAGACCGGCCGCCGGTCGCCCCCGTGTTGTTTCCGGGCGCATCAACACCCAAGTCCCGCAACTCCCATGTCGCTGCTTTCGCTGGAGCGCGTGACCAAGCGCTTTGACGGTCTCGTCGCCGTGGACGGCGTGTCGTTCGACGTCGACCGCGGCCAGGTGGTGGGCTTCCTCGGTCCCAACGGGGCCGGCAAGTCCACCACCATGCGCATGATCACCCAGATCTTCGAGCCCGACGAGGGCGCGATTCGATTCGACGGCGTGCCCATTGCCGACGCGGGACGCGAGGCCAAACGGCGCATCGGCTTCCTGCCCGAGAACAACCCGTTGTACGGCGAGATGCTGGTGGCCGAGTACCTGGCGTTCATGGCGCGGCTGCGCGAACTGCGCGGCCCGGACCGGGCCCGCGCGATCGACGAGTCGGTCGCGTCCACCGGCATCGAGCCCGTGTTCAACCGGCCCATCGGCGAGCTGTCCAAGGGCTACAAGCAGCGCGTCGGACTGGCCGCCGCCATCCTCCACCGGCCCGACCTGCTGATTCTCGACGAACCCACCGAGGGGCTCGATCCGAACCAGCGCGTGGAGATCCGGCATCTCATCGAACATCTGGGACGCGAACGGACGGTGATGCTGTCCACGCACGTGCTCCCCGAAGTGCAGCACACCTGCTCGCGGTTGCTGATCATCAACCGGGGCAAGCTGGTGGCCGACGGGTCGGTGGAGGCGCTGGTGACACGGGCCACGGCCGGGGTGCGCGTGGAGGTCGAGGTGGCCGGCGCGGGGGTGGAGGCACGGCTCGCCGAGTTGGACGGCGTGCGTGACGTGGAGGTCCAGGGCAGCGCCGACGGGCGCGTGCGGGCCAGCGTGTCGGCGTCGGGCGAATCGGACCTGCGGCCGCGCATCTTCGAGATGGCGAAGCGCGAGAACTGGACGCTGTACGAACTGCATCAGGAGACGGGAAGCCTGGAGGACCTGTTCCGGCAGCTCACGGGGGCCGATGGCGACGCCGCGGCGGCGGGGCCGGCGGCGTCGGCGGAGGTGGCGGCATGATCGGACGCATCTGGACGGTGGCCCGGCGCGAGGTGAAGGCGATGTTCGACCACCCCACCGGCTACGTGCTGCTGGTGGTGTTCGTGGCGGTGAACGCCTTCCTCTATTTCCGCGAGGCGTTCCTGGTGGACCAGGCGTCGTTGCGCCCCATGCTCGACATGCTGCCGTGGATGTTCCTGTTCTTCGTGCCGGCGGTGGCAATGCGCACGCTGGCCGAGGACAGCCGCAGCGGCGTGCTGGAGCTGGTGCTCGCGCAGCCCGTGACGGAGCTGGAGCTGCTGCTCGGCAAGTTCGCCGGGGCGGTGTGCTTTCTGTGGATCGGACTGGCGCTCACGCTCCCCATTCCGCTGGGCCTGGCGTTCGGCGCGCAGATGCAGTGGGGGCCGGTGATCGCCCAGTACGCGGGCGCGGCCATGCTGGCCATGGGCCTCGCCGGCGTGGGCGTGTGGGCGTCGAGTCTCACGCGCAGCCAGATCACGGCATTCATCCTGGCCGTGGCGGTGATGTTCGTGCTGATCCTGTTCGGGCTCGACCCGCTGCTGGTGGGGCTGCCGCCGACACTGGGCGCCATCGCCGCGCGGCTCGGCGTGCTGTCGCACTTCCAGAACATCGGGCGCGGCGTGATCGATCTGCGCGATGCGATCTACTTCTTCTCGCTGGCCGGGGTGTTCCTGGCGCTCGCCTACGGTGCCGTGCTCGGACGCAAGCTGTCGCGCACCGGACAGGCACGGCAGCGGCTGCGGCTGGGCGTGGCCCTGGTGACGGCGATTCTGGTCGTGGTCAACCTGCTCGGCAGCTACATCAACGGCCGGCTCGACCTGACGCCGGACCACGCCTACACGCTGTCGAAGGGGACCAGGCAGATCGTCGGGCACCTGGACGACATCGTCACGATCAAGGAGTTCGCTTCGGACGCGCTGCCCACCAGCGTGTCGCTGCTCAAGCGCGACGTGGACGATCTGCTCAGCGACATCCGGTCGGCCAGCCACGGCAAGGTGCGCGTGCTCGAGCGGGACCCGTCCAGCGACCAGACCGCGGCGAGCGACGCGCGGTCGCTCGGGATCGAGCCCGTGCAGTTCAACGTCGTGGGCAACGCTTCGCTGCAGTTGAAGCAGGGCTACCTGGGGCTGGCCATCCAGTACCGCGGCAAGTCGCAGGCGATCCCGTTCGTGAACGAGACCAACGATCTGGAATACCAACTCGCGTCGGCGATCCGCGAATTGACCCGCGACAAGAAGCCCGTGATCGGGCTGTTCAGCGGGGCGTCGGGCCAGCAGTCGTCCACGCAGGCGCTGGAGCGCGAGCTCGAGAAATCGTACACCGTGAAGCCGTTCACGCTGAGCGACTCGACGGAGCCCGGGCCGGCGATGAAGACGATCGTCCTGATCGGCGGGCCCGACTCGCTGCCGATGGCGGCGCGGGCGCGGTTAACCGCGTTCTTCAACCGCGGCGGCAGCGCGCTGGTGATGACGAGCGGCATGCTGCCCAACGCGCGGATGCCGATGGCGATCCCGCATCCGGTGGGGTGGAATCCGATGCTGGCGCGATTCGGCGTCTCGATTCCGAGCAACCTGGTGTACGACCTGGCCGCCAGCGAGATCATTCCCATGCGGTCGGCCATGGGGCAGGTGCTGGCCCGGTATCCGTTCTTCATGCACGCGCAGAGCACGGGCAAGTCGGTGGTGGATCAGGAAGTGAACAACGTGCTCCTGCCGTGGGCGAGCAGCATCGACACGACGGCGAAGAAGGGGTACACGATCACGCCGCTGCTCGTGACCACCCGCGGCGGCGGGCTCCTCACCGGGGAGCCGTCGATCGAGCCGACGCGCGACTTCCCGCAGGACAGCCTGGCGTCGCGCCTGCTCGCGGTCCAGGTGGCGCCGTCGTCGCCCAAGGACTCGGCGGCCCGCGGGCGCGTGATCGTCGTGGGCAACACCGACTTCGTGACCGACCGCATCACGAGCCATTCACCCCCCAATCTCGACTTCGCGCTCAACGCGGTGGATTGGCTGTCGCAGGACGACGCGCTGATCTCGATCCGCTCGAAGAACCGCAATCCGCCCACGCTCGCGTTCTCGAGCGCGGCGACGCGCGATGGGGTGAAGTACTTCAACGTCATCGGCGTGCCGCTGGCGCTGATCGTGGTCGGGTTGCTGGCCCTCGGCAGCCGGCGGCGGAAGACACGGGAGCCGTATCAGCCGCTGGCGGCGGCGACGGGAGGCACGGCGTGAACAACAAGCAACTGGTGCGACTGGCCGGCGTGCTCGTGGTGGCGCTGGTGCTCTGGGGCGGCTTCGCGTTCGCGCGCCATGCGCGCCGCGATACCGCCGACGGCTTTGTGCTGCCGAAGGTCGATACGGCCGCGGTGGACACGATCGCGTTCACGCAGCACGGCGATTCGGCGGTGCTGGTGCGTCACGCCGCCGGCCACTGGCGGGTGAACGGATTTCCGGCTGCCCAGTGCCCGTGGATCAGCTGCTCCGGGCGCTGGTCGACACGTCGAACTGGAGCGAGCTGGCGGCCGAGCAACGCAGCTCGCAGGCGGCCATGGGCGTGGCGGCGGACAGCGGGCGGAACGTGCGTGTCGTGGCGAAGGGGGGCGGGGGGCTGCGTCTGGTGACGGGGCGTTCGACGAGCGACGGCGCCGGCATGTACGTGCGTCGCGCGGGCGACAGTGTCACCTACGCGCTGCACGGGCCGCTGGCGCAGGCGCTCGCGCACGGCCTCGGCGACTGGCGGGACAAGACCATCGCGTCGATCCCGCCGGACAGCGTGCAGCGGGTGGAGGTGACGCACGGCCGCGAGGCGTACACCGTGCGGCGCAAGGGCAGGGGATGGGTACTGGGCACGGGGGCTGCGGCCGATTCGAACGCCGTGCAGCGTCTGCTCGGACAGCTCCACCCGGCGATTGCCATGGGGTTCGCCACTGCCGCCGCCGCCGACTCGGCGCACTTCACGCGGCCCACCGCGCGCGTGCGGGTGTTCGGCGCCGGAGTGTCGCCCCTGGTCACACTGCTCTTCGATTCGACCTCCGCGCACGTCCTGGTGCGGGCCGACACGGGAACCACCGTGTACACCGTGGAGGACTGGACGCTGCACGAGATGACGCCGACTGCCAAGTCGCTGAAGGCGTCCACGCCCAAGGTCGAGTAGCGGCAGCAGTGGCGCCGCGGCCGGCTCGGACCGCGGCGCCCTGTCGGGCGGCGCCGAGTGGCGCCATGTTTGGGCGCGTTGTCCGCCGCCCCATCCCTCCGAAGGAGCCCCCGCATGTCCACGAGCCGCCGCAATTTCCTCAAGTGGTCCGCCGCCGCCGGCGGCGCCATCGGCCTCGGCGCCTTGCCCGACCTCGCGCTCGGCGCCGGCCCGGTGGCCGTGCCGCGCGGAACCGCGGCATCGCCGGAACGGGCCCCGAGTCCGCTCGATATCCTGATCATTGGGGGCACGGGGTTCACGGGGCCCGAACAGGTGAACTACGCGCTCGCCCGCGGCCATCGCGTCACCCTGTTCAACCGCAACAAGACGCGGCCCAACTTCTTCAAGGGACGCGTGACCGAGCTCATCGGCGATCTCAGCAGCGACACCAGCGCGCTCGACGGCAAGCAGTTCGACGTCGTGATCGACAATCCGACCACGGCGCCGATCTGGGTGCGGAACGTGGCGAAGTACATGGCGGGCCACACGAAGCACTACATCTTCATCTCGACGCTGTCGGTGTATCCCGACAACAGCCATCCGGGGGCCGACGAGACCGACGGCCTCACGCCGATGCCCGACGGGCTCGACCCGTTCGCCGTTCCGGCTGCCGACGCGCGCAAGTACTACGGTGCGCTCAAGACCTACTGCGAGGGCTTCGTGCAGCGCACGTACCCGGGCATCACGACGATCATCCGGCCGGGGTTGATCGTGGGACCGCTCGACCGCACCGACCGGTTCACGTACTGGCCGGCGCGCATCGACCGGGGCGGTGAGGTCCTGGCCCCGGGCGATCCCGACTGGCCGGTGCAGTTCATCGACGCGCGCGACCTGGCCGAATGGACCATCCGCATGGCGGAGAACCGCACCTTCGGCATCTACAATGCCATGGGGCCGGGCGCGCGGCTGAGCATGGCCGAGATGCTGTACGGGATCAAGGCGATCACCACCGCGGGCGCGCAGTTCACATGGGTGCCGGCCGACTTCCTGGGCGAGCAGAAGATCTCGGCGTGGCGCGACATGCCGGTGTGGGTGCCGGCGACGGGGCCGCTCCTGGGCTTCATGCAGCGCAGCAATGCGCGGGCGCTCGCCGCCGGGTTGACGTTCCGCCCGCTGGCCACGACGGCGCGCGACACGCTGAACTACAACAACACGCGGCCCGAGGCGCAGCGGAAGGCACTCGAGGCCGGCGCCGTGGCCGGCATCCCGGCGGAGGCGTGAAGCCCAGGTGCTCACCGCCTGGAAGGCGAGCCGCGGCGGCGGCAAGTGAACATGGCGCACGACGGAGCCCGCCGTCCGGGCCGCCGCACCCGGGGGCGGTGTACACGCTCTGCTGGCGCGCGTGGTCGACGTGCGGCCCGGCGAGGTGCGCGCGATGCTGATGGCGTTCGCGTACTTCTTCTTCGTGTTGAGCGGCTACTTCATCCTGCGGCCCATCCGCGACACCGTGGCCGCGGCATCTTGGGGGTGCGCCAACTCCCGTGGTTGTTCGCCGGCACGCTGGCCGCGATGTTGATCTGCAACCCGCTGTTCTCGGCGCTCGTCGTGCGCTTCCCGGTGCGCCGGTTCATTCCGATCACGTACCACTTCTTCATCGCCAACCTGCTGGTGTTCTTCGTGATCATGCGGATGGCGCCGCCCGTCGCGGGCTCCATCGGCACCGTGTGGGTGGGACGGTCGTTCTTCGTCTGGACCAGCGTGTTCAACCTGTTCGTGGTGTCGGTGTTCTGGTGCTTCATGGCCGACATCTTCCGCAGCGGGCAGGGCAAGCGCCTGTTCGGGTTCATCGGCGTGGGGGGCACCCTCGGGGCCATCGTCGGCTTGGGCTCACCGCCGTGCTCGCCGATCGCATCGGGACGGTGAACCTGTTGCTCGTGTCGGCGGCCCTGCTCGAGTGCGCCGTGCTCACCGTCAGCTTCTTCCCGGTGCCCGACGACCAGGGCGACGACGTGGCCGTGGGGACGGCGGCGTTGGACCGCTCGCCGATCGGCGGCAGCGCCTGGGCCGGGTTCAGCCGGGTGGTGTCGTCTCCGTACCTGGCGGGGATCGCGGTGTTTCTGGTGCTCTACACCATCGGCAACACGATCCTGTACTTCCAGCAGTCCGACATCGTCGGGCGCTACTACGCCACGGCCCACGCGCGCACCACCGTCCTCGCCGAGATCGACTTCACCGTGCAGGCGCTCACCATCGTCGTCGAACTCTTCCTGACGGGACGGGTCATCCGCTGGATCGGCCTCACGGCGACGCTGGCCTTCCTGCCCGTGCTCGCCATGGTCGGCTTCGGGGTGCTCGGCGTGCTGCCTGTGTTCGCGACACTGGTCGTGTTCCTCGTGCTGCGGCGGGCGAGCAACTATTCGCTCACGAACCCGGCCATGGAGGTGCTCTACACCGTGGTGCCGCGCGAGGACAAGTACAAGGCGAAGGCGTTCATCGATACCTTCGTCTATCGCGGCGGAGATCAGATTGCGGCGTGGACGTACGCCGGGCTCTCCGCCGTCGGGCTGGGGCTCACGGGCATCGCGTTCGCCGCCGTGCCGATGGCGGCGGTCTGGTTGATGCTCGGGGTGTGGCTCGGCCGCCGGCAAGCCGAATTGGCGGACAACGCCCCGGCCGTCCGGGCGTGCCGTCACGTCTCGCGCCCGATCTCGTGTAAACGAATCGTGGCGCGGCTGGGGTTTCCGCGGCCACCCGGTACGCCCATCTTGGAGCACGCGCCCCGACGTGGGGTCCGGGCGGATTTCCACGCTGAGAGGACGATGGCACGGCGAACCGCGCAAGACTCGTACGTGCAGCGCGCGCTGCTCACGCGGCTGTTGGACAGCCGGGGGCGGCGGAAGCGGCGCATCTGCTCGTCGCCGCGCTGGTCGCGGCGCTGCTCTGGCACCGGATCCCGATTGAGTTGCTGGAAACGTGGATGGGGGGCGTGATCGCGACCGCAGCCATCCGCGTCTTCGTCCGCCGCCGCGTGGTGCGCTCGACCCACGGCACGCTGGCGCACACGCCGGGCGTGCTGCGTTTCTCGATCATCGCCGTGGCGCTGGCGTGGGGACTGGGTGCGTTCGTCGCGGCCCCGTTCATGCCGCCCGACGCGCTGATGCTGCTGATGGTGGTGTTCTGCGGCCTGGCGGCGGCCGCCTCGACGACGCTCCTCGGAGACCCGCCGGCGTACTTCGGGTACCTCGCGGCCCTGCTCGCTCCGCTCGCCTTCGGCGTGCTGCGCGCCACCGCCGGACGCGAGGGCGAAATCGCATTCGTCCTGCTGGCCCTGTACAGCGGCGTGATGGTGATGTTGTTCCGCCGCCTGCACCGCGTGTTGCTGGGGTCGGTGGCGTCGGCGAGTCTGGCCTTCAGCCAGTCCCAGGCCGAACGCGAACGGAAGTTCATGGATGCACTCATCGCGAGCGCGCCGACGGCGATCATCATGCTGGACGGCGACCTCCGCGTGGCCCGCATCAATCCGGCGTTCGAACGCACGTTCGGGTACACGCCCGACGAGGCCGTCGGCCAGCCGATCGATGCGCTCGTCGTCTCACCCCTGCAGCGCGAGTCGGCGTCGGATCTGAGCGCGCGGGTGACTGCGGGGCGAACGGTGACGGTGGACGGCGAGCGGCGGCGCAAGGACGGACCACCGTCTACGTGCGGATCTCCGCGGCCTCCGTGCCTGGCGGCGGTGAGATGCTCGTGATCTACGACGACGTCACGGAGATGAAGCTCGCCGAGCTCGAGCTTCGGGAGAGCGAACGGCGGTGGTTCCAGACGCTGGAGGGAGTCCCCGTCGGTATTCTCGTGGTCGACCACGACGGGCGCCCGATGTTCGCCAACGCGGTGGCCAAGCAGCTGTTGGGACGGGGGGTCGACGCGCCGGCGGCGGGCGCCGATCAGTTGGCGCAGGTGTACCGCGCATACGTGGCCGGCACGGAGCAGCCGTACCCCACCGACCAGCTCCCGGTGCTGCGCGCGCTGCGCAACGAACATTCGCGCGTTGACGATCTGGAGATCCGCCGCGACGACGACACGATCGATCTCGAGGTGTTCGGGTCGCCGATCACGGACAGCGATGGCAGGGTGGTGTTCGGCGTGGCGGCATTCAACGACATCACGGAGCGCCGGCGGCGCGCCGCGCGTGTACGTGCGCGCAGTGCCGTGGTCCATGTGCTGGCGGATCCCGCGCTCGACGCCGAGCTGCTCCCCGGGGTGCTGCGGGCCGTGTGCGAGAGCCTCGGATGGAACGCGGGAGCGGCATGGCAGGTGGATCGGGACGGCGGGGCCCTTCGGTTGGCGGGATTCTCGCATGGCGACGCATCGCCGGCCGGGAACTGCATCGGGTTTCGCGCGGCCTCGCCTTCCGGTTGGGTGAAGGCGTGCCGGGCCGGATCTGGCGCAGCGTGGGGCCGGTGTGGATTGCGGACTTCGCGTCGAGCGCGTCGGAAGTTCGTGGGAACGCCGCGGCCGCCGACGGCATCCGTTCGGCGGTGGGGTTGCCGCTGCGTGTGGGCGGTGTGGTGGTGGGCGTGCTGGAGTTCTTCGGCGCCGCGATGCGCGAACCGGACGCCGCCCTCATCGACACGCTGGAGACCATCGCCTCGCAGATCGGGCAGGCGCTCGAACGTCGGGACGCCGAGCTGGCGCGTCGGGACGCGGAAGCGCAATACCGTGAACTCGTGGAGGCGGCCAGCGACCTCGTGTGGCGGATCGACCTCGACGGGCGGTTGACCTTCCTCAATCGCGCCGCGCAGCAGGTCTACGGTCGATCGGCTGAGGACCTTCTGGGCCACCACTTCGTCGAGCTCGGAGTCGCGGAGAGCGTCGAGCGCGATCGCGAGGCGATGGCGCGCGTGATGACCGGCGACGAACTGACGGATTACGAGACCGTGCATCTCGATGGGTCGGGGAACGCGCGGCACCTGAGCACGTCGGCGCGGCCGATTCGCGATGCGAGTGGCGCGATCGTGGGCGTGCAGGGGATCGCCCGCGACGTCAGCGAGCGCGCCGCGGCGCGCGACGCGCTGCGTGCCGCACGCGATGCAGCCGAACAGGCGGCGGCCGCGCGCAGTGCCTTCCTGGCCAACATGAGCCACGAGATCCGCACGCCGATCAACGGCGTGATCGGCATGGCCGAGCTGCTGCTCGACAGCGATCTACGAAGGCGACCAGCGCGATCGCTGGAGATGATCGTGTCGTCGGGCGAGGCGCTGCTCGGGGTGATCAACGACATCCTCGACTTCTCGAAGATCGAGGCCCAGCAGATGGACATCGAGGTGGTCGAGTTCGACCTGCCGGCGCTGGTCGAAGCCACGGCGCGGCTGCTGATGCCGCGGGCCCATGCCAAGGGGGTCGAATTGGTATCGGACATCGTCGACGCCGTGCCGCAGCACGTACGCGGCGACCCGACCCGACTCCGCCAGGTGCTCACCAACCTGCTTGGCAACGCCGTCAAGTTCACCGACCGAGGCGAAGTGGTGGTGCGCGTGACGCCGGCGGACGGGGCGGGGGTGGCTGCGCTTGAGCGTGCGCGACACCGGCATCGGCATCCCGGCGGACAAGCAGGGTCCATCTTCGAGCCCTTCCGCCAGGCGGACGCCTCGACGACGCGCCGGTACGGCGGTACGGGGCTCGGGCTCTCGATCTCACGCCGGCTGGTTCGCTCATGGGCGGCGAGCTGTCGGTGACCCAGCATCGAGAACCGGGGGAGCGAATTCTCGTTCGAACTCCTGCTCCCCGCCGCATCGAGGAGCGGCGCCGGGACCCGCCACTCGCGCCGACCTGAATGAGGGCGCCGGTGCTCGTAGTGGACGACAACCCCACGAATCGACACGTGATGCAACGCGTGTTGCAGCGAGCCGGGTGCGTGGGTGAGATGTGGCAGAGCAGGGTCGCGAGGCGCTGCGGCTGCTGCAGATCGCCGTCTCCCGACGCGTGCCCTACCGCCTCATCGTCACCGATCTGTTCATGCCGGAAATGGACGGGTTCCAACTCGTGGCCTCGGTTCGTGCCGATCCCGGGTTGTGCGCGGTGGCCGTGGTGATGCTCTCGTCGGCCATCCGCCGCGGGGACGCCGAGCGCGCGCGCTCGCTCGGGGTCTCATCGCTGCTCCTCGAACCGGCCGGCCGCACCGAACTCGTGACGCGGCGATTCGTCGCTGGGCCCGAGCCCGGCGCCCCCGCCGACGCGGAAGTCGAGGCTTCACCGCGGTGGGTTGTCTCGGACGCGCGGCGCACTTCGCGTTCTTCCTCACCGGAGCGATCTTCTGGTGAACCCGCAGAGGTCGGCGGCCGTCCATGATCACGCGGCCGAGGGCGTAGACATGAACATCGTCGATGGCGGCCGTCGAGGCCGTCGAGCTGAGCGAGCCAGCGCGACGAACGACCTGGTGCTGATCGACCTGCCGATGCCGAAGAGATCGACGGCTTCGAGGCGACGGTCAGGATCAAGAGCTTCCGTGGTTCGCCCACCCCGCTCGTCGCTGTCGCCGAGAGACGCCATCGTCGATGAACACCAGCGATGTCTGCGCCGCGGCGATCGACGGGTACGTCCAGAAACCGATCCAGAACCGCACAAACTATACGAGCTCGTCGAATCGATAGCCACGGCGGGAACCGGCGGCGAGTCCGCGACGGCGCCGTGGCAGTGCGCCGCCGCCGAGGCCGGCGCCCCGTCGACGTCGAAGCCTTCCGCGCCGAATGCGGTCGGCGGCGTCGATCGGCGGTGGACTGCAGTCTAAACGTGTTCCGCCAGGGCGCGCCGTTGAAGATGCGCGACCTCGAGCGCGCCGTCGCCTCGACGAGCCCCAAGCGGTCGATCGTTCCGCGCACGCCTTCAAGTCGTCGGCCGGGACGATCCACGCCGTGCACCTGGCGGGACTTCTGCTGCGCATCGAGCAATGCGGAAAGCAGGGCGATGTCGCGGCCGCCGCGGCACTGCTTCCCGAGGCCCGGAAGGCGTGCGCGGCGGCGATCCAGCAGCGCCGCGCCCTGACAGAAACAGGGGATGATTGATGTCGTCCGGCGCCGCCGCCCGCCGGGCTCGGCTGCGCGTGCGTGGGCGTCGCCTGGTTCAGCGAGGGCAGCTGGTTCTTCGGGTTACCCGCTTGGGCGCATCGTTGACCACGAGTAGGCGTTTGTACGGATGCTTGAGGGCGTAGTCCTGGTGGTTCGCCTCGCGTCGTCGAACGCCTTGAAGGGCGTCGGCGCGTGACGTCGGTGCGCGTACACGCCCGCCTGATCGAGCTGCCGGATATAGACATTTTCGATGCGCTCCTGCTCGGCATTCATCTTAGAACAGGCCGACCGGTACTGCGTTCCGACGTCCGGTCCCTGCCGGTCGAGCTCGGTCAGTCGTGCGCCACGGCGAAGAACACCTTCAGCAACTCGCCCTACGTGATCTTGGAGGGATCGAAGACGATCTTCACCGACTCGGCGTGCCCGGTGGTGCCGGTGCTCACCACTCGTAGCTCGGATTCGGCACATCGCCGCCGGAGTACCCCGAGGTGGCGCTGATGACGCCCTTCACGTGCTCGAACACTGCCTGGATTCCCCAGAAGCAGCCGCCGGCGAACACGGCCATCCGTTGGCCTGGCGCGGCCGCGGGTGGCGCGTCGATGGCGGGGTCGGGAATGGTGACGGCCGCGCTCGCGGCGCGGCACGAGATGCTGCTCAGCATGGGGACGGTTACTCCGAGTAGGATGAGTCCTCTGGTCAGACGTCGATGCATGGCGAGGTCTCCGATGCGGTGGTGCGAACGCGTTCCGGACGGGGGCACGGCCCCGTCATCGGTCATCGCCCGGAGGGGCGGGAGATGGGGTCCTGCCTCGTGCAATGGTTCAATGCCTGAGGGGGGCCGAAAGTTCCCGGCCCCGGGGGCCGGCTATGCCAGCGCGTTCCTGATCACCACCGCGGCCCGCTTCATCTCGTCCATCGTCCCGATCGACACGCGCAGATGCGTGGTGAGCGGCGGGAAGGGGCGCCCCAGGGAGACGCCCTGGGCGAGACAACTGGCCTTGAATGCCTTCACGTCGCGCCCGATGTCCACCATGATGAAGTTCGCCTGCGAATCGGGGGGCGTGTAACCGGCGGCGCGGAAGAAGTCGAGCGTAAAGGCGCGCGCCTCGCGGTTCAGTCTTTGCTGCTCCGCGATGCGCGCGCTGTCGGCCACCGTGGCCACGGCGCCGGCCAGCGACGGCTGATTCGTGTTGGAGTCGAGTAGCCAGGGATCCATGCGCTTGAGCGTCTCCGGCCGCGCGATGGCGTAGCCGAGCCGGAGCCCCGCCATGCCGTACACCTTGGAGAAGGTGCGGGCCACGACGACGTTCGGGTTCTCCATGGCCAGTGGAATCGCGGTGGCGTACGACGGGTCGTCGACGAATTCGTGATAGGCCTCGTCGATCAGAACCATCGTGTTCGGCGAGGTGCGCCCACCCGGTCCACGAACTGGCGCACCTCGGCCGCGCCGTGTACGGTGGCCGTGGGATTGTTCGGGTTGCAGAGGTACACGATGCCGGCGCCGCGCGCGGCGTCGGCCATCGCGCCGAGATCGAGCCGGAGTTGGGCGTCCACGGGGACGTTGCGCACCGGAGCGCCGACCACGGGCGCGAAGCGCCCCATGACCTCGAAGGTGGGCGACGCCTGGACCAGAGCGCGTCCAGGCCCGGCGAACGCCCCGGTGGCCACGCGTAGAATCTCGGTGGAGCCGCAGCCGAGCATGACGTTCTCGCGCTTCACGCCCCGAGCCGCGGCAATGGCCGTCACGGCATCGCGCTGCTCGACGCGCGGATAGCGATTGGCGACGTCGAACGAGGCACGGATGGCGGCGAATACCTTCTCGCCCGGCCCGTGCGGGTTCTCGTTGCTGTCCAGACGGATGACGGTGCCGGCGGCCGTGTCACCGACGGTCCCGGCGGCGCCGAGTGCGAGGAGCGCCTCGGCTCCACGCGCCGAGATCATCGGGCCGAGGAGGACTCCGGCGCCGCCAGCGCCGACGGACGACAGGAAGGCACGACGGGTGAGCGGCATGGGATGCTCCGGGGTGGGAGTCAGGGCGGCAGACGGTCGGACAGTCGGATGGTCAAACGGCGCACTACCGGGGGTCGGGTACTCTCGGCAGCACGTATACCTGCTTCAGTTCTTCGAGGTAGTGGGCCTTCAGTCCGCGGACGGTGTCGAACTCTCGCTTCACCGCGTCGCGGTACTCCGCGTGCGTGGCGAAGTCGTAGAGGAGCGCACTCATGGCCTGCGCGTCGACGGTGAATCCGTGATGGCCGATGGGCGCCGTGGCGTCGGCGAGCATCTCGTACGTGTGGTTGGGCGCCGAAGACGTCTGTGAGGTGAAACCGAGCCCGGGATTTCGCTGGACACGCTGCCCGTCTCCTCGAAGCCCTGCGGCTTTCCGGCTTCCGGCTGCACGTTGGTGGCGCCGAACTTCTGCATGTACGCGAAGCCGAGCTCGCCCAGCGTTTCCGTGCTGATGCCGTCGCGGAGCTGGCCGTAGTGGTCGATCTTCACCTTGGTGCCGGTGCCGAGCGCCGCGGCGCGGAGCGGCGTTGTCCACCATCTCCGTCTCCTGGGCCAGATAGACCGGATCGGGGTAGCGGATGTAGAAGTCGGCCACGGTGCGGTCGGGTACGACGTTGGGCGCCGCGCCCCCCTCCACGATCACGCCCTGGATGCGCGCTTCGGGACGCAGGTTGCTGCGGATGCCGTCCACGTTGTCGAAGAAGTGGATGACCGCGGTGAGCGCGTTGCGGCCGTTCCACGCGGCGAGCTGGTGCGCGGGCGCGCCGCTGAACGTGTACCGGGCGCCGTTGATGTTCATGCAGCAGGTGCCGAATCCGGCGGCCGGGCGGCTGGTCGGCCATGCTCGAGTGACTGCGGACGATCACGTCCATGCCCCTGAACACGCCGGAGTCGTTCATCACGGTCTTCGCCACCGGCGGCATCATCTCCTCGCCGGGTGTTCCGAACACGGTGACGCTGCCCGGCGTGTGCGTGCGCGTGAGATACTCGGCTACCGCGACCGCGGCCGCGAGCCCGATGGGCCCCTGCGTGCTGTGCTGGTCGCCGTGGAAGGCGCCCTTGGTGCCGCGCAGGGCGTCGTACTCGACGATGACGCCGAGGTTGGGAGCGCCGTGGTTCTTGCCGGTAGCGTGCCACGAAGGCGGTGGGCCAACCCGGCCACTCCCACGGTGACGTCGAAGCCGTGCGCCGTCAGCCAGTCGGTGAGGATCTTCACCGACCGATGTTCGGTGAATCCGATCTCCGGGTGGCGCGTGATGTCGTCGGCCATCGGCAGCAGCTCGGTATCCATCAGCTCCTTGGCGCGCGCCGTCACGGCGTCGCGCGCCGCGTCGGGCCCGGTGAGCCTGGCCACCATGGCGGGGATGTGGAGCGACTGCTCGAGCGAGTCGAGCGTGTGCACCACGTCGCGGGCGGCGGCGCGTTCGGTGTCGGTTTCCTGGGCGCGGAGGGTGCCGCCGTACAGGGTCAGAAGGAGCGCGATGGGGAGGAGGCGTGGCATGGGGCGGGGGTGGGTTGGGGAGCGGTTGGGCGGGAAAAGGTGGCGTCTCCCGCGCCACCGCCGCAAGCGGCGGCGGCCGCCTCGGTCAACCATTCCTGCCGTTCGCGTGTCTACCCCTTGTGTACCGATGGGGGGGGGCGCCATGTTCCCATTGCGACGCGAGGGGAGTCCCGCGTCCGACCTTCAACTTCGAATCCGATGACCGATCTCGACGTCAGTCTCCTGCGGGGAACCCTGGACCTCCTCATTCTCAAGGCCCTTTCCTGGGGGCCGCGGCACGGCTATGCGGTGGCCGATTGGATCGAGCAGACCTCGGGCGCGACGCTGCTGGTGGGGGAGGGCACGCTGTATCCGGCCCTCCACCGGCTGGAGCGCGCCCGGTTGGTGAAGGGCGAGTGGGGTCTCTCGGAGAACAATCGGCAAGCCAAGTACTACACGCTCAGCGCGGCCGGCCGCGCCCGCCTGCGTCATGGAACGGCATCGTGGATGCGGTTCGTGGAGCAGGCCGCTCGCGCGCTACGGAGCACGGAGCCGGTACCGGCGTGACGCGGGGTGGGCGCTGGCGCCGGGTGTTCCGGCTGGACGTGGGACGCGGCCATGTGGAGCGCGACGTGGACGAGGAGATCGCGTTCCATCTGGCGATGCGCGCGGAGAAGCTGCGCCAGTGGGGGGTGGACGCCGAGCGGGCGACGGGGCAGGCGTTGTCGCAATTCGGCGACTTGCAGGCGGTCCGCGATGCCTGCGTATCCATCGATCGAGACAAGGAGCGGGCGGTGAGACGAGGGACACGCATGGGGCAGATCGCGCGCGACGTCGGCTATGCAGTGCGCGCGTTGCGGCATCACGCGGGATTCTCCGCGGTCGTAGTTCTCACCCTCGCCCTCGGGATTGGGGCCAACGCGACCATCTTCTCGGTGGTCGAGGCGCTGCTGTTGCGTCCGATTCCGGTGGCCCATCCGGAACAGTTGGTGTCCATCGGGGACACCCGGCGCGTCAACTCGCTGTCGGTCGGTCCGCCGCGCACCGACCTCTTCTCCTATCCCCTGTATCAGGATCTGCGCGACAACAACACCGTGTTCTCGGGGCTGTACGGCAACAGCACGGCGGGGAGCCTGGCCCTGACGACGGGGCCGGGGGCCGGAGTGGACAGCGCTTCGGCGCCGGCGGTGGATCATCCGCGAGGACGGTTTGTGACGGCGAATTACTTCCAGGTACTCGGGGTGAGGGCGGCCCGCGGTCGCGTGTTCGCGCCCGATGAGGACCGGGTACCGGGGACTGGCGCGGTGACGGTGATCTCCGACCGGTACTGGCAACGGGAATTCAATCGCGATCCGAACGTCGTGGGGCGCACGGTATCGGTGAACGGCGTACCGATGACGGTGGTCGGCGTTACGCCCCCGTCGTTCACCGGCGATCTCGTGGCCCAGCGCACCGACCTCTGGATTCCGGTCAGCATGCAGCCAAGTCTCAACCCCACGCAGCATTGGCTGAACGACCGGAGCGTGAGTTGGCTGCTGTTGATGGGACGACGCAAGCCGGGGGTGTCGTTCAGTCAGGCGCGGGATCAAATGGTGGCGCTCACGCGGCGCATGCTCGATGCGGCCGGGCGCGGGGCGTCGGGAGAGAGGCCGTCGCGGTCGCAGTACGAACACGTACCTGTGGCGCCCGGCGGCCGGGGCTTTTCGTACTGGCGGGCCGAGTTCACGAACTCGCTCTACACCCTGACCGTCGCCGTGGGCCTGGTACTCCTGATCGTGTGCGCGAACGTGGCCAACTTGATGCTCGGGCGCGCGGCATCGCGCAGCCGCGAGATCGGTGTGCGCCTCGCCCTCGGCGCCGGCCGCTGGCGCATCGTGCAGCAGTTAATGGTGGAGAGCCTGATCCTCGCGATCACCGGGGCCGGGCTCGGACTCTGGCTGGCGCACGGGAGTATCGCGGTCCTGTTGCGGGCGCTCTCGGGCGGCGATCAGGTGTTGCCCATCGGCGCCGGGCTGAATGGCACGGTGCTCGGGTTCGCTGCCGTGCTCAGTGTGGGGACGGCGCTCGTGTTCGGGTTGGCACCGGCGCTGCGGGCCACCCGTGTGAACCTTTCTGGAGTGCTTCGGTCGCATGCGCGCGGGGTGACCGGAGGGTGGCGTCGGTTTCGCGCCGGT
Source organism: uncultured Gemmatimonadaceae bacterium (assembly GCA_963822945.1). GTDB lineage: Bacteria > Gemmatimonadota > Gemmatimonadetes > Gemmatimonadales > Gemmatimonadaceae > JAGWRI01. The sequence goes on along the minus strand of CAWGJO010000018.1, from coordinate 17,457 downwards.
CGCGCGCTGGTGATGGCGCAGGTGGCGCTGTCGTTGATGATGCTCGTGGCCACGGGCATGGTCCTGCGGAGTCTCCGCGCGCTCGAGACGCGGGACATGGGACTCGACCGAGATCATCTGTTGGTGGTTGGCGTGAGCGCCGAGCCCCTGAAGTTGACCGCGGCGGGGCTGAGCGCGCTCCGGGTGCATCTGCGTGAGGCACTGTCGTCGGTGCCCGGTGTAGCGGCGGTCTCGTACTCGACCAACGGAATCTTCAGTGGCTCCGAGTCGGTCATTACCCTCGAGGCTCCGGGGTTCGTGTCGCGCACCGAGGCCGATTCGTCGGTGAACTTCGACGCGATCGGGCCCGGATACTTTCGGGCGATTGGCGCGCGGATGCTCCAGGGCAGGGACATCGCGCCCGGTGAGGGCGATCGTTCGCCGCGAGCGGCGGTCGTCAATGCGGCGTTCGTTACAAAGTACTTCCCCCACGGTGGCGCCGTGGGCCGGCAGGTGAGCGACGGCGAGCAGGAGTATGAGATCGTGGGCGTGGCCGCCGGCGTGCATGATCACGATCTGCGCGGAACTCCACCGGCGAGGCTCTACGCGGCGCTCGGGGGTGGAAACCCGGATTTCGTGTTCGAGGTTCGGGCGGCCGGCGATCCGGCGGCCATCGCGGAACCGGTGCGCCGGGCTCTGACATCGGCCGCGCCGGAGCTCCGCGTCGACGACGATCAGCCCCTGACCGTCCTCACGCGGAAGTCCATCCGGCAGGACATCCTGATGGCGCGATTCGTGAGCGGCTTTGGCGTGCTGGCCTTGGTGCTCGCGGCAATGGGACTGTACGGCATCATGTCGTACGCCACGCTCCAGCGCACCGGCGAGTTCGGCCTGCGGATGGCGCTCGGTGCGCAGCCCGGAGACATCGTGCGCATGGTTCTGCGCGACGGGCTGCAGTTGATCGCGTTCGGCTTCCTTGCCGGCATCCCGCTCTTGATCGTGGGCGTGCTGCTCCTGCGCAGCCAGCTGTTCGGGGTCGGTCCGCTCGATCCCGCATCGATCGCGTTCGCCGTCGGGGTACTTGGCGTCAGCGCGGTCGTCGCCGGTCTGCTGCCGGCGTGGCGCGCGGCGCGTGTGGGACCGCTGGTGGCGCTGCAGACCGAGTAGGGTCGCCTGCAGCGTCGGACCCTACTGCCGGATATACGTGCCCAGATGCGAACCGACCTGGACGCGAACCGTATCCCTGCGCCCGTCAGCGTGCCGAAATAATCCGTGCCGTTGTCGTCCTTCAGCACGAGCGCGTTGTTGGAGGCGTTCCACAGTCCGCTGGAGGTGAAGTTGGTCGTGCCCCCGGCGACACTGTCGGTTTCCGTGAGGTCGTAGCGCGGAGTGCCGTGGATGACGAGCGAGCCCCGCACCACGAACGTGTTGCCGTCCTGATAGGGAAGGGGCAACGCGTTCACCAAGACCAACTGGTACGTTCCGGCGATCCCCAGCAGGTCGCCCGGATGGGTCGCCGTGTTCTTGCACGCGCCGGCGGCCAGCAGCACGGCTGCGGTGGCGAGCAGCGCGCCGGCCCGACGGGGGCACGCCGATGGGCGGGTGTCGGATGTCGAGGAGGTCCGTTGGGTGGTCATGCGGCGTCTCCTGGCAGTTGGACTGAGGAATGGCGGCGCGGACACCGGATCACCGACCGCACGCGCTCTCCTTCAACATAGCATCCGCCGCCGGCCGGGAAGAACGCGCTACTCGCAAGCGTTTCGTATGGGATTGCACGCACGGCGGGCGGCCGCGCGCTACAGGCTGAACCGCCAGAACCCCTCGCCGCTCTCAGGATCCGCCACACGGTGCGCCTGCACGTGGAACACGCGCTCGATGAGCGACGCCGAGATCGCGCCGGCGTCGTCGGCTTCCTGTGCCAGCTGCCCGTGGTCGAGCACGAAGAACGCGTCGCCATAGTGGAGGGCCACGTTCAGATCGTGCAGGATGGCGATCACCGTGCATTGGAACCCGAGCAGCTCGCGGGCCACGTCGAGCAGGTGCAGCTGGTAGTGCACGTCCAGGTTGGATGTGGGCTCGTCGAGGAACAGATACTTCTCGCCGTCGGGCGCATCGTAGTTCCAGATCTCGGCCAGCACGCGGGCGAGCTGCACCTTCTGCTGCTCGCCGCCCGACAGCGTCGGGTACAACTGCATCCGCTTGTCCGTCATGTCCACCAAGCCGAGCGCGCGGTCCACGATCTCCCGATCGTGGGCCGTGGGGACGCGCCCGTAGTGCGGATAGCGCCCCATGAGCACGACGTCCTGCACGGCGAGCGGGAATACCAACTCCACGTGCTGGGAAAGCACGGCGCGGCGCCGGGCCAGCGCCTCGGCGCCGATGTCGCCACGGAGCGGTCGTCGTAGCGCACCTCGCCCTCGGTGGGCGCGAGCAGCCCCGTGGCGATCTTCAGCAACGTCGACTTGCCCGCGCCGTTCGGCCCGAGGATGACGTTGAACTTGCCCGACCGGAATCGCACGTTGAGGTCGCGCAGGATGTGCGCGCCGGCCACGCGATAGTGCACGCCGCGGACCTCAACCATAGAACGCCGCCCCGCCGCTTCGCTGCTGGCGCAGCAGGATGTACAGGAATACCGGCGCACCGACCACGGCAGTGATGATCCCGATGGGCAGCTCGGCAGGCGGGATGATCAGGCGCGCGACGATGTCGATGCACTCCATCAACACCGCCCCGAACAGCGCCGACGCCGGCAACAGGAAGGTGTAGTCGGACGAACGGAGCATGCGCAGGATGTGCGGTACCACGAGGCCGATGAACGCGATCACGCCCACCATGGCGGTGTCCACGGCCACCATGATCGTGTTGATGACGATGAGTCGCAGGATCAGCCGCGCCGGGTCGATGCCCAACGAGGCCGCCTCGTCCTCGCCGAGCATCAGGGCGTTGAGCGACTTGCCGTGCCGCAGCGACCAGAAGAAGCAGATCAGGAAGATCGCCCGACGAGGCTCGTGCCGCGCCAGTTGGCCGTGGTGAACGTGCCGAGGTTCCAGAAGGTGATGTTGCGCGCCTGGGGATCGCGGGCGACGTACGACAGGAACCCGGTGCCCGCCGAGCATACGGCGTTGACTGCGATGCCCGCCAGCAGCAGGGTGAACACGTTCACCTTGCGACGAGGTGGAAACGCGGTACACGAGCATGGTGGCGCCGAACGCGCCGAGGAACGCCAGCATGGGCACGGCGAGCGCCCAGCGGCGCCGTGAACGCGAGCGTGGTCTTCTCGCCGAGCACGAACACGAGCGCCGCACCGAAGGCGGCGCCGGCCGAGGTGCCGGCCAGGCCCGGTTCCACGATTGGGTTCCGGAACAGGCCCTGCATCAACGTGCCCGAAACGCCGAGCACGGCGCCGGTGAGCCCGGCCAGCAGCACGCGCGGGAGCCGCAGTTGAAGAAACACGTTGCGGCTCAACGCGTCGGAGCGGTGGCCGGCATCCATCCGGCGGCCTGGGCCAGGTAGCGCACATCTCGCCGGGCGTGAACGTGAACGCGCCGATACCCGCCGACGCGACCACGGCGGCGACGACAGCACGGTGAGGAGGAGGTAGATCTGGCCGAACGACAGCTTCTTCAGCATCGCGGGCCCGTCACGGCGCGGCCGCGCTCGGATGGAAGAATCCTTCCAGGCGGCGGACGGCGGCCGGCGTGCGCGGGCCGAAGTACATGACGTCGGTTTCCTCGATGCGGTAGATGCGTCCCGTTTTCGCCGCCGGTGTGAGATTCACGCCCGGAATGTTCGCGAACTTCTGCGCACTGCCGTAGCGGTCGAAGCCCACATCGGTGGCGATGATGATATCGGGTGCCGCCTTCGCGATCAGTTCCGGCGTCAGCCGCATCATGCCGCCCACGGAGTCGACGGCGTTCTCGGCGCCCGCCCAGTGCAGCATGTGGTCGGCGACGCCGCCCCGCTTGAGCGCCAGGTAGTCGTTGGCGATCTGTCCGAAGTGCATGATGAGCACGCGGGGCCGTTTGGTGCCCGCCCACTTGAGGGTGTCCGCCAGCACGCTGTCCATGCCGGACTTCCAGGCAGCGAGGACGCTGTCCGCCGCGGCCTGGCGATCGAACCGCTTGCCGAGCGTGGTGAGCAGCGCTTCGGCGTGTCGGGCGTGTTGCCCGGGGTCAGGGTAAGGATTGGAATTCCGACCTTCTGCAACTGCGCCGTGACCTCCGACGGGCCGTAGTTGCCGTCGGTGAGAAAGAGGGTGGGGCGCAACGAGATGATGCCTTCGGCGTTGAGCGCGCGGTGGTAGCCCACCGACGTGATGGTCGTGATGGCCGGCGGGTAGATCGACGTGAGATCGCGTCCGACCAGCAGATCCTGCGCGCCGATGGCGAACATGAATTCGTTGATCTGTTTGGAGACGCAGACCACGCGCTCGGCCTGCCCGCCGGCGTCGCGGCGCTGGCGGCAGCCGCCGGCCGCCATGAGGAGGAGTGGTGCGAGCAGGGCGGGACGGATGGATCGCGGCATGGGGGACGGCCGGGATGGGGGTGGGCGAGGGGTGGGGAGAACAGCGAATCAGAGGGCGGGGAACCAGAGCGACAAGGCGCGGAACGGCAGGTGCGCGGCGGGGCGGCGTTCGGTTTAATTCCAGGCATGCAAGGCATCGATCCATGACCAGCCCGCGCCGGCCCTGGGCCCTGATCGTCGTCGGCGTCGTTGCGGTGGCGGCCGGCGCGGCGTTGCTGCTGCCCCGGTGGCTCGCATCGGCGCCGCCTCCCGTGACCGTGGGCTCGGTGGCGCCGGCGTTCACCGTGTCGACCGTCGGCACGCCGCGGGAGTCGCGCTCGCTGGCCGACTTCACCGGCCATCCGGTGATCCTCAACTTCTGGGCCACCTGGTGCCAGCCCTGCCGCGAGGAGATGCCGAGCTTCGAGCGGCTGTACCGCGACTACGGGCCGCGCGGATTGCGCATTCTGGCGGTGAGCGTGGACGACCCGGGCACCGACGCGAAGATCCGCGACTTCGCGAACGCCTACGGGCTCACCTTCGACGTGCTCCACGACCGCCGGTCGCGCGTCATGGATCGCTATCAGGTGCGCGGCGTGCCCGAGACCTTTCTCATCTCGGCGTCTGGGCGGATCGTGGGCACGCAGTTCATCCGCGACTGGGCGTCGCCGGAGAGCCGGGCGCTGGTGGACTCGCTTTTGTTCGGCGGGCGCCGCTAGCGGCGCGTCGCGCCGGCCGGCATCGGCCCTGGGGCGTGGTTGACGCACGGCGGCGCGCGCCCAACCTTGCCGGAGTCCGGCCGGGATGTAGGATCACATGAGCGCCCGGGTGCCCGATCCGTGGCGCTCCGCCCGCCGCCACCCTCCAGGAGTCTTCATGTTGCCGCGTGTTCTTCGCCGCATGTTCACCGTTGGTGCGGTGGCATTGGTGCTCGCCCCGCGCGCCGCCGGCGCCCAGCAGTCCGCCATCCCGACGCCCGAGTCGGTGTTCGGCTTCCGGGTGGGCGCGGACTTCCGGCTGGTGGACTACGACCAGTCCATCGCCTATTCCGCCGGCTCGCCGCGGCCAGCAACCGCATCAAGCTCGTGGACGTGGGGGTCACGTCCACCGGCCATCCCTGGACGCTCGCCATCATCTCGTCGCCGGAGAATCTGGCGAAGCTCGACCACTACCGGGACATCGCGCAGAAGCTCGCCCACCCCGAAGGACTGAGCGCGGCCGACGCCCACCTGCTGGCGCGCGAGGGCAAGGCGTTCGTGGACATCAGCGGCGGGCTGCACGCCAGCGAGATCGCCGGCTCCCAGCACACGATCCAACTGGCGTACGACCTGTTGTCGAAGGCCGACGCCGATCCGGAGGTCAGGGAGATTCTCGACAACGACGTGCTCCTGCTCTGGCCGTCGATCAATCCCGACGGACAGAACATCGTCGTCCACTGGTACCGCGAGAACGTGGGGACGCCCTACGAGGTGTCGCCGCTGCACGAGCTGTATCAGAAGTACATCGGCCACGACAACAACCGCGACGCGTACATGCTGAACGTCGTGGAGTCGCGCGTGATCGCGCGGACCTGGCGCGAGTGGGAGCCCGACATCATCTACGTGCAGCACCAGACGGCGCCCTTCCCGACCCGGATCTGGCTGCCGCCGTTCGCCGAGCCGATCGCGCCCGAAGTGCCGGCGCTGATGTCGCGCGAGGTCAACACCATCGGCATGACGATCGCGCAGGAACTCGAGTCGAACAACATGCCGGGGGCCACGCACATGGGCACGGGATTCGACGCCTGGTATCCCGGCTACATCGACTACATGCCGATGCTCATGAACATCGACGCGTTCTGGACGGAAACGGCGCTCTATCGGTACGCGACACCGCACTTCTACACGATCCAGGATTTCCCGTCGGAGTATCGCGACCTGCGGCCCCAGTCGCTTATCCCAGTCCGTGGAAGGGCGGGTGGTGGCGGCTGCGCGACGCGGTGGACTACATGGAGACCGCATCGATGGCGGTGCTCGACTACGCCGCCAAGTACCGCGAGGAGGTGCTGTACAACCGGTACAAGGCGGGCACCGAGACCATTGCGCGCTACAAGAAGGAGCCGCCCTACTCGTACATCATCCCGCAGCAGCAGCACGACCCGGTGTCGGCGTCGAACCTGCTCAAGCGATTCGCGTTCAATGGCGTGCGCATCGACGCGCTGGCGCACGCGGCCGACTACGGCGGCGTCACCTATCCGGCGGGAACGTGGGTGATTCCCATGGATCAGGAGTTCGCGCAGTTCGTGCGGCAACTCATGGAGCCGCAGGACTACCCCGACCTTCGCCAGTTCCCCGGCGGGCCGCCGGAGCAGCCGTACGACGCCGCGGGGTGGACGCTGCCCTATCAGATGAACGTGCACGTGGTGGAGGCGCGCGCGCCGTTGCCCGACGAGTTCTCGGCGGCGCTCGAGCCGGTGGAGGGGAACCCCGTCGATTGGCGCACGGCGCCCGATGCGCCCTTCGAGACCAACGCCGAGGCGGCGGGGATCAGTCCGCTGCCGGGCCGGCTGACGGGTTCAGGAGCGGTGGTGTCGCTCGACCCGGCGCAGACCAACGCCTACCGGTTCATGAACCGGGCGCTCGCGGCCGGTGGTGCCATCGCCTTCGCGCCCGGTGCCGACGGCGCCAGCGGACACTATCTCGTGTCCGGGCTCTCGACGGCGCGCGCCGACGCGCTGGCGTCGTCGCTGTACGTTCGCGGCCAACGGGTGTCGAGCACAGCCGGCGCCGTGCCGGTGCGTCCGCGCATCGCCATCTACAAGCCGTGGACGGCGAGCATGGATGAGGGATGGACGCAGTGGCTGCTCGACCAGTACGACTTCAAGTACACGGTGCTCACCAACGCCGACATTCAGGCCGGCGACCTGTCGTCGCACTACGACGTGATCCTCGTCGCCTCCGACCGCCCCCGCTCGATCATGAACGGGTACGCGCACGGCACCGTCCCGCCGCGTTACGAGGGCGGGCTGGGCGACGAGGGCGTACGCGCGCTCGACACCTTCGTGAACGCGGGCGGCACACTCGTCTGCCTGAACGAGAGCGCCGACTTCGCCATCGATCAACTCCACCTGCCCGTGAAGAACGTCGTGGCCGGTCTGAAGCGTCAGGACTACTTCTCCAGCGGCTCCATCCTGCGGGTCACCGCCGATCCGCAGCATCCGGTGATGGCCGGGATGCCGGTCGCGGCCAACGTGTTCGTGGACGGGAGCCCCGTGTTCACCACGCTCGACGGGTTCCGCGGAGCGGCGCTCGCCACGTACCAGACGGCGGGGTCGCCGCTGCTCTCGGGGTATCTGCTCGGCGACCGGTACATCCAGGGGTACGCCGCCGCGCTGGACGTGGATCACGGCCGCGGCCACGTGGTGCTGATCGGGTTCCGCCCGCAATGGCGGGGGCAGCCGGAGGGCACCTTCCGCGTGGTGTTCAACGCCGCGCTGTTCGGCGGGCGACTCGCGGCCGAGGCACGGGGAACGCCGGGATTCTGGACCGCGCCCGGGGCGTCGGAGAAGCCGGCCGCGCCGACGCCGCGTCCCTCGGGACGCGGGGGCCGGGGCGGGGGCCGCTGAGCGCTTCGGCGCTCAGTCCTGGCGCAGCACCTCCGCCGGATCGGCCGCGGCCGCCCGGCGGGCGGGAAAGTAGCTGGCGAGCATCGCGATGGACGCCAGGCCGATCGCGATGCCGCCAAAGGTGGCGGGATCCACCGGGCTCACGCCGAACAGGAAGGGTTCCATGAACCGGGTGACGCCGAAGGCCAGCGCCACGCCGATGGCGATGCCCACCGCCACCAGCCGGAACCCCTCACCCACCACCAGTCCCAGCACCGACCGGCGGTCGGCGCCCAACGCCATGCGAATGCCGATCTCGCGGGCACGCTGCGACATCGAATACGCGATCACACCGTAGAGGCCCACCGCCGCCAGGAGCAGTCCCACGATTCCGAGCGTGCCGGTCACCGCGGCGGCCACGCGCTGGGGCAAGAGAACGATTCCCGTGACCGTTGCCAACGTCGTGATCTGGGCCGGAGGCAGGTTCGGCATGGCATCGTGTACCAGTCTCCGGATCGTCGGACTGAGCCCGGCAGGATCGCCGGCCGTCCGCACGAGCAGCTGCCGATCGCCGTCCCAGTTCTGGGAGGTGGAGATGAAAGCGAAGGGCGTGGGCGGGTCGGCCAGCGTGCGATACTTCGCGTCGTGGACCACGCCCACCACCGTGTACGGAACGCCGCTCAGTTGGAAGCCGCGACCGACGGGATTGCGATCGGGCCAGTACCGCTCGACGAATGCCTGGTTCACAACCGCCACCCTGGGGGCGCTCTCGTTGTCCGCCGGGCCGAAGGTGCGCCCGCTCACGAGCGGCGTGCGGACGGCCGAGAAGTAGTCGCCGTCCACGAGATTCACATCGACGGCCACCTCGCCCCGCCCATCCGGGTCGTGCTGGGGCGTGTAGCCGTCGACACGCATGTCGTACGTCATGCGGCTCATGGATAGCGGGAGCACCTGCACGTACGACACCGTGGTCACGCCGGGTACGGCCTGCAGGCTTCGTTTGAGGTGGTCGTATGCCTGCGCGCCGGCCACCGAATCGTAGCCCGCGATGTTGAGGTTGAGCTCCGCCACGGCCACGCCATTCACGTCCATGCCGGGATCCACCCGCTGGGCGCGTTCCAGCGCGCGCATGAACAGCCCGGCGGACACGAGCAGCAGGAGTGACAGCGCTACCTGGCCGATGACCAGTGCACTCCGCGCGCGCGACCGGTTGCTTCCCGATCCCGCCGTGTCACCGCGCAGCCCGGTGGCGAGATCGATGCGCGTGGAGCGCAGCGCGGGGGCCAATCCGAAGGCGAGCCCCGCGACCAATGCCACGCCGAGGGCGAAGGTCAGGACGCGGCCGTCCGGCGCCAGGTGCAGCACCAGCGGAACGTCGGCCGGCAGGGGCACGTGCTCGAGGAGGCGCGACCCGCCGTAAGCGATCGCCACGCCTCCCGCCGCCCCCAGCCCGTAGAGCACCAGGGTTTCCGTGAGGAGCTGGGCGACCAGCCGCCGCCGGGCGGCACCGAGCGCGGCGCGCACGGAAAGCTCGCGCCGCCGCCCTATGCCGCGGGCCAGCAGCATGCCGGCCACGTTCACACTCGCGATCAGCAATACCAGTGTGGCGATCACAAACAGCAACGCGAAGAAGCCGAGCACCGCGTCGTGCACCTCGGGAGGCATGATGGACAGCTGGTACAGGCGTGCCCCGCTGAACCGACTGGACGTCCTGGAGGCCGCCCCGCTGTTGGCGGCGTTGCGCGTGACGGCCACCACCTCCGCTTCCGCCGCCCCGCGCGATACGCCCGGGCGCAGGCGTCCGAACAGGTTCAACCATCCGGTGTTCGGCGAGGTGAGCCGCGTTGAGCCGGGGCGCAGCTGCGGCGTCATCATCAGCGGGATCCACGCGTCCATCCGGATCAACGGTATCGTTCCGTCGAACGACGGCGGCGCTATGCCGATCACGGTCAGCGGCGTGCCGTTGACGTCGAGCACGCGACCCACCACACCGGGGTCGCCGCCCAGCGCGCGCCGCCAGAAGCCGTGGCTGATGACCACCACCGGGTGCGCCCCGGCGCCACTGTCTTCGGCCGGTACGAAGAACCGGCCCAGCTCGGGCGACACGCCGAGCACGTCGAAATAGTTGGCGGTCACCAGATTGCCGGCGGCCGCAATGTGCGTGTTGCCCACGCCGATGTTGAGCTGGGCGGAGGCCCACCCCACCACGCCGCTCAGCGAATGCACGTTGTCGCGAAGCTGCTGGGTGTACGGATACGACGCCGACAGCGTACCGTGCCCGTCGCTCTGCGTGCGCTGGATCTGGACCAGCGAGCCGGGATCGCGCACGCCGGGAATGGGCCGCAGCAGAATCGCATTGGCCGCGCTGTAGATGGTGGTAACCGCACCGGCGCCCAGTGCGATGACGACGACCGCGGTGGCGGTGAAGAGCGGGCTCTTCCGCAACATGCGGACGGCGTATGACAGATCCTGCACGAGTCGGGCGAGCATGCCGTCTCCTCCCGCGGCGCGGCGGGTGGTGAAACTCCGTTGAGCGGGAACGAAGGGAGCGATGAGCGCGTCGCGGATGGACGCCGCGCGTTCGAGGGGGGCCGTTCGCAGCAGGTCCAGGAGCTGACGCAGCCAGAGTCGCAGGACTGCAGGCCGGCCCCGGGCATCTGCCGCGCGGTGCAGGTCTCGGAACAGCTCGCGCTGGTCCCGCGCGAAGCGCGCGCGATAGCGGCGCGGGTACAGGCGCAGCAGGAGTGCGTAGAGCCGCTCGGCGCGCGACACCGGCCGGCGTGTCATGCCGGCTCTCCGGCCAACGCGCGCGCGGCGGGAGAGGCGAGGAGCGCGCGCAGCCGCCGGGTTTCGAGGGCGGCCACCCGCCTCCCGAGGGCGGTGATGCGGTAGTACCGCCGACGCTCATCGTCGAGGTCGGTGGCCGGCCGTCTCCCGATTCGGCGACGAGGCCGGCGTCGAGCAGCCGCCGCAGCACGCGGTACAGGTTGCCCGGCTCCAGGCGAATGGCCCCCTGGCTGCGAGCGGCGGCTTCCTGGACGAGACCGTAGCCGTGCGCCTCACCCTCGCTCAGGGCCAGGAGCAGCACGTAGTCGAGCGGTTTGAGGGGGAGCTGCGTGTGAGGATCCGAAGACATGGCGGGCCGGGTGGAGGTATGATCGGAATGATGTACGGGCCCGGCGGCCGGCCGGTTCAGCCCGGATTCAGGGAGTCTTCTGCCGCGGGACGGGTGCTCTGGGAAGGGTTCAGGACGACAGGTGATAGTGCGTCACGCATTCCCGCTCGCGGCCGCGCACCGCGCGCCTGCCCTTGAGCGGACCCTTGGGCGCGGTGACGATCGTGCACTGGTGCTCCCCGTCCCGGCCGTCGTAGTAGAGCACCAGCCAGTCGTGCGTACGGCCGAGTTCGTGGGCGCGGGCCGTGTTCGAGAAGAAGGCCGTGTAGTGGCGGTCGCCGCGCGTGGTGTGGAGCACCGGGAGCCACTTCTCGCCGGTGGGATTGAACCGGCGCGGGGCGATCTGCGGCAGCTCGCCGCGCGACGCCTTTTCACGATACTCGTGGTCCACGTCGAGCAACTCGTCCACCGAGGGCGATTCCGCCGCGGGAACCGCGCCGGCCGAGCGCTGCCGACGGCGCAGCCGGGTGGCCAACGAGTCCCGAATGCCCGCCACGCGCTTGGGGCCGAAGCCCTTCACGCGTTCCAGCCGCCCGTCGTTGGCGGCAGCCTCCAGCGCTTCCAGCGTGTCCACGTCGAGTTCGTCGTGCACGCGCTGGGCGAGCGCCGGGCCCACGCCCGGCACGGAGGCGAGCGCGGCGAGCGGGTCGCTCTCGCCCCGCAGCCGCTGCAGCATACCCAGCGTGCCGGTGTCCACCAATTCACGTGTGGCGCGCGCCAGCGCCGACCCGATTCCCGGGAGCGCCTCCAAGCCGTCCAGTCCCTCGGTGTCGAGGATCTCGGCCGCCGAACGCTCCGACTGGCGCAGCGTGGCCGCGCCGCCGCGCCATGCCTGCACGCGATACTGGCTGGCGTTCTGCGCTTCGAGGAGCGATGCCACCTCCTCGAATCGCGTGGCGATCTCGCCGTTGGACAGCATGTGCCGCGGCGCGGGTGGAGCGGCGGTGGCGTTCACGATTCGAGGGCGGGTTCGAGTTCGCGATCGCGGACGGCGCCGTGGGCGCGGTCGGCGGCCGGGTGACGAGCGGCGGAAGCTCGTCGCGGGTGAGCGTCTCCTTCTCGATGAGGCGGTGCGCCCCCACGTCCAGCGACTCGCGGTTGGCGGCCAGGATGGCGAGCGCGCGGCCGAGCGCATCCTGCAGCAGCCGGCGGATGCCCACCTCGATCTCGCGGGCCGTCTGGTTGCTGAACGGCGGAGGCTCGGCGGGCGCGTACGACGGTTGCGGGATGAACGGCGCCGACGTCTGGCCGTACACCACGTGCCCCACGTTCTCGTCCATGCCGAACCGGCTCACCATGTTGCGCGCGATCTCGGTGGCGCGCGCCAGGTCGTCGGCGGCTCCGGTCGAGAGTTCGCCGAACACCGGTCCTCGGCGGCGCGGCCCCCGAGCAGCACCGCGAGCTTGCCTTCGAGTTCGTCCGCGGGTCATCAGATAGCGGTCTTCGGTCGGCCGCTGCATGCGTGTAGCCGAGCGCTCCGATCCGCGCGGGATGATCGAGACCTTGTGCACGGGATCGCTGCCCGGCAGCGCCGCGGCGACGAGCGCGTGGCCCATCTCGTGGTGCGCGACGATCTCGCGTTCGCGCGGGTTCAGCATCCGGTTTCTCCGCTCCAGGCCCGCCACGATCCGCTCGACGGCGGCGGTGAAGTCGGCCATCGACACCGCTTCGGCGCCGCGACGCGTGGCGAGCCAGCGCCGCCTCGTTGACCAGGTTCGCGAGGTCGGCCCCGGTGAAGCCCGGAGTGAGCGCCGCGATCGTCTCCACGTCGACGTCCGGCTGCTGCGGATCTTCGGCAGGTGGACGGCGAGGATCGCGGCGCGGCCGGCGCGATCGGGCCGGTCGACCAGGACCTGGCGGTCGAAGCGCCCCGCGCGCAGCAGCGCCGGGTCGAGGATCTCCGGCCGGTTGGTGGCGGCGAGCAGCACGATCCCCGCTGTCGGGATCGAAGCCGTCGAGCTCGACCAGCAGCTGGTTCAGCGTCTGCTCCTTCTCGTCGTGGCCGCCCGTATCGCGCCCGGCGCCGCGCGCGCGGCCCAGCGCGTCGAGCTCGTCGACGAAGATGATGCAGGGCGCGTGCGTGCGCGCCTGCTCGAACAGGTCGCGCACGCGCGCCGCGCCGACGCCGACGAACATCTCGACGAACTCCGAGCCGCTGATCGAGAAGAAGGGCACGCCGGCTTCGCCGGCCACGGCGCGGGCCAGCAGCGTCTTGCCGGTGCCCGGCGGACCGACCAGCAGGATGCCCTTGGGGATGTGCGCGCCGAGCCGACCGTAGGCGGTGGGGTTTGAGGAACGCGACCACCTCCCGCAGCTCGTTCTTTGCCTCGTCGACGCCCGCCACGTCGTCGAAGCAGACCTTCGTGTCCGTCTCGACGTAACGCGCCCGGCTCTTGCCGACGCCGAGCAGCCCGGTGGGCTGCTGCCCCAGCGTGCGCCGGGCCGGGAACCACCACATGGCGACGAACAGGACGGCCGGAATGAGCCAGAGCACCAGGTTGTCGAGCACGCCGCCGCTCGCGATGCCGGAGAACGGCACGCCGTGCTGGCGCAACTGGTCGGCGATCCCCGGATCCACCCGGTTGGTGACGAACCGTTTCTCCCCACTGGCGTCGGGTGTCTTGAGCGTGCCCGTGATGTACGAGTCGCCGACCTGCACGCTGGCCACGAGCCCGGAGTCGAGCTTCTGCACGAAGGTGCTGTACGGCATGCGCGGCGCGCCGAACGTGGATGAGAACATCGGCGGCAGCAGCAGCAGCGCGACGATGGCGAGCCACAGCAGCCAGGGGCGGCGGGTGGGCCCGGGGGCCTGGCTCGTATCGTCGCCGCCGGGTGGCGTGCGTTGCCGGTCGGTCATGCGGCCTCCTGGTTCTCCTCTCGGAACTTCACGCTGCGGCAACGCACGCGGCATCAGGGGCGGGGGCGCCGGGTGTCAGGCAACGACCGACAGCACCGCGCCGCCGCCCCGGGACATCCGGAGCGACGGCGCGGTCTGCCGAGCGACGACGGTCAGTGCTGCATCGACTCCGTGGCGGCCTTGTCGGCCGCCATGTGGCCGTAGCGCTGGAACCAGCCCTCCGCGTACAGCTGCGTGCGCAGGAAGTTCGACGGCGTGCTCGACGTGCCGTGGTACTCGTTGTTCATCCGCAACATCGCCGTGGGAATCCCGCGCAGTTTCAGCGCGCGATAGAACTCCTCGGTCTGCGGGATCGGCGTGCGCAGATCGAGCACGCCCGTCATGAGCATGGTGGGCGTGGTCACGTTGCCCACGTACATGATCGGGGAACGCCGCAGCCACTCGCTCGGATCTTCCCAGAACGGCTTGGCGAAGTTCTCGTACCAGCCGGCGCCGTCGGTCACGCCGACGAAGCTGATCCAGTCGATCACCGGGCACTGCACCACGGCCGCCGCAAAGCGGTTGGTGTGTCCCACCGTCCACGACGTGAGCACGCCGCCGCCGGAACAGCCGTACACGAACAGGTTCCTGGTGTCGATTACCTACGGCCGATCACCGTGTCCACGCCGGCCATCAGGTCGTCGAAGTCGTGGTCGGGGTAATCGTTGTCGATCATGTTGGTGAACTTCTCACCGTACCCCGTGCTGCCGCGCGGGTTGGTGTACAGCACCACGTAGTCCTTCGCCGCCTCGTCCTGGTTCGCGAAGTTGAAGGCGACGTTGTACATGGCCTGCGGCCCGCCGTGAATGTGCAGGACCAGCGGATACTTCTTGTGCGGGTCGAAATCGGGAGGCTTCACGATCCAACCCTGAATCTTGAGCCCGTCCTTCGACGTGTACCAGATGCCCTCGGTCGTGGCGAGCTTCTTCCCCGAGAGTAGCGACCCGTTCACGTCGGTGCGCTGGGCGAACGTGGAGGTGGTGCCGGAGGCGGGAATGGCGAACGTCACCACGTCGCCCGGATCGTCGGCGTGCTGCGAATGCCGACGGCCAGTCCGGAGCGGCTCAGGTCGGTGACGTTCAGCACCTGCGTGCCCGTGGTCACCGCGCGCACCTGGCCCGAGGTCGAGGCGTAATAGAGGTTCTGCGAGCCCTCGCTCTGGGTGTTGAAGTACACGCCGCGGCCGTCCGGCGCCCAGAGCACGCCCGACACCGGGCGGTCGAGGCTGGCGGTCACGGCGTGCGCGTTGGAGCCGTCGGCGTTCATGATCCAGATGTTGCCCTGCGACCACGCGGAGTGGTCCACCGAGTCCGCGTGCGTGTAGGCCACGAGCCGTCCGTCGGGCGAGTAGACGGGCCCACCGCTGGTGCCGGACTGGTGCGTGAGCTGCCGGACCTCGCCGGTGCGCACGTTGGCCGCGTACAGTTCCGAATGGCGGAACGCATGCTCGGCGTCGGCACGCGGAGCGACGAGAACGCCACCCACTGTCCGTCGCCGGAGAACGCCGGCGCCGAGGCATTCCAGTTGCCGGTCGTGACTTGGCGGGCTTCACCGCCGTCGGGGAAATCGTGAAGATCTGGGTGTAGTACGTGTCGCTGTACCCGACACGGTCGCGGCGGAAGTTGAGCCGCGTGACGATCTTCGGCGGCTCCACCCACTTGGCGCCCTTGGGGGGCGCCGGCATCGGAATGTGCCACTCGGCGCCCAGGGGATCGGGCACGTTCATGTTGAACGCGATCGCCTTGCCGTCGGGCGACCACGCGAGGTTCGACGGCGACTCGGTGAGATTCGAGACCTGCGGGCCCGGACCTCGAGATCGACCCACTTCACGAAGATCTTGTCGCCCGCCGGCTTGCCCTCGGCCACGTAGGCGATGCGCTTGCCGTCCGGCGACCACTGCGCGCCCGAGCCGTCGGCCAGGAAGCGGTCGTGCGTGCCGTCGGCGTTCATGATCCAGAGCGACGTGCGCCAGCGGTCGTTCATCTTGTCCACCCGACGCCGGCCGTAGACGATCTGCGATCCGTCGGGCGAAATCTGCGGCGACAGCACGGACTGCAATCGAGATACTGGTTGAGCTGGATGCGATCGGGAGGCGCCTGCTGGGCGCGCAGCGCGGGGGCGGCGCCCACGAGGGCGGCGAGCGCGAGGGCGTATCCGAGTCGCAGGACGGATTTGCGCCGGAAACGCGCGCGGGGGTTTCGGGGGCTGTGCATGGTGGCTCCTGTGCCGGGAGGGGTGGGAACGGTAAATCCTGCCAGAAATTCCGGCCGGATGGCCAGATGCGCATGTCGCGCGCATTAGTCAGGCGCGGATTCCCTGACGACGCGTGAGTATTGCGCCGACTGACGCGCAACAACCGTCGCGATACCCTGCAGACAGACCTCTAGGGGCGCGCGTGACGCGTCCCGGGTTTCTTTTCGATCCCGGGGAGGTGGGGGATGCTTACCTATTCACAACTGGCCAAGTTGGAGCGTTCGGCCCGCGACCGGCACGTGCTTCATGTGTACGTCGACCCGACCGAACTGGACGCCGTCGCGCGCCGCACCTGGCGGAAGACCCTTGCCAGCGCGGTCGTTGCGCAGCGCAAGGCCCTGAGCGGCGCCCCGCACGCCGAGCGCAATGAATTCGACAAGGCCGCGGAGCTGCTGGAAAAGCTGACGGGCGAGCTGAGCGACGATGTAGATGGCGCGGCGGGGTGGGTCGCGTTCATCACTGCCGATGGGCCGCTGCATGTGGGAGCGACCTTCCGCGCGCCCCCGACCTCGCTCACCTGGCGAATGGGGATTGCCGTGGCGCCCTACATGCGGCTGTTCCAGGGACCCGCCGACGTTATCGTCGCCCTCGTCGATGCGCGGTCCACCGACCTCTACCGGGTGAGCGGCCGCGGGGTCGAACGCGTGGGCCGCGTGAATGCGCATGCGCACGTTGGTCGCGCGGCGCACATGGGGGACTCGGCGCGCGAGGGCTTCCATACGGGCACGCGCGGGACCGCGCTCGCCGACGCGGCGCAGAGAGCGCTCGAGGTCGGACGCGAACGCATGTTGCACGATGTCGCCAATGAGTTGGAGGGATTGGCCCGGCCGAATGGATGGATCGTCATCGCCGGCACTCGCAACAACGCCCACGACGCGATCAAACATCTGGGCAAGGCAGCGCAGAAGCGCGCGCTGTACGTGCCGGGACCGGGTATGGATGCCTCCGAAGCCGAGATCGCGACGGCGGCCATGGAAGGGCGCCATCAGCTCGAGACCGAGCACGAAAAGGCCCGCGTCACCGACATCGTGGATCGTGCGGTGGGGCGCGGGCGCGCCGTCGTCGGAC
>CAWGJO010000017.1:0-76901 GCA_963822945.1 uncultured Gemmatimonadaceae bacterium | reverse complement strand
AAGCGCGTTACGACTGTTCCGTCTGTCACTACTGATTATGAGCAAGTCCAACGTGAACGAGTCGAAGAAGAGCGGCGTCAAGCGCCGGGACTTCCTGAAGATCCTCGGCGTGTCGGGCGCCGCGGTCGGCGCGGCCGGCTGCACCCCCGAGAACGCGGGGAAACTTATTCCCTACCTAGTCTCGCCGACGAGACCGTCCCCGGCGTGTCCACGTACTACGCGACGACCTGCCGCGAGTGCGCGGCGGCGTGCGGCGTGATCGCCGAGACGCGCGACGGCCGGACGATCAAGCTCGAGGGGAACCCGGACCATCCGCTCAGCCGCGGCGCCATCTGCGCCCGCGGACAGTCGGCCCTGCAGGCGCTCTACAATCCCGACCGCCTGCGCACGCCGATGGTGAAGAAGAACGGCAGCTGGCAGCCCATCGCCTGGAACGACGCCCTCACGATGGTCAGCCAGAAGCTCGGCGAGGTGCGCAGCCGCCAGTCGGCGGGCGACGCCGTCTTCCTCAATCAGCACGAGAGCGGCAGCTTCCCCGAGTTCCTCGACCAGTGGCTCGCGGCGTTCGGCATGAAGCCCCACCTCAGTGTGGACTTCGAGGCCGACCAGGCGGTGCTCGAGGCCAACCGCCGGAGCTACGGCGTGTCGTGGCCGCGCGTCAGCTTCGCCGAGGCGCAGCTCGTCATCTCGTTCGGCGCCGACTACCTCGACGGCTGGGGCGCCTCGGTGCCGCAGCAACTCGACTTCGCCGACGCGCGCACCAACTTCGCCACCGCGCCGCGCGTGGTCTACATCGGCCCGCGGCGCTCGCTCACGGGGCTCAACTCCGATCAGTGGATCGCCTGCAAGCCGGGCAGTGAACTCGCCATCGCGCAGGCGCTGCTCGGCGCCGTCGGGCGCGGGGGCACGAGCATCGCGCAGGCCGCCGCCGCGAGTGGCGTGAACGCCGACGTGCTCGGCGCGCTGGCCCGGGACCTCGCCGCCGCCAAGCCGAGCCTCGTGCTCTCCGGCGTCCGCACCGACAACGCCCTCGACGTGGCGATGACGGTGGCCGAGATCAACAAGGCCGCCGGCAATGTCGGCAAGACGGTGCATCCCGATCAGCCGCTCACGGCGTTCGAGGGCGTCTCGCGCTACTCGGAGCTGGCCGACGCGGTCGACCGCATGCGCAGCGGCGCGGTGCCCGTGGCCATGGTCCGCGGCACCAACCCGGCGTACTACCTGCCCAAGTCGGTCGGATTCGCCGAGGCGTTCGCCAAGGTGCCGTTCAAGGTGGCGTTCGCCACGCAACCCGACGAGACCGTCGAGTTGTGCGACCTGATCCTGCCCGACCTGCACGCACTCGAGAACTGGGGCGACGCGCAGCCGATCAAGGGCACGCTGTCGCTGCAGCAGCCCGCCATGGATCCGGTGTTCCGCGAGACCCGCGCGGCGGGCGACGTCATGCTGGCGCTGGCGCAGAAGGATCCGGCGGTGGCGTCGCGCTTCCCGCAGAAGGACTATCGCGCGTGGGTCATGGCGCACTTTGCCGGCGGACCGGCGGCGTTCGCGGCCGGGCTTCCCAAGGGCATCGTCAGCGGGAGCATGCCGGTGCGGTCCGTGCGGTCGGCGGCGCCGGGTTCGTCCAAGGCGCCGGCGCTCGAGTCGGCCACGGGTGACTTCTATCTGATCACGTACCCGCATCCGCTGTTCGGCGACGGCCGCGGCGCCAACAAGCCGTGGCTGCAGGAACTCCCCGATCCGGTAGCGAAGATCGTCTGGAGTTCGTGGGTCGAGATGCACCCCGAGACGGCGACCAAGATGGGGATCGAGCGCGGCGACATCGTCGAGGTCCGGACATCCGGCGGTTCGATCAAGGCGCCGGCATATCTGTACCTCGGCATTCGGCCCGACACGATCGCCGTGGCGTTGGGGCAGGGACACCGCTCAGCGGCGCCCGTGCCGAGTTGGGACCCGCTGCACCAGGATGCCACGAAGACCATTCAGTGGGGGTACGGCCGGTACGCGCGCGGCGTGGGCGTGAACCCGTTCGACATCGTGCCGGGAGCGGCCGATGCCGCGGGTGGCTTCGTCTGGACCTCCATCAAGGCATCCGTCCAGAAGACCGGCGATCACGAGGTGATCCCCTCCACCGAGGGCTCGGCGCGCCAGCACGGCCGCGGGATCGCGCAGGCGATCACGATCACCGACCTGCTGAGTGGAAAGGTCGAGGAGAAGCCCGAGGCGCCGCTGCCGGGCGACGCGTCGCACGAGTACCTGCCGGGCATGCGGGCGCCGGTGGCGGCCGACGCGCAGGGTGAGATCGGCGCGCCGACGGCGGCCGACTCCGGCACGCACCTCGGGCTGTACGATCCGAAGAATCCGCTGGGCATGGCCAAGCGCCGCTGGGCGATGACGGTCGACCTCGCGCGCTGCACCGGATGCTCGGCGTGCGTCACGGCCTGTTACGCCGAGAACAACATTCCCACCGTCGGGGCCCACTGGCAGAACGCCAGTGTGTACGCGGTGCAGAAGACCGGCTACAACGTGGTGCGCGGCCGCGAGATGAACTGGATCCGCATCGAGCGCTACTTCGAGGGCGACCCCGACGCCAAGTTCGGCGAGGAGTGGGAGGCCCGCGTGGTGCCGATGATGTGCCAGCAGTGCGGCAACGCGCCCTGCGAGCCGGTCTGTCCGGTGTTCGCCACCTACCATTCGCCGGACGGACTGAACATCCAGGTCTACAACCGGTGCGTGGGCACGCGCTACTGCTCCAACAACTGTCCGTACAAGGTCCGCTACTTCAACTGGTTCGGTTACGGCGAGAAGGACCGCCGGCAGTACGCCTTCCCCGAGCCGCTCAACTGGCAGCTGAATCCCGACGTCACCGTGCGCGGCAAGGGCGTGATGGAGAAGTGCACGTTCTGCGTGCAGCGCATCCGCGAAGCGGAGAACCGCGCCACGCTGGAGCACCGCGAACTCATTCCGGACGAGTTCACGACGGCGTGCGCGGCCAGTTGCCCGTCGCGGGCCATCACCTTCGGCGACGCGGCCGACGAGCGCTGGTCGGTGAACAAGCTCATCGAGGACAAGCGGGCCTATACCGTTTTCAAGGAAATCAACACCTACCCCGCGGTGGTCTACTTGAAGAAGGTCAACCATCCGACGCCTGGCACGGCGTCCAACAGCTGAGGAGGGCTCGGTAATGGCAACGACTGCTGCGCCCTTCCCATCGGGAGAGGAACTCCGCCCGAACGTCGCGTCGGCGGATGTCCACTTCCCGGCCATCAAGACGTACGAGCAGGTCGACCACGACATCATCAACACGATGCGCCCCACGCTGGGGTGGTTCGCGCTGCTCACGCTGGCCATTCTCGCCCTGCTCGTCGGGGCGGGATCGTGGATCTACCAGATCTACGCCGGCCTCGGCGTCGCGGGATACCAGCCCCCCGTCATGTGGGGCGTGTACATCGTCAGCTTCGTCTTCTGGGTCGGTATCGGTCACGCCGGAACGCTGATCTCGGCCATTCTCTACCTGTTCCGCGCCGGCTTCCGCACCAGCATCTACCGGGTGTCGGAAGCGATGACCGTGTTCGCGGTCATGACCGCCGGCCTGTTCCCGATTCTCCACCTCGGACGCCCCTGGAAGTTCTTCTACCTGGTGCCCTATCCGAACTGGCGGTTGATCTGGCCGAATCCGAAGAGCCCGCTGGTGTGGGACGTGTTCGCGATTCTGACCTACCTCACGGTGTCGGCGACCTTCCTGTTCGTGGGGCTCATTCCCGACTTCGCCGTGATGCGCGACCGGGAGAAGAACCCCATCCGGAAGCGGCTGTTCGCCACGCTCTCGCTGGGGTGGCGGAACTCGGACAAGGAATGGCGCCACTTCGCCCGCGCGTACCTGTTCCTGGCCGCGTTCGCCACGCCGCTGGTGCTCTCCGTGCACTCGGTCGTGTCGTTCGACTTCGCCATGGCCAACATGCCGGGTTGGCATGAGACGATCTTCCCGCCGTACTTCGTGGCCGGCGCCATCTACTCCGGCCTCGGGATGGTGTTCACGATCGTCATCCCGATGCGGAAGTTCTTCAAGCTCGAGCACTACATCACGCTGAACGACCTCGACGCGGCGGCCAAGATGTGCCTCTTCGTATCGATGGTCGTGGGCCTCGCCTACCTCACCGAGTTCCAGATGGGCTGGCTGGCGGGCACGAGCTTCGAGCAGGAGTACTGGTGGCAGCGCGCCTTCGGCCAGTGGGCGTGGGCCGAGTGGATCATCCTGATCTGCAACTGCGTGCTGCCGCTGTCGCTGTTCTCGCAGAAGCTGCGCCGCAACCCGATGTGGCTGTTCATCCTCTCGATCTTCATCAACATCGGCATGTGGTTCGAGCGGTTCGTCATCATCATCCCGTCGCTGTCGCACGAGTTCGAGCCCTGGCAGTGGGGCACGTACCGGCCGACGTGGGTGGACCTCGGCATCCTGCTCGGGAGCTTCGGCTGGTTCTTCATGTGGTTCCTGCTGTTCATCAAGCAGATGCCGGTGATGGCGATCTCCGAATTCAAGGAACTGATCCCGGCGCGCCTCAGGCGCCAACCGGCGGAAGGAGGGGCCCACTGATGCCAGGCGTCATCGCGGCCTTTCACGAACTCGACTCCGCCGTGCACGCGGTGGAGGCGCTGAAGAAGGCGCGGTTCGGCGATCTCACGGTCTACACGCCGACGCCGCACCACGAATTCGACGAGGTGTTGGCGCGCCCCGAGAGCCACGTCCGCCGGTGGACGCTCATCGGCGGCATCCTCGGCTGTACCTTCGGCTACTGGATCTGGGTCTGGGTCTCGCGCTACTGGCCACTCGTCGTGGGCGGCAAGGCGATCGTGGCCTGGGTGCCCTACACGATTTTCGGATTCGAGGTGATGGTGCTGGTCGGTTCGCTCGCGACGGTGTTCGGCATGTTCGCCAACTCCCGCATTCCGCGGCTCACCACGACGGTGGGCTACGATCCGCGGTTCAGCGGCGGACACTTCGGCGTCTGGGTGGAGACGACGCCCGACAAGGCCGATGCGGCGGCGGCGCTGATGCGCGAGCACGGTGCCGAGGAGGTGCGCAGTGAGCGTTAGCCTCCGGCGGAACCTGCTCCGCGTCGCGGCCTTCGCCTACGTCGCCGCGATGGTGAGCGGCTGCTCCTGGTTCACCGACTTCAAGCGGCAGCCGAGCTGGCACCCGTGGCAGAGCGAGGCCGACACGATTCCGGCGCGGGGGAACCCGCAGAATTCGGTCTCGGTGTTCGGATCGGTCGCCCCGGGCTTCATCTACAGCCGCGCCCAGCTGCCGGGGACGATCGACTCGATGTCGGTGCTCAAGAATCCGATCCCGCCCGACGCGCGGTCGCTCGAGAACGGACACAAGTACTTCGCCATCAACTGCTCGGTGTGCCACGGCTACACTGGCGCGGGCAACGGTGTGGCCACCAAGTACGGGATGATCGGGCTGCCGCTCACGTCGGACCGTGCCAAGGCGTTCACCGACGGATACATCTTCGGGATGATCCGGAACGGGCGCGGCGCGATGCCGACCTACAACCGCATCGAAGAACCCGACCGCTGGGACATCGTGAACTACATCCGCGCCCTGCAGGGCAAGTTCCCGGGCGTCACCGTTCCCACCGGCCCGGTGGGCAAACCGGGCGAGACCGGCACGACCCTTCCCGGCGTGACGCAGATGGGCCCGACCCGGCCCGCGCCCTACTATAAGGAAATCGGATCCCAGGCCGGCGTGCCGCTCGATTCGGCGCAGCATGCCGTGGTCCCCGTGCCGACGGACTCCACGAAGACGGGAGGGACGAAGTGAGCCTCCACCCACCCCGCGTTCCGACGCGCGACGAACTGCTGGCCGCCACCAGCAAGCCGCTGCCCAAGTCGCTGACCACGGTGAGCCTGGTGCTGACGCTCGTCGGCGCCGCGGTGTTCATCGCCGGCCTGTTCATCGCGCCAGACCGGGCATGGCATGCCTGGCACTTCAACTGGCTCTTCTTCGCCGGTCTGTCCTCGGGCGCCATGGCGATCGTCGCCGTCCAGCGCATCACCACGGCCCGCTGGTCGCGCCCGGTGGTCCGCATGCTCGAAGGCTACGTGGCGTTCCTCCCCGTCGCCTTCCTGTTCCTGCTCGTCAGCCTGTTCGCGGGCAAGGGCCACATCTTCCCGTGGGCCCACGGGTCGTATCCCAATCCCGAGAAGGCGCTGTACTACGGCGCGACGTTCCTGATCATCCGGGACATCGTCGTCTTCGGCGTGCTCACCGTACTTCCGCTCTGGTTCGTCTACCGCTCCGTGCGGCTGGACGTCGGCCAGATTCCGGAGGCGGGCGCCAAGTGGGCGGCCGGCATCCGCGACCGCATGCGCCGCGGATTCGGCGAGGAGCGGCGAGAGATCCATTCCACGCACTCCATCCACGGGAAACTCGCCGTCGCGATCGCCATCACCTACGCCTTCGGCTGGTCGCTGTTGGCGTGGGACCTGTCGATGAGCCTGTCGATGCGGTTCCAGAGCGATCTCTATAGCTGGTGGTTCTTCATGGGCGCGTGGCTCTCGGCGCTCATGATGTTCACCATGCTCGTGATGGCCTGGCGCCGGTACCTCGGCGCGGACGATCTGATCACCGAGAAGCAGATCCATGACATCGGGAAGCTCTGCTTCGCGTTCACCGCCTTCTGGGGCTACCTGACCTTCGGTCAGTACCTGGTGATCTGGTACGGAAACATGGGCGAGCAGACGTTCTTCATGCGGCTGCGGCTCATCCATCCGTGGAAGGTGCTCACCGTCGCGTCCATCTGGCTGGTGTTCGTGCTGCCCTTCTTCGGCCTGATCTCGAAGGCCGCCAAGATGTACCTGCCCACGCACATTCTGTTCGCCACGAGCAGCCTCGTGGGCCTCTGGCTCATGCGCTACATCGAGGTCTATCCCTCCGCGTACGGCGTGGCCGCCGCGGCGCCCTTCGGCATCTGGGAACTCGGCGTCGGCGCGCTGTACCTCGGGCTCTGGGGGCTGTGCTACATCAAGTTCATGGATGCCTTCCCGCGGATGCGCCTCACCGCGATGACCTCGCGCTACCGCGACGAGATCCAGGTCCCGGTGGATCCGAAGACCATGGAGCCGCTGCCGGCCCACGAGTGAGACGTTGCACGTCGGTAGGTCGGTAAGCCGGTAGGTCGGTAGGTCGGTAGGTCGGTAGGTCGGTACACCAACGTTCCCGGAGCGGCGGGTCGCAGTTTCACGCGACCCGCCGTTTCCTCACTTCCGCTTCCCCGCCGTTTCGCCCCTGCGCCGTTTCGCCCCTGCGCCGTTTCGCCCCTGCGCCGTTTCGGCCCTGCGTGGCTTCGGCCCTGCGTGGCTTCGGCCCTGCGTAGTACCGGCCCTGCGCAGTTTCTCCGTGTCGCTTTATATTTGTTTCGTAGTTTCGGGGCGTTAGCTCAGCTGGGAGAGCACCGCCTTTGCAAGGCGGGGGTCAAGGGTTCGAGCCCCTTACGCTCCATCCCGAATTATTGTTTGTGGGCTCTCGGGGACCGTCGGCGTTCGCGCCGGCGGTCCCCGCGTTCTATTCCCGTGAGACGTGCTTCCCGCTCCGATAGCCCCCATCGCGTCGGTTCGGTCATCTTGTCCGGCTGTCGGCGGCGCCGTAGTTTCTGACTTCTACCCCGCCGGAGTCGGTTCGCTGCCCCGTCCGCCAAAGTCCTCCACCAAGAAGGCGTCTTCCGCGACCCGCCCGCGCCGTGCTGCGCCGGACGCGGCTGATGCGTTCCTTCGAATCGCGCGGGCATTTGCGCGGGACGCGAACCTCGATCGGGCCATGCCCGCCGGGCTTCGGGCTTTCCGGCAGTCGCTGAGAGCGGCGGGGTGCAGCATCTGGATCCCCGAGACGACGGGGATGCGGCGCGCCTGGGGTGTGGGGAGCGACGGGCTCACGGCCGAAGCTGCGGCTCATGCAATGCGTCGGCGGCGGGCGCCGGCGGCTCCGACCACCGTCGTTCCGCTCCGGGCCGGGCGGCGGGCGGTCGGGTTGCTCGTCGTCGCGCTGGCCGCCGCGCCGAACGGTGAAGCGCAGGCCCTCATCGCCCGCGTCGCGGCGCTGTTGGCCCCCATGCTGGGGCAGAGCGCCAGACTTCGGGAACTCGAGGAGACCGTCGCCGCCGGCACGCGCGAGATCGAGAATCAGCGGGCCTTCTTCGAGCGGATCGTGGACACGCTGCCGGTGGGGCTCTACGTGATCGATCGGGACTTCCGCGTGCGCGCCTGGAACCGCAAGCGGGAGACGGGGCTGCAGGGCGTGGCCCGAACCCAGGTGCTCGGACACACCATCTTCGACGTCCTCCACCGGCAGCCGGCCGACATCCTGCGCCGCGAGTTCGAGGAACTGTTCGCGAAGGGCGACATCCAGCAGTTCCAGACCGAGTCGAATGCCACGGGGGAGCCGCGCGTCTACCGGCTCACCAAGATCCCGATGCGCACCGGCGCCGGAGAGATCACGCACGCGATCACCATCGGTGAGGACATCACGGAGTGGAAGAAGGCGGAGGCGCGCGTCGCCCAGGCGGAGAAGCTCGCCGCGCTGGGGACCCTCGCCGCCGGCGTGATGCATGAGATCAACAACCCGCTGGCGACGATCGCGGCGGCCGCGGAATCGCTCGAGATGCGGGTCAACGACGGCCGGCTGACGGGCGAAGACCTCGTGGCGGAGCTGCACGCCGTCCTGCAGTTGATCGGCCACGAGGTCAACCGGTGCAGTGGGATCGTGGCGGGCGTGCTGGACTTCAGCCGACCGCGACCGGCCCGTCGGGAGCCGGTGCTCGTGAATGCGCTCGTCGAGCGGACACTGTTCCTCCTCAAGCATCACGCGCGATTCAAGACCCTGCGCGTGGTGACCAGCCTCGACGGCGACGTGCCGAACATCGTCGGCAACGACGAGCAGCTGATCCAGGTGCTGATGGCGCTGCTCCTGAATGCCATGGACGCCATGGACGCCAGCCGGGCCGCAGGCGAGATTCGCGTGCGCACGGGCGCCGCCGGTTCGGGCCAGGTGATAGTCGAGGTGGCGGACGACGGCGTGGGCATCCGGCGCGACGAGATGCCCCGGATCTTCGAACCATTTTTCACCACCAAACCGGTGGGGCGGGGCACCGGCCTCGGCCTCTCGGTCTGCTACTCGATCGTCTCGGATCATGGCGGACGGATCGAGGTGAGTTCCACCTTTGGACGCGGCAGCGTGTTCCGCGTTCTCTTGCCTGCGGAGGAGTCGCGATGAACGAAGCGCCCGCCATCCGCATCCTCATCGCCGAGGACGAGGGGAAGCTGGCTGAGATCCTGGCGTCGTACCTGAGCGGGCGGGGCCACGCGGTGCGCGTGACCTCCGACGGACGGCAGGCGCTCGAAGCCATGCGCACCGAGACCTTCGACGTCGCGCTGCTGGACATCGTGATGCCGGAGCTGGACGGCCTCGAGGTCATGCGCCAGGTTCGGGAAGACCCGTCGCCGCCCGAGATCATCATCATCACGGGCAACGGCACGATCGACAACGCCATCACCGCCATGAAGCTCGGCGCGTACGACTACATGACCAAGCCGTACCGCATGGCGGAGATCGACGTGCTGGTGCACCGGGCCTGGGAGAAGCGGCAGCTGGCGCGCGAGAATCAGTTCCTCCACCAGCGGCTGTCGCGTATCGACGGTGCCCCGGTAGTGCAGACCCGCTACGCGCCGATGCAGGCCGTGCTCGACGTGATCGAGAAGGCGGCGCCCAGCGACGCGCCCGTCCTGATCACGGGCGAGTCGGGCACCGGCAAGGACCTGCTGGCGCGCGCCATCCATCATCTCTCGGGCCGCGCGGGACCGTTCGTCGATCTCAACTGCGCCATGCTCTCCGACCAGAATCTCGAGACCGAACTGTTCGGGTACGAACGCGGGGCGTTCGCCGGTGCGACGGAACGGAAGGTCGGGTTCCTGGAAATGGCCACGAGCGGCACGCTGCACATGGACGAGATCAGCGAACTCGAGCCGCGCATGCAGGGGCGCCTGCTGCGCGCCCTGGAGCACGGGAGCTACTTCCGCGCCGGCGGCATGCAGCGCGTGGAGATCCATACCCGCCTCGTCACGGCGAGCAACCGCGACCTCGATGCGCTGGTGGGGGAAGGCCGGTTCCGCGGCGACCTCCTCTATCGCATCAACACCGTCACCGTCGCGCTGCCACCGCTCCGCGAACGCACGGTCGACATCCCGCTGCTGGCCGAGCACTTCCTGGAACGCTTCCGCGGCTCGGGGGCTCCGACCCTCGCGCCCGATGCGGTGGAGATGCTCCAGGCGTACGAGTGGCCGGGCAACATCCGCGAGTTGCGCAACGTCATCGAACGGGCGCTGCTGCTGCATCGCGGTCCGGTGCTCGGTGCGGCCGATCTGCCCATCGCGCAGGCCCGGCCGGCCAGCGGCCTGCCGGGCAGCCGTGTGTCGCTGGCCGAGCTCGAGCGGCGCCACATCGAATCGGTGCTCGCCCACATGGGCTGGCACCAGGGACAGACGGCCGAAGTCCTCGGCATCTCACCCAAGACCCTGTACCGGAAGATCCGGGAATACGGCCTCTCGCGCCCTGGGCGGAACTGATCCATGCGCATTCTGGTGATCGAAGACGACCCGACCGTCGGCCAGCACGTGAAGCGCGGTCTGGAAGAGCAGCGGTGGGCGGTGGACCTGGTGCCCGATGGTGAGGAGGGCGAGCGGCGCGCCGACTCCGACGCCTACGACCTCGTGATTCTCGACATGCGCCTGCCGGGCAAGAGCGGGCTCGAGGTGCTGCAGTCGTTGCGCGCCCGCGGCTTCACGCGCCCGGTGCTCGTGCTTACCGCGCAGGATGCCGTGGACGCCAAGGTCACGACGCTCCGCGCGGGCGCCGACGACTACGTCACCAAGCCGTTCGCGTTCGAGGAACTGCTGGCCCGCGTCGAGGCCCTGTCGCGGCGCCCGCGCGCCATCGCCTCCCCCACGCTCCAGGTGGCGGACCTGGAACTCGATCTCGGCACGCGGGAGGTTCGCCGCGGCGGCCAGCCGGTGGACCTGACCCCCAAGGAATTCACCGTGCTCGAGTACCTCATGCGCCACCAGGGGCGCGTGATGAGCCGCACGCTGATTACCGAGTACGCCTGGGGCTATCACTTCGATCCCGGCACGAACATCGTCGATGTCGTCATCAACCACCTGCGCAAGAAGATCGACGCCGGCCGGCGCGAGCGGCTGATCACCACCGTGCGCGGCGTCGGCTACATGATCAAGGCCTGAGCGCCGCCGCCGCGCCATGTACAGCACCCGCACCCGGCTCACCACGGCGTACGCCGGACTGCTGTTCGCGACGATGCTCGCGTTCGGTGGGGCGCTGTACCTCGCCCGCCGCGCCTCGGCGATCGAGGAACTCGGCATCCGGGCGCGCCAGGAAGCGCACGCGGTGCTCGGCACGATCATCACGGCCCAGGCCAACAACCGGCAACTGACGGTCATCTCCGAGAACCCGGTGAGCGGCGGCGTCACGCAGCCGACGCCGGCAATGAGCGAGGTGCTCGGACGGCTCCCCGGATATTTCCTCGTCCTCGATCCGCAGGACCGGCTGCTCTACTCCTCCACCACGCTCCGCCTGCTCGACCAGGTGGATCAGGACACCGTGTACGCGGTGGGACGCGCGCTGGTCACCGACGGCGCGACGGCCGTCGTCCCGATCGGCCAGGACGAGGTGATCCACGATCTCCTGCTCGCCGCCGTCAGCGACACCGCCACCGGGCCCAACATCTCGCGCGTCGTCGCCGGATTGCCCACCGCCACCGCCGAACTCGCGCCGCAACTCCTCATCGGCACCATGCTGCTGCTCGCCCCGTTGGTGCTGCTGATCTCCCTGGGGGCGGCCTATTATCTGGCCGGCCGGGCGTTCCGGCCGGTGGAGCTGTTGATCAACGAGGTCGAAGCGATCACCGACGGTCGCAGTCTGCACCGCCGGCTACCCACCGACACCGCCGACGACGAACTCGGGCGGCTCGCCGAGACGCTGAACCGCATGATCGCCCGCCTGCAGGCGTCGTTCGGCGCGCTTCGCCGCTTCACGGCCG
Source organism: uncultured Gemmatimonadaceae bacterium (assembly GCA_963822945.1). Taxonomy (GTDB): domain Bacteria; phylum Gemmatimonadota; class Gemmatimonadetes; order Gemmatimonadales; family Gemmatimonadaceae; genus JAGWRI01. The sequence goes on along the minus strand of CAWGJO010000017.1, from coordinate 64,794 downwards.
ACGCCAGCCACGAACTGAAGACGCCGCTCGCTGTCCTGCGCGCCGACATCGAGCGTGCCACCCACCCCGGCACCGCGGAGGCTGATCGCGGGGTCGCGCTCGAGGAGGCCATGCAGGAGATCACGCGCATGGCCGATCTCGTGGACAGCCTGCTCACGCTGGCCCGGGCCGACGAGGGACGATTCGATCTTCACCGCGCGCCGGTCCACCTCGAGCCGATCGTACGCGACGTGGCGGAAACGGCCACGATTCTCGGCGAAGAGTCGGGCATCACGGTCACGCTCCCGCTGGTCGAGGACGGGATCGTGCTGGGAGATGCTGCGCGCCTGCGACAGCTGTTCCTGAATCTCGTGACCAACGCCATCAAGTACACGCCGCGCAGCGGCAAGGTGGAGATGACGTTGAGCCACCGCAACAACAACGCGGTGGCGTTCGCGGTGCGCGACAGCGGGATGGGAATCTCGGCCGCCGACCTCCCGTATGTGTTCGAGCGCTTCTGGCGGGCCGACCGTGTGCGTTCGCGCGCGTCGGAGCGGGGAGGATTCGGCCTCGGCCTGGCCATCGCGCAGTGGATCGTGCAGGCGCACGGGGGGACGCTGACCGTGCAGTCGCGCCTGGGGCGGGGCAGCGTCTTCACCGTGCTGTTGCCGATGCTCGACGAACCGCCGCAGCTGCCGGAGACCGGGACCGCGCAAGCGGAAGAGGCGTGACGACGCGCCCATGACTTTCTAACGGCCGCTTCATCGTTTCTTAATCTGGCGAGTATTCCGCTCCGGGGCTGAGTTCGTAGGTTACCCCGTGCAAGCTCAGTGTGTTGTCCCTCCCTCAGGCCGGATTTGCGAGGACCATGTTCAACAACCTGATCGAATCCAAGGCGAAGCGGCAGAGAACCGCCGGCGGCATGTTCATGAGTTTCGTGATCCACACCCTGCTCATTGGGGGTGCGGTCTATGCGACGGCCAACGCCGCGCAGAAGCTCGAGAAGCCGAAGGCGGAGAAGGTCGATTTCGTCACGGTCCAGAAGAAGGAGCCGCCCCCGCCGCCCAAGGAGAAGGCGCCGCCGCCGCAAGCTGTCGTGGCGCCCCCGCCGCCCAAGGGCTTCCAGGTGCTGACGGCCCCCATCAAGATTCCCGACGTGCTGCCCAAGATCGACCTCTCCAAGAGCGTCACCAACGCCGCCGACTTCAGCGGCAAGGGCGTCGCCGGAGGTATCGCCAAGGGCGTCGCTGGCGGCACGGCTCCGCCGAACGAGAACAACACGTTCTATTCGTTCCAGGTGGAGAAGGTGGCCGACATGGTGCCCGGGCAGCCCGGTCCGCACTACCCCGACATGCTGCGGTCCGCCAACGTCGAGGGTGAAGTCGTCGCGTCGTTCGTGGTCGACACGAACGGCCGGGCCGACATGAGCACCTTCAAGGTGATCAAGTCCTCGCACGACTTGTTCACGCAGGCCGTCAAGAACGCGCTGCGGAACTACCGGTACACCCCCGCGGAGATCGGCGGCCACAAGGTCAAGCAACTCGTCCAACAGCCGTTCCAGTTCAGTCTCGCCGGTCGCTAGTCTCTTCCGACCGCTGCACGCGCGGTCGCTCACCCCGCATCCCTTATCGGAGCTCGACGAATTATGGATGTCTCAATGCTTGGTCTGTGGCGCTCGATGGGCTATTTCGCCAAAGGCATTGTGTTCGTGCTGGCGGCGATGTCCATCTACTCCCTGACGATCATGGTCTCGAAGTGGTGGAGCCTGCGGCGGGCGCAGAAGGAAACCATCAAGTTCGCCCCCGAATTCTCCCAGTTCCTCGAGGAGGACAACCTCACCGAGGCGATCAACCTGGCCGAAAGCTACAAGCGGTCGCACGTGGCCCTCGTGCTCGGCGGCGCGCTCGGTGAAGTGAAGCCCCTCATCCAGGACGGGTCCGTCACCGTCGCCGACATCAACTCGGCGGAGCGCGCGGTGGAGCGGAACATGCTCCTCGAGATCACCAACCTGAAGCGCGGCCTGGCCGTGCTCGCCACGGTGGGCGCCACGGCGCCGTTCGTCGGACTGCTCGGCACCACGATGGGTATCGTGAACGCGTTCCAGGGCATGGCCGTGTCCGGCTCCGGCGGTCTCGCGTCGATCGGCGGCGGTATCTCGGAAGCCCTGATCACGACGGCCTTCGGCCTCATCGTCGCCATCCCGGCCGTGTGGGCGTACAACTACTTCACGACCAAGATCGACAACCTGACGGCGGAAATGACCTACGTGTCGAAGGAGATGATCGACTACCTGATCAAGGGTGTGTCGGGCGAGTTCGGCCGTTCGCGGTTCACGCGCGAATTCAACGCGTCGACCAGCGCCGGCGCGCCGATCAAGCAGTAGGTTCGCCCCTTCGACTGAGGAGTCTGGCTCATGGCTTTCTCGCCACAAAGCGGGGGCAGCGTTCAGAGCACGCCCAACGTGACGCCGATGATCGACGTCATGTTGGTGCTCCTGATCATCTTCATGGTGGTCACGCCGGCCCTGTTGGCGGGGTTCAACGCAACCCCGCCCGATGCGCAGAACATCAAGGACCATCCCGAAGACTCGAACACCGACCAGGTGCTCGGCATCGACAAGGATGGGAACTACTACTTCAACAAGAAGCCGATTCCCTACGATCAGATCGCCCCGATCCTCAAGGGCATCTACTCGCAGCCCGATCGCGACGACTACATCCTGTACATCAAGGCGGACAAGGACCTGGCCTACGAGAAGGTGCTCGACGCCATGGACCTCGCGGCCAAGAACGGGGTGCGCGTCGTGGCGATGATCGGCGATCAGAAGCCGGGAACGGTGTCCACGGTGCCGGGCGACAGCAAGGACGCTCCGCCGGCGCCTGGTGGAGGTAGCAACTAATGGCTATGTCAACCGGCGGGCAGGGCGGGCTCACCAACGAGCCCAACATGACGCCCATGATCGACGTCTTGCTCGTGCTGCTCATCATCTTCATGGCAGCGCTGCCGAGCATGCGGAAGGCCATCGATCTGCAGTTGCCCGATCCCAATCCATCGGTCGCGCCGGCCAACGCCAAGTCCGACCAGATCGTGCTCGAAGTAGGCCTCGACGGCTGCTACGCGATCAATACCAAGATCTACTCGCACGACCAGCTGGCGCAGGAACTGCACGACATCTACGACCCGCGCCCCGACAAGATCATCTTCATCAAGGGCGATCCCCGCGTGAAGGTTCAGGACGTCATCGACGCCATGGACATCTCGCGCGGTGCGGGGGTGAAGGTCATCGGCGTGCCTCCCAAGGACACCCCGGGCGGAACGTCGACCAGCTCCTGCAAGAGCTGATTTCCGGCAGGAACGGCAATTCGTAATACGACGGACGAACCCTTCGGGGCTCGTCCGTCGTATTACGTTTTCGGGAGGGGGCGATGCCCCGCGCCCGCGTGCTGCCAATGCCGATGCCATCCACCTTCGATCCGACCCGACGTCCCGCCCGGCCGCCTTATCGCGTGCCCCTGGGACTTCCCAAGGGGCGCGAAAACCGCCGCCTGGGCACGGTCGTGTCGTTGATCGTCCATCTGCTCATCCTCTACCTCCTGATCACGCCGTTCATGGTCCACCACCCCATCCACGAGATGGCGCAGGGGGCGGGAGGGCCGGGGCCGGCTGGTGGGGGCGGAGGGGGCCGTGGAGGCACCGGGGGCCAGACGCGGCGCGCCACCGAGCACGTCGAATTCGTGTCCGTTGCGCCGGCCCCCAAACCGGCGCCGGCCACCGTGCGGCCGCCCCCGCCCAAGCCGGTTCCCGTGAAGCCGCCCGTGCTCCCCAAGCCCCAGGTCGTGCCCGATGCGGTCACGCCGACTCCCACGATCGCCGCACCGGCGCTCAAGCCGCTCGATGTCTCCGTCATTGCCGGAGTGGGGGGCGGCTCGGGCCGCGATGGCAGTGCCGGCAACGGGCCGGGGCGCGGCGGGGGCGTGGGCTCCGGGGTCGGCACGGGGCGCGGATCCGGGAACGGGCCGGGCACCGGTGGGGGAATGCAGGCCAATTACCCGCCGCAGCCCATCGAGGTCTTTCTGCCGCCGTATCCCATTCCGGACAACGTGAAGGGATTCCATCTCGTGGCGGAATTCGACGTGGACTCCACGGGGCGGGTACTGAGCATGGACTTCACCCCGACCCCGAACCGCGGCTACAACCGCCGCTTGAGCGAGATCTTCCGTTCCTTCAAGTTCCGGCCCGGAACGACCCCGGATGGCGTCCCGGTCCACATGAAGGCCCAGATCGTGGTCGATCTCTACTGACCGCTGGCCGTCGGCGGCCCGGGTTCTGACCGGTCACGGCTGGCCCCCGTCGGCTGCCAATTGCCTCTTACGTTCCCGTCGCGCAAGGCATTATCTTTGGCCGGCTTCCCGCCTCCGGCGCGCCCCCTCTGCGGGCCGACTTCCCAGCTCCAACCGGGATCTGAATGTCGAACGTGACCGCCCCGACCGACGAGTCATCGGCACAGCCACACACCGGATTCATCAAGGCCATCACCCTCACCGACGCCACCATGCTCGTGGCGGGGGCGATGATCGGTTCCGGCATCTTCATCGTCTCGGCGGACATGGGGCGTTCGGTGGGTTCCCCGGGCTGGCTCCTCATGGCCTGGCTGCTCACCGGTGTGATGACATGCTTCGGGGCGCTCACCTGGGGCGAACTCGCGGCCATGTTCCCCCGAGCCGGCGGCCAGTACATCTTCCTGCGCGAATCCTACAGCCCGTTGTTGGGCTTTTTGTACGGATGGACCCTGTTTGCCGTGATTCAGACCGGCACGATCGCCGCCGTCGGCGTGGCATTCGGCAAGTTCCTGGGCGTCCTGGCGCCCAGCATCTCGCCGGCGCTCTACGGCTGGTTCCCGCATACCGCCGCCTGCGTCGGCTGGCTGGGGTGCAGCGACCCGTCCCAGGCCATCGAGTTCGGCCTCTCGCCGCAGCGGCTCATCGCCCTCGTGGCCATCGGCATCCTCACCTGGATCAACCTGCGGGGCGTGCGCGAGGGGAAGTTCGTGCAGACCTCGCTGACCATCGTGAAGACCGGCGTGCTCATCCTCCTGATGGGGCTCGGGCTCACGGTCGGGAGGAACGCGACGGCGATCGCGGCGAACTTCGGCCACGGCCAGTTCTGGGGACACGTGGACCTCAACGGAGCCTGGGTCGTGGCGTTCGGCGCCGCGTTCGTCGGCTCCCTGTTCTCGAGCGACGCCTGGAACAACGTCACCTTCGCGGCGGCCGAAGTGAAGAATCCGCAGCGCAACCTTCCCCTGGCGCTGATCATGGGTACGGGGCTGGTGACGGGACTGTACTTCCTGACGAACGTATCGTACCTGAGCGTGCTCCCCTTTCACGGAGATCCCAACGGGGCGACGGTCCTCGCCCGCGGGCTGACGCACGCGACGCAGGATCGGCTGGGCACCGCCGCCATGGAGCAGATGTTCGGCGCGGCGGGCGGCACGATGATGGCCATCGGCATCCTGATCTCGACCTTCGGATGCATGAACGGGCTCATCCTGGCCGGGGCGCGCGTGTACTACGCGATGTCGCGTGACGGCCTGTTCTTCCGGGCGGCCGGCAACCTGAGCGAGCGGGGGGTGCCGGCGGTGGGGCTGGTGTTGCAGTCGGTGTGGACGGCCATCCTCTGTCTCAGTGGCACCTACGGTCAACTGCTCAACTATGTGATCTTCGCCAACCTGGTGTTCTACGTGCTGACGAGCGCCGGGTTGTTCATTCTGCGACGCAAGCGGCCGGACGCCGAGCGCCCGTATCGGGTGATCGCGTATCCATTCGTGCCGGCCGTGTACCTCGCCATGGCGGCGGGGGTTATGATTCTTATTCTGATGTCGCCGCATTCACGGACCGAAGCTGTTTCCGGCCTCGTGATCGTGGCCATCGGCATTCCCGTGTACTTCCTCTGGCGCGCGGTGGAGCGACCTTCGGTTTGACCGCGGCGCGCTGTGGTTGGGGCCGTCGTCCGTGGGTGTGGACGTCGGGTCCGATTCGAACGACGACCGTGCGGCATCTCGCCGCGTCCGGCGTCTGCCTGTCACCCTGGAGAATGACAACGATGCATCGGATGGACACCGTGTTGCGCCGTGCCCTACCCCTGCTGTTCGCATTGCTGCTGGCCGTACTGATGACTGGACTTTCGGCGCCGGCCGCGCATGCGCAGACCCCGTCGGGCGCCGCCGTCGCCGCGACGACGCAGGCCTCGGTGCCTGCCGCACCGCAGGAAGTCGGTGGCGAGGCCAACCTCAAGATTCCCGACCTGTCGGTGGTGAACTTCATCGGCGTGCCGGGGCACAAGCTGCTGATGTACGGGCTGATCATCTGCGCCTTCGGCTTCGTGTTCGGCATCACGATCTTCCGGCAGCTCAAGCGGCTGCCCGTGCACGAGTCGATGCGCGAGATGTCGGAGCTCATCTACGAGACGTGCAAGACGTATCTGATCACGCAGGGCAAGTTCCTGCTGATTCTCGAGATCTTCATCGGCGCCGTGATCCTGCTGTACTTCGGCGTCCTGCAGCACCTCGAGCCGCTTCGGGTCGGCATCATCCTGGCCTTCAGCGTGCTCGGCATCGCGGGCAGTTACGGCGTGGCCTGGTTCGGTATTCGTGTGAACACCTTCGCCAACTCGCGCACCGCGTTCGCGTCGCTCAAGGGCAAGCCCTATCCCTGCTACTCCATCCCGCTCCGCGCCGGCATGAGCATCGGCATGCTGCTCATCAGCGTCGAGTTGACGATGATGCTGTTCATTCTGCTCTTCGTCCCGGGCGACTACGCGGGCCCGTGCTTCATCGGGTTCGCGATCGGCGAATCGCTGGGCGCCGCGGCGCTGCGCATCGCCGGCGGGATCTTCACCAAGATCGCCGACATCGGGTCGGACCTGATGAAGATCGTCTTCAACATCAAGGAAGACGACGCCCGTAACCCGGGCGTGATCGCCGACTGCACCGGTGACAACGCCGGTGACTCGGTGGGCCCGAGCGCCGACGGCTTCGAGACCTACGGCGTGACCGGCGTTGCCCTGATCACGTTCATCCTGCTGGCGGTCAAGGATCCGACGGTCAAGGTCCAGCTCCTGGTGTGGATCTTCGTGATGCGCATCGTGATGATCATCGCCAGCGGTATCTCGTACCTCGTCAACGAGGCGTTCGCCAAGGCCAAGTACGAGCACGCCGACGACATGAACTACGAGCACCCGCTGACCTCGCTGGTGTGGCTCACGTCGATCATCTCGGTGGCCCTGACGTTCCTCGTGTCCTACCTCGTGATCCCGACGCTCAGCGGCAATCCCACCTTCTGGTGGAAGCTGTCGGCCGTGATCACCTGCGGCACGCTCGCCGGCGCCATCATTCCCGAATTCGTGAAGGTCTTCACGTCCACGAGCTCCAAGCACGTGGCCGAGGTCGTGGAGTCTTCCAAGCAGGGCGGGGCGTCGCTGAACATCCTGTCGGGCCTCGTGGCCGGCAATTTCAGCGCCTTCTGGATGGGCATCACGATGGTCATTCTCATGGGGGCGGGCTATGAAGTCAGCCGCCATGGCTTCGATATGCTGATGCTCGCGCCGGCCGTGTTCGCCTTCGGGCTCGTGGCATTCGGCTTCCTGGGCATGGGGCCGGTCACGATTGCCGTCGACTCCTACGGTCCGGTGACGGACAATGCGCAGTCGATCTTCGAACTCTCGACCATCGAGCAGATTCCGAACATCGCGGCCGAGCTCAAGGGCACGTACGGCTTCGACGTCAACTTCGAGCGTGCCAAGCACCTGCTCGAGGAGAATGACGGCGCCGGCAACACCTTCAAGGCCACGGCCAAGCCCGTGCTCATCGGCACCGCCGTGGTCGGGGCCACGACGATGATTTTCTCGATCATCGTGGCGCTCACCAACGGCCTCACGCAGAACCTCGACAAGCTGTCGATGCTGCACCCGCCGTTCCTGCTCGGCCTGATTACCGGCGGGGCGATCATCTACTGGTTCACCGGCGCCAGCACGCAGGCCGTCACCACCGGGTCCTACCGCGCCGTGGAGTTCATCAAGGCGAACATCAAGCTCGAGGGTGTCGTCAAGGCGTCGGTGGAAGACTCCAAGAAGGTCGTGGAGATCTGCACCCAGTACGCGCAGAAGGGCATGTGGAACATCTTCATCGCGGTGTTCTTCGCGACGCTCGCCTTCGCCTTCCTGGAGCCGTACTTCTTCATCGGCTACCTGATCTCGATCGCCGTGTTCGGCCTCTACCAGGCCATCTTCATGGCCAACGCCGGCGGCGCCTGGGACAACGCCAAGAAGATCGTCGAGGTCAACCTGAAGCAGAAGGGGACGGAACTGCACAACGCCACGGTGGTCGGCGACACGGTGGGCGATCCGTTCAAGGACACGTCGTCGGTGGCGCTCAATCCGATCATCAAGTTCTCGACGCTGTTCGGGCTCCTGGCCGTCGAGCTCGCCGTCTCGATGACCGCGACCAAGGGCGCCATGGTCACCGGGCTGCTGTCGGCGGCATTCTTCGTGGTCTCGCTGGTGTTCATCTGGCGTTCGTTCTACCGCATGCGGATCGAGGTGGAGGCGGCGTGACCCACGCCGTCTCCCCGCGGTTCGGGAGGCAAGACACCGCATGAAGGGACTGCTCGCGAGGAAGTCGGTCGCCGATTTCGAGGCCGATGTCGCCGAGCACGGCGGGCTCAAACGCTCGCTCGGCAAGTGGCACCTCACGGCGCTCGGCGTCGGCGCGACCATCGGCGCCGGCATCTTCGCGACCACCGGCACGGCCATCGTGGGCGATGCAGCACGCCCCGGGGCCGGGCCGGCCATCATCTTCTCGTTCCTGCTCACCGCCGTGGCCTGCGGGTTCGCGGCGCTCTGCTACGCCGAGTTCGCCGCCATGGTACCGGTGGCGGGCTCGGCGTACACCTACGCCTACGCGTCGATCGGCGAGTTCGTCGCCTGGATCATCGGGTGGGATCTCATCATCGAATACGCGGTGGGGAACATCGGCGTGGCCATCGGCTGGGCGGGGTACTTCCGCGAGTTGATCGGCCACTTCGGTCTGAGCCTCCCCGCTTGGCTGGGCACGGATTACCGGTCCGCGCACGACGCCTTCCGGCTGCTCGCCGGCGGCGGCACCGGCGACGCGACCACGCAATACCTGGCGTCGGCCTGGACGGGGGCGCCGCACATCGGCCACATCCCGCTCATCATCAACCTGCCGGCGGTGGCCGTCGTCGCCCTGATCACGGTCATTCTCGTGATCGGTATCAAGGAGTCGGCCGACACGAACAATGCGATGGTCGTCCTCAAGGTCGCCATCATCCTGTTCTTCATCGCCGTCGGTGCGTTCCTCATCCACCCGCACAACTGGACCAATCCCGACACCGGCGGCTTCAATCCCAACGGTATCAAGGGCATCAGCGCCGGCGCCGCGATCATCTTCTTCAGCTACATCGGCTTCGACGCCGTGTCCACGGCTGCCGAAGAGACCAAGGACCCGCCCAAGGACATGCCGTTCGGCATCATCATGAGCCTCATCATCTGCACCGTGCTCTACATCGCGATCTCGATCGTGATGACGGGCATGGCGCCGTGGAAGAGTCTCGGGACCGCCGAACCGATGATCACCGCGCTCCGGTTCGCCGAGGGGCCGTCGGGGCTCATCAATGCGTCGCGCTTCATCGTCTCGCTCGGCGCCGTGATCGCCATGGGGAGCGTGCTCCTCGTGTTCCAACTCGGTCAGCCGCGCATCTTCTTTTCCATGTCGCGCGACGGGCTGCTCCCGCCGGTGCTGGCCAAGGTGCACCCCAAGTACAAGACGCCGTACGTGGGCACCATCCTCACCGGCATCTTCGTGGCCACCTTCGCCGCCTTCGCCAACATCGCCGAGGTGGTGGACCTCACCAACATCGGCACGCTGTTCGCGTTCGTGCTCGTCTCGGCCGGCGTGATCTTCCTGCGGCGCATCGAGCCCGACCGTCCACGTCCCTTCCGTGTGCCCTGGGTGCCGCTCACCCCGCTCATCTCGATCGCGGCGTGCTTCTACCTGATGTGGCAGCTGCCCACGGTCACCTGGATCCGCTTCGTCATCTGGCTGATCATCGGCCTGGTGCTGTACTTCACCTACGGCTACACGCACTCCACACTCCGCCAGCGGGCGGCGGACCGGAAAGAAGCGGCGTGACGGCGCCGCCGTCACCGCCGCCGCGCCGCGGATTCCTGCGGCGCATCAGTCTGTCGCAGTGGATCATCATCTCGATGGTGGTCGGGATCTTCGTCGGCTGGGCGTTCCCCGAGAGCGCCCGCGCCCAGCATGGGTGGGCCGCCCCGGATCTGAAGATCTGGGCCACGCTGTTCCTGCGCATGATCAAGTCGCTGATCGTGCCCCTGATCTTCGGCACGCTGGTGGTGGGAATCGCCGGCCATGGCGACGACATGAAGCGCGTGGGCAAGCTCGCCCTCCGCGCGATCATCTACTTCGAAGTGATCACCACGCTCGCCCTCGTGGTGGGGCTCGCCGTGGTCAACCTGGTGAAGCCCGGGGTCGGGGTCGACCTGGGCAGCGCGACGGCGGCCCAGACCGCCGGGCTGGCGACCACGCACGCGACGTTCAGCGGCGTGATGATGCATACGATCCCGCAGAGCTTCTTCGAAGCGGCCGCCAACAACGAAGTGCTGCAGATCGTCTTCTTCGCCATCATCTTCGCCGTGGCGCTCTCACAGGTGCCCGGAGGCCGGGGCAAGGAGACGATGCTGTCGTTCTGCGAGGGGCTCTCGCAGATCATGTTCAAGTTCACCGGCATCGTGATGTGGTTCGCCCCCATCGGCATCGGCGCGGCGATCGCCGTCACGGTGGGCACCAGCGGCATGGACGTTCTGCGCCGGCTCGCGGTGCTCGTGCTCTCGCTGTACGGGGCGCTGGTGATCTTCGTGCTGGCCGTGCTGCTGCCCGTGGCCGTGACCTTCAAGGTGCCGATCCGCCGCTTCATCTCGGCGATCAAGGAACCCTGGCTCATCGCCTTCACGACCGCGTCGTCGGAGGCCGCCCTTCCACTGGCCATGGAACGGATGGAGGAGATGGGCGTGCCGCGCCGCATCGTCGCGTTCGTCATCCCCACGGGGTACTCGTTCAACCTCGACGGGACGACGCTCTATCTGGCGCTCGCCTCGGTGTTCGTGGCGCAGGCGGCGGGGATGCACATGCCGCTGGGGACGCAGATCGTCATGATGCTGACGCTCATGCTGACCAGCAAGGGCGTGGCCGGTGTACCGCGCGCCGCGCTCGTGATCCTCTCCGGGGCGCTCACGCAGTTCAACCTCCCCCTGGACGGCGTCGCGATCCTGCTCGGCATCGACGCGTTCATGGACATGGCCCGCACGTCGATCAACGTCCTCGGCAACTGCCTGGCGTCGGTCGTCATGGCGCAGATCGAGGGCGAGTTGGCGCCGGCTGACGCCGGCTCGGCGGCCGCCTAAGACCCGTCGGCGCGCGGCGCCGCCGCGCGCATCGTCGTCAGATCGTATCGCCCAGGAAGTGCAGGGCCGCCCGAACCGCTCCGCGCGCCGGCACCACGTCTTCACTGGCCAGCTGCGCGCCGGGTACGGCGTGCTTGAGCCGTTGCGTGACGCGCTTCCGCAGTGCGCCTCCGCGGGCCAGCAGCCCGCCGCTGAGCGCCATGGCAATCGCCGCGCGTTCGTCGGTGAACAGTTGCCGCGCAAGCGCGCGAACGTGCAGGGTCAACTCCTCGGTGGCCAGGTCGAGCAGGGAGTTCGCGCGCAGATCTCCGGCAGCCGCCACCTGCAGCACCACGGGCGCCAGCGTCGCCAGGTCGCTCGGCGTGGCGTCGGCCGCCCACGCGATCAGGTCGGCCACCTCGCTGGCCTCCGTGGCCGTGAGCACCGCGCCGGTGAGCGCCGTCTCGGGTTCGCGCCCATCCGCGGCAGCGGCCACGATGGAGAGCGCGCGACGCCCGATCCACGCGCCGCCGCCCTCGTCCCCGAACACCGGGCCCCACCCGCCGCACCGGGCCATGGCGCCCGTGGGACCGCGCCCCACGGCCACCGATCCGGTGCCGGCGAGCAGCAGAATGCCGGTTCCCTGGCCGAAGGCGTCGTCGAAGGCGATCGAGTAGTCGGTGTGCACGACGACTTCTTCGGCGAGATCGCGGCTGTTCAGCGCTTCCCACAACTCGAGCCGCAGCGACTCTCGGCCGACCCCGGCCACGCCCACGCAGATCACGCGTGGCGGCTCGTCGATTCCCGCCTGGCTCAGTGCCGCCCGGGCCGTGGCTTCGATGATCGAAGCGCTCTCGTCGATCCCGTCGGGGCGTACCGCGCTCGGGGCGCCGGTGGCCTCGCCGATAGGTTTGCCCTGATCGTCCGCCACGAGCGCCGTGGTCTTGGTGCCGCCGCCGTCGATGCCGATTACGAATGCCGTCATGTCGCGAGTGCGTCGTTCGGGCGCTCACGGCGCGCGAACGACGACAGGGTTCCGGTGAGAAGGGTGAGGGTCGTGCCGATCAGCACGTACCAGGGCCACGCAATCCGGCCCAACGGGCCGAGGGTCGCGGCGAGCGAAGGATAGGCGGTCGCGAGCTGTTTTGCGAATACCACGATCGCCATCGCGGCAATCCCGACCGACATCCCGAGTATGGCGTCGCGCTGGCGGGCCCGGCGCACGAACAGCGCCAGCGAAAATCCGCCCAGCAGGCCGCCGTACGTGAACGACGCAATGGACAGCGCGATCACCACCACCGGCGTGCCCTGCTGGCGGTAGAGCAGGGCCCCGAGCGTGAGCGCCAGGCCCCAGAAGAGCGCCAACCGCTTGCCCACCAGCAGCGTGCGTGGGTCGTCCGCCGAGCGCCCCGTGAGCGGCAGGTAGATGTCGTGGGTGGCCGAGGCAGCCAGCGCGTTGATCGTGCCCGACAGGGTGCTCATCGTGGCCGCGATGATCGCCGCGATCACGAGACCGAGCAGGCCACTCGGCATCGCTTCGAGAATGAAGGTCGGGAAGACGTTGTCGGGTGAGGCGAACGTCCGGCCGGCGAAATGCGCCCACAACCCGATCCCGATGATCAGGAAGAGGGCCATCTGCGCGAGGACGGCGACGCCGCTGCCGATCACGGCCTTCTGTGCGTCGCGCAGCGAGCGGCTCGACAGCAGCCGCTGCACGATGAGCTGATCGGCACCGTGCGAGGCCATGGAGAGGAAGGCGCCCCCGAGCAGGCCGGCGAGCACGGTGAACGGGCGGTCGAAACCCGTGTACCAGTCGATCACCTGCAGCTTGCCCGCGGCGTGCGCCGAATGGAGAATGGCGCCCCACCCGCCGGGCGCCGAGCGCCCGAGCAGCACCACGGCCACCAGGCCGCCGAAGATGTAGATCCCCGCCTGGATCAGTTCCGTCCAGACCACGGCGCGCATACCGCCCTTGTACGTGTAGACCACGGTCAGGAGCCCGAGGATGAGAATCCCCGCCTGCATCGTGTGGCGCGACGAGACGGCCCCCGTCCCGGCCAGGATCAGCGCCACGGGAATGGCGGTCGCGAAGATGCGCACCGAGTCGGCGAGCACCCGGGTGCCCATGAACACGATCGACGTGAACCGCCGCGTGGCCAGGCCGAAGCGGCGCTCGAGCATCGCATACGCGGTCACGATCTCGCCCTGGTAGTAGCGGGGCAGAAGCGTGTAGGCGAGCACGATGCGGCCGAGCAGGTAGCCGGCCACCACCTGCAGAAAGCCGAGGTTGCCGATGTAGGCCAGCCCCGGGATGCTGATGAAGGTCAGCGCGCTCGTTTCGGTGGCGACCACCGAAAACATGACGGCCGGCCAGGGAATGTTCCGGCCGGCCACGAAGTAGTCGCGCGCATCTTTCTGCCGGCGCCCGAGCCAGACGCCAAACGCCGTCGTCCCCGCCAGGTAGGCGACGAGGACGACGGCGTCGAGAGCGGTGAAGCCGCTACTCAAGCGGTGAAGGAGCTACCGCACCCGCATCCGCCCGTCGCGTTCGGATTCTTGAACGTGAATCCCGAACCCTGCATCGACGACACGTAATCGATCGTGACGCCGTTCAGGTACTGCGCCGAGAAGGGGTCCACCAGGACGCGCCATCCACCCTGATCGACCACGAAATCGTCGTCGGCCGCGGCATCCTCGATGAGCAGGCCGTACTTGAATCCGCTGCACCCACCCGGTTGCACGCTCACGCGCAACCCGCCGACTGCGGGATCCACGCCTTCCTGGTCCATGAACTTCTTGACTTCGGCGCCGGCGACGTCCGTGACGGTCACCATGACTTCCGGCTGTTGACTGATGCTCATCAAATCCTCCAAGTCGTTGAGCGGCTTGTACTCCCGCTCATGCACACGGGCGAAATATAGCGTTCCGGTCCGGTGCTTCAAGCACGCGTTCCGCCCCGGGTCATTTCCGGCGCTGGGCGCCGGGGACGCTTCCCGAGCCCGCCGCGACCGGCGCCCCTCCACGGGCCACCACCCCACCCAGGGCGTCGGCCAGTGCGATACGAACCCCGCCGATCTTGTGGTTGTTCCTGGTCGGGTCCACGCGATTGGTCAGGAGCACGATGAACAGGTCCCGCGCGGGGTCGATCCAGATGGACGTGCCGGTGAACCCCGTGTGCCCGAACGCCGACGGCGACATCAGGTGGCCGGCGGAGTTGGTGCCGTCGGGCTTCTCCCACCCGATGGCGCGGTCGGAGAGGGATGTATCCTGGAGCGTCGTGAACTCGATGACCGTTTGCGGCCGGAACAACCGCACCGATCCGAGCGCTCCGCCATTCAGGTACATCTCGGCGAACCTGGCCAGATCGTGGCCGCTGCTGAACAAGCCCGCGTGCGCCGAGATGCCACCCAGGTAGTACGCCCGCTCGTCGTGCACCCGCCCCCGCAGCTTGCCGCCCCGCCGAGGATCCACCTCGGTGGGTGCGATACGCGGCCGTAGTGAGGCGGGCGGATTGTACATCGTTTCATGCATACCCAGCGGCCCGAAGACGTGGTCGGCCAGGTAGTGGTCGAGACGCTGCCCACTGACCCGCTCGACGATCTTCCCGGCCAGATACGCGCCGATGTCGCTGTACACGTAGCGCGTACCGGGCAACGCTTCCAGCGGCTCGGCCATCATCAACTTGGCGATGCTGTCGGCGTTGGTCGTGATCCGGTCGTACGCCCGGAACGCCGGGAGCCCCGATGTGTGGGTGAGCAGGTCGCGCACGGTGACGTCGGCTTTGTGCGGGCCGGTCCACTCCGGGAGGTAGCGCTGTACCGGGGCGTCCAGCGAGACGCGGCCCTCCTCGACCAGCTGCATCATCGCCGAGGTCATGCCGATGACTTTGGTCAGCGATGCCAGGTCCCAGATGGTATGGGCGTCGGGGCGGGGTGACGGGGCCCAGTCGAGGTGACCGGCCCCGTAGCTCGCCAGAATGCCCGCATGGTCGCCGATCACGGCGTACGCGCCCGGGAACGCATGCTCGCGAACGGCGGCATCGAGCACTTCACGCAGCGTGTCGTGGAGTGCGCGGGCGAGCGTTGCGGGGCGCGCGGTGGCTGGGCGCCCCGCGTACGGACCCTGGGCCGCGGCCGCGAACGGTGCGGCCGTCGCGACGGCGAACGCGAGCGCCAGACGGTACGAAAATCGGGGATGTGGCATCCCCTAGAATACGACCGTCCCCGCCGCGGGGAAACGCCCGGCATCGCGGTTGCTACCTGTTTGCCATCGGGATACTATTAGCCGCCGGGGCGTTGCTCCGGCCGTTTGCTTTGTGCCCCCCGCCCCCGCCTGCAGATCGAGCGGCGCGGCGCCCGCCGAGTGCGTGTCTCGGAGCCGAATGAAGATTCTGCCGGACTGGCTTAAGAACGGTTACCTGCGCCTCATCGATCCGGTGGCGGATTGGTGCGTGCGCCACGGTGTGCACCCCAACACCATCACGGTGATCGGGACCTTGTGCACCGTTATCGGCGGGGTCGTCTACGGGACCGGGCACATCAGCGTGGGCGGATTCTTCCTCGGGCTGACCGCCATCTTCGATGTTCTCGACGGCACCGTGGCCCGGCGGTCCAACCAGGCGTCCACGTTCGGCGCGTTTCTCGACTCGACGCTCGATCGCCTGGCCGACGGCTTCGTGCTGGGCGGGCTCGCCGTCTTCTACGCGTTGAACCAGACGCACCACTCGTGGGCCAGCGTGCCGATGGTGGTCGTCTGCCTCCTCGGCCTCATCGGCGCGTTCCTTACGTCGTATACGCGGGCGCGGGCGGAAGCCCTCGGAATCCACGCCAAGGTGGGGATGCTGCAGCGTCCCGAGCGCGTGGTGTTGCTCTCGGTGCCGCAGGCGTTCTTCGGACTGACCCTGCATGGAGTCGTCCTTGCGACCATCATCGTGATCCTGACCGTGACGGCCTGGATTACCGTTTACCAGCGTGTGGCTTTCGTCTATAGAGCCACGACGCCCACGGACGCCTCAGCATCGGTCGGGGAGGCGGCGGGACAGACATCCACGCCGCCCGCGGCCGCCTTCGATGCGCGTCCCTTGCTCAAAGGAGATTAACGTCGTGCAGGGTTCGTCTTCCGAAACGCCGCAGGCGCCCCGGCCGGCCACCGGAAAGCTGGGTGTGCTGACCCCCGGACTCGGGGCTGTCGCCACCACCTTCATGGCCGGCGTCGAGAGCATTCGCCGCGGGTACTCCAAGCCCATCGGCTCGCTCACCCAGATGGCCACCATCCGGCTGGGCAAGCGTACCGACAATCGATCGCCGTTGATCAAGGATTTCGCGCCGCTCGCCGAGCTCGACGACCTCGTGTTCGGCGCCTGGGACCCGATCCCCGACGACGCCTACACGGCGGCCAAGAAGGCCGGCGTGCTCGAAGCGGCCGACCTGGAGCGCGTGGCCGACTTTCTCAAGGGCATCAAGCCGATGCCGGCCGTGTTCGACAATCACTACGTCACGCGCATCAACGGCAGCAACGTCAAGAAGGGCAAGACGAAGCGCGACCTGGCCGAGCAGCTGCGCCAGGACATGCGCGACTTCAAGGCCAAGCACAAGCTCGACCGCCTGGTGGTCGTGTGGTGCGCGTCCACCGAGATCTTCATCCGCCCGGGACCGCAGCATGCCAGCCTCGCCGCCTTCGAGAAGGCGATGGACGAGAATGACGAAGCGATCTCGCCCGCCATGCTGTATGCCTACGCGGCGATCATGGAGGGCATCCCGTACGCCAACGGGGCTCCCAACCTCGCCGTGGACACCCAGGCGCTGCAGCAGCTCGCCATCGACAAGGGCGTTCCGATTTCGGGAAAGGACTTCAAGACCGGGCAGACGTGGATGAAGACGGTCATCGCGCCGGCCATCAAGGCGCGCATGCTCGGACTCGCCGGGTGGTACTCCACCAACATCCTCGGCAACCGCGACGGCGAAGTGCTCGACGACCCCCAGTCGTTCAAGACGAAGGAGGAATCCAAGCTCAGCGTGCTGCACACCATCCTGCAGCCCGAGCAGTATCCGGACCTGTACAAGGATTTCTCGCACGTCGTGCGCATCAACTACTACCCGCCGCGCGGCGACAACAAGGAAGGCTGGGACAACATCGACATCGTCGGGTGGATGGGCTACCCGATGCAGATCAAGGTGAACTTCCTGTGCCGCGACTCGATTCTCGCCGCGCCCCTCGTGCTCGACCTCGCGCTGTTCTCCGATTTCGCCCAGCGCGCCGGCATGAAGGGAATCCAGGAATGGTTAAGTTTCTATTACAAGTCGCCCATGGCCGCTGCGGGACTGCAGCCGGAGCACGATCTTTTCATTCAGCAGACCAAGCTGAAGAACACGCTCCGCCACCTCATGGGTGAGGAGCAGATCACGCATCTGGGCCTGGAGTACTATCGATCGTGATGCGAATCGCGCGCGTGCTGGCACTGGGAGGGACGGTGGCCTTCATGGCCGCCTGCGGCGGCGAGGCCCGACGGCCCGTGCTGCGCCTTCCCTCGAAGAGCTACGAGTTCGTCATCGAGCCCTCCGACATCCCGCCGCACGCGCGCGAGACCATCACGTACAAAGTCATCGTGCGGGATCGGAAGACCCAGCAGCCGATCGACAACGGCGAGGGCCAGATCTTCGCCAACATGAGCGCCGGGCCCCAGGGCCCTCACACCTGGGACGGCTTCCAGAACGGACCGGAACTCGGCACCTACTACGCCAAGCTGAATTTCGTGATGTCCGGCCAGTGGGCCATGGCCATCCGGTTCCGTCGCGACTCGCTCCACCCGCTCGAGCGGGTGGACTGGATGCAGGACGTGTTCAACGAACGCCCCGATTCGACGCCACCATAATGCGCCACTTCTATCGCAGTCATCTCACGCCGGCGGACGCCGTTGCGGCCGCCGATCGCTTCTTTCCGGCCCTCGGCCTGCAGAGCGGGGCCTCCGCGGCGCGCACGCGGACCTTCAGCGGCCCCCTGGGCTCGCTGCGGCTCACCGTGAAGGCCGAGGGCGGACACTACACCTTCGTCGACGTCGAGACCGATCAGATCGGCGAGAGCCGGCTCGACCGGAACGTCAAACGGTTCTTCCTCTCGCTGCACCGCGAGGAAGACCCTCGCCACGCGCTCGAAGCCGCGTACTGACGCCGGCATGTCCCCGGCCTCCCGTCCCCCCGACGCCGTTCGCGGAGCCCCGGTTTGACCCCCGATGACCAATCCCCGGTCGAAACCGGGAGCGCATGGGAGTATCTTGGTCTGGGGTGCATCACCCTCGTCGCCGGCCTGTTCGGCGGCGGCATGTTGGGAGTCCTCGTGGCCAAGATCGTCGGATGGGCGCAGCACTGCTCGTCCGATCCCAACACGGGCGCACCCTGTAGTTGGGGAAGCTATTGGTTCTTCGGGGCCGTCGCCGGTATGCTCATCTTTCCGACGACCGTCCTGCTCCTGAGGCGCCGCGGACGCCGCGCGGCTGAAAAATCGGACCGAGGATGATCCCGTGGCACGCATAGACGTCACCATGCCCCAGATGGGCGAGTCGATCGCCGAAGGCACCCTGTCCAAGTGGCTGAAGAAGGTCGGGGACGAGGTCAAGCGCGACGAACCGCTGTTCGAGATCTCCACCGACAAGGTCGACGCCGAGATTCCGTCGCCGTCCGCCGGCGTGATCGCCGAGATCCTCGTCAAGGAAGGCGAGACGGTCGCGGTGGACGCCGTCGTCGCCAGACTCGAGTCGGAGAAGGGCGCCGCGGTGCCGGCCCAACCGGCCGCGGCCCCGGCTGCGGCCGCTATTCCGGCGGCGAAGGCCGTGTCCGCCGCCCCGGCGCCGGCCGCGCCGCCTGCGCCGCCGGTGCGTGCGCCGGCGCCAAACGTCGTGTCCGGCAACGGGCATTCGCTCGAGGACCGGCTCCGCACCAAGTCGTCGCCGCTGGTCCGCAAGATCGCCGCCGAGCATGGCGTCGAACTGTCCGGCCTCCAGGGCAGTGGGCTCGCCGGACGGGTCACGAAGCGCGACATCATGCAGTACCTGGATTCCGGGGCGCCGCGGAGCGCGGCGGCTCCGGCGGCGCACACGGCGCCGATGCCCACGGCCTGGCCGGGCGACCGCGTGGAGCCGATGAGCAAGATGCGCGCGCTGATCAGCGAGCACATGGTGGTGTCGCGGCATACCTCGGCGCACGTGACGTCGATCATGGAGATGGACTTCACCCGCGTGGCTCGCATTCGCGCCGCGCAGAAGGCCGCGTTCGAGGCGGCCTACGGGGAGAAGCTCTCGTACATGCCGTTCATCATGAAGGCGACGGTGGATGCGCTGAAGGCGTTCCCCGTGGTCAACGCGTCGGTGGCCGGCACCAACGTCATCTACCGGCGTCCGATCAACCTCGGCATTGCCGTGGCGCTCGACTGGGGGCTGATCGTTCCGGTGGTCCGCAACGCGGAAGACCTGTCGCTGGCCGGTTTGACGAAGTCGCTCAACGACCTCGCCGGTCGCGCCCGGGCCAAGAAGCTCGATCCGCGCGAGGTGCAGGACGGCACGTTCACGATCACCAATCCCGGGGTGTTCGGGTCGCTCACGGGCACCCCGATCATCAACCAGCCGCAGGTGGCCATTCTCTGCATCGGCGCCATCGAGAAGCGGGCGAAGGTGCTCACCGGCGCCGACGGCGAGGACACGATCGCCATCCGCACCTGTTCCTATCTCTCCCTCTCGTTCGATCATCGGATCGTCGACGGCGCGGTGGCCGACCAGTTCCTCGGCCACATCAAGCGTACGATCGAGAGCTTCCCCGACGCGGCCCTCTGACATGCCTCGCGCGCTCACGGTGCAACGCACCCTCATTCCACCGCAGGAACGGAAGCGCTACGGCGAGCGGCTCGTGCGGCGGCAGGAATACTACGCCAAGGCCGGATGCCGGTTCTGGGCGTTCGAGGAGGCGGGGCTGCCGGGCGCGTTTCTCGAGTTCTTCGAAGGCCCCGACGTCGAGACGTTGACGCGTGCCCATCGGGACGCGCCCGACCCGATTCTCGACGCCGGGCGCATTTACATTGAAGTGGAGTTGCCCTAGATGCCCATCCGGACGCTGAACGTGAATGGCAAGTCGTGGCGCGTGGTGCCCTCGGGCCGCGTCACGCAGCTCGACCATGATGAGTTCGCCCTGCTGTTCATCGCAGGCACCGGTGACGAGCGCGAGGTCCGCGTGAGCCGGTACTCGCCGCACGGTACCCGCTCCCGCGAACTGGCGCTCGCCCAGATGAGCGAGGCCGACCTGCAGCGGTTGTTCGGCCACTCGCAGCCGAGCTTCACGTCGCCGGAAGCCGACTACTCCGCGTGACGGTGCCGGAGGGCGCCCCTCCCGTGGTCGAGCGCTCTGCCTACGTCGATCTGCACTCTCATTCCACCGCATCCGACGGGTCACGGGCGCCGGCGGAGGTGATGGCGGCGGCGCGTGCCGCCGGCCTCGCCGCCATCGCGCTGACCGATCACGATACCGTGGCCGGTGTCGAAGAAGCGCGCGCCGCCGCGGACTCCGTCGGTGTGCGGCTGGTGGCGGGCGTGGAGTTGAGCGCGGTGGAGGGCGACGTCGAAACACACCTTCTGGGCCTCCACCTGTCGCGCCCCGGCGAGATCGAAGCCGGGCTGGCCGAGTTGCGGGAGATGCGCCGCGAGCGCGCGGCGCGCATGGTGACGCGGCTCAACGACTTGGGTGTCCGGATCACCTTCGAGGCCGTGCTGGAGCAGGCCGCGGGGGCGGCCATCGGGCGTCCGCACGTGGCCCGCGCACTGGTTCAGGAGGGCTGGGCCACCGACCTTCGCGACGCGTTCGACCGGTATCTCGGCAACGGCCGGCCGGCGTTCGTCGCCAAGGACAAACTGACCATGGCCGACGCGATCGCCATGATCCACCGCGCCGGCGGAGTGGCCGTCATGGCCCACCCCGGGCATACCGGCACACTGGCCCGGGTGGAGGCGCTGGCCGCCCAGGGGCTGGACGGCGTCGAGGTCCTGCACCCCAGCCACGGCGCGGAGGACATCGCGCGGCTGCGCGCGATTGCCGACCATCTCGGCCTGTTGCCCAGCGGAGGCTCGGACTGGCACGGCGCCGGCAGCGGCCCGCGCACGCTCGGGTCGATGCGCGTGCCGGAGGCGTGGCTGGCGCAGCAGGACGCGCGGGTGGCCGAGCGGCGCACGGCCGCCGGGAAGTAGCGACCGCAACGGGAGGCGGCATGCAGTTGCGCGAACGGACGGCGATGGTAACGGGCGCGGGCAGACGCGTGGGACGCGCGATCGCCGTGGGACTCGGCGGCCGCGGCATGCGCGTGGCCGTGCACTACCACGGCTCCGAAGCGGGCGCCGCGGAGACGGCGCGGCTGATTGCGGCGGCCGGGGGGGACGCGGTGCTCGTCCGCGCCGACCTCGCCGATCCCGACGCGCCGGCGGCGCTCGTCGCCGACGCCGCCGGTCAGCTCGGCGGTCTCGACGTGCTCGTCAACTCGGCGGCCGTCATGGAGCGCACGCCGTTCGGCGAGACGTCGCCGGAGGCATGGGACCGCATCTTCGCGCTCAATCTCCGCGCGCCGTACTTGCTGTCGCAGGCGGCGGCGCCGTGGCTGAGCGCCGGCAGCGGCGGCGCCATCGTGAACATCGCCGACCTCGCGGCCTTCGAGACATGGCCCGGTTACATCCCGCACGGGCTTTCCAAGCTGGCGGTCGTGCGGCTCACGGAATCGCTGGCCCGCGTGCTCGCGCCGGCCGTGCGCGTGAACGCCGTGGCCCCGGGCACGGTGTTGTTGCCCGAGGACTGGACGGCGGCCGACGCCGAGCGGCTGCGTGAGACCACGCCGCTCGCCCGGCACGGGACTCCGGACGACGTGGTGCAGGCCGTGCTCTATCTGCTCGACGCCGACTTCGTCACCGGCGAGACCGTCGTCGTGGACGGCGGACGTCGTGTCCGTCGCTAACCCGCGGCTCTCGGCGCCACAGCACTTCGGTCGCATCGTCGTCATCGGTGGGGGGTGCTACGGCGGCTACTACGTGCGCCAGCTCCGGCGGGCCGTGGCCGCCGGGGCCGTCCACTGTCACCAAGTGGTGGTCGTCGACCGTGATCCCGCGTGCGCGCTGTCCACGGAGGTCGCCGACCGAGATCCGCTGGTCATGATCGAGACCGCCGAATGGCGGGAGTACCTGGCGGGTTTTCTCGCGTCCGCCGGCCGCACGGATGCCATCGTCCCATCGCCGCTCATGCCGCACCTGTTGCGCGATTGGCTGGCGGACGCCGCCCGCGCGCGCTGGCCGGCGCGAGACGTTCGCGTGGCCCCGCTGGAGGCACCACCCGAGGTGCCGTGGGAACGGGCGGCCCCCGATGGGACCCACTACGTGAGCTACGCTACGTGGATGTGTCCCATCAACTGCATCGAGCCCGACGTGTGTCCGCACACGCGCGGCCCGCGCGACTGGAGCCTCGCGCCGGCGCTCCGGGCCTACGCCGCGGGCGGTGGCGCAGGGGGCGCGGCCGCCGCGATGCCCCTTCTTTTCCGGTGCGTGCATCGGGCCTACGGCGTTGGGATGATCGACGTCGCGGAGGTGCTGGATGCCGACGCCGCGATCGCGGCGGCCGGCGCCGGGGGAGGGCCGGTGGATGCGCTGGTGGGGACCGTCTCACACTGCCACGGGGCGGTGAGCCGCCTGCTCGTGGGCCGGGGAACTTCCGACTCCCGAAGTGGTTGACGGTTCGATTAGCGTGAGGGTATTCCGGTTCCCCTCGCCGGTGTTTCTGGCGAGATTCAGATCAGAGAAACGCTCCGCGGCCAACGGCGCGGAGCCCCGAAAGAGAGAATCCTGTGGCACAGACCCATGAG
This sequence comes from uncultured Gemmatimonadaceae bacterium, assembly GCA_963822945.1. Lineage (GTDB taxonomy): Bacteria > Gemmatimonadota > Gemmatimonadetes > Gemmatimonadales > Gemmatimonadaceae > JAGWRI01. The sequence continues at coordinate 41,463 of CAWGJO010000017.1, read as the reverse complement.
TTCGAGGTCGTGATCATCGGGGCCGGCCCTGCCGGCTTGTGCGCCGGCATGTACGCCGGCCGCGGAATGCTGAAGACGGTCGTGCTCGAGCGCGGCGCCCCCGGCGGCGAGCTGCTCAACACGGAGTTGATCGAGGACTATCCGGGCTTCGAGAGCATTCTCGGCTACGAACTGGCGCAGAAGTTCGCCGATCACGCCACCAAGTTCGGCGCCGACATTCGCACCGGCGTCGTCGTCTCGTCCATCAAGAAGCGTGACGACGGCCTGTTCGAGACCACCACCGAGAGCGGCGACACGTACCTCTCCCCGACGGTCATCGTCACGGCCGGCGGTACGCCCATCAAGCTCGGCATCCCCGGCGAACTGGAGTATGCCGGCAAGGGCGTGTCCTACTGCGCGGTGTGCGACGGCGCCTTCTTCCGCGGGCACACGATCGCCGTCGTGGGTGGTGGCGACGCGGCGGTCGAGGAAGCCGACTACCTCACGCGATATGCGGACCGGGTGTATCTGATTCACCGCCGCGAAGAACTGCGTGCGTCGAAGATCATCCAGGAGCGTGCGTTCGAGAATCCGAAGATCCAGATGATCTGGAACACCGTCGTCGAGCGGGCCGTGGGCGATGACGACGGGCTGCTGCACCATCTCGAACTCCGGGACGTCAACACCGGCGAGCGGCGCGAGCTGCCCGGTCACCGGCATGTTCGTCTTCATCGGGTTCAAACCGAACACCGGGGTGATCGCCGACCATGTGGACCACGACGCCACGGGGTATCTGATCACCGACTGGAGCATGCAGACTTCCACGCCGGGCCTGTTCGCGGCCGGCGACGTGCGGGTGCAGGTGACACGCCAGGTGACGACCGCGGTCGGGGATGCCACGACGGCCGCCATCGCTGCCGAGAAGTACCTGAAGGCGCGCGCCGACGCCGCAAAACCGGTGGGGGCGGCGTGAGCCGGGGCGGGGCGTGATCCGGATCGAGTCCCAGACCGTCGGTCCGTTCCAGGAGAACTGCTACCTGGTCGTCGACGAACCGTCGGCACGGGCGGTCCTGATCGACCCGGGGGACGAGCCGGAGCGCCTGCTAGCGATGGTCGCCGCTTCGGGGGCGGCGCTCGAGGCCATCTGGCTCACCCACGCCCACCTGGATCACGTGGGCGCCATCAACGGGGTTCGACGCGTACATCCGGTTCCGGTGTACCTGCATCCGGCTGACCGCCCGCTCTACGACCGGGCGACCGACGTTGCCGCGATGTACGGCTTGCCCTTCGACCAGCCCGAGCCGCCGGATCGCGAACTCGCCGAGGGCGACGTGGTCACCGTCGGCGGCGCCCGGTTCGAGGTGCTCCATACTCCGGGCCACGCCCCCGGCCACGTCGTGTTTCACGCGGACGACCTCCTGCTGGGCGGCGACCTGCTGTTCCGGGGCTCGGTCGGACGCACGGACCTGCCGTTCTGCGACGGGGACGCCATGGAGGCGTCGCTCGCCAGGGTGAGCGCGCTCGCGCCTGCGACGCGCGTGTTCCCAGGGCACGGACCGGCGACGACGATCGGCGACGAACTGGCCGGCAACCCGTTCCTCAACGGCACGGCGCTGCCGGTGCGCCGGTGACGCTCACCTCCCGGGGCGCCGCGCTGGGGCAGATCGTGCTCGGCGCGCTCTGGCTCGGCGCGGCCGTCCTGCTCGCGGCCGTCGTGGCGCCGGCGGCATTCGCCGTGCTGCCCACGCGCACCCTCGCCGGCGATCTGGTGGGGCGCGTGCTGCCCGTGATCTTCTGGGCGGGGATGGTCGTGTTCGCCGCCGTGATGCTGTTCGGCGTGTGGACCGACGCGAGCACGCGCTTCAAGCCCCGGGTGCTGGCGGCGGCACTCGGCGGTACGGCCTGCATGATCGCGCAGCTGATCGTGGACGCCATGATCGCGCGCGTGCGGGCCCGCATCCCCGGTCCGGTGGATGCCCTCGCCGCCACCGACCCGCTGCGCGTCGCGTTCGGACAACTGCATCTGCTGAGCGTCGTTCTGCTCGGCATCGCGATGCTCAGTGCGTTCGCCATTCTCATCATCGCCGTGCGCGGCCTGCGCACGTCGTCCTGACGCTCGTTTCCTTCGGGCGAATCACCACTCTTCACCCACGGCGATTCTTCCTATGACTTCCGCAACGCGTTCCGAAAAGGATCCTCTCGGCCCACTCGACGTGCCGGCCGATGCGTATTACGGCGTCCAGACCCAGCGTGCCCTCCAGAACTTCCCGATCAGCGGGTTGAAACCGCTCAAGGAGTTCGTGCGGGCGGTGGTCTGGATCAAGAAGGCCGCGGCCCTTACCCACAAGGAGACCGGCCGGCTGGACCCCAAGCTGGCCGACGCCATCGTGGCCGCCGCCGACGAAGTGCTGGCGGGCAAGTATGACGATCACTTCGTGGTCGACGTGTATCAGGCCGGCGCGGGCACCTCGCACAACATGAACTGCAACGAGGTGCTCGCCAACCGCGCCAACGAACTCCTGGGCGGCAAGCGGGGCGAGTACAAGCCCGTGCACCCGAACGACCACGTCAACATGGCCCAGTCCACCAACGACGTGATTCCGACGGCCATCCGGCTGGGCGCGCTCGACCTGCTGGCGACGCTGGAACAGGCCTTCGGCGGGCTTCGCGACGCCTTCGCCGCGAAGGGCAAGGAATTCGACGACATCGTGAAGGCGGGCCGGACCCATCTGCAGGACGCGATGCCGATCCGGCTGGGGCAGGAGTTCACGGCGTACGCCGGCACCATCGATCGGAACCTGGCGAGAATCCGGCAGGCGGCCGACTTCCTCCGCGATCTCGGCATCGGCGGCAGCGCCGTCGGCACCGGGGTGAACGTCGAGCCCGAATACCCGGCGTTGATGAACAAGCACCTGAAAGCCGTCACCAAGCTCGACCTGCGCGTGGGCAAGAATCGCATCCAGCTCATGCAGAGCATGGGCGACGCCGCGGCGTTCTCGGCGGTGGTGCGGGTGCTGGCCCTCGACCTGAGCAAGATCGCGAACGATCTGCGGCTGCTCGTCAGCGGTCCCCGCACCGGGCTCGACGAGATCGTGCTCCCCGCCGTGCAGCCGGGGTCGTCGATCATGCCGGGCAAAATCAATCCGTCGGTCGCCGAGATGGTCAACCAGGTGTGCTTCCAGGTGGTGGGCAACGACGCGTGCGTGGCGGCCGCCGCCGAGCACGGCCAGCTCGAATTGAACGTCATGATGCCCGTCATCGCCCACAACGTGATGTTCTCGATGATCATCCTCTCCAACGCCGCCGTCGTGCTGAACGAACGCTGCGTGGCCGGCATCACCGCCAACCGCGCGCAGTGCGAGTACTGGGTGGAGCGATCGGCGGCGCTCGCCACGGCGCTCGCGCCGCAGATCGGCTACGCCAAGGCCGCCGAGATCAGCAAACGCTCGGTCAAGGAGAACGTGCTGATTCGGGAGTTGGTCGAGCGCGAGAAGGTCCTGCCGCCCGATCAGATTGCCGACGTCCTGGACCTCCGGAAGATGACGGAGATCGGGGTGCCCGGGGGGCGCCACGGGGGCGGCTGAGTCCCCCCCGATTTCCGGCTCCCCTTTCCGCCACCGCGCTCGCGCATTAACCTCCAAACGTGCGTATAACTACTCTGGCCGAATACGGCGTGATATGTGCGCTTCATCTTGCGAAGCGCACTGATGATGGACCGATCACTGGTCGCGAAATCGCGGCGACCGAACGGCTGCCGGTGGATTACGTCGAGCAGATCCTGCTCCGTCTTCGCCGGGCCGATATCGTGAAGAGCACCCGGGGGGCCCGCGGCGGGTACGCGCTCGCGCGTCCGTCCTCCGAGATCAGCGTGCGGGACGTGATCAATGCGTCCGAGCTGACGACGTTCGACCTCCACTGCGTGTCGCATCCGGTGGAAGAGGAACGCTGCTCGGCGGCGCACGACTGCAGTATCCGGCCGGTGTGGCTGATGCTGCAGCAGCGGATCGACGAGGTGCTCGAGGGCGTCCGGCTGTCCGACCTGCTGCACCAGGAGCACGTGGTGCGGGCGCGGGTGGGCCTGCCCGAGCTCGCCGAGGATGACACGGGCCGCGGGCTGCCCGTGCTCCAAAACGGCTGAACCCGGCGGCGCCGGCCATTCCGTCCATGCCGATCTTCGGGCGGTGGCGAGCCGAGCGCCAGCTGCAGGAGCGGGCCGAGCGCTTCGTGACGGGGCTGCTGACGGAGCCGGCCGCGGACGACGTGGCATGGCTGTCGGGCGCGGCGACGCGCGGCGATGACGACCACGCCGCGTGGGAGCTGCGCTATGCCCGGCGGGCGCTGGGGCTGGTCACGGCCCAACGAGACGCGCTCGACGATCGGACGGGGGCTGTCGTCGCGCATGCGATGGCGGCTGCCTTCGAACGCGATGCGCGGATCGGACGCGACCGGCTCGAACTCGCCCAGGGCCAGTTCAACGCCAGGCTGAGCGCCTATCGGGACGCGCTCGGGGCCCACGTCTCGGCTGCCACGCCGGCCCGGCTGGGGCGCACGCTGCTCGCGTTCGCGGGCGGCTCGTTCCGGGAGGTGGACGCGAACGTGGCGCGGGCTGGCGCCCTGCTCAGTCGATACCTGGACGAGGGGAACGAGGCGCTGCGTGCCATCTTCGGAACGGCGTCACTCCCGGAGCATGTGCCCCCGTCGGCGATCGATCGCCGCTGACGGGCTCCTGAAACGCCTCGAGGGGCGCCTTCCGATCGGAAGGCGCCCCTCGTCGTCTTGTGCAGAGTGCCGAAGGCGGGACTCGAACCCGCACGGGCTTGCGCCCACTGGCTCCTGAAGCCAGCGCGTCTACCAGTTCCACCACTTCGGCAGGAACGCGGATATTATTGACGGCTGACCATGAAGTCAACGAACGAGACCAACGACACCGTCCCGATTGCGCGGAACAAGCGTGCCCGCCACGACTACCACATTCTGGAGACGTGGGAGGCGGGCATCGTGCTGACCGGCACCGAGGTCAAGTCGCTCCGCGAGGGGAAGGCGTCGCTGGTCGATGCCTACGGGATCGTGAAGAACGGGGAGGTCTTCCTCCTCAACCTGCATATTTCGCCCTACAAGCAGGGGAGCTACAACAACCACGAACCGACGCGGACGCGCAAGCTGTTGCTCCACCGGCGTCAAATCCGTCGTTTGATTGGGGCGGTGGAGCGTGAAGGGCTCACGCTCGTCCCGCTCGACCTGTATTTCAAGCACGGAGTGGCGAAGGTGACGCTGGCACTGGGCAAGGGAAAGAAGCTGCACGACAAGCGCGAAACGGCCAAGGCACGTGACGCCGAGCGCGAGATGGCGCGCGTGGGCCGCACCCGATGATCGCGCTGGCGCTGCTCGCACTCCAGATGCAGGCCGCGGTGCCGACCCGGCCGGTGGCCGATGCGGCGAGCCCTCGCCGCCCGGTCGTGGCGGTGGCGGGGCACCCCTCCCTCGCCGGTCCGCCGCGCACCGTGGTCGTCGACGCGGGCCATGGCGGCGTGGACCCCGGCATGAGCGGTCCCATCGGCGCGCGCCACAAGATCTACGAGAAGAACGTGACGCTCGCGGTCGCCCTCAAGCTCGGCGCGGCGCTCAAGGCGCGCGGGGTGAAGGTCGTGTACACGCGCACGACCGATACGTTGATCAACCTGTACGATCGCGGCCCGATCGCGAACCGCGCGCACGGGGACCTGTTCATCTCGATCCATGTGAACGCCGCCAATCCCAAGTGGCGGAATGCGGCGGCTGCCCGCGGGTACGAGACCTTCTTCCTGTCCGAGGCGAAGACCGAAGATGCGCGGCGGGTGGAGGCGATGGAAAACTCCGCCGCCCGATACGACACCGGCACGCCGCTGTCCAAGGGCGATCCGCTGAGCTTCATCCTCAGCGACATGCAGCAGAACGAGCACCTCCGCGAGTCGATGAAGCTGGCCGAAGCGGTGCAGGACGAATTGGGCACCGTGGAGCCGGGGCCCGACCGAGGCGTGCAGCAGGCCGGCTTCGTCGTGCTGGGCACGGCGTTCATGCCGGCGGTGCTCGTGGAAATCGGATTCGGGTCCAACCGCGCCGACGCCGCGTTCATGACGAATTCGCGCGACCAGACCAAACTGGCGGGCGCAATCGCCGACGCGGCCGTGAACTACCTGAACGCGTACTGGGCCGGGATCAGCGGCGTGGCCGATCGGACGAGCGGCGGCAATCCATGAAATCGCCGTCCGTGCTGCGCGTGGGCGTTGCCGGACTCGATTTTCAGAATCCCATCATTCTCGCCGCCGGAACCGCTGGCTACGGGCGCGAACTCGCCGGCGTCATGGATCTGGACGCGCTTGGTGGCCTCGTCACCAAGGCGGTCAGCCGCGCACCGCGCGCCGGCGCGCCGGCGCCGCGCGTGGCCGAGTTCGACGGGGGGATGATCAACGCCGTCGGACTGGCCAACCCGGGGGTCGAGGAGGTCTGTCAGTCGCATCTTCCCTGGCTCGCCGAGTCGCTCCCGCGTACGCGAAAGCTGGTGAACGTCGTCGGCTTCGTCGTCGACGAGTTTGCGGACGTGGTGCGGCAGATCGAGGCGAGTCCCCATGCGGCGTCGGGCGTGGACGGGTACGAGTTGAACGTGAGCTGCCCCAACACCAAGGCCGGAGGAATGGAATTCGGCGCCGACGACACCGCGCTGTCGGTCCTCGTCGCCCGGGTGCGCGCGGTCACGAAGCGTCCCGTGTTCGCCAAGCTCTCGCCGACGCTCCCCGATATCGCGCGAACGGCGGCCGTGGCCGTCCAGGCCGGGGCGGATGGCATCACGGTGGTCAACACGATCCCGGGCCTGGTGGTGGACGTGGACCGGAGGCGGCCCGCCCTCGGTTTCGGAACCGGGGGCGTGAGTGGGCAGGCGCTGCTTCCGGTGGGCGTGCTGGCCACCTGGCGGGTGAGTCGCGCGGTGTCCGTGCCCATCATCGGCCTCGGCGGCGTCCGGAGCGCCCATGACGTGCTCCAGTACATCATCGCCGGCGCGTGGCTCGTCGGTATCGGAACCGCCGCGCTTCGGGATCCCCGTCAACCGGCGCGGGTGGTGCGCGAACTCGGCCGGTGGTGCGCCCGCGAGCGACTGGCGGACCTGACCTCCCTCCGCGGAACCCTGGAATGGCCCGAATGACGACGACCCCCATCGTGGCACTTGATGTGCCAAGCCTCGAGTCGGCCATGGCGATGGTGAATCGGCTGGACGGACTCTGCGCTTTTTACAAAGTGGGCCTCGAGCTGTTCACGGCGGAGGGGCCGGGCATCATTCGCGCGTTGCGAGAGCGCGGCGCGGACGTGTTCCTCGACCTCAAGCTGCACGACATCCCGAACACCGTGGCCAAGGCAGTGCTACGCGCGAGCGCGCACGGGGTCCGGCTGCTCACCGTGCACGCCTCTGGGGGGCGGGAGATGCTCGATGCCGCGCAGCAGTCGGCGGCCGGAGCCGGGGCGGGCGGCTGCCAGCTGCTCGCCGTCACGGTCCTGACCTCGCTGGGCCGCGCCGGGCTGGCGGACGCCTGGGGGCGTCCGGAGACGGGGGTGGACGTGGAAGGGGAGGTGCTGCGGTCTGGCGGGCATGGTGGCCGAGGCGGGGTTGCACGGGATCGTGTGCAGTGGCCGGGAGGCGGGGGCCGTGCGCGATCGGTTCGGAGTGCGGCTGAAGACGCTCGTCCCCGGGGTGCGGCTGGCCGGGAGCGGGGCGAACGACCAGGTCCGGGTGGTGACGCCCGGCGAGGCGGCGGGGTCGGGGGCTCGCTACGTCGTGCTCGGCCGCACGGTGACGGCGGCGCCGGACCCCCGCGAGGCCATGGGCCGGGCGTTGGTGGACCTGCGGAGCGCCGGGTCCGACGCCGGGGCAGACGCCGCGCGTTGAGCGGGGGGCCGGCGACCGGCCGGACCGGGAAAGCGGGCAGCCTGCTCGCTTGCGCCAACTTAAGGCCCCGGTTACTGTTAAGGTCTGGCTAGAAATTCATCGGTATCTGTTTTCGTCCGGTCCGGAGCTTCCGTGAAAGTACGCAGCAGCGTGAAGCCGATCTGCGAGCACTGCAAGGTGATCAAGCGGAACGGCGTGATTCGCATCATTTGCAAGCGCAACCCCAAGCATAAGCAGCGGCAGGGCTAATTCATGGCGCGTATCAGTGGCGTCGATCTCCCTCGCGACAAGAAGGTCGAGATCGGCTTGAGCTACATCTTCGGCATCGGGCGCAGGAGCGCCGCCGAGATCATCCAGAAGGCAGGCATCGACGGATCGCTGCGCATCCGCGATCTCTCGGACGCCGACGTGAACAAGTTGCGGCAGGTGATCGAGCGCGAGTACAAGGTGGAAGGCGCGCTCCGCACCGAAGTCGCCATGAACGTCAAGCGCCTCATGGATATCGGATCGTACCGCGGCATCCGGCATCGCCGGGGGCTGCCGGTGCGGGGGCAGCGGACGCACACCAATGCACGGACCAAGAAGGGACCGCGGCGCGCGATCGCCGGCAAGAAGAAGGTAACCAAGTAATCCAATGGCGACTGGCAAGAAATCCAAGCGCGTCGTGGAGGCGGAAGGCATCGCCCACGTCAACGCGACGTTCAACAACACGATGATCACGATCACCGATGCGCACGGGAATGCCGTGTCGTGGGGATCGTCGGGCAAGGCGGGCTTCAAGGGGTCCAAGAAGAGCACCCCGTTCGCCGCCACGGTGGCCTCGGAGCAGTGCGCGCGCGAAGCCCTGAGCATGGGCGTCAAGCGGGTGCATGTCCGCGTGCAGGGCCCCGGCAGCGGGCGCGAGTCGGCCATCCAGGCGCTGGCTTCGGCTGGGCTGCAGGTCAAGTCGATCAAGGACGTGACGCCGATTCCGCACAACGGCTGCCGTCCTCCCAAGCGCCGGAGAGTCTGAGCCATGAGTCGGTATCTGGGAGCCAGCTGCAAGCTGTGCCGTCGCGAGGGGACCAAGCTGTTCCTGAAGGGCACCAAGTGCTTCACGGAGAAGTGCCCGGTCGAACGCCGTCCGTACGCGCCCGGCCAGCATGGCCAGAGCACGGCCCGCCGCCGCAAGGCGTCGGAGTACTCCAAGCAGCTGCGCGAGAAGCAGAAGATCAAGCGCATGTACGGCCTCGGCGAGCAGCAGTTCCGGAACATCTTCATCAAGGTGTCCAGCCTGCCCGGCGTGACCGGTCACAACCTGCTCGCGACGCTGGAAAGCCGGCTGGACAATCTCGTCTACCGCATGGGATTCGCGTCCAGCCGCAAGGCGGCGCGCCAGCTCATTCGGCACCGGCACATCGAAGTCAACGGCAAGACGGTCGACGTGCCCAGCTTCATCGCGCAGCCGGGTCAGGAGATCCGGGTGCGGGAGAAGTCGCGCGAGATCGTCGCCGTGCAGGCGGCGCTGGAGCAGTCGGGTCGTGGCGGCTCGCTCTCCTGGCTCGCCATCGACAAGGAGACGTTCAGCGGCCGGATGCTGGAGCGTCCGACGCGCCCGAACATTCCGATCGCCGCGCAGGAGCAGTTGGTCGTGGAGTTGTACTCGAAGTAGCCGTAAGTCGGCAGGTCGGTAGCGCGGTAGGCCGGTACGGCCGAGCGCCTGCGAACGCAGTCACCGACCTTCCGACGCACCGTCCGACCGAGGTACGTGGTGGGACGGTGGTGCAGTGGAAAGGTCGGGACCCTAACTCCCATTCGAGCTTGCCGCGCGTTAGGGGCGGGGCAGGGCGATACCGGGGCACTCCGGTAAGACCAGGGAATCAATACTCATGGCAAATACGATCGATCTTCGCGGACTCGTCCGCCCGCAGCTCGTCGAATCGACGACGCGCGATGACAATCCCAACGTGGCCGAGTTCCGCCTGCAGCCGCTGGAGCGTGGCTTCGGCCATACGCTCGGCAACGCGATGCGGCGCATGCTCCTCTCGTCGCTCCGCGGGTCCGCCGTGTGGGCGTTCCGCATCGACGGCGTCGTCCACGAGCACCAGACGATTTCCGGTGTGGTCGAGGACGTGCACCAGATCATCGGCAACCTCAAGACGCTCACGGTCATGCTGGACGAGGAGGTCGAAGAGGCCGTCGTCCACATCGCCAAGTCCAAGGCCGGCGTCGTGACCGCGGCCGACATTCAGTCGGCGAGCGGCGTGCGCGTCATCGATCCCTCGCACCACATCCTGACGCTTCAGGACGACCGCGACCTGACGATGGATCTCTACGTCAACAAGGGCCGCGGCTACGTGCAGGCCGACCAGCATCCGCTCGATCGCGGGCGGCCGGTGGACCTCGTTCGCATCGACGCCATCTACAACCCGGTGCGCCGCGCGAACTTCCTGGTTTCCGAAACCCGCGTCGGCCAGCGCACCGACTACGATCGCCTCGCCCTTACCGTCGAGACCAACGGCACGATCTCGCCGGCCGAAGCGGTGAGCTACGCCGCCGCGCTGGCGCAGTCGCACTTCCAGTACTTCGTCGACTTCGGCTCGCACACGTCGGCCCCGCTGGGCCAGACCACCGAATCGAGCGACGGCGACGCGGTCCGCCTGGCGCAGCTGCTCAAGACGCCGATCGACGATCTCGAGCTCTCGGTGCGTTCGGTGAATTCGCTCAAGAACTCGAGCATCCGTTCCCTGGGCGACCTGGTGCGGCAGACCGAGAGCCAGATTCTGCAGGTGAAGAACTTCGGCAAGAAGTCGCTTCAGGAGATCGCCGATCTCCTCGAGCGTGAAGGATTGAATTTCGGGATGCGGTTCGAAGAGAACGGCGAGGGAGTGCGGGTCCTCGATTGGGGCACGCCGCCGAGCCGGGCCGCCGCGGCGGCGCCCGACGACATGGAGGAGTAGGCAATGCGGCATGCCAATGCCGGGCGGGCGCTGCGCCGGACCGGTGAACAGAAGCGCGCTCTGATGCGCAACCTCGCGACCTCGCTCATCGAGCAGGGCGCGATCGAAACGACCGAAGCGAAGGCCAAGGAACTCCGGCCCTTCGTCGAGAAGTTGATCACCAAGGCGAAGACCGGCACGCTGCACGCGCGCCGGCTGGCCGGGCGTGACATTCAGAAGCGGGAAGCGGCGGACAAGCTGTTCCAGGAACTGGGACCGCGGTACGCCAAGCGGCCCGGCGGCTACACGCGCATTCTCAAGACCGGCCACCGCAAGGGTGACGGCGCCGAGATGGCGCGCATCGAACTGATCGAGGGCTGACGCATGGCCATCCAGAGAAACCGCTGCTACGTCTGCGACAAGGGCGTCGCGTTCGGCAACAACGTCTCGCACGCCAACAACAAGACCCGCCGCACGTGGAAGCCGAACCTCCAGGTCGTTCGAATCGTCGACGCCAAGGGCAAGGTCATCAAGGTCAAGGTCTGCACGCGCTGCCTGCACGCCGGGAAGGTCAAGCGGGCGCCCCGCGGGCAAGCCGCCTGACCGTGGCTCCGCCTGGCCGTGATGAGGGGGGAACCGCATGGCGGCTCCCCCTTTTTTTCGTCGGGGATTCCCGATCTGACATCGATGGGGGATGACCCGGTCGCGTTTCGGCACCGGATCACGACCGCACCACCACTCCGCCTCACTCTCAGCTCGAACCACTCATGCCAACTGCGTTGATCTCCGGCATTACCGGGCAGGACGGCTCCTACCTGGCCGAGTTCCTGCTCGACAAGGGCTACCGCGTCGTCGGCATCGTGCGTCGCAGTTCGACGACGCCGTACGAACGCATCGCGCACCTCGTCGATCGCGTCGAGCTCGTGTCGGCCGATCTCCTCGACCAGACCTCCCTCACCGATGTGGTGAGCGAGTGCCGGCCGGACGAGGTCTACAACCTCGCCGCCCAGAGCTTCGTCCAGACGTCGTGGAGCCAGCCCGTGCTCACCGGAGAATTCACGGCGCTCGGGGTCACCCGCATGCTCGAAGCCGTGAAGAAGGCCGCGCCCGAGGCGCGCTTCTACCAGGCCAGTTCGAGTGAGATGTTCGGCAAGGTCGTGGAGTCGCCGCAATCCGAGACCACGCCGTTCTATCCGCGCAGCCCGTACGGGGTGGCCAAGGTCTACGGCCACTGGATCACCGTGAACTACCGCGAGAGCTTCAACCTGTTCGCGGTGTCGGGCATCCTGTTCAACCACGAGAGCCCGCGGCGCGGGCTGGAGTTCGTGACCCGCAAGGTCACCGACGCGGCGGCTCGCATCAAGCTCGGGCTCGCTCACGAGCTGCGCCTCGGCAATCTGGATTCCCGGCGCGATTGGGGGTTCGCCGGCGACTACGTGGACGCCATGTGGCGCATGCTCCAGCGCGAGACCCCGGACGACTTCGTGATCGGTACCGGACACACCTGGTCGGTGCGCCAACTCTGCGACGCCGCGTTCAAGTGCGTGGGGCTGGAGTACCAGGACTACGTCGTGCAGGACAAGCGCTTCTTCCGGCCCGCCGAGGTGGACCTGCTGGTGGCCGACCCCGGAAAGGCGAAGCGGGAGTTGGGCTGGGAGCCGAGTGTCGGGTTCGAGGAACTGGTCGAGATGATGGTCCGGGCCGACATGGACCGCCACGCGCCACTCGGGCGGAAGTGACCAGGCGCGCGCTCGTCACGGGCGGTGGGGGGTTCGTTGGCCAGTGGATTGCCCGATCCATGCTGGCCGACGGGTGGGACGTCTTTTCCGCGGGGGTGGGCGCGCCCGCTCCGGGGATCCTGAACGACGAGCAGCGGGGGGCCATCCAGTGGCTCGCCATGGACATCCGCTCCCGTTCCGACGTGGCGGCGGCGCTCGATACCAGTCGCCCCGATGCGATCGTCCACCTGGCCGGCATCAGCTACCTTCCCAGCGCCGACGACGCCCCAGCCGATGCCTGGGCGGTGAACGTGCTCGGGGCGGTGACCTTGCTGGCCGAGGTCGGCCGCCGCCGCCGCGCCGGCCGTCTGGACCCCCGAATCCTCGTGGCCGGAAGCGCCCAGCAGTACGGCCGGCACGACGCGAGCGAACTGCCCCTGCCCGAAACGGCCGAGCAACGGCCCCTGACCGTCTACGCCGCTTCCAAGGCGGCGCAGGAGATCGCGGCGCTGCAGGCCTTCCGGGCCGACGGGGTGCAGGCCATCGCCACCCGGAGCTTCAACCATTCCGGCGTCGGCCATGACGCGCACTTTCTGCTGCCGGCGCTCGTGCGCCGTGTCCTGGCCCTGCGCGGCCAGGGGGGAACGTCGATCCGGATCGGAAACGCGGACACGATTCGCGACTATCTTCACGTGGCCGACGTGGTGGACGCCTACCGGGCCCTGCTGGAGCGGGGAACGCCCGGGGAAGCGTACAACGTGTGCAGTGGGGAAGGCGTGGGGGTGCGGGCCCTGACCAACCGCGTGCTGGAGCGGGCGGGCGTGCAGGCCGATATTACGAGCGATCCGACACTCCAACGAGCGACCGACGTGCCCGCCCTGATCGGAAGTCCCGAGAAGTTGACCACCGCAACCGGGTGGCGGCCCCGCCGCACCCGGGATGACATCATCGACGATCTGCTCAATGCCCCGACGCTCTGACATCCACCGTATTCTCGTCATCGGCTCCGGTCCCATCGTCATCGGCCAGGGAGCGGAATTCGACTACTCCGGCACCCAGGCGGCGAAGGCCCTGAAGGAAGAGGGCTACGAGGTCCTGCTGGTGAACTCGAATCCGGCCACGATCATGACCGACCCCGAGGTGGCCGACCGGACGTACATCGAGCCGGTCACGCCGGAATACGTCGAGCTGATCATCGAACGCGAGCAGCCGGATGCACTGCTCCCGACGATGGGCGGCCAGACGGCGCTGAACGTGGCGATGGCGCTGGCAGAGTCGGGCGTGCTGGAGAAGCACGGCGTGGAGCTGATCGGCGCGAAGCAGCGCGCGATCGCGATTGCCGAAGACCGGAAGCTGTTCGGAGAGGCGATGGCGCGGATCGGGCTGGCGGTGGCGAAGGGCGGCATCGCCACCACGCTCGACGAAGCGCTGGCCATCGTCGAGGATACGGCGCTTCCCGGCCATCATCCGGCCGTCGTACACGCTGGGCGGCACGGGGGGCGGCATTGCGTACAATCGCACCGAGTTCGAGGAGATCGTGCGCCGCGGGCTCGACGAGTCGCCCACCACGCAGGTGCTCGTCGAGCGCAGCGTGATCGGCTGGAAGGAGTTCGAACTCGAGGTGATGCGCGACCACGCCGATAACGTGGTGATCGTCTGCTCCATCGAGAACCTCGATCCGATGGGCGTGCACACCGGGGATTCGATCACCGTGGCGCCGGCGATGACGCTCACCGACCGTGAGTACCAGCTGATGCGCGATGCGGCGGTGGCGATCATCCGTGAAGTCGGCGTCGAAGCCGGCGGCTGCAACATCCAGTTCGCGGTCAATCCGCGCGACGGCGAGATGCTGGTGATCGAGATGAACCCGCGGGTCTCGCGCTCCTCGGCCCTCGCATCCAAGGCCACGGGATTCCCCATCGCGCGCATCGGGGCCAAGCTCGCCGTGGGCTACCGGCTCGACGAGATCCCCAACGACATCACGAAGACGACGCCGGCCTCGTTCGAGCCGGTGCTCGATTACGTCGTCGTGAAGATTCCGCGGTTCGCGTTCGAGAAGTTCCCGGCGGCCAATCCCTATCTCACCACGCAGATGAAGTCGGTGGGGGAGGCGATGGCCATCGGGCGGACGTTCAAGGAGGCGCTGCAGAAGGGACTGCGCGCCCTCGAGACCGGGCGTCCCGGCTGGGCGGTGGCGGCGCGGCCGGTGGACGATCGCCTCCCCGACGAGAGCGAGGCGGCGCTGACCGGCGCACTCCGCCAGCCGACACCGGAACGCATCTACCAGATCAAGCGCGCGTTTCTGCGGGGCATGACGGTGGACGACGTGGCCGATCTGACCGCGATCGACCCGTGGTTCCTGCAGCAGATGCACGAACTCGTCGAGGCCGAGCGCTGGTATGCAGCGCTCGGATCGGTGGGCGCCTTCGAGATGCGGCGCATGAAGCGCATGGGCTTCTCCGACCGGCAGCTCGCCGCGGTCCGCGGCGAGACGGAGGCGGACGTGCGGGCGCACCGGTGGGCGTTGGGCGTGCGGCCGTCGTACAAGATGGTCGACACCTGCGCCGGCGAGTTTCCGTCGTCCACGCCGTACCTGTACGGCTGCTACGATGAGGAGACCGAGGCCCCGCGCAGCGGACGCAAGTCGGTGGTCATCCTCGGCAGCGGGCCGAACCGCATCGGGCAGGGGGTCGAATTCGACTACTGCTGCGTGCGGGCCGCGATCGCGCTCCGCGAGCAGGGGTTCGAGACCATCATGATCAACTCGAACCCCGAGACGGTCTCGACGGATTTCGATACCTCCGACAAGCTGTACTTCGAGCCACTGACGCTCGAGGACGTGCTCGAAATCGTGCAGCGAGAGCAGCCGGAGGGCGTCATCGTCCAGTTGGGCGGGCAGACCCCGCTGAAGCTCACCCGCCCGCTGGAGGCGGCCGGGGTGAAGATCCTCGGCACGTCGCCCGACGCGATCGACATCGCCGAAGACCGGCGGCGGTTCGAGAAGATCGCCCGCGAGGTGGGGCTCACGCAGCCGCCGAACGGCACGGCGACGAGCGTCGCCGAGGCGTTGGAGGCGGCGTCGCGGATCGGCTACCCGGTGCTCGTCCGGCCGTCGTACGTCCTGGGTGGGCGCGCCATGCAGATCGTGTACGACGCGCCGTCGCTGGAGCACTATTTCGAAACCGCCGTGAACGTTTCCGAGGAACGTCCGGTGCTCATCGACCGGTTCCTCGAGGATGCGTTCGAGGTGGACGTCGATGCCATCTCCGACGGCACGCGGGTGGTGATCGGCGGCATCATGCAGCACATCGAGGACGCCGGCATTCACTCGGGCGATTCGGCGTGCGTGCTGCCGCCGTATCTGGTGACCGAGGACGACATGGAGGTCATGCGCGAGCAGACCGCGGCCATGGCCAGGGCGCTCGGGGTGGTGGGGCTCATGAACGTGCAGTACGCGATCAAGGACCACGTCGTGTACGTGCTGGAAGTGAACCCGCGGGCCAGCCGGACCGTGCCCTTCGTGTCCAAGGCGATCGGCGTGCCGCTCGCCTCGCTTGCGGCGCGTGTGATGCTGGGCGAAACGCTGGACGCGATCGGCTTCACGGAGGAGATCGCGCCGGTCTACGTCTCGGTGAAGGAGGCGGTGTTCCCGTTCACGAAGTTTCCCGGCACCGATCCCGTGCTTGGTCCGGAAATGCGCTCCACCGGCGAGGTCATGGGCATCTCCGATTCGTTCGGGGCGAGCTTCGCCAAGGCGCAGCTCGCGGCGGGGAACGGCCTGCCGCTCGAAGGGACGATTCTCGTGACGGTGAACGACTCGGACAAGCCGACCGTGATCCCCATCGCCCGCCGCTTCCAGGAGATGGGA
Source organism: uncultured Gemmatimonadaceae bacterium (assembly GCA_963822945.1). Classification (GTDB taxonomy): domain Bacteria; phylum Gemmatimonadota; class Gemmatimonadetes; order Gemmatimonadales; family Gemmatimonadaceae; genus JAGWRI01. The sequence continues at coordinate 25,065 of CAWGJO010000017.1, read as the reverse complement.
TTCCGGCTGGTGGCGACCGCCGGCACGGCACGCTACTTGCGACAGCGGGGCATTGCGGCCGACCCCGTCTTCAAGGTGCACGAGGGACGTCCCAACTGTCACGATCTGATCCTCAATGGCGAGGTGCAGTTGCTGGTGAACACCCCGTTGGGGAAGCACGCGCAGCGAGACGACTACACGCTCCGGCAGGCGGCCATTCGGAACCACGTGGCCTACACCACGACGATGTCGGCGGCGAGCGCGGCCAGCGACGCCATTCTCTCGCTGCGGTCGCGGCGCTCCCGGGTGAAGTCGCTCCAGGAGTGGCAGGCCGAACTCGGAGTCGAGGTATGAGCGAAACGCTATTCATTCACGAATCCGCCTACGTGGACGAGGGCGCCCAGATCGGTCGCGGCACCCGGATCTGGCACTTCTGTCACGTGATGGGGGGCGCCGTGATCGGCGAGCGGTGCAGCCTGGGGCAGAACGTGGTGGTGATGAACGGCGTTCAGATCGGCCACAACGTGAAGATCCAGAACAACGTCTCGATCTACGAAGGGGTGGTCCTGGACGACGACGTGTTCTGTGGACCTTCCATGGTGTTCACCAACGTCGTGAATCCGCGCAGCCACGTGTCGCGCAAGCACGAGTACCGGACCACGCACGTGAAACGCGGCGCCTCGATCGGCGCCAACGCGACCATCGTGTGCGGGGTGACGCTGGGCGAGTACGCCTTCATCGGGGCGGGCGCGGTGGTCACCCGTGACGTGCCCGCGTACGCGCTGATCGCCGGCGTGCCCGGCCGGCGCATCGGCTGGATGTGTCAGTGCGGCGAACGCCTGCCGGACAGCGGTGAGGGCCGCTGCGCGGGCTGTGGCGCCGTCTACGAACGACACGGTGACGGGATCCGCCCCATCGCCGCCCCTGGCGCCTGAGCGACCGCCCATGACTCAACGGACTTTCGACGTGGCGCTCGTGGGATGCGGGCGCATCAGCAAGAACCACTTCGACGCCATCGATCAGACCGACGGCCTCCGGCTCTCGGCGGTCTGCGACATCGATGCGGAGCGCGCGCGTGCCGCCGGCGAGGGGCACGGGGTGCCGTGGTTCACGTCGCTGGAAGAGACGCTGCGCGAGGCGCCCTGCGATGTCGTGGCCCTCTGTACGCCGTCGGGCCTCCATGGGCCGCAGGGAGTCCTGGCGGCGCGGGCCGGGAAGCACGTCCTCAGCGAGAAGCCGATGGCGACCACCCTCAAGGCGGCGGACGACCTGGTCGAGGCCTGCGACGCCTCCGGGGTGCGGCTGTTCGTCGTCAAACAGAACCGGCTCAATCCGTCCATCCAGCTACTGCGTCGGGCCGTGGACAAGGGGCGGTTCGGCCGCATCTACATGGCCAACGTGACCGTCCGGTGGCAACGGCCCCAGGAGTACTACGACGCCGCCCCCTGGCGCGGCACCTGGGAATTCGACGGCGGGGCGATCATGAACCAGGCCTCGCACTACGTCGATCTGGTCCAGTGGCTGGTGGGTCCCGTGGAGAGCGTCGTCGCGAAGACGGCCACGCAGGCGCGGCGGATCGAGGCGGAGGATTCGGGGGCGGCCGTCCTCAAGTTCCGCTCGGGCGCCCTGGGCGTCATCGAGGTGAACGTGCTCACCTACCCGCGCAACCTCGAAGGGTCGATCACCATCCTCGGGGAGAAGGGGTCGGTGAAGATCGGCGGCACGGCGGTGAACAAGGTGGAGCACTGGGCCTTTGCCGAGTACGACGACGACGACAAGCTCGTGGACTCGGTGAGCACGAGTCCACCCAACGTCTACGGCTTCGGCCACTTGGGTTACTACCAGAACGTGTTGGCGACCCTGCGGGGCGAGGGCACGCCGGACACGGACGGACGGGCGGGCCGAAAGTCGCTGGAACTGATCCTCGCCATCTACGAGTCCGCGAAAACCGGGGAAACGGTTCCCCTGCCGTTGAAGGGAGGGGGGCGTGACTGACGGCTGGACCCGTGACGAGCGGACCTTGGGGCGAGTCGTACCATCGCCGATTGACCTCCGCGCGCGTAACGGCGAAGTTTCAGTGGCAGTTACACTTGCGCCACTTTCACGAAGAGAAGACCATGGCCCGCCTGGCGGGCATTTCCCTATTTGACGATGCCAGTTCCTCTGCTTGACCTCAGAGCCCAGCATGCCGCGATCAAGGATGAGATCGTGAAGCCGCTGCTCGAGTTGGTCGATTCCCAGCTGTTCATCCTTGGCGCTCCGGTGGAGCGGCTCGAGGCCGAAGTGGCCGAGCTGTCGCACACTGCGTATGCCGTCGGCTGCGCCAGCGGCACGGACGCCCTGCTGTTGGCCCTTCGGGCGCTCGACGTCGGTCCCGGGGACGAAGTCATCACGACGCCGTTCACGTTCTTCGCCACGGCGGGCACCATCCACAACGTCGGCGCCACCCCCGTGTTCGTGGATATCGACCCCGACACGTTCAACATCTCCGTGGAGGCGGTCGCCGCCGCCATCACGCCGCGCACGAAGGCGATCGTTCCCGTGGATCTGTTCGGACAGATCGCGCCGATCGAGGCGATCATGAACGTCGCCAAGGGCATCCCGGTGATCGAGGATGCGGCCCAGTCCATCGGTGCGCGCCGGAAGATCGATGGCGAGTGGCGCATGGCGGGTGAGGCCGCGACGATCGGCACCTTCAGCTTCTTCCCATCGAAGAATCTGGGTGGCTACGGCGACGGCGGCATGATGGTGACCCAGGACCAGGCGCTGGCCGAGCGGCTGAAGCGGCTGCGGATGCACGGCGGGTCGCGGCAGTACTTCCATGACGAAGTCGGCTACAACAGCCGCCTCGACGCGCTGCAGGCCGTCATCCTGTCGGCCAAGCTGCCACACCTGGCCGCGTGGAGCGCCAAGCGTCGTCAGAACGCCGGGCACTACACCCGGGCACTCGCCGACGTGGCCGAGGTGAAGCCCCCGACGGTGACCCCGGAAAACGAGTCGATCTTCAACCAGTACACCATTCGCGCCCAACGGCGGGACGAACTGCAGGCGTACCTCAAGGGCAAGGGGATCGGCACCTCGGTGTACTACCCCCTGCCGCTGCACCTGCAGCCGTGCTTCGCGTATCTGGGCTATCAGGCCGGCGCATGTCCGGTGTCCGAGCAGGCGGCTCACGAGGTCTTGTCGCTTCCGATCTATCCGGAATTGACGAACGGACAGTTGGATGAAGTGGTGGCGGCGGTCAAATCCTTCTACGCTCACTAACTCACATGTCGAAACGCGCGCTGCTGGACAAGATCGAACGGCGAGAGGCCGTGGTTGGGATCATCGGACTGGGATACGTGGGCCTTCCTCTGGCCGTCGAGTTCGCCAAGGCGGGGCTTCGCGTGGTGGGCTATGACGTGAGTGACCGCGTGGTGGCATTGCTCAACCGCGGGGAGTCCCATATTCAGGACGTGCCCGCGGCGGACGTGGCGGCGCTGGTGAAGGCCGGCACCTTCGTCGCGACGACGGACGAGAGCCGCCTGGGCGAGGTCGATGCGATTTCGATCGCCGTGCCGACGCCGCTCGTGAAGACGCGCGATCCGGACATGAGCTACGTGCTGTCGGCCGCCGAGACGATCGGCCGCCACGTGCGGAAGGGGCAGGTGGTGGTGCTCGAGAGCACGACGTATCCGGGCACGACGCGCGAACTGCTGAAGCCGGTGCTCGAACGTACGGGACTCGTGGTCGGCGAGGACGTCTTCCTGGCGTTCAGCCCGGAGCGCGTGGATCCCGGCAATCCCCGGTATCACACGAGCAACACGCCCAAGGTGGTGGGCGGCGTGACGGCGGCGTGCAGTGAGGTGGCGGCGGCGCTCTACCGCGTCTGCATCGAAACGGTGGTCGAAGTGACCAGTGCCGAGACGGCGGAATTGACGAAGCTGCTGGAGAACACCTTCCGGTCGGTCAACATCGGGCTGGCGAACGAGATGGCGATCGTCTGCGACAAGCTGGGCGTCGATGTGTGGGAGGTGATCGAGGCGGCGGCGACGAAGCCGTTCGGGTTCATGAAGTTCACGCCCGGTCCCGGAATCGGCGGGCACTGCATTCCGCTCGATCCGCACTACCTCGCCTGGAAGATGCGGACGCTCAACTACAAGACGCGGTTCATCGATCTGGCGAGCGAGATCAACAGCCAGATGCCGGCGTTCGTGGTCGAGAAGGTCGCGCAGGCCCTCAACGACCGTCGGAAGGCGGTGAACGGCAGCCGCGTCCTGGTGCTCGGGGTGGCGTACAAGAAGGACATCGACGACGTGCGCGAGAGTCCGGCGCTGGACGTGATCCGGTTGCTGCAGTCCAACGGCGCCGAGGTGGTGTTCCACGATCCGCACATCAACATGGTGCGCGAGGACGACCACGAGATGTTCAGCGTGCCCCTAACCGAGCAGGAGCTCGACGCGGCCGATGCCGTCGTGATCGTCACCGATCACAGCGCGGTGGACTATCAGTGGCTCGTGGATCACACGGATCTGGTGGTGGATTCGCGCAATGCGACGGTGCGCACGCGCCCATCGCGGGCGCGGGTGCTCTCGCTGGCCACCGTGCGCGAGCCCGACGAACCGGCGGCCGCCGGTGCCTGACGCGGCGGCGGGCCGCGTGCACTCAACGGGATCGGCATGAACATCACCGTCGTTGGCACGGGATACGTGGGCCTCGTGGTCGGGGCATGCCTGGCCGAGACCGGGAATACGGTGCGTTGCGCGGACGTGGATGCCGGGAAGATCGAACGGCTGCAACGCAACGTGCTGCCGATCTACGAGCCGGGACTCGACGCGTACGTGGCGCGGAACCAGCAGGCGGGGCGGTTGCAGTTCAGCGCGGACGTGGGGGCGAGCATCGCCGACGCGGACGTGGTGTTCATCGCGGTCGGTACGCCGCCCGATGAGGACGGCTCCGCGGACCTGCGCCACGTCCTGGACGTGGCCACGCAGATCGGCAAGCACATGACGCGGGAGTTGGTGGTGGTCACCAAGTCCACCGTGCCGGTGGGCACGGCGGCCAAGGTCTCGGCGGCCATCGCGCCGCACGCCCAGCTGCCGTACCACATTTGCAGCAACCCCGAGTTCCTCAAGGAAGGCGCGGCGGTGGACGACTTCATGAAGCCGGACCGCGTCGTGATCGGGGTCGACACGGACCACGCCCGCAGTGTGATGGCGGAGCTGTACGCCCCGTTCGTGCGCACCGGGAAGCCCATCATCTTCATGGACATCCCGTCCGCCGAGATGACCAAGTACGCCGCCAATGCCATGCTGGCGACGCGCATCTCGTTCATGAACGAGATCGCGAATCTGTGCGAACGGGTCGGCGCCAACGTGGACCTGGTGCGCAAGGGCATCGGCAGCGACGAGCGGATCGGCCCGGCGTTCCTCTTCCCGGGGCCGGGGTACGGCGGGTCCTGTTTTCCGAAGGACGTGAAGGCGCTGGTCCGCACCGGACACGACTTCGACGCGCCCCTGGCGATCCTCGAATCGGTGGAGCAGGTGAACGACCGGCAGAAGCACCGGCTGTTCGAGAAGCTGCAAGCGCTGCTGGGCGACGAACTGCGCGGAGCGCACGTGGCGGTGTGGGGCCTGGCATTCAAGCCCAACACCGACGACATGCGGGAAGCGCCGGCGCTGGTCCTGATCGCGGCGCTGCTCGACGCCGGCGCGCGGGTCACCGCGCACGATCCGGTGGCGATGGAGGAAGCGCGGCGCCGGATCGGCGACCGCATCGGCTACGCCGAGACCGGGTACGCGGCGCTCGACGGATGCGATGCCCTGGTCGTCGTCACCGACTGGAACGAGTATCGCCACCCCGACTTCGCGCGTATCAAACAGGCCCTCAAGCGGCCGATCGTCGTCGACGGCCGCAACCTCTATGATCCCGCCAAGATGCGCGCCCAGGGATTCTCGTACGCGTCCATCGGACGGAGGCCCGCCTCGTGAGAATCGTCATCACCGGAGCCGCCGGCTTTCTCGGTTCGCATCTGTGCGACCGGTTCCTCGCCGACGGCCACACCGTGGTGGGGATCGACAACTTCGTGACCGGCCATCCGGACAACATCGCCCATCTGATGGGCAACGACCGGTTCTCGCTCATCCGCCACGACGTCTCGACGTTCATGTACGTGCCGGGCGACGTCGATGGGGTGCTGCACTTCGCGTCGCCGGCGAGTCCGGTGGACTACCTGGAACTGCCCATCCAGACGCTGAAAGTCGGCTCCCTGGGGACGCACAACGCCCTGGGGCTGGCCATGGCCAAGGGCGCCCGATTCCTCATCGCCTCCACCTCGGAGGTGTACGGCGACCCCCTGGAGCACCCCCAGAAGGAGACATACTGGGGAAACGTGAACCCCGTCGGGCCGCGTGGTGTCTATGATGAGGCGAAACGGTTCGCCGAAGCGATGACCATGGCCTATCACACCTACCACGGACTCGACACCCGGATCGTGCGCATCTTCAATACGTACGGGCCGCGCATGCGTCCGCGCGATGGCCGGGTGGTGTCCAATTTCATCGTCCAGGCGCTGAACGGGGAGCCGATCACGATCTACGGGGAGGGCCGGCAGACGCGCAGCTTCTGCTACGTCGAAGACGAGGTGGAAGGCATCTTCCGGCTGTTCATGCGCGGGGACCATCAGCCGACCAACATCGGGAATCCCACGGAACACACGGTGACCCAGCTCGCCGAGCTGGTGGTGGAGCTGACCGGGAGCCCGGCGCCGGTGGTGCATGAGCCGCTGCCGAAGGACGACCCCCGTCTCCGCCAGCCCGACATCACGCGGGCCCGCACGATGCTCGAGTGGGAACCGAAGGTCGAGCTGCGCGATGGGCTGTCACGCACCATCGAGTACTTCCGCGCCCTGATGGGCACGACGCGCATGGCGCCGCGGGTACCACGGCCGGCCGGGAAATCCGGGGCGTGAGGATGCCCTCCGGGGTCGTGCCCCATTATGTTTCTCACTCTATGCATCGACAGACCCGCGGACTGGTGGCGGCGCTGGCGCTGGGGCTCGCCGCCGCGGCCTGCCGGCCGGCCTTCGTCGTCACCAAGTTTCCCACCAACGAAGCCCTGTACAAGGCGTCGCTCACCGAATTCCGCAAGCATCACTGGGACAACGCCGTCTCCGGATTCGACAAGCTGACGCTCGACCTCGGGATCCGCGACACGTTGCTCGTGCCGTCGTATTGGTACCTGGGGATGGCGCATCTCCGGCAGGGCGACGACCTGCTGGCGGCCCAGGCGTTCTCGCGTCTCGTCGAGTCGTTTCCCGACGATTCGCTGGCCCCGCATGCGGACCTGGCGGCGGGACGGGCGTACCAGTCCCTCTGGCACAAGCCATCGCTCGACGAGACGTACGGGCTGACGGCGATGCAGACGTACACGATGCTGCTGCAGCTGTACGCGCAGACAGACACCGCCGTGGCCGACTCGGCCCGGACGCAGATCGCCAAGCTGAACGAGTGGTTCGCGACCAAGGACTACGACACGGGCATGTTCTATTTCCGGAACAACGCCTGGGATTCGGCGATCCTCTACTTCAAGGACGTCGTGAGCAAGTGGCCGGAGACCGGTCACGCCCGGCTGGCGATGCTCCGCCTGGCCGAGTCGTACCGCAAGATCCACTACACCGACGACCTGGCCGACATCTGCAACCAGATGCGCTCGCTGTACCCGAACGACGGCAAGGTCCGGGACGACTGCCGCGGGGTGAAGGCTCCCGCCGACACGTCGAAGGCGCCCGGAGCGCCGCCTCCGATCCGCTGAGCCATGCGGCTCGGCATCTTCGGGGGCAGCTTCGACCCGCCCCACGTCGGGCACCTGCTGGCGGCCAGCGACGCCTACGACGAATTGGGGCTCGATCAGCTGGTCTTCGTCCCGGCTGCGGCCCAGCCTCTCAAGCAGGGGCAGATGGTGGCGTCGCCGGAGCAGCGCCTGGCCATGACGCACTACGCGGTGGACGGCGACCCGCGATTTTCGGTGTCGGCGATCGAAATCGAGCGAAAGGGATTATCTTACACGGTTGATACGTTGGCGACATTTGCGGAACGGTATCCGGATGCGGAGCGGTTCTTCCTCATCGGGGCCGACGCGTTCGCGACCTTCCCGCAGTGGCGGGAACCGGCGCGGATCGCGACCCTTGCCCGGATCGCGGTGATGCACCGGGCCGGAGACGACGCCGTGGCGGTGCCGCCGGGCGTTCCGGCGGAGGGCGTCGTCCGGCTGCACACGCGCCGGGTGGACGTTTCGGCCACCGAGATCCGGACGCGGGTCGCGCGCGGCCGGCCGATTCGCGGATTCGTCGCCGCAGCCGTGGCGGACTTCATCGCCACGGCCGGGTTGTACCGACAGGGGACTGCATGATCAAGGGAATGATCTCCGCGGTGATTGGCAATCGCCATGACCGGGAGCGCAAGCGAATCCAGCCGATCGTCGACGCCATCAACGAGCACGACGAGCGGCTGAGCCGTGTGTCCGAGGACGAGCTTCGCGCCCAGACGCAGAAGTTCCGGGACATCATTCGCGAGCGGACGCAGGAACTCGAGGCCACGATCGCCGATCTGCGCGAGCAGAAGCGGACGGCCGCCGACTCCGACGAGCGCGCGCGCATCGACCGGGAACTGGGCGGCGCCGACGGGACGGGCGGCGTGGAAGGGAAGCTGCGGGAGGCGACCGCCGAACTGCTCGACGAACTCCTGCCCGAGGCCTTCGCGACCGTCCGGGCCGCGTGCCGGCGGCTGCTCGGCACCAAGGTCATGGTCACCGGGCACGAGATCGAATGGAACATGGTGCCGTACGACGTGCAGCTGATGGGCGGCATCGAGCTGCACCTGGGCCGCATCGCGGAGATGGCCACCGGCGAAGGCAAGACCCTCGTCGCCACCCTGCCGCTGTATCTGAACGCGCTGCCGGGCAAGGGCGCTCACCTGGTCACGGTGAACTCCTATCTGGCGCGGCGCGATGCCCAGTGGATGGGCCACATCTACAAGTACCTGGGCCTCACCGTCGGCTGCCTCGATGACACCGAGCCGGGGACCCCGGAGCGGCGCGCGATCTATCACTGCGACATCACGTACGGCACGAACAACGAATTCGGCTTCGACTACCTGCGCGACAACATGGTCGTGCAGATCGACCAGCGCGTGCAGCGTCCCCACGTCTACGCCATCGTCGACGAGGTGGACTCGGTCCTGATCGACGAGGCGCGGACGCCGCTCATCATCTCGGGCCCGGTGGGCAACGAGAACGACGGTCGCTACTTCGAGCACAACGCGGCGGTGGCCCGCCTGGCCCGCAAGCAGACCGAGCTGGTGAACACGCTGGTGGCCGACGCGGAACGCGATCTCGAGAAGGGCGATACGGCGGCCGCCGGCATGAAGCTGTACAAGGCGCAACTCGGCGGCCCCAAGAACAAGCGACTGCTCAAGGTGCTACAGGAGACCGGCAACAAGCAGCTCGTGCAGCGCATGGAGCTCGACTACATCGCCGACCGACGGCTGCCGGCCTCGAGACAGCGGTACCGCGACCTCGAGGAAGACCTCCATTTCGTGCTCGACGAGAAGGGCCACTCGGTCCACCTCACCGACCGCGGCGTCGACTTCCTGTCGCCGAACGACCACGATGCGTTCATCATGCCCGACATTTCGGAGCAGACGCACCGCGTGGATCACGACACGTCGCTGTCGCCCGAGGAACGGCTGGAGATGCGGCGCCAGCTCGAGGTCGACTTCGCCACGAAGAGCGAGAAGCTGAACATCATCCACCAGTTGCTCCGCGCGCACGGCTTGTACGAGCGCGATGTCGACTACGTGGTGCAGGATGGCGAGGTGCTGATCGTCGACGAGTTCACGGGCCGCATGATGCCCGGACGCCGGTGGTCCGACGGGCTGCACCAGGCGGTCGAGGCCAAGGAAGGCGTGCACGTGAAGGGGGAGACGCAGACCCTCGCCACGATCACGATCCAGAACTACTTCCGCATGTACGACAAGCTGGCCGGCATGACCGGTACGGCGGAGACGGAAGCGCGCGAATTCTTCGAGATCTACAAGCTCGAGGTGTCGGTCATTCCGACGAACAAGCCGGTGATCCGCGACGACCGCAACGACCTGGTCTACAAGACGCGGCGCGAGAAGTACAACGCGATCGTCGAGGAGATCGCGGCGGCGCACAACCTCGGCCACCCGGTGCTGGTCGGGACGACGAGCGTGGATGCCTCGGAAACGCTGGCCGCTGTTCCAGCGGCGCCGGCATCGTCCACAACGTGCTCAACGCGAAGTACCACCAGCGCGAGGCCGAGATCGTCGCCGGCGCCGGCCAGCCGGCCGCCGTGACGATCGCCACGAACATGGCCGGCCGCGGCACCGACATCAAGCTCGGCCCCGGCGTCACGGTGGCGAAGCAGTCCACGGTCAAGGACCTGAATGGGAAGGACGTCGAGATCGAGGAGATCGGCGGCCTGCACATCATCGGATCCGAGCGCCACGAATCGCGCCGCATCGACCGCCAGCTGCGCGGGCGCGCGGGCCGTCAGGGCGACCCGGGTTCGTCGCAGTTCTTCCTGTCGCTCGAAGACGACCTGATGCGGCTGTTCGGCTCCGACCGCATCGCCAAGTTGATGGACCGGTTGGGCGCCCAGGACGGCGAGGTGCTCACGCACCCGCTCATCACCCGCTCCATCGAGCAGGCGCAGAAGCGCGTCGAACTCCAGCACTTCCAGTCGCGCAAACGGCTGCTCGAGTACGACGACGTGATGAACCAGCAACGCGAGGTGATCTACTCGCTCCGCACGTTCGCGCTCGAGGGGGGCGAGGAACTGAAGGGCGAAGGCCTCCGCATGGTCGAGCGGGCCATCGGCACGCGGGTGGAGACCGCCCTCGCCGAATACGAGCGCGCCGAGGATTGGGACATCCCGCTGATTCAGCAGGATCTCCTGATGCACTACCTGTTGTCGGTGCCGGAGCTGGATACGCCGGACCTGCGGCCCGTCACGGTGTTCGACGCAGCCGAGGCCGCGGTGAACGCCGGCCGCAAGGCCTACGCCGCCAAGTTCGAGAGCCTCAATCAGTACAAGGACGAGCAGGGCGGATTCGCCGACCGCCTGCTGGCGCTGGTGATGTTGAACGTCCTCGACGAGAAGTGGAAGGATCACCTCTACGATCTCGACCAGCTCCGCAACTCGATCCACTATCGGTCGTGGGGACAGAAGGACCCGCTCATCGAGTACAAGGAAGAGGCGTACCTGATGTTCGTGGACCTGATGAACGACATCTACACGACCTTCGCCGAGCGCTTCCTGCGCGCCCAGATCACGTTCACGCCTGGCGCCGGCGATGCGCCGCCGGCAGCGGTGCGCCCGGCGTCCGCCAAGCCGACCAAGCGCTACAACGCGCTGGGCGTTCTGGAAGATGTGCCCGAGGACGACGAGGGCCCGGACGCCTCCGGTGACGGGGCCGCGGAAGACTCCGCGCCCGGCGGCCGAGCCGGCACCGGTGCACCGCGAAGCCGTGGTCGTCGGTGCCGGGCGCACGCGGGCGTTGAACCAGCCGGCGGCGGGCGGTGGGGCGGTGGACTGGAGCAATGTGGGGCGGAACGATCCCTGCCCGTGTGGCTCGGGGAAGAAGTACAAGAAGTGTCACGGGGCCGCGGGCTGATCCCGTGTCCCGCCGCGCGCTCCCGAGCGCGCGGCGGTCTCCGCCGCTCGTAGGAAGGGCCACGACCGGCGGGCTTTTGGTGGCGCCCACCGCGCCTTCGCGATGCATCCTTCGCCCCGGCAACGGCTTCCGTTGCACTACGGTCGGAGGACCCGCCACATGGCTAGCCAGTCGAAGGCTCGTGCGCTAACTATTCATGAGTTGCCCCGCTCTGAGCGCCCGCGGGAACGGTTGATCGACCTGGGAGCGCGTGCTCTTTCCTCGCCCGAACTGTTGGCCATCGTCCTCGGCTCCGGCAGCGCGGGCCGATCGGCGCTTCGGCTCGGCGAAGACGTGCTGGCCGCCGCCGGGGGGTCGTTGCGACGCATCGCCATGCAGCCCGTGGCGGCTCTACGTGCGGTCGGTGGGGTAGGATTGGTGCGCGCGGTGACGATCCACGCGTCCCTCGAACTGGGACGCCGGATGTCGGCCGAAGCGCGCGAGGATGGGGCGCCCGTGCGGTCGCCCCGGGACGTGGTGGCGGTCTTCGCCCCGCGGTTGGAAGACTTGCCGGTCGAGGAGTTTCACGTGGCGGTACTGGATGCGCAGCATCGGTTGGAACGGGACGTGACGGTCACGCGCGGGATCCTGAACTCCTCGCTCGTGCACCCGCGCGAGGTGTTTCGCGAGGCGATCGCGGAACGCGCCGCGTCGGTCATCCTCGTGCACAATCACCCGAGCGGTGATCCCATGCCGTCGCCGGACGATCGGGCGGTGACCGAACAGTTGGTGGCGGCCGGCCGCCTGCTCGACATCCCGGTGCACGACCACGTCGATCATCGGCCGGGGCCGCTACACGAGCTTCGCCGAAGCGGGGCTGCTGTGACCGCCACCGCGCTGCGCGAGGTGATCCCCGGCTGGCCCGACGGCGAGATCCCGGCCCATGACCGGCTGGACCGCGATCTCCTGGCCCACGCCTACCGATTCAGCGCCGAGGCCCACGCGGGCCAGGTGCGGAACTCCGGGGAGCCGTACGTCACGCACTGCGTGGAGGTGGCGAAGATCCTCGCCGACCTGCAGCTGGATTCGGCCACGGTGGCGAGCGGCCTCATCCACGACGTCGTCGAGGACACCGACGATGACGGTGGCCGACGTCGAGCGGGAATTCGGCGCCGAGGTGGCCGGCATCGTCGACGGCCTGACCAAGATCGCCAAGCTGCCGACGGGCGCCTCGACGCAGGAACGGCAGGTCGAGAACTACCGCAAGCTGCTGCTCTCGATCGCCAAGGATGCGCGGGTGATCATCATCAAGCTCGCGGACCGGCTGCACAACATGCGGACGCTGGAGTGGCTGCCGCCGGAGAAGCGCCGCCGCATCGCGCAGGAGACGCGCGACCTGTACGCCCCGCTCGCGCATCGGTTCGGAATGGCGAAGATGCGGTGGGAGCTCGAAGACCTGGCGTTCAAGCACCTCGAGCCCGAGGGCTACAAGACGCTGGCCCGCAAGGTCGCGCAGAAGCGCGAGGAGCGCGAGCAGCTCATCAACCAATTCAAGGAACCGCTGGAGCGGGCGCTGGGCGGCGCCGGCATCTCGAACGCCGAGGTCACGGGCCGCCCCAAGCACCTGTGGTCGATCTACAAGAAGATGACCCAGCGGCAGAAACCGTACGAGGAGATCTACGACCTGCTGGCGATCCGCGTGCTCGTCGAACACGGTGCCCGAATGCTATCACGCCCTCGGCATCATCCACGACGGGTGGACGCCGGTGCAGGAGCGGATCAAGGATTACATCGCCCAGCCGAAATCCAACGGCTACCAGTCGCTGCACACGACGGTGTTCGGGCCCGGCCGTCAGCTGTACGAGGTGCAGATCCGGACCCGCGACATGCACCGCACGGCCGACTTCGGCATCGCCGCCCACTGGCTGTACAAGGAGGACGCCAAGAGCGCCGACGAACTCGACCGGCACCTGACGTGGTTCCGCCAGATTCTGGAACTCCAGCTCGATGCCAAGACGCCGGACGAATTCCTCGAGTTCCTGAAGCTCGACCTGTACCAGGATGAGATCTTCGTGTTCACGCCCACGGGGCACGTGATCCAGCTTCCCAAGGGGGCGACGCCGATCGACTTCGCCTTCGCGGTGCACACGGAGATCGGGCTGCACTGCGCGGGGGCGCGCGTGAACGGGCGCATCGCCCCCCTCTCGCGCCCGCTGCGCAACTCGGAGACGGTCGAGATCATCACGTCGAATGCGGCCCGGCCCACGCGCGACTGGCTGGCGCACGTGAACACCGGCCGCGCCCGCCACAAGATCCGGCAGGTCCTGAAGCGCGACGCGCAACAGTCGGCCACGAAGCTGGGACAGGACATTCTCGACCGCGAGATCAAGCGCCGCCGGCTCTCACGGCCCTCGGGCGAACAGCTCGCCCGCGCGGCCGAGGCCCTGCATCTCAACGATGAGACGCATCTGCTCGCGTCCATCGGCCAGGGCGACATCCAGATCGCCGCCGCGCTGAAGCAGATCTTCCCGGAACTCGAGGGCACGGAGGCCACGAAGCCCAGCGCCATCGAACGGCTGGTGGACCGGATGCGCGGACCGAAAGGCGTGCGCATCCAGGGCGTGGACGGGATCATGGTCCGCTACGCGCAGTGCTGCCAACCGGTGCCCGGCGATCCGGTGGTGGGCTACGTCACGCGGGGGCGCGGCGTCAGCATCCACCGCGGCGACTGTCCCAACCTGCTCCTGCTCGCGCACGAACCGGAACGTCGTCTGGAGATCGACTGGCAGGAGGCGGAAGGCGAGCGCTTCGTCGTACGTCTGGCCCTCGAGGGTATCGACCGCCGCGGGATGTACGCCGATCTGACCTCCGCCGTTACGTCGACCGGCACCGACATCCGGAGCCTCGACCTCCGCACCACCGACGGGAAGGTGATGGGTTCGGTGGTGGTCGAGGTGGAGAATCTGGCGCACCTGCAGAAGATCGTGAAGGCGATGCGGCGCGTGAAAGGCATCAGCGAGGTCGCGCGGCGGGAGCGGATTCCGGCCGACGATTGAGAAGCAGGCGGCAGGGGACAACCGGCCGACCGTCCGAACTGCCGCTTCCCGAACAGACCCCGAAACTATAGATTCCGGCTCCATGGCCGCCGTCTTCGACCTCCAGTCCCCGTTCGCTCCGGCGGGCGATCAGCCCAAGGCGATCGCCGAGCTGTCGGCGGGGCTCGCGCGCGGCGACCGGTTTCAGACGCTGCTCGGCGTCACCGGGTCGGGCAAGACGATGAGCGTGGCCCACGTGATTCGGGATTTCGGCCGCCCGACGCTCGTGCTTTCCCACAACAAGACGCTCGCCGCCCAGCTCTACGGCGAACTGAAGAGCTTCTTCCCGCACAACGCGGTCGAGTACTTCATCTCGTACTACGACTACTACCAGCCGGAAGCGTACGTGCCGACCACGGACACGTACATCGAGAAGGACGCCTCGATCAACGAGGACATCGATCGCCTGCGGCTGCGCGCGACCTCCAGCCTGATGGAGCGCGAAGACGTGATCATCGTCGCGACGGTCTCGGCGATCTACGGACTCGGCGACCCGGTGCAGTACCGGGAGCAGATGCTCACGCTCGCCACCGGGCAGCGGATCGCGCGCGACGACATCCTGCGCGCGCTCGTGAAGATCCAGTACCACCGGAACGACGTGGCGTTCGAACGGGGGACGTTCCGCGTGCGCGGCGACACGGTGGAGGTGCTTCCGGCGTACGAGGAGCAGGGAGTGCGCATCGAGATGTGGGGGGACGAGATCGAGCGGATCTCGAAGATCGACGCGCTCACCGGCGAGACGATCGCGCTGCTGGAACGGGCCGCGGTGTACCCGGCCAAGCATTTCGTGACGCAGCGCTCGACGCTCGAGCGCGCGGTGGGGCTGATTCGCGAGGAACTGTCGCAGCGGCTGGCGGTGCTCCGCGAGGCGGGGAAGCTGCTGGAAGCGCAGCGGCTCGAATCGCGCACCAACTTCGACATCGAGATGATGCTCGAGATCGGCACGTGCGCGGGGATCGAGAACTACTCGCGGCACCTCGCCGGACGCGCGGAGGGCGAACGGCCGGCCTGCCTGTTCGACTACTTCCCCGAGGATTTCCTCGTCGTCGTCGACGAATCGCACGTCTCACTGCCGCAGATCGGCGGGATGTTCAATGGCGATCGGGCCCGCAAGCTCACCCTGGTGGACTACGGGTTTCGGCTGCCCAGCGCGCTCGACAACCGGCCGCTGATGTTCGACGAATTCCTCTCGCTCACGCCGCGCGCGCTGTTCGTCTCGGCAACGCCGGGCGAACTCGAATTGCGGCTGTCCGAGGGCATCGTGGTCGAGCAGATCATCCGTCCGACCGGGCTGCTCGATCCGGAGATCGAGGTCCGTCCCGTGCGCGGCCAGGTGGACGATCTGCTGGGAGAGATCCGGCTCCGGGAACGGCGCGGCGAACGCGTGCTGGTCACCACCCTGACCAAGCGCATGGCCGAGGACCTCACGGACTATCTCCAGCAGGTCGGGGTCCGGGTGCGATACATGCACTCGGATATCGATGCCATCGAACGCATGGAGATCGTGCGCGGCCTCCGACTGGGGGAGTTCGACGTGCTGGTCGGGATCAACCTGCTGCGCGAGGGACTGGATCTGCCCGAAGTCTCGCTCGTGGCCATTCTCGACGCCGACCAGGAAGGGTTCCTCCGCAGCGACCGTTCGCTGATCCAGACGGTGGGGCGCGCGGCGCGGCACGCGTCGGGGCGGGCGATCTTCTACGCCGACCGCGTCACCGGGTCCATGCAGCGCTGCCTGGACGAGACGGGGCGGCGGCGGGAATTGCAGATGGCGTACAACGTGGAGCATGGCATCACGCCCCAGTCGGTGGTGAAGAGCATCGATCAGGTGCGCTTCAGCACTCGCGTGGCCGATGCACGCGCCGTGCGCGACGACGAACGAAAGGTGGCGGAACCGGAGAGCGGATACGACGTGATGGAGCCCGAGGCGCTGGAGGCGATGCTCGAGGAGCAGATGCGGGTGGCGTCCCGGGAGATGGACTTCGAGCTCGCCGCGCAACTGCGCGACCAGCTGTTCGAAGTGCGGGCGCGCCGGTCCCGGCAGACGGCGGGCGCCCCGGCATCCGCGGCCCATTCGCGCGGCCGCCGTGCCGCTCGCTGAGCGCCGCGTGCCGTCGTCTCACTCCGGCTCGGAGGGGCTCCGGCTCACCGAAGCCGAACTGGCCGCCTGGGGCGAGCAGTTCGGGCGCACCTGTCGCGCGCCGCTGGTCCTCGCGCTCGAGGGAGAACTCGGAGCCGGCAAGACGACGCTCGCGCGGGCCATCTGCCGCGGCTTTGGGGTGACGGAGGACGTGACGAGTCCGACATTCGCCCTCGTCCACCAGTACGAGGCCCCGGATGCGCCGGTATACCATCTGGACCTCTACCGCCTGGCGGGGCCGCGAGACCTGACCAACCTCGGCTGGGACGACATCCTGAGCGACCGCGCGCTCGTGCTGGTGGAGTGGCCCGACCGGGCGGGGGACCGGTTCCCGGCGTCGGCCGTGCGCCTGGCGCTGTCGCATCAGAACGACTCGCCGGACGTGCGTGTCCTGCACGTTGACGGGGCGGGGGCGGGAGGGGGAGCGGAGTCGTGAACGTCCTCGCGCTGGATGCGTCGACGTACACCGGCACCGTTGCCGTGCTGCGCGACCGGGTCGTGGTGGCTTCGCGCGAGACGGCGATGCGTGGGGCGCGGGTGGAGCGGCTCATGCCGGCCGTCGCGGACGCGCTCTCTGCCGCCGGCGTCGGACCCGGCGATCTCGATTTGGTGGTGTGCGGCGCGGGCCCTGGAAGCTTCACCAGCCTCCGCATCGCCGCGTCCATCGCCAAGGGGATCGCGTTCGGGCGGGCGGTGCCGCTGCACGCGGTCTCGTCGTTGGTGCTGATGGTGGCGGGGCTGGACCCCCTGCCGGGCGCCGGCCGGTATCTCGCCGTGTTGGATGCCCTGCGCGACGAGGCCTACGCGCAGTTGGTCGAGGTCGGGGAAGCACCGGCTGGCGTGGCCGCGGCCGGGGAGCCGATCCTGGTGGCGAACGGGGACATCGCCGCGGCCGCGGGCGCGGCAGGCGCGGTCACCGTCGGACGCGGCGGCGAGATCGACGCTGCCCCGCACGCCCGGGGCGTGGCCCGCCTCGCGGCGGCGTATGGCGACGCGGTGAACCTGGCCACGTGGGAACCCGGTTACGGGCGATTGGCTGAGGCACAGGTGCGCTGGGAGGCGGCTCACGGGCGGCCGCTCTCCGAGGGATGACCGTGCTCATCGAACAGGCGGTGGTCGAGGATGTACCGCGTGTGGCGGCCATCGAGCAGTTGGCGTTCTCCGATCCATGGCCCGCAACGGCCTTTGCCGGACTGCTCGGCCGTGACCATGTCCTGTTCCTCGTGGTGCGGGAGGATGCCGGGACCCCCGTGGTCGGTTATGTTGTGGCCATCTTGGCCGGCGACGAGGGCGAGATCGCCAACCTGGCCGTCGCGCCGGAATTCAGGGACCGTGGGATCGGGGGCGGACTGGTCGACGCGATTCTCGGCGAGGCATCCGGGCGGGGAGTGGAGCGGTTGTACCTCGAGGTTCGGGAGTCCAATGCGGAGGCCCGCCGCCTCTATGGCTCCCGCGGATTCGAGGAAGTTGGACGTCGGCCGGGGTATTATCGGCGTCCGGCGGAGGACGCACTTATCCTTCGCCGAATGGTTGGGCCGGGGCTCACGTAGTGTCTCGTGTCTGCAATGGAAGTGTGTGTGCTGTAGCGATTTGGTTATGTAGAGATCAACTGGATTGGACATCATGTGCGGCGAGGAGATCAACCATATCTCGCCAGGAGGAATTGTGAGCCGGAGCTTGAACAAGGTGACGCTGATCGGGAACCTCGGCAGCGATCCCGAAGTGCGATCGACCACGGGAGGCAACCGGGTTGCCACCTTCTCGTTGGCCACCAGCCGCTCGTGGAGCAGCGCGTCCGGAGAGCGCCAGGAGAAGACCGAGTGGCACCGCTGCGTGGTGTGGAACAGCAAGTCGTCGCAGCTTGCCGACATTGTGGAAAAGTACGTCCACAAGGGTGACAAGCTGTATGTCGAGGGACGCATCGAATACCGCCAGTGGCAGGACAAGGAAGGCCAGACGCGGTACACGACGGAGATCAACGTGCGGGAGCTGATCATGCTCAGTTCGCCGCGCGGGGGCGATTCCGACGGGAGCAGCGCCCCGCGGGCCAACCGTTCGCAGCCCGCGCCTGCCAAGGCAACGGCGGGGAACGGCGAGGCCTTCGAGGACTTCCCGGAAGCGCTGCAGGACCAGGACGACGACCTGCCGTTCTAACATCGGCTCGTCAGCACGGGGCCCCGGGGCATTTGCCGTCCCGGGGCCCCGTTTCCATTTGTAGCGCCAAGTCGTCATCCCCGAGCGGCGGTGCCCTGCATCGCCGATGCCTCGCGCGGGGCGCTGGGTGCCCCGGCGCGGATCACGTCACTTCCCTGGAGCTGTTCGCGCGACCCACCGGCCCGCGAGCAGGGAGCACACCATCGGCATTATGCGAAATCCGACCCTTCGCACACTCCTCGTGGCCGCGTCGATCGGCGCGCTCCCCACCGTGCTTGCGGCGCAGCAACCGGCCAAGGCCGACACCGTCACCCAGACCCACACCGTGGTCAAGGGCGAGACGCTCTGGGGCCTGGCGCAACAGTATCTCTCGGACCCGTTCCGCTGGCCCGAGATCTACAACCTGAACAAGTCGCTGATCGCCGATCCGCACTGGATCTATCCGGGCCAGACGCTGCGCATCCCCGGCTCGGGCACGGTCCTGGGCGTCACGGTCACCATGGCGCCCCCGGGCGGGGCACCCGCGGTTTCCGCGGTCGGCGCGGACACCGGGATGAAGGCGGACACGCTGGCCGGGGCGGCCGATACGACCGCCAAGGCGGGCGCCGGCGCGAAGCCCGCGCTGACGTCGGAGCAGGAACTCAACGCGATGAACCGTTCGACGGTGTTCACCCCCGGGAGCCCGCCACGGCGACCACGGAAGCGGAGGGAACGGAGAAGGCTCCCGTGTTCCCCACGGTGCGCGTCGGTGAGTACGTGCGGGCGCCGTACGTCCTCACGGATCGTGGCACGTCGGGCGTAGGCCGCATCATCAAATCGGCGGATCTGGACCCGAACGGAGACATCTCGTCGACCTCGATCTTCCAGCCCTACGACAACGTCCTGATCACGCTGTCCGGAGACGCCGCGGCCAAACCGGGCGACCGTTTCGTCGTCCTGCGCAAGGCGGATGAATTGCCGGGCCAGGGGCGGGTCATGGTGCCCACCGGCGTCGTCGAGGTCAAACAGCCGCCTGCCGGCGGCACGGCGGGCGTGGCGACGGTCGTGCAGCTATTCGGAGAGATGCACCCCGATCAGGTCCTGGTTCCGCTGGACACGACCGAAGTCGGCACGACCACGCGGCCGACGCCCGTGGAAGGCGGCCGCTGGGCGTCCATCACCTGGATTCTGTCCTCACCCGTTCTGCCGACCATGCAGAACTACGCCGTGCTGGACATTTCCTCGACCGACGGTGTGAAGCCGGGCGACGAATTCGACGTGTTCCGCGCCAGGCAGACCTCGGGGAACTCGACCGAGCCGGCCGATCCGGAGATCCTGATCGGTCGCGCCCAGGCCATCAAGGTGACGCCGTACGGGACCACGGCCTTGATCATCTCCCAGTCGCAGCCGGCGCTCAACGTGGGGATGGTGGCGCGTGTTTCGGCGAAGATGCCGTAGCGGCGCGTCGTCGATGATGCCCTAACGGCTTCCCGGGATTAGATTTGGGCGAGCGCAATGATCGCGACCGCCCATTTCCTCGCCATCGGTCTGTACCTCGCCGCCGCCGCCCTGGCGGCGACGGCGTTCGCGCGTCCGATGAATGGACTGAAACGGCGCGTGCTGGCGTTGCTCGGCGCCGGCGTCATGGTGCACCTCGCCGTGCTCATCGCGCTCGCCGTGCAGGCGGGGCATGTCTACGTTGCCGGGCTCGGGCCGTCGCTCTCGCTGGCCGGGCTCGTGCTCGCCGCGACGTTGCTGGTGGTCGAGGTGCTCGCGCACGACGTGAGTCTCACGCTCGTCGCGGCGCCGATGGCGGCGGTGCCGACCGCGATCGCCACGATCATCGGCTTTCACCATGCGACGGAGCCGACGGGAGTGCAGGGGGCGTGGCTCGTGTCGCACATCGCGCTCAGCTTCGTCGGGATCGCGGCGTTCGGCACGGCGGCCGTAGCAGGGGTGATGTACCTGATCGAGCGGCGCGAACTGAAGTCCGGGAGATTCGACGCCATGTTTCGCATGTTCCCCCCGTTGGCGACGTTGGATCGCGTGAACCACCTCGCGGCGCTGGCCGGGTGGCTGGGGCTGACGGTGGGGGTCGTACTCGCCGTGGCTTACTCGCTCGAGTACGGCGGCATGCGTCCGGAGCAGTTGGCGTGGGGAATTGCGGCCTGGTTGGGCGTCAGCGCCGTCGCGCTGGGCCGCGCCGTGCGCGGATGGCAGGCGCATCGGGCGGCGCTCTGGTCGAGCGTCTCGTTCACGATCGTGGTGCTGCTCTACGTGGCGCTGCGCGTGGCCGGGCCGGTCGCGGGGAAGTTCCATTGAGCGGGCTTCCGGTGACCATCAACGCGCGACGCGTTCGCGTGCTGGTCCTCGGCGGCGGGTCGGCGGCGATGCGGGAGGCGAGCGCGGCGGGCGCGTCGGGCGCCTTCGTCCGCGTCGTGGACCCCCAGCCGGGGGCGCAGATGCGCGCCCTGGTGGACGGCGCCCCGTCGACGACGCTCGAAGTCCGCGGCTACGTGCCCGATGACGTGGCCTGGGCCACGATCGTCTACGCGGCCACCGACGACGCCCTCCTCAACGCACGGATCGCCGAGTTGGCGGAGGCGGCGGGCCGCCTGGTGAACGTCGCCGGTGCTCCGGATGCGAGCACGTTCACGAGCCCGGAGACCGTCCGAGCGGGCGCGCTGACGGTCGCGGTGTCCGCCGATGCGCTCGATCCCATGGCCCGGCGCGTCCGCGACCGGCTGGCCGAGCAGATCGGCCCGGCGTATGCGGGCGCCATTGACGGACTCCTCGCGCTGCGCGGGCGGTTGCTCGCGCGCGGCGACGAGGCGCGGTGGGCCGACGCCGTCGAGTCGCTGCTCGACGACGACGTGTGCCGGTCGATCGAGCGCGGGTCGTTCGCCCGGAGGCTGGCCGCGTGGCAGTGATCGTCGCCGGCATCAGCCACCGTACCGCGGCGCTGGACGTGCGCGAGCGGCTGACTTTCCGGCCTGCGGAAATGGGGCCGGCGCTGGAGCGGATGCGCCACGCGTCGGGCGCGGTGGAGGGCGTGATGCTCTCCACGTGCAACCGCACGGAGGTCTACCTGGTCGAAGGGGAGGCGGAGGCCGCGCCCGCGGTGTGGGCGGAATTCAGCGCGCGGTTGGGCGCCGACGCCAGCGTGTATGGTTACGTGCGGCGGGATCGCGAGGCGGTCGGCCACCTGTTCCGTGTGGCGTCGGGGCTCGACTCGATGGTCCTTGGCGAGGCGCAGATCCATGGCCAGGTGCGGGACGCGTGGGAGCAATGCCGCGGCGAGTCGGGGGTCGCGCTCAATCGACTGTTCCAGACCGCCCTCTCGGCATCAGGGCGTGTGCGGGAGGAGACGGCCGTGGCCCGCGGCGCCGCGTCGGTGAGTTCTGCCGCCGTGCAGTTGGCCAAACAGATCTTCGGGACGCTTCGTGGTCGGCGGGCGATGGTGCTCGGAGCCGGCGAGATGGCGGCTCTGGCACTCGAATGCCTCGTCGACGAGGGGGTGCACGCGTCCGTCGTGGCCAATCGGACCCATGCCCACGCCATGGAGCTGGCGGCCAAGCATCAGGCGCGGGCCATCCATTTCGACGAATGCTGGCGCGAGTTGCCGGACGTGGATCTCGTGCTCTCGTCCACGGCGTCCCCGCATCCGGTGGTGACGGCGGAGCGCGTGCGCGAGGCCGTGGCCAAACGCGGCGATCGTCCGCTCTGCATCCTCGACATCGCGGTGCCGCGCGACGTGGAACCGGCGGTCGGCACGCTCACCAACGTCTTTCTGTACGATCTCGACAATCTGCAGCAGGTGATCCAATCGAACCTGGATCGGCGTCGCGGCCAGTTGCCGGCTGCCGAGCAGATCCTGGACGCCGAGATGGACCGCTATTGGGAATGGTTGTCGGGGCTGGAGGCGGTGCCCGTGTCGCGCAGCTTCCGGTCGCGCATGGATGCCGTTCGTGACGCGGAGTTGGCCGCGGCCCTGCGGCGGCTGCGCGACCTCACGCCCGAGCAGCAGGCCGCGATCGAGTACCTGACCAAGTCCCTGATGAACAAGTTCATGCACGAACCCTCGGTCCGGCTGCGGGCGGCCGCGTCCAATGGGCGCGGGTTGGGTGTGGTGGACGCGATGCGGTATCTGTTCGCGCTGGACGACGAGGCGCCGGCTCCGGCTGCCGCGGATGAACGAGAACCCACGACGAAGGAGTCAGCAACATGAAGCGTGTACTGGTCACCGGCGGTGCCGGATTCATCGGGTCGCACGTGGCGGAGCGGTTCCTGGCCGAAGGGCACACGGTGACGGTGCTGGACAATCTGTCGAGCGGCCGGCGGGAGAACCTGCCGGCCCGCGCCGCGTTTCACGAGTTGGACATCCGGTCGCCGGAGGCCGCGGAGTTGGTGCGCACCGGCGGATTCGACGTGATCGCGCATCTCGCCGCGCAGATCGATGTCCGGAAGAGCGTGGAGAACCCGGTGCTGGATGCGGACATCAACATTCTGGGCACGCTGAACCTGCTCGAGGCGGTGCGGGCGGCTGGGCGGATGCCCACGACGCGGGTGGTCTTCGCGTCCACCGGAGGGGCGATCTATGGCGACGCGGCCGTGCCGCCGCACACCGAGGACGTGCCCAAGGAGCCCGATTCGCCGTACGCGATCGCGAAGCACAGCGTGGAGCAGTACCTGTCGTACTACGGGCGGATTCACGGACTGCGCGCCGTGGCGGTGCGTTTCTCGAACGTCTATGGACCGCGGCAGGATCCGCACGGCGAGGCCGGGGTGGTGGCGATCTTCTGCGGCCGCCTGCATGCGGGCAAGCCGCTCACCATCTTCGGTGACGGGAACCAGACGCGGGACTACGTGTACGTGGGCGACGTGGCGGACGCGATGCTGCGCGCCAGCCAGTACCACCCGCCGAAGGGTGCCGGCATGAACGCACGCGCCTTCAACATCGGAACGGGCGTCGCGACCTCGGTCGTGGACCTCGCGTCGATTCTGATGACCGCGGCCGGCCGAACGGTGCCCGTCGAGTTCGCCCCGGCGCGTCCCGGCGAGCTC
The DNA here is from genome assembly GCA_963822945.1 of uncultured Gemmatimonadaceae bacterium. Classification (GTDB taxonomy): domain Bacteria; phylum Gemmatimonadota; class Gemmatimonadetes; order Gemmatimonadales; family Gemmatimonadaceae; genus JAGWRI01. The sequence goes on along the minus strand of CAWGJO010000017.1, from coordinate 1,003 downwards.
CAGGAGTCCTCTCTCACGATCGACAAAGCGGCGGCCGACCTCGGCTGGCGTCCCTCGGTCTCGCTGGCGCAGGGCCTGGCGAACACGTACGCCTGGTCGACGCAGCAGGCCCCCACCTCCAGTCCTTCCCGCGGATGATGCTCGGCACTATGCAACTTGGCGGCGCGACGCCCAACGGCGCGCTCGACCTGATCACGAGCGCCACCATCAGCACGCAGATCGTACTCGGCGTGCTGGCGGTGCTGTCGCTGCTCAGCTGGGCGGTGATGTTCGGCGCCTGGCGACAACTCGCCAAGGCCGAGAAGGCGGCGCTGAAGTTCCAGCACGCCTTCGAGAATGCGCCGCGCCTCGATGAGGCGGGAGCGCTCGTGAAGCGGTCGCCGGCGGGTGCGCTGCCGCGGCTCTTCCTCCGCGCCATGCACTTCGTGTCCGAGACCCGTATTCGCAATCAGCAGGCCTACGAACTGGCCAATCAGCAGCCGTCGCCGGCGGCGGGTGGTCGAGCTATCGCCTGTCCGCCACGCAGATCGAGACGCTCCGGTTGCTGCTCGATGCCGAGGCGGCGGAAGAACGCGACCGGATCGGCCGGTACCTGCCGTGGCTCGCGACGACGGGATCGGCGAGCCCGCTGATCGGCCTGTTCGGCACGGTGCTCGGCGTGATCCAGGCCTTCCTCGGCATTGCGAGCAAGGGCTCGGGGAACCTGGGCGCCGTGGCGCCCGGCGTGGCCGAGGCGCTCATCGCCACCGCGGCGGCGCTGGCCGTAGCCATTCCGGCGACGTTCGGGTACAACATCTTCGCGAACAAGCTCAATCGATTGACGGGATGATGGAGAACTTCAGCACCGACGTGATCGCGCTGCTGGCGCGCGAGGGGCACATCTAGGTGTCCCGCCGCCGACACCGCCGTCTCGACCTCAACGCCGACATCAACGTCGTCAGTCTGATCGACGTGATGTTGCTGCTGCTCGTGATCTTCATGATCACGGCGCCGATGATGCAGG
>CAWGJO010000016.1:0-32149 GCA_963822945.1 uncultured Gemmatimonadaceae bacterium | reverse complement strand
CCCTTTCGGGAGCCCTTCGATGAAACAGAACTCGCAGCGATTGGCGCAGCGACGGATGGTGGTGGCTGGAGTTCGACGCCCAGCGGCTCGCCGTCGGGACGCTCGATCTCGTACACCACGTCTTCCCCGTCCGGCTGCCGGGCCTCGACCACCAGCTCGTCGTCGGCAGTCAGGAACTCCCAGTCCAGAAAGTCCTGCAGTTCCCGCCCGTTGACCGTCAGCAACTCGGTGCCGGGCGCGATGCCCAGCTCCTCGGCGATGCTTCCAGCGATGACTTTGGCAACTCTGACCATCGGCAATCCATGACGGAGGGGAAACGAGCGGGAACCACGCCGATATCCCCGGGCGACGGACCACGCCGGCGCACCCGCGCCGAAGCTCATGCAACTTAGGAGCTAAACACGCCGAAATCAAGAAACGATGGGAACTTCCGCCCCCTCAACCGAGAAACGACAAAGGGCCCACCGGATGGTGGGCCCTTCGCCTTCTTCATAACCGGTCGACGCGTCAGTTGCCGAGTGGCGCGTACTTGAAGGCCGTGATCCCCGGCGCGGTTACGGTGATGGAGAACTGTCCCGCCGATTGCGGCGCGACCGGCCCCACGACCTGCTGCTGCGAGGTCACCACTGCTCCCTTGTTGTCCAGGAAATCCACCTTCATGGTGTACGTCTGCGCGGTCGCCGTGTGATTCGTAATCGTGCCGCCCAGCGTGACTTTGTCGCTCGCGTTGCTGAACTCGTTGAACGCGACGACTACGGGCATGCTGTCGGCGCTCGCGTTCGCCTTCACCGCGAGATCCGTATACACGCGGTTCGAGTCGGTGGTGAGCGCGGCCGAATCGGTGAGTTGCTTCTTCAGCTTCGCCCCCTTGGCCTTCGCGTACCGCGCGACGATGTCCTTGTTCAGATCGGCGAACTTCTTGGCCAGCCCGGCGTACGTGAGCGTGGCCAAACGGGCGTTGTTGCCGTCCGGGTCCACCTCTTTCAGGCGGTTCACCAGCACCAGCGCCGAATCGTACTGCTGCGCCCGGATATCGTAGATCGCCAGGTTCGAGAGCGCGTCGCGGTGGTACGGATTGGAGGCGTAGGCGGAATGGAAGAGCGTGCGCGCTGCCTCCTCGTCATTGGCATGCGCCGCGGCCACGCCGGCCTGGATCAATTCGTTGAACGTGAACTTGGACGGATCGGACAGCTGCGCCTGGTAGGCAGCCTTGGCGGTCGCGGTATCACCCATCTCCAGGCTCACCTGCACCATCGACGAGCGGGCCGACTCCCGATAGGAGTTGGACGCCGTCGTGTCGTTGGCCAGCGCCTCGAACGTGGCCTTCGCCACGCCGTCGTACCGCTGCTTCGTCGCGGAGTCCGTGGCGGCCTGCGCGGCGTTCGACGCGAGCTGGCCGAGGTTCAACTCCGACTGCCACTTCACGTTGTTGTAGGTCGAATCGGTCGACGCAAGCGCGATCGTCTTCTGGAACAACGCGATCGCGGAATCGGTCTGCTGGCGGCGCTGCGCGACCTGCGCCAGCACCATGTAGCCGTACGGGGCCGTGTCGTTGAAATAGAGCGACCACTTCGCGTGGGTCTCGGCCGAATCGACCGCGCCGGCGTTCAGCTCCTGGATGGCGCCGTTCACGAGCGAGATCCACGGCTTCTGGCTACGCCACTTGATCGTCTCGGACGCGCACTCCGGCATGGCCTTCTCGACCACCTTGAACGACGAATCCGCCTCCGCCGCCAGATTGACCGTGCTGTCGGTGTTCGTCGTGAATCCGAGGCGGCCCCGCTTGACGATGAGCGGCACGTTGGGCTGCATGCTCCACAACACCATCAGCTTGCCCATCTCGTACGCATGGCCCACTGGATTCTCGGCGCTGCCGCCCTGCGAGAGCAGGCGCACCGCGCTGGCCAGTTTGCTTTCGATCTCTTCCGGCTTGGCGTCCGGAGCCGCGCCGGCCACCTGCGAAATGGTGAGGTATGCCCGCGCGACCTCCGACGGCTTGCCCTCGTCCACGGAGCAAGGCTTGGTCTGCGCCTGTTGGGCCGCCGCTGGAAGCGCCAGCGCTGTGGCCAGCATGATTGACGTGATGGCCGTCGACCGGAAGACCAGCATCGGATTCTCCTAGAATTTCGTGTGCGTTTACTGAAGTGGGGACCCCGTCCGACATGATCCGGCGGGGGATGGGGGTCAGTCTCTGTCCGCCAGGGCGGCGGCCTCCAAGAATATATCCCGCGGTGCCCGTCCTGTCGCCAGGGCGACCCGCTCTACATCCTCATACTCTGGTTTGGCCCGTCGGGTCCCATCGGGGAGAAAAACCACCTTCACGGCCACCGGGTGCCCGCCGACCGTCACCTGCCGATGCTGGCGCGCCAAGGCGTGGCGTTCCACCACGGTCCGCCGGACCCCGATCGTCGTCGTTTCCTGGAACATTACGCGCTCGAGTGCATCGGCGCTGGCGGCCGTGGCCAGCGTTTCCACCCGTGTGCCGGGCCGCCCCTTCTTCATCGCCGTGGGCACGAGCACCACGTCCAGCGCCCCGGCGGCCCGCAGGCGGTCGGCCGCGGCCGCGAGGTACTCGCCGCTCATGTCGTCGATGTCGCACACCAGTTGGACGAGCATCTCGGTGTCACCAGCCGTCGCTCCGGAACCTGCGGGCTCCGCCAGGACGATTCTCAGGGCATTCGCCCGGTCCTTGAACTCCTTCGTCCCCGCCCCGAATCCGCTCCGCAGGGGGATGAACGCCCCCTCGTATGCGCCTCTGGCGAGCACGCGCACCAGCGCCGCCCCGGTGGGGGTCACCAGTTCCCCTGCCCCCTCCGGTCCGAGCCGCACCGGCAGCCCCTCCAGCAGCCGGAGCGTCGCCGGCGCCGGCACCGCCAGGCGCCCGTGCGCGGCCTGGACGAATCCATCGCCCACGCTGATCGTGCCACAGTACACCCGCGTGACGCCAAGCAAGTGCAGCCCCCACACCGACCCGAGCACGTCGAGGATCGCGTCCACCGCCCCCACCTCGTGCAGATGCACGCGCTCCACCGTCGTGCCGTGAATGGCGGCTTCCTGCTCGGCGATCGCGGTGAACGCGGCGTCGGCCCGCTCCTTCACCTGGGCCGGCGCGTCGCTTCGCGCGACGATTTCGCGGATCTGCTTGAGGTGCCGCCCGTGCGGCTGGGGCGGGATGTCGAAGTCCACCTTCGTGCAGGCGATCGACGCACGGGAGACGTCCGCGATGCGAACGCCAACTCCGTCCAGCCCCAGCCGTCCCGGGAGCGCCCGCAGCCACTCCGGGTCGAGCCCCACGGCCACGAGGGCCCCCAGCGTCATGTCGCCGGCAATCCCGCTGAACGGGTCGAGAATGGCGATGGGCATCCTAGAACCGGTACGAGGCGCCGCTGCCCGTGTTGAACACCACCACCTCGGCGTCGGCCGGGATGGTGCGCGCAGCGGCAAGCTGCTCGGCGACCGCGAACGCGCACCCGCCCTCCGGACAAACGTCGATGCCCGACGCCCTGGCCAGACGGGCCGTGGCGCTGCGGATGTCCTCATCGGGAACCGCCCGGGCGTGCCCCTTGCTCTCCCGGAGCGCCCGCAGGATCAGCCGGTCGCCCAGCGGGCCCGGCACCCGGAGCCCACTGGCGTACGTCTGCGGGTCTTCCCATGGCGTGGCATGGTCGGCGCCGGCTTCGAACGCCCGCACCATGGGCGCGCATCCGGCCGACTGCGCGACCACCATGTGCGGCAGTGGTTCCTCCGCCGACACCCACCCGTAGGCACGGAGTTCCGCGAACACCTTCCACATGCCGATCAGCCCCGTCCCGCCGCCCGTGGGATACACGATGTGCGTGGGCAGGCGCCAACCCAACTGCTCCGCGACCTCGATTCCCATCGTCTTCTTCCCTTCGATGCGGTACGGCTCGCGCAGCGTCGAGACATCGAAGAACCCGTGCTCGGCGGCGAACGCCTTTGCCTGCTTCCCGGCGTCGCCGATGTGCCCGTCCACCAGGTGAAGGTCGGCGCCGAGCGCCGCGATGGTATCGAGGATCGGCTTCGGTGTGGTACGCGGTGCGTACACGCGCACGGGCAACCCGGCAGCGGCCCCGTACGCCGTGAGCGCGGCGCCGGCGTTGCCGGCCGTCGGCACGACCAACCCGGGGACGCCCAGCGCGCCCGCCCGCGTGACGGCCGCGCTCATGCCACGCGCCTTGAACGACGCCGTGGGATTCAACCCCTCGTCCTTCACCCACAGGCGCCGCACCCCGAGCGCCCTGGCCAACTCCGGAAGTTCCTGCATCGGCGTGGCGCCCTCGCCGAGCGAGACCGGCTCCTCCTCCGGCAGCACCGGCATGATCGACCGATACCGCCACATGTCCCAGCGCCGGGCGATGGTATCGAGCCGCGGCACCGGCATGTCGTAGCGCACGAGGTACGGCTGCCCGCACTCCGGGCAGACGGTAGCCAGACTGTCACCGGCGGCTGTGTGGGCACAGGCCGAGCACTCCAGATGCCAATGATGGGTCACGACGGATCCTCTGCTGCGGTGGGCGCTGCCGCTCCGGCGGCGGGCGCGGTGGGTGATGCGGCGCGAAGCGCCGTGAGAATGCGATCGGCCGACTGCCGGCTGAATCCGGGCAGCGCAGCGATGGCTTCGGGGTCGGCGTCCCGCACCCCCTGCAGTGAGCCGAACGCCTGCAGCAGCTGTCGCCGCTTGGCCTCGCCCACCCCGGGAATGTCGAGAAGCGCCGACGTCACCGTGCGCGCGCGCCGGCGGGTGCGTTGAAAGGTAATGGCGAACCGATGGGCCTCGTCCCGCGCCTGCTGCAGCATGCGCAGCGCCGGCGACCGCCGCGGCAGGCGCAACGACTCGGCACGGCCCAGTACGAACACTTCCTCGTCGCGCTTGGCCAGGCTGATGATCGGCATCTCGCCCAGCCCGAGTTCTACGAGCGCGTTGTGCGCGGCCCCCAACTGCCCCTTCCCGCCGTCGATCACCACCAGATCCGGGAGCGGCTTCTCGTCCTCGCGGCGCCGCGCGAAGTAGCGGCCCACCACCTCGTGCATCGAGGCGAAATCGTCGATGCCGTCCACCGTCTTCACCTTGAACTTGCGGTATTCGGCGCGATGCGGGCGCCCGTTCTGGAACCACACGCACGACGCCACCGTGTCCGTGCCCTGCGCATGCGAGATGTCGAAGCAGACGAGCGTGCGGGGCAGCTTCTGCAGGCTCAGCTTCCGCTGCAGCTCGTAGACCGGGTCCCCCGCGCGCTCCGTCGTCTCGTCGCCCTCGAGCAGCGACTCTTCGAGCAGGTGCCGCGCGTTCTGTTCGGCAAGGGCCACGAGTTCTCGTTTGGGCCCGCGTTGCGGCACTACCAGCCGCACCGGAGCCAGCGAGGCGGCGGTGAGCTCCGGCTCGTCACAGACGAAGGGGAGGAACACATCGGCCGCCTTCTCCTCGAGCGGCAGGTAGCCGCCCACGAGGTACGCGGAGAGCACCGCCGCATCGCTCTCCCCTTCCACGTGCTCCATGAACTGGTGCTCGCGCCCCAACAGCTTTCCCCCGCGCACGCGGAGCAGTACGACGCACGCGTCGTCCCCGTCACGCGCGAACCCGACCACGTCGCGATCGCCCCCCTCCACCTCCAGCACGACGGTCGGCTCCTCCATCTGGCCGAGGTGCTTGAGTGCGTCGCGCAACTCGGCCGCGCGTTCGAAGTCGAGATCGGCCGCCGCCGCCTCCATGCGCGTCTTCACCCGCCGGATCACCTCGTCGGTGCGTCCGTCCAGAAACACCAGTACCTCGTCGATCATCGCCCGGTAGTCCGCCTGCGTCTGCAGGTACACACAGGGCGCCTTGCATCGCTTGATGTAGAAGTCCAGGCAGGGCCGCTCCGGCATCTGGCGCGGCATGTCGTAGTTGCACGAACGCACTGTGAAGATGCGCTTGACCACGTTCAGGGCGCGCCGCATCGCACCCACTTCCGTGTAGGGACCGAAGTAGCGCGCGCCGTCGTTCACCAGCCGCCGCGTCACGAGCACCCGCGGGAACGGCTCCTGCACGGTGACCTTGATGTACGGGTACGACTTGTCGTCGCGGAGCACGACGTTATACCGCGGGCGATGCTCCTTGATCAGGTTGGACTCGAGCACGAGGGCCGCGGTCTCGCTCGGCACCACGATCGTCTCCAGATCCGCCACATGGCGCATCATCACCCGCGTCTTCGGGCTCTCCGGCCGGTCGGCACCCAGATAACTCCGGACGCGCGACCGCAGGCGCTTGGCCTTCCCGACGTACAGCACCGTCCCCCCGGCGTCCTTCCAGAGGTAGACGCCGGGCGACTCGGGGAGATTCCCGGCCCGCTCGAGGATGTGCGTGGGCACTGACACAGGTGAATTATACCGTCCGCCCCGGCCACCCGGAAAACCGTCAGCGGGAGATGCGCATCCGGCGGGCGAAGCCCCCGATGATGCCATGCACTTCCGGTACGCGCAACACGAGCGCGCCGCCGATGTACGCGACGCCATAGACCGCGATCACGACGACACCCGCCGTCATCCGCCCCCAGCCGCCGGTGGCCCGCTGCACGGCCACGGCGAGCGCGGCGCTCACCACCGCCAGCCCCCACAGAGTGATCACGAACCGCGCGGGCAGGCCGGTGACGCCGATCCGCGCGTTGAGTGTGGACCGGAGCAGGGAGAACTCCACCCAGGCCGCCATGCCCGCCGACGCCGACAGCCCGGCGGCCCCCCAGTGCGCATCCAGATGCAGCGCCCGCGGGACGCCGAAGGCGAACACGACGCCGAGCACCGTCGTCAGCGCCACACGGACCACCGCGAACCGCAGCGGCGTGCGGGTGTCGCGCAGCGCGTAGTACGTGGAGGAGTACAACCGTCCGAGCGTCCCCGCGAGCAGCCCCACGGCCGAGCCACAGAGCACCGCCCAGGTGTACACGGCGTCGGTGGCGGTGAAATGTCCGTGCTCGAACACCACGCGGGTCAGCACGTCGCCGATGGCGAGGAAGGCCACGGCGGACGGCACGACGAGAAATGCGATGCGCCGCAACCCGTCGTTGAGCCGTGGCCGGAGCAGCTCGCCGGCCTCGTCATCGGCGATCGTCGCCCGCGACATCTCTGGCAGCTCGGCCACGGAAACCGACTGCCCGAACAGACTCACCGGCAGCACGTAGAGCGTGGTCGCGAATCCGAACACGGCAACCATTCCGTTGGGAAGAAAGCTGGTGAGGAATTGGTCGATGTAGCTGCTGATCTGCACCACGCCCCGGCTCACGAACACCGGCCCGAAATTCCGGCGCACCTCGGCCACGTGGCTTCCGGCCCGCCGTATCGCCAACCGCAGATGCGGCACCAGCCGGCGCACCGCCGGCAACTGGACGGCGAACTGCAACAGGCTGCCGAACACCGAGGCCCATGCCAGGTCGGTCACGACGTGCGACTTGTCGCTCATCGGGCCGCGCCAGAGCAAGACGGCGATCAGCACGACATTCCAGGCGATGGGGGCGGAGTACGACACCAGGAACTTGCGATGGCTGTTCAGGATGCCCAGACACCAGGCCGAGAGCACCAACAGGCCGGCGCCCGGGAAGAGAATGCGCGTCAGCGCAATCGTCAGTGCCCGCCGTTCGCCGGTGAACCCCGGGGCGATCGCATAGATCAGCATCGGAGCCGCCAGCACCCCGACGAGCACGAAGAGCGCCATCGCGACCCCGAGAATCGCGGCCACGGCACCCGCCACCCGCTCGGCTTCGTCGTCATCGCCGGCGCCCAGCAGTCGCGCGTACACGGGCACGAACGCCGCCGACAGCGCCCCCTCCCCGAACAGATTCTGCAGCACGTTCGGGATCTTGAACGCCGCCGTCCATGCATCCGACGCGATCGTCGTCCCGAGATAGCGCGCGATCAGCGAGTTGCGAATGAGCCCGAGCACCCGCGATCCGAGAATGCCGGTGGCGATCAGCGCCGCTGCCGCCCCGGTGTGCTTCCGTGGCGCCCGGTGGTCCTCGCGCAGGCCCGTGCGGGGTTCAGCCGCCATCGGCGACGCCCGCCACCAGTCGCATCGCGTGCTCCGCCGCCGACGCTCGCATCGCCGCCCACAGCGGCTCGCCGTAGCGTGCAAGCAGCGGAATGAAGTTCAACGTGCGCTCCTGACGGTGGCCGCCGGGCCACAGGGCGGCGCGCGCGGCGTGCAGGTCGCGAAGGGCCTCGTTGCCGCGCCGCTTGGCCGCCGCCCGCAGGCGCCGTTCCAACCGATCGAGCCGGAAATCGAGTTGCCGCCCCGCCCCGTCCACCACCGCCGGATCCAACAGTGGCCCGCCTGGAGTCTTCCCGTCGCGCGTCGCCAGCTTCGCCAGCCCGTCAGACACGGCGCTCCGCAGTTCGCCGAGCGCCTGCCGGACGGTCTCGGGAATGGCGTCGGTGGCCACGCGCCGCTCGAGCGCCGAGGTGTCGCGCATGTCGTCGAGGCCGACCCCCAGGCGCTCCAGCGCGCGCGCCACCGCCGGCTCGACGATGGTACACGACCAGCGAGGCACCGCCACCGGCTGCGCCGCACCGATGGCCTCGGCCACGGCCGAGACCTGCGCGAAGTACGCCAACTCGCCGGGCCCGGCGACGTACGAAATGGTGGGCAGCACGGCGCGCTCGAGCACCGGTCGCAGCAGCACGTTGGGGCTCAACTCGGTGGCACCGGCGGACCCGCCGATGGCCGCCGCTTCCGACAGCGGGACTCGCCGTTTCAGTCCCGCCTCGTGCACGAACACGGTGGAGAGGCCGGGAACATCCGCGACCTGCGGTTCGAATTCCAGCTCCTCGAGCCACGCCTGCCGCGCCTCCAGCGCCGCCGCCACGTCGGTCGCCCGCTCGAGTGCGGCGCCCAACGCGCCAGCTCCCGCCCGCCGAACCGCCGCATGCGACGCATCGAGCACGGCGATGCCCAGCGGCTCCAACAGCGCCCGCAGCATTGCGACGTACGCATCGCCCACCGTCGCCGCGCCGGTGTAGGCGTCCGCCACGGCCGCGTAGGCGCGTTCGTACGCCATCGAGCCGCAGGCACGCCGCAGGGCCGCAAGGAGCGGCGCCGGATCGACCAGCGGGGCCAGCGCCATCGGCGTACCCGCGGGCGGCGCCGCCGGCGACTCGAGGAGCGCGAGTCCGCCGTTCTCGAGCACGTACGTCCGGCTCGCCTCCGCGAAATCGGCGTCATCGGTAGCCGCCCAGAACACCGGAGCGGTCGGCACACCGGTGCTCCGCTCCACCGCATCGGCGAGCGCCAGCGCCCCGAGCGCCTTCGACCACGTGTAGATCGGACCGCCGAACAGCCCCGCCTGTTGTCCGGTGGTGACCACCACTCCACCAGCCTTGGCCACGCGCTCCAGGCGGGCCGGAGATCCGCGCTCCCCACCGAACGCGGCGCGCAGCTCCTCGTACCACCGGGCGGGCGCGCCCCGCGCCACCATCTGTGCGCGCGCCTTCCACGCGTCCGGCGTGCGCGGCGCCGGCACGACGACGTGCGGGTCGAGCTCGCCGCGCTGAACGGCCTGCGAGAGCCGCGATCCGCCCAGCGGCTCGGCAATGATCCGCGGCGCCGTCATCGATCGCGGAAGCGCACGCGTCTCACGCGACGCGGGGGGCAGACGGGCGGGTGGTGGCGGGCATGGACACCAAGATAGCGGTTCCCCCCGGGTCGAGGCCACGCGTGGCCCCGAGCGTCTGCAGGCCGGCTACTTGTGGTACGGCTCCCCGCGCACGATGGTCCCCGCGCGGTACAACTGCTCGGCGAGCACCAGGCGCGCCATCTCGTGGGGGAGCGTCCACGGCGCGAGCGCCAACCGTCGCCCCGCGCGCTCGCGGAGCGCGGGCGCCACGCCATAGGCCCCCCCGATCACGAACGCCAGGTCACGCGCGCGCTCGCGGGAGTCCTGGAGGAACCGGGCGAACTCGGCCGACGTCATCGTCGCGCCCCGCTCGTCGCAGACGACCACCTCCGCCCCCTCCACCTGGGCCCCGAGCCGCACGGCTTCACGATCCCGCACCTGCTCCGCCGACGCCGAGCGCGCCGGCTCCTCTCGAACCTCGCGCACGGCAAGCGGCCAGTAGCGGGCCGCCCGCGTCTCGTAGAAATCGATCGCCGCCGCCAGCGCCGCATTCCGCGGCCGGCCGACGGCGGCGACGATCACCTGCATGCCCGGAGGGCGCCGTGCATTACGCGTACACGCCGCGCAGCCGGTGCACGGTGGCCACGCGGCTGATCGACAGCATGTACGCCGCCGTGCGCATGTTCACCTTGTGCGTGGTCGAGAGGCGGAGAACGTCGGAAAAACTGTTCCGCATGATGTCGTTGAGCCGCTCGTTCACCACGTCTTCCGTCCAGAAGTATCCGCCGCGATCCTGCACCCACTCGAAGTACGAGACCGTCACGCCGCCGGCATTGGCGAGGATGTCGGGAATCACGAAGACGCCCTTCTCGTCGAGAATGGCGTCGGCATTGGCCGTCGTCGGGCCGTTGGCCCCTTCGCAGATGATCTTCGCACGTACCTTGTCGGCGTTCTTGCTCGTGATCACGTTCTCGAGCGCCGCCGGCAGCAGCACGTCCACATCGAGCGTGAGCAGCTCGCCGTTGGCGATCGCGTCGCCTCCCGTGAACCCTTCGAGCGACCTGTGGTCCTTCACGTGCTTGATCGCCGCGTCGATGTCGATCCCGTCCTTGTTGTAGTACGCGCCCGTCCGATCGCTGATCGCCTGGATCTTGCAGCCTTCGCGAGCCAGCAGGTGCGCCGCCACGGACCCGACGTTGCCGAAGCCCTGGATGGCAACCGTCGCGCCCTTGATCGGCATTCCCAGATGCTTGAGCGCTTCCTTGGTCACGATCATGCACCCCCGCCCAGTCGCCTCGCGACGGCCCAGCGATCCACCCATCTCCACCGGCTTGCCGGTAACCACCGCGGTCACCGTATGGCGCATGTGCATCGAATAGGTATCCATCACCCACGCCATCACGCGCTCGTTCGTGTTGACGTCGGGTGCCGGCACGTCGGAATCCGGCCCCAACGTGTTCATGATCGCGGAGGTGTAGCGCCGGGTGAGGCGCTCCAGTTCGCCCACGCTCATCTTGAGCGGGTCGCAGATCACGCCGCCCTTGGCGCCACCGAACGGCAGGTTGACCACCGCGCACTTCCAGGTCATCCACGCCGCCAGCGCCTTCACCTCCTCGAGCGTCACGTGTTCGTCGAACCGGATACCGCCCTTGGCCGGTCCGCGTGACGTGTTGTACAGCACGCGGTACCCGGTGTAGACCTCGACCTCGCCGCTGTCGAGCATCACGGGCACCGAGACGATGATCTGCTTTTCCGGATTGCGCAGCACCTTGTACAACCCGGGTTCGAGATCGAGCAGTTCCGCCGCCTGATCGAACCGCGACATCATGCCCTCGAACGGATTCTCCTCATCGAGGAAGCGGTCCTTGTCGGGGCGAACGATTTTATGTGTTGGCAGTCTGAGATCGGTTGCCATCGGTATCGGAAATGAACCGGCGCCACTCAACCGGCGGTTGAAGGATTGTGAGTGATCGCTGCGACCATCCGCTCCAGTATTCCATCCACGTGCTCCACACCCCGTTCGACGATCACTCGCTGTGAAACATACCATAACGGCACGGAGCCAGGCCACCGGGCCGAAATCTTGACCGCGTCCTTCAGCGTGCACACCGCGAAGTCGGCCCGGTTGGCGGCCTCACCGGCCGCCGCCAGTTCCTGGTCCGTGAACGCGTGATGGTCCGGAAACGCCCGCAACGTCACCGAAGCGCCTGCCGCCGTCAATTGGGCAGCCACGAGTCCCGGTTCGCCCACCCCGGTGATGAGCATCACCCGGCGCCCGGCTACCGCCGTCAGCGGATGCACCTCGCCGCCCGCCAGCGCGACCAGGGAGTCCGGCTGCAGGCCCAGGATCGCCCCCTCGCGTCCCGACGCCGCCCGGGCCGCTTCGAGCACGGCGCCTGCCTGCCCGGGCGTGGCCGTCTTGCGGGTGACCACCACCAGCGACGCGCGCCGCAACGCCGCCGTGGGCTCCCGGAAGGGGCCCGCGGGGAGCAGACGGGCGCGCCCGAGCCCGCGTTCCGCCGACACGAGCACCACGTCGGCCGTCCGCGCCGCCCGCCGGTGCTGGAATGCGTCGTCCAGAACGGCGACATCCGCGCCGAGCGCGGCCGCGCGCCTCACCCCCGCCACACGATCGACGTCCACCACCACGGGCACCTCGGGGTTCAACCGGGCATGGACCGCCGGCTCGTCCGCTCCGTAGCCCCGGAGCACCACCGCCGGACGGGCCCCGCGGCGGGCCAACTCGCCTGCCAGCCACGCGGCCACCGGCGTCTTTCCCGTGCCGCCCACGGTGATGTTCCCAACCGAGATGGCCGGTATCGGCCCCCGGTGGACCGGCAGCACGCCGCGATCGAACAGTCGGTTCCGCGTGCCGACTCCGGCCGCGAAGATCCGCGCCGGAAGCCAGAGCACCGCGCGGCCGGCGCGCGCCAGCGCCCCCTCGCCGAACCAGATGCGATTCACGATCGCGCGGCTCACGTCCGCCCCTTCCCCTCTTCTTCGGCCCTCGCCAACGCGGCGTCGAGCGCGTCCCGGAATCGCGGCGTCTCGTCGGCGAGGGCTTTGGGATTCACGGCGGGCGCCGCCATGAACGGCTCGTAGTTCACCGTGATCCGGGCGAATGGCTTGGGCAGCACGAACCGGTCCCAACTGTTCAGCCGCCAGGCACGCGATGCATGGATTCCCACGGGAAGGACCGGACACTTGGAGCGCTGAGCAACCAACAGGGTGCCGGCGGCGAAGGTGTGGTACGGTCCCTTCGGGCCGTCGGGGGTGATCGCGATGGAGTAGCCGGCGTCCAGTTCCCGCACCAGCCCGATCAACGCCCGGCTCGCCCCGCGGGTGGTGGAGCCGCGGACGGTGCGGAATCCCAGGAAATGGGCCACGCGGGCGATGATCTCTCCGTCCCGATGCTCGCTGATCAGGACGCTGATGTTGCGCCCGCGGTGGCTCCACAGCGCCGGGAGCAGTTGCCCGTGCCAGATCGCATAGATGACCGGGAGCTGCTGCCGCCGCGCCTCGTCCAACTCCGCGCCATTCACGTAGCGCACGCGCCACGTCCGCGCGAGGATCCAGACCAGGCGGGCGCCGATCCGCGCAGTCCACCGCGTTCTCCAATCGGCGCCGGGGTTGATCATCGCGCCGTGCCGCCTCCACGGGCCAGCGCTTCCACCATCTCGGCCACCCGCCCCGCGGCGCCCGGCGACCCCAGGGCTCCCCGCACGTCGGCCAGCCCGGACAGCATGGCGTCGCGCTCGGCACTGCCCGGCCGCAGCAGCGGCTCCAGCGCGTCGGCCACCGCCGCCGGCCTGAGCGCGTCCTGCACGAATTCCGGCGCCACTTCGCGGCCCGCCACCACGTTCACCAGCCCGATATGGGGGATCCGCACCAGGCGGCGGGCCAGCGCGTACGTGATCCCACTCGTGCGGTACGCCACCACCAGCGGGCACCCGGCGACCGCCGCCTCGAGAGTCGTCGTACCGCTCTTGCACATCGCGGCATCCGCGGCACGGAGCACGGTGAACGACGCCGAATGCACCATGGGAAACGGGCAGCGCGCCGGATCGAGATCGATCGTGGGGGCCACGCTCACCACCACCTGGAGCCGCGGGTCGCGCCGTTTCAGTTCGTTTGCGACCCGCACGAAGTCGTCCAGATGGCGCAGGATCTCCTGCTCGCGACTGCCGGGAAAGAGTGCCAGCACCGGCGCGTCGGGAGCCAGCCCGAGTGTCTGCCGGGCCGCGGCCTTGTCCGGCAACGCCGCGGCCCGATCCAGCAGCGGATGCCCCACGAACGTCGCGTCGATTCCATGGTCGGCCAGCAACTGCTGCTCGAAGGGAAGGATCACCGCCGCGCGCGTCACCCAGCGGGCGAGCTTGTCCAACCGGCCGGCGCCCCAGGCCCACACTTGCGGCGTGATGTAGTAGAGCACCGGGACCCCGGCGTCGGCGGCGATCTTGGCCACCTTCATGTTGAAACCGGGATAATCGATCAGCACGACGAGCGCCACGTTTCCGCTGCGAATGCGCGCGCCGAGCCGGCGCAACAGCGCCCAGTGCCGCGGCAGGTGCCGCAGCACCTCCACGAAGCCCATGACGGCCAGATTGTCGGCGTGCTCGAGCAACTCCACCCCGGCCTCGCCCATCTGGTCGCCGCCGATGCCGACCAGATGGAAGGGCGCCCGCCGGCGCGTCAACTCGCGCGCCACCCCCGACGCGTGCAGATCGCCGGAGGCTTCTCCGGCGACGATCAACACCTCACGCACCCGAGACGACTCCGGCGCCCTTGAGCGCCGGCAGCGTTCGCTCGATCTCGCCCACGATGCGCAGCGCCACGGCGAGCGCCTCGCGCCCATCCTCGCCGCTCACCATCACGGGGGCCTCGCCGCGCACCGCCTGCAGGAAGCTGTCGAACTCGAGCCGCAACGGCTCGCCCTCCGGCGCCTCCAGCGGCACGCGCTCCACGAACGCCTCCACCGAGGCTGCGGCCTTCGCCAACTCGGCCAGATCCACATCGGTCCGCAACCGGTAGAACTCGCCGTTCCCCGCTCCCAGATCCAGCGACAGATACCCGCTCTTCTGAAAGATGCGGAGCTTCCGGGTACGGTCCCGCGACACCCGGCTGGCCGTGATGTTCGCCACGGCGCCCGATGCGAACTCCAGCCGCGCGTTCGCGATGTCCACGAACGGCGTGAGCACCGGAATCCCCACCGCGCTCAGGCCCGCCACCGGTCCGCCGACCAGCGTCCGGACCAGATCGATGTCGTGGATCATCAGATCGAGCACCACCGCGACGTCCGACCCACGGGGGTTGAACGGCGCCAGCCGGTCGCTCTCGATGAACCGCGGCGCATCCACGAACGGCAGCGCCGCCCGGATCGCGCGGTTGAACCGCTCCACGTGCCCCGTCTGGATGAGCGCCCCGTTGTCCCGGGCGATCGTCACCAGCTCGTCGGCTTGGGCCAGCGTGGCGGCGATCGGCTTCTCGATCAGCAGATGCTTGCCACGCGCGAGCGCCACTTTGGCCACGGCATAGTGCGCCGGCGTCGGCACCACGACCGTCGCCGCGTCCACCACGTCGAGCAACGCCTCGACGCTCGGGAACGAGGGCACGCCGAGTTCCTTGGTCACCTGCACCGCGCGATCGCCGTTCGCCTCGTAGAATCCGGCGAACGCCACGCCCTCCATGCCGCGGAGGATTCGCACGTGGTGGAATCCGAGCGCCCCGGCCCCGATCACTCCCATTCTCACGGTGTTCACACCACGACTCCCCGGTCACTGTCGTCCAGGAATTGCAGGAAGGTCTCGACCTCCGGATACTGCTGGAGTTCGTTCTGCGCCTTGGCCCTGGCCTGCGACAGGTTGAGTTCCGATTTGAAGAACATCCGGTAGGCGCGCTTCAATTCGCGGACCACCGGTTCAGGAAAGTTGTTCCGCTGCAGCCCCACGCTGTTCAGCCCGTACAGCTTGATCGGGTTGCCCACCGCCTTCACGTACGGCGGAATGTCTTTGGCGATGCGCGAGCAGCCGCCGATGAACGCGTACGCGCCGATCTTCACGAACTGATGCGCCGCGCTCTGCCCCGACACGATCGCGCGGTCGTGCACGGTCACGTGCCCCGCGAACTGCACGTTGTTGCCGAGGATCACGTTGTTCCCCACGTGGCAGTCGTGGGCCAGGTGGACGTACGACATCACGAAACAGCCCGTGCCGACCGTCGTCTTGAACGACTGGCTCGTGCCGCGGTTGATCGTCACGTACTCGCGAATCACGGTGTCCTCGCCGATCTCCACGGTCGTGCGCTCCCCCTTGAACTTGAGGTCCTGCGGGTCGCCGCCCAGAATCGAGCCGATGCCGATCTTCACCCGCGGCGCGAGAATCACGTGGCGCTCCAGCACCGTACGCGCAGCCAGCTTGCACCCCTCGCCGATCACGCAGTCTTCCCCGATGATCGACCACGGGCCGATCTCCACGTCGTCGCCGATCTTCGCGTCCGCCGCGACGATGGCGGTGGGGTGGATGACGGTGGTCATCGGTCGCGCACCATGGCGCCCATCTGCGCCTCGGCCACGATCTCGCCGTCCACCTTCGCCACCCCGTTCATCTTGCACATCGGCCCGCGGATCTGGAGCAACTCCAGTTCGAAGCGCAGCTGGTCGCCCGGACGGACCGGCCGGCGCCACTTCACGTTGTCGAGCGACGTGAAGTACACCACCTTGTTTTCCGGATTCGGGACCGCGCCCATGAGGAGCATGCCGCCCACCTGGGCCATCGCTTCGATGATCAACACCCCGGGCATGATCGGGTGGCCCGGAAAGTGCCCCTGAAAGAAGGGCTCGTTGATCGTCACGTTCTTCAGCCCCACGATCCGCTTGCGCGGCTCCATTTCCAGCACGCGATCCACGAGCAGAAACGGATATCGGTGGGGCAGCACCTTGATGATGTCGTCGATCTCCAGCACGGTCTTCTCCTTCTTCAGCGCGTCGCGCATCGCGCGCACGAATCGCACGGTTCCGCGATGGCTCGGCTTCACGGCCACCACGCGGGCGCGCACCCGCGCCCCAGCCAGCGTCAGGTCTCCCACACAGTCCATCGCCTTGTGCCGCACGAACTCGTCCGGCCAGCGCAACGTGTTCTCCACCACCGCGGATTCGTCGAGCACGAGCGCATTCTGCGTCGACGCCCCGCGAATCAGCCCCATGCCCCGCAGCGCCTCGACCTCGCGGGTGAAGCCGAACGTCCGCGCCGGCGCCAGTTCCGCCGTGAACACCCGCTCATCCACGGCCGACACCCAGCGCTGCCGGCCGATGAGCGGGTGGGGAAAGTCGATCGTGACGTCCAGTTCGAGGGCGTCGGCCGGATAGGCCTCGTAGACCGACTCCCCGTCCACCATCCGCACCGGCTCCTCCAACTCCCAATACTGGGCGATCCCCGGCTGCTGCGCGATCCCCGCCCCGGCCAGCGCCTCCACGAACGGCGACGCGCTCCCGTCCATGATCGGCGGCTCGGGGCCGGACAACTCGATCGTCAGGTCGTCGATTCCGAGTGCCCCGACCGCCGCCAGCACGTGCTCCACCGTGTGCACCGACTCGGGATCCTGCCCGATCTGCGTTCGCCGCTCCGTCAGGACGGCCGTGTCGATCGTCGCCGGTATCCGTGGCCGGCCCGGCAGATCGCCGCGCACGAACACGATCCCCTGCCCACTCGGTGCCGGCTGGAAAGTCAGGCAGCACTCCACGCCGAGATGCAGCCCCACTCCCTCCACCGACTTCGGATGAGCAATCGTCCGCCGTCTCATGCGTCGCCGTCCGATCGCGCCAGGAGCCGCTCGATCCGTCGCAACAGTCCAGAGAGCTTGAACAGCGCCGCCTGCGCCCGGAGCGCTTCCTTGTGCGGGCGCGCCGGGTACCCTGACCAGGTCTCGCCCGCCGGAATGTCGCCGAACACACCCGCCTGCGCCGCTACCGTCGCGCCCGTCCCGATGGTGTGATGGCCGGAAATGCCCACCTGGCCGGCGATGATGCAGCCGTCTTCAATGCGCACGCTGCCCGCCACCCCCACCTGCGACATCAGCAGGCAGAGCCGGCCCACCCGCACGTTGTGTCCGATCTGTACCAGGTTGTCGATCTTCGTGCCCGCCCCGACGACGGTGTCATCGATGCTGCCGCGGTCGATGGTCGAATTGGCACCGATCTCCACGTCATCCTCGATGACGCAGCCGCCCACGTGCGGGATCTTCTGATGACGGCCCTCACGAAACACGTACCCGAACCCGTCGGAGCCGATCCGGACGCCCGAATGCGCCACCACGCGCTTCCCCAGTCGAGCGTGTGCGTACACCGTGACGCCCGGGTACAGGTGCACATCGTCCCCGAGCACCGCGCCTGCCCCCACCACGGTGGTGGCGTCCACGGTCACCCGGTCTCCGAGCTCCGCGCCGTCCCCCAGCACGACGTACGGGCCGATGCTCGGCTCCGCACCGAGCGTGACCCCGCGGCCCAGGATGGCGGTGGGATGAATGCCGGGCGTCCGCGCCGGCAGCCGATAGAATCGCGGAATCAGGGAAAGCAGGGCGTCGTGGGGGTTCCCGACCACGATGCGCGCCGGCGCCGGCGAGGGCAGGTCGGCCGTCTGCGGCGAAACCAGCACGACGCCGGCCCGCGACCCTTCCATCAGCGGCCCGTACTTGGCCGACCCGCAGAAGCTGAGTTGATCGACGCGCGCCCGATCGAGGGCCGCGATGGACGCGACCATGGCCGCGCCATCGCCGCGCAGCTCGCCACCGACCAGGCGGGCGATAGCATCGGCGGTGAGAGCGTGTCCGCCCTCACCGCCGTCGTCGTGCGTGTGCCGTTCGGTGGTCACGCGTGCCCGCCGTTACTGCTTCTTCTTCACCGGGGGCTTCGCGGCCGAATCCTTCTTCGCCGCCGCGGCGATCTTGAGCCGCGCCACGACATCGTCGGTGATGTCGAGGTTCTTGTCCGATGACACGATCGCCTGCGAGTCCAGGATGAGCGAGTAGCCCCTCTCGTCCCGGACCTTGTCGAGCATGTCCTTCACCGATTGCATCACCGGCGCCATCAACTCGCTCTGCCGCTCCTGCGCCTGCTGGTTGAGCGCATTCTGCCGCTGGGCAAAGGCCTGCTGCTTGGCCTGAATCGCCTTCTGCCGCATCTGCTTGGCGGCGTCCGTCAGGCCGGGCTCGGCCTTCTGGTAGTCGGTGATCATCGACTGGATGTCCTGGCTCATCTTGCTGAGCTCGTCACTCCACGCCGTCGACTCCGACTTGTAGGTGGACTCGGCGGCGGCGCGACCGGGCGCGACGTCCAGCAGGGCCTGCGTGTTGACGTAGACGATTTTGGGGGACGCCGCTTGCTGAGCACGCCCCGGCACGGCGAACAGGGCCAGGCCAAGGACGGTGACGATCGCGGCACGAACTCTGAAATTCATGGGAGCTCCGATTAGTAGAACTGTCCGAACTTGAAGTGCACTTTCCACTGGGGCGCCTTTCGCCCCTGCGCATCCACGCGATCCAGGCCGTACCCCAGATCGATGCCCAACGGCCCCAAAGGTGTCACCACAGCCGCCCCGAAGCCAACACCTCGGAACAACCGCGTCGGGTTGAAGTCCGCCGGCTTTGCGTAAACATTGCCCGCGTCGTAGAACGCGTCCACATAGACCTGCGAATTCAGCCGCAGCCCCAACTCGGCGGTCGCCCGGAAGAAGGCGTTGCCGAACGACGCCCGTTGCGCCGAGTACTGGCTGGTCTGCGGGAGATACCCCTGCGGCGTGATCGAGAATTCATCGTAGCCGCGCAGCGGTTCGCCGTACTGCACCCCGCCCATCGCGAACGATTGGGAGACGAAGAACGGCCCCGGATCCCCGAACAGCGCCCCCCACTTGGTGGTCAACCCCGCCACCACCATCATCGGCGCCGATCCGACGCCGCTACCGCCGAGTTGCCCCAGCGTGGCATAGGAACGCATCTCGCCGGTGACCCGCTGATACGACGCCGTGCCGCCCAGCGGACCCCCGTTGAACTGCACGTCGATCGACTGGTGCACGCCCGCGAATGGGAACGGCATCCCCGACCGCGTATCACGATCGAGGGTCACCCCCGCGGTGGAACGGAAGCAACTCGTGGCATGGCCGCTGGCATCCGTACACTGCCCGATCGTCCCCACCAACCCGTCGCTCCCGTACCGCACGGACTCGCCGCCATAGTTCACGAACAGGCGCGTGTACCGCGATCCGAACACCGGAAGGCCGAACTGAATCTGCCCGCCGGTGGTCGTGCTCTGGCCGATGTTCTGAATGGTGAACCGCGACTGCGAGTGGTAGGCGGTAATCGTTCCCGAGTACCTCGATTCCTTGATCGCGGGGTCGGTGTACGACATGGTGAAATCGTTGATGTACTGGCCCTTCTGCCACTGGACCGAACCCTTCTTGCACATGCCGAACAGGTTGGGTTGGTCGAACCCGATGAAGCCGCCGAGCCCGGTGCCCTGCCCCACCGATGCACCGAAGTTGACGTTCCCGGTGCGCTTCTCCTTCACCTGGAAGGTCACGTTCACATCACCCTGCTCGTCCGCCGGCTGTACCTGCGGCTCCGGCATCGGTGTCTCGAAGAACCCGAGGTTGGCGATGTTCTGGTAGCTCTGGACCAGACGATCCTTGTTGAACACGTCACCCGGCACGACGACGATCTGCCGCCGGATGCACGTCTCGTTCGTGACGTCGTTGCCGATGATGTTCACGCGATTGATGATGGCCGGCGTCCCCTCGTTGATCTCCCACCGAAGGTTCACCGTCGGCACCGAGTCACTCGACGTGGAACGTTCGACCACCGGATTCACCTGGGCGTAGATGTATCCCTGGTTGGCGTAGGCATCCTGCACCTTGGACGTGGCGTCCTGCCACTCCGATCGGTTGAAGATCGTCTGATCGGCCTCGACCCCCACGTGGAGCACCGACTTCACCGCCTGCAGGAGCGTCTTCGAATGGGGCTGGAAGGGGTAGAGCTTCTGGATGTCCTGGCTCGAGAACTGGCGGCTACCCTCGACCGAGAAATCCCCCACGTGGTACTGCGGCCCCTCCTTCACCTTGAGGTCCACGAGTGCCTTGCCCGCCGACCGGTCGAGAATCGTCGTGTCGCGCACCACCTGCATGTCGATGAACCCGCGATCGCCGTACAACCCGGGGATCCGCTCCGTGATGTCTCCGGCGAGCTTGGCGTTGTCGAGTTCCCCTTTGTGCCAGAAGAAGAAGCCTTCGGGCTTCGTGTCCATGGCCCCGACGATCGTCTTGGCGCTCAGCGCCTTGTTCCCTTCGACCTTGATGCCGGACACCGCGGTGCGCCGCCCCTCGTCCACGTTGAACAGGAGCCGCGCCGAGCTGCTGTCCACGAACGTCGTCTCCGCCTTGACCTGCGCAAAGGCGTACCCCTTGCTCGCGTACAGCGAATCGATCTTCACGATCGTCCGCGTCACCTGGGCCGGATCGATCGGGCGGCCGATCAGCAGATCCACCTGGTCGCGGACGTCGCCCGGCGACACCTTGTTGGGCCCCTGCACGTCCACGTCGACCAGCATCGGACGCTCCTTCACCACGAACACCAGCATCGACTTGTTGTCCGGGAGGGGCGCGCACTCGGCACGCACGTCGTCGAACTGCATCGTGGCGTAGAGTGCCTTGATGGCCCGCTGGAGCATGCGGTAGTTGAGGGGCTGCCCGGCCGTCAATCCTGCGTCGTCACGGAGAATGCCCGCGCCGAGCCGCGTGTTCCCTCGAAATTCGATCGAATCGGGCTTCGTGCACGGTCCCACGACACCGGCGTCCTGGGCCGTAGCCGCGGACGCCGTCGCCACGAGAGCGAGGAACGCAAGGAAAACCAGTCTTCGCATGGAGACCCTAAATATACGCAATGCGGCCGGCCGAGCCCGCCTGGGGGCTGGCCGGCCGACGGCTGATGGACTACGCCTTGGTGGTCCCCGTCAGCACGCGAAAATCCAGCTTCGTGCCGTCCGGGGAGACGTCCACTTCCAACTCCTCTCCCTTCGAGAACTCGCCGACGAGAATCTTCTCGGAGAGCGGATCCTCGATGTACCGCTGAATGGCGCGCTTGAGGGGTCGGGCGCCGTATGCCTCGTCGTACCCGTGTGACACCAGGAAGTCCGTGGCGGCATCGGTGAGCGTGAGCGTGAGCTCCTCCTCGCTCAGCCGCTTCCGGACGTCCTTGAGCATGATCTGCACGATCTGCGCAATGTGGGTCCGATCGAGCGGGTGAAACACGATCACATCGTCCAGCCGGTTCAGGAACTCCGGATTGAACACGACCTTCAGTTCGTCGCGAACGCGGTCGGCGATCCGTTCGAAATTCGAGCGGCCTTCGCCGGTCGAGAACCCCAGCGTGGCGCCCTTGGTGATGTCGCGGGCGCCGACGTTGGACGTCATGATCACGACGGTGTTCTTGAAGTCGATCACCCGGCCGTAGTTGTCCGTCAGGTGGCCTTCATCCAGCACCTGCAGGAGAATGTTGAATACGTCGGGATGCGCCTTCTCGATCTCGTCGAGCAGGATGACGCTGTACGGCTTGCGCCGCACCGCCTTCGTGAGCGTGCCCGAATCCTCGTAGCCCACGTAGCCCGGCGGCGCGCCGATCAGGCGGGACACCGAGAACTTCTCCATGTACTCGCTCATGTCCACGCGGACGAGCGCCTGCGTGTCCGCGAACAGGAACTTGGCGATCGCCCGGGCCAACTCGGTCTTGCCCACGCCGGTGGGGCCGCAGAACACGAACGAGCCGATCGGCCGGTTCGGATCCTTGAGACCCGCCCGCCCGCGCCGGATCGACCGCGAGAGCGCCTTGATCGCCTCGTCCTGGCCGATGACCGACTCGTGCAGTTCGTCTTCCATGCGCATCAGGCGCGTGGTCTCGGCCTCCTGCAGCCGGGTGACGGGGATGCCCGTCCAGCGGCTGACGATGAAGGCGATCTCTTCCTCGCCGAGCACGGGGCGGTGCGACTGTCGCCGCTTCTCCCACTCCTCCTGCTTCTGGCGGATCTCACCCTGCAACTCGCGCTCCGAGTCGCGCAGCGACGCCGCACGTTCGAAGTTCTGATCGCGCACGGCGGCTTCCTTGTCGGCGCTCACCTTCTCGAGCGACGCCTTGAGTTCCGCGACTTCCGGCGGCGGCGCCTGCGCCGCCAACCGCGCGCGGGCCCCGGCCTCGTCGATCACGTCGATCGCCTTGTCGGGCAGGAAGCGGTCGGTGATGTACCGCTCCGACAGCCGCGCCGCCCCGATCGAGCGTCGTGTCGGGGATGGTGACGTGGTGATGATCCTCGTACTTCTGCCGCAGCCCCTTGAGGATCTCGATCGTCTCGTCCACCGTCGGCGGATCGACGATCACCGTCTGGAAGCGGCGCTCGAGTGCGCCATCCTTCTCGATGTACTTGCGATACTCGTTGAGCGTCGACGCGCCCACGCACTGCAGCTCGCCGCGCGCCAGCGCCGGCTTGAGCATGTTGCTGGCATCGATGGCGCCCTCCGCGGCGCCCGCGCCCACCAGCGTGTGCAGTTCGTCGATGAACAGGATCACGTTCTTGTTCTGCGCGATCTCGTTCATCACCGCCTTCAGCCGCTCCTCGAACTGCCCGCGATACTTCGTCCCCGCGATCACCGCCGCCATGTCGAGCGACAGCACGCGGTTCTCGCGCAGTGATTCCGGGCACTCGCTGTTGGCGATCAGCTGGGCCAGTCCCTCGACGATCGCCGTCTTGCCGACACCCGGCTCGCCGATGAGCACCGGATTGTTCTTCTTGCGGCGCGTCAGCACTTCCATGACCCGCTGGATCTCCTTGCCCCGGCCGATCGTCGGGTCCAGCTGCCCTTCGGCGGCGAGTTGCGTGAGGTCGCGGCAGAAGTGGTCGAGGGCCGGCGTCTTGGACTTCTTGTCACCCTTGGGCGCCGCCGCCGGCGGCTGCTGGCCAGTGGTCTGCGTAGCCGTGCCCGCCTGGACGTCGGTCCCCAGAATGCGCAGCGTCTCGGCACGCGCCGCCTCGAGGCTCACCCCCGCCTCGGTCAGCACCTGCGCCGCGATCCCCTTCTCCTCGCGCAGCAGGCCCAACAGCAGGTGCTCCGTGCCCACGTAGCTGTGACTCAGCTCCCGCGCCTCGGCCATCGCCAGTTCGAGCACCTTCTTGGCACGGGACGTGTACGGCAGATCGGGACCCGTCGCCTGCACCGCTTTGCCCTTCCGGACGGTCTCTTCGATCTTCTGCTGAACCTCGTCGAGTTCGACGTTCAGGTTCTGCAGCACCGTGGCCGCGACGCCCTCGCCCTCACGAATGAGGCCGAGCAGGATGTGCTCGGTGCCCACGTACTCGTGATGGAGACGCGCCGCTTCCTCACGTGCCATCGCGAGGACTTTCCTGACCCGCTCGGTGAAATTGTAGCCGTTCATCATCCCCTCGAGGTCGGCAGGTAGCGCACTACCCGACCGATCCGGCTTCCGTTTCGAGCGCGTTCCGCACGTACCGCGCGCGCGCCTGACACGTCTCGCTCTCGCTGAGCGGCCGGCCCTCGGCGTACGCCAGGTGTGCGGCTTGGGAGAAGATCAGGAGCTTGTTGAGCGTGTATACACTGAGCCCGCGGATCAGTTTCAGCCCTACCGCCAGCCGCACCCCGCTGAGGAAGTTCATCGCCTCCTCGAACGTCAGGTTCCGGGCATAGCGCAGAGTGCCGAACGCGCGCCACAGTTTGTCCTCAATAATATAACCGGCGTCCCGCCACAGCACACGCCTCGCCTCCTCCTCCCGCTCCACCACGTGGTCCACCACGCGAAGCAGTTGGTCGAGCAACTCTTCCTCCGAACGCCCCAGCGTCGTCTGGTTCGAAATCTGGAAGTAGTTCCCCACCACCTCGCTCCCCTCGCCGTACAGCCCGCGGTACGTCAGTCCCATCTGCTGGAGCCCGGCCAGCACCTTCCCGATCTCCTTGGTGAGCACCAACCCCGGCAGATGGATCAGCACCGACGCCCGCATCCCCGTGCCGACGTTCGTGGGGCACGCCGTCAGGAACCCGAATTCACGGTGGTACGCAAAGGGCAGCCGAGCCCCCAATTCGCGCTCCAGTTCATGAATCCGGGCAAATGTTTCGGGCAGCGCAAACCCGGACCGCATCGCCTGGAGGCGCAGATGGTCCTCCTCGTTCACCATCAGGCTCGTCTGGTCCCCAACCACCACCGCCGCCCCGCTCCGCAATGGATGCGGTTCGTCCAGCCCCGCCAGCTCTTTGCTGACGAGGTGCCGTTCGTGCAGCAACAGCCGGTCCAGCGCCGGCATCTCGTCCACCCGCAGCAGTTGGCTGCCACGGAGCGGCGCGACCTCCTGCACCGCGGCCTCCACCTGCGACAGCACGCGCAGGCGCTCCCCATCGCGCGCCCGGCCCGTGAACGCGAACCCCTCCAGGTTCCGCGCCAGCCGCACCCGCGTGGATAGCACCACGTCGGCATGCTTGCCCGAGGCGTCCAACCACCCGACGCCCCCGTCGGGCAACAGGCTGAGATCGATCATTCGAGCCCCCGGATCCGATCGCGGAGGTCGGCCGCGAGCTCGAACTGCTCGGTCTCGACCGCCCGACGCAGCCGCTCCTGCAGTTCGGCCAGCTTGGCGGTCCGTTCCACCGCCTCCGACTGCGGCACCTGGTGGTGCTCGCCCACGTGCTGCGAGCTCCCGTGGAGCCGTCGCAGCAGCCCCCGCATGCTGCTCTCGAACGTCACGTAGCAATGCGGACACCCCCACCGACCGGTGGCCCGGAAATCGGCCATCGTGGAGCCGCAGAAGTCGCACCGCTCCTCGGGATCCCCAGCCGGCAGCATCTGGGCCTGCACGGCGTGCAGCAATTCCCCCAACGGGTGCTTCACCTCCGCCACGGTCGTCTCCACACCGCGCTCCGCGGCGCAGTGCTCGCACAGATGGATCTGCGAGACCGTATTGTTCTCGATCTGCGTGAGGTGCACGACGGCGTCGCGCTCGTGGCAGGTATCGCAGAGCATCAGGCCAGCACCTGTTGGAGATCCGTCGGGCGGAGCACCCCGTCCTCCAGCAACAATACGCGGTCGGCCCGCGAGGCCAGCGATCGGTTGTGCGTCACCACCACCATCGCGATCGACAGGTCGCGGGCCAGCGCGGCGAGCAGGTCGTGCAGCCGCTCGCTGTTGGCGTGGTCCAGATTCCCCGACGGCTCGTCGGCGAGCAACAGGGCCGGCGCCATGGCCAGTGCCCGCGCCACGGCGGTGCGCTGCTGTTCGCCGCCCGACAGCTCCGCCGGACGGTGGTGCATGCGCCCATCCAACCCCACGCGCCCCAGCAGGTCCGCGGCGCGGTCGCGCGCCTCCGCCGGCGACTTCCCGCTCACTCGCATCGGCATCATCACGTTCTCGAGCGCGCTGAATTCCCGCAGCAGATGGTGGAACTGGAAGACGAACCCGATGCTCCGGTTCCGCAGGGCGGAGAGGGTGTCGTCGTCGAGCCCGGCCAGAGCGTGGCCGTCGATGCGTACGGCGCCCCGCGTCGGCGTGTCGAGGGCGCCGAGCAGATGCAGCAGCGTGCTCTTCCCCGCCCCGCTCGCCCCCACGATGGCCACCATCTCCCCGCGCGCGACCTCCAGGCGGACCCCGTCCAGCACGGTGAGGAGTCCCCCGTCACCGCCGGTGTACGTCTTGGCCAGGTCGATCGCCTCGAGAACCATCATTCGTGTCGAATCGCTTCGACGGGATAGAGCTTTGCCGCCTGCGTCGCCGGGTAGACCGTGGCCAGGGCCGCGATCCCCAGACTCGCCAGGACGATCAGCGCGACGTCCGTCACGTGGGTCGTCACCGGCAGGTGGTCTATGAAATATATCTGCGGATTCAGCGGAATCAGCCGGAACCGGTCTACGGCGATTCCGATGGCCAGCCCGAGCACCAACCCCACTCCCGTACCGACCACGCCGATCACCACGCCCTGGGCGAAGAATATGCGGCGAATCGAACGCGCCGGCATCCCCATCGCCCGCAGGATCCCGATCTCCCGGGTCTTGTCCGCCACCACCATCGTCAGCGTGCTCACGATGTTGAAAGCCGCCACCAGCACGATGAGCAGCAGGATCACTGCCATCCCCAGCTTTTCCAGCTTGAGCGCCTGAAAGAGGGACGAATTCTGCTGTTGCCAGTCTTCGGTGCGGTACGGATAGCCGAGCGTATCGGCCAGCGCCGACGCAATGGCCGGGGCCTGCCAGAGCGTGGCCGTCTTGACCTCGATGCCGGTCACGTCCGACCCGAGTTGGGCCAGATCCTGTGCCGTCTTCACCGACGTGAAGACGTAGCCGTTGTCGTACTCGTACATCCCGCTCTCGAAGACGCCCGTCACGGGCAGGCGCACGGTGTGCACGTCCGGCAGCCCGGTCACCGGCGAGATGGCGTCACCGCCCAGGGAAAAGAGGGTCACGGTGTCGATGCCCGGGCGCACATCCAGGCGGTCCGCGAGCCGTTCACCGATCACCACCCCGTCGTCGCTCCCACCGGCGGTGCGAAACGAGAAGTCGCCGGCCGTCGCGGTCGAGCGGATGGCCGTGACCGGCTTCGTGTGCGGCCCCGCCGGCTCGATTCCCATCACCATCACGCCGTCGTGATACTGGTGCCCGCCCGACATGATCGCCTGGGCGAGGACGAAGGGAGCCGCGGCCACCACGCCCGGCTGCCGCAGCACGATCGGCAGCACGGTGTCGGGACGCGCCATCGTCAGGTCGTCGCCGTACGTCAGCACCCGCAGATCGGGACTGCCGAGCAGGATCTTGTTGCGCAGATCCGTCTGCAGGCCCGTCATCACGCCGTTGATCAGGATCAACGCGCTCACCCCGATGATCACCCCGCCCATCGCGATCACGCTGATCAGGGAGAGCAGCCGCGACCCGCGCCGGCTCCGCAGATATCGCCACGCAATCGAGAACTCGAGTCGCGTCATTCGGGCCGCATGGTCGGAAAGAGAATCGCGTCGCGGATGTTCGCCGTGTCGGTGAGGTACATGAACAGGCGATCGATGCCGATCCCGACCCCCCCCATCGGCGGCATGCCGTACTCCATGGCCCGCAGGTAGTCCTCGTCCACGGTGGAGGCCTCTTCGTCTCCCGCGGCCCGCAGCCGCGCCTGAGCCTCGAACCGCGAGCGCTGGTCGATGGGATCGTTGAGTTCGCTGAACGCGTTCGCCAACTCGCGCCCCGCCGCGAACAATTCGAACCGCTCGGTCAACGCCGGATTGCCCCGCTTGGGCTTCGCCAGCGGCGACAATTCGCGCGGATAGTCGAGGACGAACGTCGGCGTGTCGATCTTCGACTCGACCAGCGCTTGGAAGAGCTCGTCGAGGAGCTTGGGCCGGCTCAACTCGTCCACCCGCTCCACGCCGTGCCTCCGGCCGGCCGCGCGCAGTTCGGCGTCGCTCGCCGCCAGGCAATCGAACCCGAGCCCGGCGTTCAACGCCGGCACCCACTCGACGCGGGCGAACGGCGGCGCGAGCACCGGTACCTTTTCGGCAAACGCCGGCACCTCGGCCACGGCGCGCGCGGCCTCCGTCACCAGCGCCTCGACGAGATCCATCATGTCGCCGTAGTCGCCGTACGCCTGATAGAACTCGAGCATCGTGAACTCCGGATTGTGCGTCCGGTCGATGCCTTCGTTACGAAAGTCGTGCCCGATCTCATACACGCGGTCGAGTCCGCCCACCACGAGCCGCTTGAGATACAGCTCGTCGGCAATCCGCAGGAACAACGGCATGTCGAGCGCATTGTGATGCGTGGTGAAGGGCTTGGCCGCCGCGCCGCCGTACAGCGGCTGCAGCACCGGCGTCTCCACCTCCAGAAAGTCCCGGGCGTCGAGCGAGGCCCGGATTGCCCGGACCATCCGGGTCCGCGCGATGAACAGCGCCCGCACCTCGGGATGCACGGCCAGATCGGCGTAGCGCTGGCGATAGCGCTGTTCCGGATCCGTGAACCCCGAATGACGCACCACGCGCCCGTCCACCGTCTCTTCCTTGCCGAAGGGCAGCGGCCTGAGCGACTTGGCGAGCATCTCCACCTGCTCCACCCGCACGGTCACCTCGCCGGTGCGTGTGCGGAAGAGCGGGCCCGTCACACCCACCACGTCCCCGATATCGAACAGCTCGAGGTGGCCGTACACGTCCTCGCCCAACACGTCCTTCTTGAAGTACAACTGCAGTCGGGCCGGTCCGTCCGCGAGGTGCGCGAACGTGGTCTTCCCATGGGCACGCCAGGCGACGAGCCGCCCGGCCACGCGCACCGTCGGCCCCTCGTCGACACCCTCCGGGAGCAGCGCCAGAGCCTGCGTCGCGCGATGCGTCCACGCGAACCGATACGCGAAGGGCGGAATGCCGCGGGCCTCGAGTTCGGCCAGTTTCTCACGCCGGGCTCGCTGGACGAAGTTGAGATCGTCGCTCATGCCGCCGACCCCGCGGCCGTGAGGTACGCCTCGATGAAGGGGTCGATGCCGCCGTCCATGATCTTCTGGACATCGGGGATCTTCAGTTCGGTCCGGTGGTCGTTCACCATCGTATAGGGCTGGAAGACGTAGCTGCGAATCTGGCTGCCGAAGGTCACGTCCGCCTTCGTCGCGTCCAGTTCCGCCTTCTTGCGGGCCTGCTTCTCCGCCTCGAGCTGATAGAGGCGATTCTTGAGCATCTTCAGCGCCGTCTGCTTGTTCTTGTGCTGGGAACGCTCCTGCTGCGACGAAACGACGATGCCCGAGGGCATGTGCGTGAGCCGCACCGCCGAACTCGTCTTGTTCACGTGCTGCCCGCCGGCGCCCGAGGCCCGGAAGACGTCCATCTTCAGATCCTCATCGCGGATCTCGATGTTGATCGTCTCGTCCACCACGGGATAGACGAACACCGAGGCGAAGCTGGTATGGCGGCGGGCCTGGGCGTCGAACGGCGAGATGCGCACCAGCCGGTGCACCCCGGTCTCCCCCTTCAGGAATCCGTAGGCGAAGTCCCCGTTGATCTCGAGCACGGCGCCCTTGATCCCGGCCTCTTCCCCCTCGCTCAGGTCGAGCACGTCCACCGAGAACCCGCGGCGCTCGGCCCAGCGCGTGTACATGCGCATGAGCATCTCGGCCCAGTCCTGGGCCTCGGTTCCGCCGGCACCGGCGCTGATCTCCAGCTGCGCGGCCCGGAAGTCGTCGGGTCCCGACAGCAGCGAGCGGAGCCGGAACGCCTCCAGATCGTCGCTCAGCTTTGCGATGTCCCGGTCCAGTTCGGCCGTCATCTCGGCGTCGGGTTCGGCCTCGAGCAGCTCCGCCAGTTCACGGGCGCTCGCCTCGCGCGCCGTCAGCGCCGAGAATGGCTCCACCCACCCGCGCAGCTTCTTCACTTGCTGGACGACGTCCTGCGCCTTCTCCTGGTTGTTCCAGAACGCCCCGTCGGCCATGCGCGATTCGAGGGCGGCTAGCGTTTCCCGCTTGCCGTCGATGTCAAAGATACCTCCGCATCTCGGCCAGGCGCTCCGCGTATCCGCGCAACGCCCGCATCCGCTCACTCTCGGCCATCATTCTCTCCGGTAAGACACGAGCCGTCCACCCTGTCGCGGACGGCCCGGCGCACTCCCCCTGTCGCTCTGCAAGATAGTGGCGTCCGCGGTCCTACTCTACCCCAGATACGGACCGGCGAACACTTTCTGCCCATTCGCCAGAATGTCGTTCAACGCATCGGTGAAGTGCGTCGTCGATTCCGCGAATTCCGATCCCACCTGGTCCACGAATTCCTCGAAGCTCTTCTTGATCTCTTCCCGGAACAGCTGCTTGAGCGTGCCGTCTCGCAGTCCCTCGTCGCGCTTCTGTGGGAAGTACACGATGAGATCCGACACGAGCGCTCGCGCCAGCCGTTTGGCTTTGGTGTTGGGATCGTTGGCCAGGAACGGATTGATCGGCGTCTTCCGGGGCCCTTCGCTTCCCGCACCGCTCGGCGCGGGGACGGCCCCGCTCGCCCGTCCCGGGGTCGGCACCGAAGGACTCGCGGGCGCGGGCGGCGACACGGGAGGGATCGCGGGCGCCGGCGGCGGCGACTGAGGGGCCCGCGGAGCGGATACCGGCGACCGCTGCGGCGCCGTGGGCATGCGTGGGGACGCCCCCCCGATCCGCGGCCCTCGTGGGCCCGCGAATGGCGCCACACCGCGTTTGGGGCCCGCCGGCGGCGCCGGCGCGGGGCCGGAACGCGGCGAAGCAGCCGGCGGCGTCCGAGGCGGCATCACGGGCGCGCGACGCGCGGGCGCCTGCGGCGTGGAGAGCGGCAGTCTCGGGCTCGCCGGGGGGGTTGGGGCCACCGGCTTCACCGATACCGGGGGTGGCGGCGGCGGAGGTTGCGGCGGCACTGGCGTGGGACGAGGCGTCTCGGCCGGCGCCTCGCCGACCGGTTTGGCCCCGACCGCAGGGGTGGGTTTGTTCGGGGCCGGCGGGGTCGCGCGAACAGCGGGCGTGCTCGCGCGGGGCGGCACGGCACCGGCCGCCTGCCCGTTCGCTTCTTCGGCGACGACAATCACGCCTCCGCACACCGAGCAACGCGCCCGCACACTTCCCTCGGGCACCTTCGCAGGGTCGATCCGGAAGACCGACCGGCATTCAGGGCATACGACGTTCACTGCTCCTCCGTCCCACCGGATGCACCGGCCTGTTCCACGTCGACCTCCTCGAGTGCCGTTTCATCCGTACGCCGGTCGACCGTATACACGGAACCCGGCAGGGTCTTGGCGTAGCTCTTCATCTCGGTGGCCAATTCGCTCATCTGCGCGGCGTGGGCAAACTTGCGGCGCTCGTTCGTGACCACGCCGATGGACACCGTCATCAAGGGAACCCGGTGCAACTGGCCCCGGCGATCCTTCCCGAAAAAATAACCTGCGCGTCGATCCTGCTCGGAATACTGATACGGGATCAGGGTGTCGAACACCGAGACGATCTCGGAACACACTTCCGGAACGGCATCCAGTGGGATGACGAAGATGAAATCGTCACCGCCGATGTGGCCGACGAAGCCGTCGTCGCGGCACAGCCCCTTCACGACGTCGTGCAGCACTTTGGCCAGGATGCGAATGCAGCGGTCGCCGTCGTAGTACGAATAGCGATCGTTGAATTCCTTGAAATGATCGAGGTCGGCATAGCACATGGCGAACGGCGCCGTGCCCTGCAGGCGCCGCGAGACGTCGGCCTCGATTTCGACCGCTCCCGGCAACCGCGTGGACGGGTGCACGACGAGATCGCGGTCGGACCGCCGCAGCATGGCATCCAGCCGGATGCTCGTTTCCTCGGGCGACAACGAGCTGCGCACCACCTCGTCGGCCCCCGCCGCAAAGGCCTCGCCAAACGCCCGGTCGTCGTCCCCGGAGACGATGACTGCGGGCACGACCGCCGCGTACGAATCGGCTTTGAGCCGCCGCAGAGCCGTCAGGACCACGCCCGCCTGCTCGCGAGCGTCGAACAGCACCACCCGGGGCCGCCCCCGCAGGGAAATG
>CAWGJO010000015.1:0-33789 GCA_963822945.1 uncultured Gemmatimonadaceae bacterium | reverse complement strand
CGCTCGGACGTGGGGCAGGCCGCCGTCGAGGTGCTGGAGCGGGCGGGCTGCCGGGTGGAGATTCCCCCGCGCCCGCTCTGTTGCGGGCGTCCGCTCTACGACTTCGGGATGCTCGACCGCGCCGAGGCGCTCTGGGAGCAGACGCTGCGCGTGCTGCGCCCCTATCTGCGCGACGGCGTGCCCATCGTCGGGCTCGAGCCAAGCTGCGTGGCGGCCTTCCGCGACGAACTGGTGAACCTCTTTCCCAACGACGAGGATGCCCGGCGGCTGGCGCACAGCACCTTCCTGCTCAGCGAGTATCTGGTGCGCCAGCGCTATGTGCCGCCCCCGCTCCATCGCCGCGCCGTGGTGCATGGCCACTGCCAGCACAAGGCGGTGATGCACATGGACGCCGAGTTGGCCGTGCTCAAAGCGATGGGGCTCGACCTCGACGTGCTCGACGCGGGGTGCTGCGGGCTCGCCGGCTCCTACGGATTCTCGAAGGACAAGTACGACATCTCGATGCGCGCCGGCGAACGGGTGCTGCTCCCAAAGGTTCGCGAGGCCGCCGACGACACCTTGATCGTGATGAACGGCTTCTCGTGCCGGGAGCAGACCGAGCACGGCACCGGGCGGCAGCCGATGCACCTGGCCGAAGTGCTGCGGATGGCCCTGCACGAAGCCGACGCGCGGGAGGACGCATGAACCCACCGGATGATTCGGCCGCCATGAAGCGGCGCACCTTTCTCTCGCGCGTCTCGATGGCGCTGGGGGCGCTGGCGGCGGCGGTGGCGGCGGTGCCGCCGCTGACGTTCGTGTTCGGGCCGGTGATCCGCCGCGAGACGGAGGTGTGGCGGGATGTGGGGCCCGTCTCGAAGTACCCGGTCGGCACGACGCACGAAGTCATCTTCGATTCGCCGGGCGCCGAACGCTGGGCCGGCGTTTCGGAACGGATGGGCGCCTGGCTGCGCCGCACCGGCGACGCCGAGTTCACGGCGTTCGCCATCGACTGTACGCACCTGGGCTGTCCCGTGCGCTGGTTGGCCGACGCCGATCTGTTCATGTGTCCCTGTCACGGCGGGGTGTTCTACGCCGACGGGCAGGTGGCCGCGGGGCCGCCCGCCGAGCCGCTGAAGCATCATCCGGTACGCGTCCGCCACGGACGCGTCGAAGTGTCCACCCGTCCCATTCCCATTGTCGGGTGAGGGCGGGACGGCGCGGGATCGCCCGGAGGCGCGGCGTATGACGCGACTCTGGCGACGGGTGGCGCACTGGCTGGACGACCGGCTGGGGTTGTCCGCCAAGCTGCGCCCATTGATCAAGCACAAGGTGCCTCCCGACACGGGATGGGGCTACGTGTTCGGCAGCGCGACGCTGGCCGCGTTCCTCCTTCAGGTGGTCACCGGGGTCGCGCTCGCCACGATGTACGTGCCCTCGGCCGGCAGCGCATATCAGAGCCTGCAGTACATCTCGCACCGCGCCCTGTGGGGGAGCATTCTCCGCGGCCTGCACTACTTCGGCGCCTCCGCGATGATCGTGCTCATCGGGCTGCACGCCATCCGGGTGTTCATCACCGGGTCGTACAAGTTCCCGCGCGAGGTCAACTGGATCTCGGGGGTGCTGCTGCTGGGGCTCACCGTGACGATGGGCTTTACCGGGCAGGTGCTGCGCTGGGATCAGAACGGGGTCTGGTCGGCGGTCGTGGCGGCGGAGCAGGCCGGCCGCGTGCCCGTGGTCGGGCACCTGCTGGCCAACCTCATTCTCGCCGGCGGCCACATCGGCACGGCGACACTCAGCCATCTGTTCGCCTACCACGTCTTCGTGATTCCGCTGCTCATCGGCGGCGTGATCGCCCTGCACCTGTATCTGGTGCTGCACCACGGGATCTCCGACCCGCCCAAGCCGGGGCAACCGGTGGACCCCGGCACCGAACGCGCGCGCTACGCGACGCTGCTCGAGAAGCGCGGCGTGCCCTTCTGGCCCGACGCGGCCTGGCGCGACGTCGTCTTCGCCTGCGCGGTGCTGCTGTTCGTGCTGGGCCTGGCGGTGTTCGTGGGGCCAGAGCCGCTGGGCCGGCCGCCCAATCCCGCGCTCATCCGCGCGCGCCCACGTCCGGACTGGTATCTGCTCTGGTACTTCGCGCTGCTCGCCGAGCTGCCGC
Organism: uncultured Gemmatimonadaceae bacterium; assembly: GCA_963822945.1. GTDB lineage: Bacteria > Gemmatimonadota > Gemmatimonadetes > Gemmatimonadales > Gemmatimonadaceae > JAGWRI01. Next base: position 31,649 of record CAWGJO010000015.1, on the reverse strand, counting down.
ACGGCACGGAGTCGGTGTTGATGTGGCTGCTGCCGCTCTCCGCGGCAACGGTACTCCTTCTGTTGCCGGTGGTCTTCGGCCGCGGCGAACGGCACGTGCGGCGGCGTCCCTGGGCGCTGCCGGTCGTGGCCGCCATCGTCGTTGGGGTGGGCGTGCTCTGGCGGCTGGGCGTCGTGGCCCCGTGGTCGCCGCACTTCTCGGCCCAGGCGCTGCCCGACTCGGTGGTGGCGTCGTCCGATTCGTCCGTGCAGCGCGGCGCCGTGCTCTTTCACCAGCGCGGGTGCGAGGACTGCCACCGCGTGCACGGGTTCGGCGGGCTGCGCGGACCCGATCTGACAAACGTCGGGGATCGCATGTCCGAAAACGAGATCAAGCAGTGGATCGAGAACGGCGGTTACAACATGCCGGCGTTCAGTAAGGTGCTGCCGAGCGATCAACTCGATGCGCTGGCCGCATTCCTGACGTCGCGGCACGGCGGGGATGCAGGCCGGGACCGCGGAACCGCGACGGGGGCGGGACAGTGAACGGCACCGACGTCCTGCGTGCCATGGGGAGCGCCGGCCGCCCGCTGGCGCGCCTCGGGTGGATGCTGAATCTCACGGCGCTCGCCGTGGCGATCGTGGTCACCGGGCTCATCGTGTACGCGCTCTTTCACCGTCGCGAGGCAGGCGACGAGCTGACCGAAGCGGGCGAAGCGCCGGCGCGCCGGTGGATCGCGATCGGCGCGCTGATCACCACCGGCATTCTCTTCGTCAGCTTCCTGTACACCCTCCGCGTGCTCGACGGCTACGCCCGGGTGCTGCGCGAGCCGGGCATGACGATCCGCGTGACCGGATACCGCTACTGGTGGAAGGTGGCGTACCTGGATCCCGACCACCGCGTGGACTTCGTGACCGCCAACGAAATCCATATCCCGGTGGGGACGCCGGTGCACTTCCTGCTGAAGGCGGGCGACGTGATCCACAGCTTCTGGGTGCCGGCGCTCGGCGGCAAGACCGACATGATTCCCGGCCAGACCAACGAGATGTGGCTGGAGGCCGACTCGACGGGCGAGTATCACGGGCAGTGCGCCGAGTTCTGCGGGACGGAGCACGCGAACATGAAGATCCTCGTCGTGGCGCAGCGGCCGGCTGCATTCCGGGCGTGGGAGGCGCACGAACGGCTGCCCGTGGTCGATACCTCGGCGACCGCGATGGCGCTGCTCCGCGCGCACGGGTGCGCGGGGTGCCATCGCCTCATGGGCACCACGGCCGACGGGCAGGCCGGCCCGGATCTCACGCACGTCGGCGGTCGCGAGACGCTGGCCGCCGGCGTGCTGCCGAACACCGAGGCCGGGCTCAGCCGGTGGCTGGCCCACCCCGATTCGGTGAAGCCGGGATCGTTGATGCCGGTCACCGGACTCGATCACGCGGACCTGACGGCCCTGGTCCACTACCTGAGGGAGCTGCGATGACGACGACCGTGTCCGCCCGTTCGGGTCAAGCGATTGCAGGCGATCTGGGAGACGCCGGCCGGCGTGCTCGGCCGGCTGGCGACCGTCGATCACAAGACGATCGGCATCCGCTATCTGGTGACGGCCTTCGTCTTCCTCGTCATCGGCGGCCTCGAGGCGCTCGCCATGCGCCTCCAACTCACACATGCGCACGCCGACGTGCTCTCGCCGCAGCTGTACAATCAGCTCTTCACGATGCACGGCGTGACGATGCTGTTCCTGTTCGCGCTGCCCATGCTGTCGGGCTTCAGCAATTACCTGTGGCCCCTGATGATCGGCGCGCGCGACATGGCGTTCCCGCGCGTCAACGCGGTCGGCTACTGGCTCTTTCTCGCGGCGGGAATCTTTCTCTACACGAGTTTCCCGCTGGGATCGATGCCCAACGCCGGCTGGTTCAACTATGTGCCGCTCGCGTCGAGCCGGTATCTGACCGGTCCCAACATCGACTTCTTCGCGCTGGGGATGCTGTTCCTGGGCATCTCGACCACGGCCGGTGCGATCAACTTCGTGGTCACGTTCTTCAAGATGCGCGCGCCCGGAATGTCGCTCGACCGGATGCCGATTCTGCTCTGGGGTACGGCCACCGCGTCGGTGTCCATCCTGTTCGCGCTGCCCGTCACTCACCGCCGCCTGCCTGTTCCTGTATCTCGACCGCCATTTCGGGATGCACTTCTTCGACCACGCGCACGGCGGACAGCCGCTGCTCTGGCAGCACCTGTTCTGGATCTTCGGTCACCCGTGGGTCTACATCATCGTGCTGCCGGCCATGAGCCTGGCGTCGGACATGATCCCCACCTTCTGCCGCCGTCCGCTGGTGGGCTACAGTATGGTCGCGTTGGCCACGGTGGGCGTGGGGATTCTCGGGTTCGGCGTGTGGGTGCACCACATGTTCGCCACCGGGCTGTCGCCGGTCGCGCTCTCCTTCTTCAGCGGCGCGAGCATGGTGATCGCGATTCCCAGCGCCGTGTCGGTGTTCGCGTGGATCGCCACCATCTGGCAGGGCCGGCCCCGTCTTCAGCACGCCGTTCCTGTTCCTCGTCGGCTTCATCATCCTGTTCGTCATCGGCGGGGTGAGCGGGGTGGTTACCGGCTCGGTGCCGTTCGATTGGCAGGCCACCGACTCCTACTTCGTGGTCGCGCATCTGCACTACGTGCTGGTGGGCATCAATCTCTTCCCGGTCGTGGCGGGCGTGTACTACTGGTTCCCGAAGATGACGGGCCGGTTCATGTGGGAGCGGTTGGGACGCTGGAACTTCTGGCTGATGTTCCTGGGGTTCAACGTGGCTTCTTTCCGATGCACATTCTCGGGCTGCTGGGGATGCCGCGCCGCATCTATACCTACGCGCCGGGACAGGGATGGAGCTCTGGAACCTGATCGTCACGATCGGCGTCGTTCGTGTTCGCGTTCGGCTTCCTGCTGTTCCTCATCAACGTCTGGCGCAGTCTGCGGCACGGCGCGGAGGCGCCGGAGAATCCATGGGGCGCCGGAACGCTGGAATGGGCCACGTCGTCGCCGCCCCCACCGTACAACTTCCGTGCATCCCGCGCGTGGGCAGCCGCCATCCGCTGTGGGAAGGCCGAATCGGCGAGCGTGCCACGCGGCTGGAGGAGGGCCCGCCGCTGGACGACGGACACCAGGCGGTGAGCACGACGGCGCTGGACGCGGAACCGGCGGCGATCCTGCCGATGCCAGGCGACAGTCTGTGGCCGTTCTATCTGTCCGTGGCCACGCTCTTTCTGTTCTACGCGCTCCTGTTCGACCGCTGGATCGTTGCGGTCCTGGCCGCCGTCGCCACGGTCGCGTGTCTCGTGGGTGGCTCTGGCCGGGGGCATCCATCGCGCGGCTTCCGGAGCCCGCGGAACCGCGTGAGGGGTCGACACCGGCCGGCGGCGGCTACGACCTGCGCGCCCTGCCCACCGGGAACGCGGTCGAGCGGCACCCGCCGGGACAGTGGGCAATGGCGCTGCTGATCGCGACCGAAGCGTCGCTCTTCGCCTATCTGCTGTTCAGCTACTTCTACCTGGCAGCGCGATCCGGCGGCGCGTGGCCGCCGGTCGGTCCTCCGGCGTTGCGGGTCGCGCTGCCGAACACGGCCATCCTGCTGTCGAGCAGCGCGGTGCTCTGGTGGGCGGAGCGCGCGATGCGGAACGGCCAGCAGACGCGAACGCAGTGGGCGCTGGGTGCGACGATTCTCCTGGGCGCCGTCTTCCTCGTGCTGCAGGGCGTCGAGTACAGCCGCCAGCCGATGACGCCGGCCTCGAGCGCCTACGGATCGGCGTTCTTCACGATCACCGGACTGCATGGGGCACACGTGTTCGTGGGCCTGATGATGCTCAGTCTCGTACTCGTGATGCTATTGAAGGGCAAGCTGTCCGACGCGCGCCGCCACTATCTCTCGAACGCGGCGATGTACTGGCACTTCGTCGACGCTGTGTGGATCGCCGTGTTCACCTCGCTGTACGTGGCGCCGAGGTTGGGCCTGTGACCGCCTCCGCGAAGCGCCTCTGGTTCTCCGCCTTCGGCGCGGCGGCGGCGTGGAGCTTCGATCTGCTGGCGGTGGTGTCGGCGGGCTCGGCGTACTGTCTGGCGCCGGCGGCACGGCTGCGCCCCTACGGCCCGGCGTGGGTGTTGCTGGTGGCGATCACGGGCGTGGCCTGGTTGGGCGCCGGAGTCGCGCTCGTTTCCACCGTACGGGCCGGGCGCGCCCCCGCGCACGACACGCCGTCGCGGCGCGCGCGGTTCATGGCGTTCGGCGGTACCCTGCTGAACGTGATGTTCGTCGTCGGGCTGCTCTTCAGCACCGTGGCGCTCTTCCTGGCACCGTTGTGCTACTGACGCCGCCGCCGGGTTGGTGGCAGCGCTGGAACGCGGAGCCGGGGGTGGTGGTGCCGCTGGCGGTCGGTGCGGTGTGGTATCTGGCGGGGCTGCGCCGGCTGCGCCGCCGCGGGCGTCCCGGGCACGGGCTCGAATGGTGGCGCCCCTGGGTCGCGCTCGCCGCAGGGGGGGCGGTCGTGTTTGCGTTGCTCTCGCCGCTCGACGCCGCGGCCGACGCGCTGTTCTCCCTTCACATGGTACAGCATCTCGTGCTCCTGCTCGTGGTGGCGCCGCTGCTCGTTGCGTCGGCGCCGGTGTACGTGGGACTGTGGGGGCTGCCACCCGGGTCGAGGCATCGTCTCGTGCGCTGGTGGCGTCACGCGCCGCTGCGCGCCATTGCGGGGCGCGTGATGCAGCCGGTCCCGGTGTGGATCGCGAACGTGGTCATCCTCTGGTTCTGGCATCTCCCCGCCGCGTACGATCTCGCGGTGCGCAACGACGCGGTGCATGCGTTGGAGCACGGGTCGTTCGTCGCGGCGGGGTTCGCCTTCTGGTGGCTGCTCTTCCGCTATACGGGCCGTCGGCGCCGGATGGATCGCGGGGCCGGAGTGGTCTACGTGTTCACCGCCGGCCTGCAGTGCGCCACTCTCGGTGCGCTCATCGCCCTCGCGCGGCGGCCGTGGTACGTGGTGCACCTGCACACCACCGCTCCGTGGGGAATCACCCCGCTGCAGGATCAGCAACTCGCCGGCCTGCTGATGTGGATTCCCGCCGGCTTCGTGTATCTGGCCGCAGCGGGAGTGCTGTTCGTGCAGTGGCTGTCGGACGCCGCGGAACGAGCCGGTCGCCGCGCGAACGGGCCGCCACCGCGGTCGCCCCTCGGGGCCTCGCCACGACCGCCGCAAGAATTACACAAAGGGTGACCTGGCGCATCGCTGCCCGCGGCCGCCGGGGTTACTTCATTGAGCCTACGACGACCGGAGGTCAGAGATGAAGAAGGTTGCCGCGGCCATCGCCGTGGTCGTCACGCTTACCGCGTGCTCGCGCAAGCCGCCCGATCCCACCACGCAGTTCTCGGTCGTGGGCTTTGCGCTGCAGTTGCCGTCGGGAATGCAGGCCGCGCTCAACGCCGCGATGCCCGGGTTCCGCATGATCACGCCCGACAAATTCCGCTCGGATGTGGCGCAGCAGTCGGCGCTGGGGAGCGGCAAGATCGATCCGCTCTTCGCCACCATCGGTGACTTCGATGGCGATGGCACGAAGGACGTGATCGTCGAGGGCACGGTGCCCGGCGATTCCGCGCTCCACGTGGTGGCGATCATGAACGGCGCCAAGCCGCACGCATTCCCGGTCACGAGTATCCCGGTGTTCGACGGCGATGCGGTGGGGGTCTACCTCACCGAGGCGCCCAACGGAAAGAAGGGCGCGTTCGAGCTGGTCAACTATCCCGACGCGTCCACGGTCTACACGTACCGCGCCGGCACCTTCGTGGGGACGAAGCTCGGGAACTGACGGCGGTCAGTTCCCGTGGACCACGCGGATCATCATCGACGCGGCGGCGAGCGCGCCCGCGTAGACGGCCGCCACCGAGGGACGCAGCCGCACGGGCACGGGCGCGCGTCCGTCGGTGCCCGTGCACTCGTACACGAACGCCGGCGGCGTGTTGCGGATGGTGAAGCGCACGCCGACCGCCGCGTACCGGCGGGCGAGTTGCTCGTAGTGGCTCAGACTGTACTGGTACTGGTGGAAGCGCCCGTCGGGGCGCAGCGATTCGCGGCTCACGTCGAGAATGCGGTCCACCACGCCCTGATCCATGATCCGGAGCGGCAGGCTCGACACCACCGCGTCCACGCCGTCGAAGCCCTCCTCGGCGAGGATCAGCGGCAGCGCGCTCGCGCAGGCGTTGCGCAGCGTGAGCCGCGGGTCGGGCATGCGCCGCCGGGCCATGGTCACGAACTCCGGATTGATCTCCAACGAGATGAGCCGGGCGTCGGGGCGCATGCGCCGGAGGATCTCGCGCGTCACGCAGCCGGTGCCGACGCCGAGTTCGACGAGGTGGCGCGCCTGCGTGAAGTCGATGCCCCGCAGCAGCCGGTCCACCAGATAGCGTGAACTCGGCATGATGGTGCCGGACGTCCGGATGCTCGTGATGTGCTTGATCAGGGCGTGCTCCTTACGAGGCGGGAACCCCAGGGGGTCGGTGCCGGACGACAATCCGCCCGGCGGGGGAAAGGACGCCGTTCCCCAATTTCGCCACCGCCGCGTGGTTGCACCAGCCCCAACGCCGCACGCGGGCAAATCCTAATGGGCGACCGTCGGTGCGGCGGGTTGACCCGTCCGATCCCCGGGACCAGGCGCCGCCGCCACTCCCCGGAAGCAGGCGGCCAGCCGCTCCAGCCCGCGGTCCAGCACGTCGTCGGGCTGCAGGTAGGCGATCCGCAGGAAGCCCTCGCCGCCCGGGCCGAACGCGGTGCCCGCGAGCACGGCCACGTCGAAGTCCTCGAGTGCGCGCCGGGCGAGGTCGCGCGACGTGAGTCCGGTACCCGCCATCAGCCCGCGAAGATCGGGGAAGGCGTAAAACGCGCCACGCGGTGCGTGGCAGGTCACGCCCGGCAGCGCGTCGAGGGCGCGGGCCACGCGCCGGGCACGGGCGGCGTATCGCGCGCGCGAGGCGTCCACCTCGTCGGTGGGGCCGGTGAGCGCTGCCAGCGCTCCCACCTGGACGAAGGTGGAGGTGCAGGAGAAGTTGTGCGTGACGAACCGCTCGAATGCCGCGCCGTGGCCCGCCGGCACCACGGCGTAGCCCAGGCGCCATCCGGTCATCGCGAAGTTCTTGGACAGCCCGTCGACCACGATCGTGCGCTCGGCCATGCCGGGCAGCGACGCCAGGCTGGCGAAGTCGCCGTCGAACTGGAGATCGCCGTAGATCTCGTCGGTGATCACCGTGAGGTCGTGGCGCTGCACGAAGTCGGCGATCGCCGGCAGCTCGTGGCGCGCGATGATGCCGCCGGTGGGATTGTGCGGCGCGTTGAGCATGAGCACGCGCGTGTGCATCGTCACGCCGGCCTCGAGCGCATCCACCGTCACCGCGAAGCCGTGGTCGGCGTCGAGGTCGTAGTATGCCACCCGGCCGTCCAGGAAACGGGTGATGTGCGTGTACGCCGGAAACCCCACGGACGGCGCCAGCACCTCGTCGCCGGGGCGGACCACGCCTGCCATGGCGGCGAACAGCGCCGCCTTGGGACCGGGCGTGATGATGGCCTGCTCGGCGGTGGCGGGCACGCCGCGGCGCGTCATGTATCCGGCCACCACGTCTCGGAGCTCGGGGAGTCCGGCCGCGGGCGCGTAGCCCGTCCGACCGTCGCGCAGCGCCCGCACGGCGGCTTCGACCACGTGCGGCGGCGCGTGCACGTCGGGCTGGCCGATCTCGAAGTGCACGACGTCGTGACCCTGCGCCTCGCGCGCGCGCGCGGCGGCCAGCGTTTCGAACGCCGATTCGGCGCCCAGTTGAGAGAAGCGGTCGGCGAGGGTGAATGGCATCGAACACTCGGGTCGTGGAACCCACTATTATATGCGGACCCCGCCCCGGACACAGGTGGGTCACCGAATCTGTGACTCCCCGATGGACACGCCGACGGCGCGGTGCCATGATCATCGGAACGCCGGGGGCGGCGGCGGGGACGGGGGGCCACGGGGCCGCTGACGGCAGACGCTGAGGACGTCGAGCGTTCCTTCACGAGGGGGCACGATGGGCGGTGTCCGCAAGGGCGGATCGCGAAAGGGCAAGTCCGGGCACGCGGACGGCGCGCTCGATGTGAACGCCATCGTCGAGGCATCGGTGGACGCGATCATCGGCCACGACCTCCAGGGCGTGATCACATTTTGGAACAGCGGCGCGGCGCGCATGTTCGGATATCCGGCCGCCGAGATGGTCGGGCAATCGCTCGAGACCATCATTCCGCCCGACCGGCGTGACGAGGGCGGGCGGATTCTCGACCGCATTGCCAGGGGCGAGCCGGTGGAGCCGTTCGAAACCGTGCGGCAGACTCGCGACGGCCGGCTCATCGATACCTCGATCACGGTGTCGCCCATTCGCGCGCCCGACGGCACGGTGATCGGCGCGGCGAAGGTGATCCGCGACATCACGACGCAGATCTCGCAGGCACACGCCCTGGAACGGCTCACGCGGTTGTACGCGGCGTTGAGCCAGGTGAATCAGGCCATCGTCTGGACGCACGGACGCGACGAACTGTTGCAGAAGATCTGCCGGGTGCTCGGCGAGCACGGCGGCTTCAAGATGATCTGGGTGGGCTGGCACGACCCCGAGACCCGGCAGTTGCGGCCGGTGGCGATCTGGGGCGACGAGGGCGGGTACGTGTCGCGCATCCAGGTTTTCGCGGACGATCGTCCGGAGGGGCGGGGGCCGTCGGGCACGGCGTTCCGCGAGGACCGGCCGGTGATCATCCACGACTCCCTCAACGATCCATCCACACTGCCCTGGCGCGAGGAGGTGGCGAAGCGCGGTTTCCGGTCGTCCGCCGCCTTCCCCGTCCACATGCAGGGCGCCGTGTGTGCGGTGCTGAACGTGTATTCCGACGAACGCGACTTCTTCGCGGAGCGCGAGGTCGCCCTGCTCACCGAAGCGGCCACCGACCTTTCGTTCGCGCTCGACAACATCGCGCGCGAGGAGCACCGGCTGGCGGTGGAGGCGGCGGCGCTCAGCGAGCGGGCCTTCTCGGAGATGATGATCGAGAGCATGCCGGGGGCGATGTACTTCTATGACTCGACCGGACGATTCCTCCGCTGGAACCACGAACTGGAAGCCGCCACCGGTTACTCGCACGACGAGATCGCGGGCATGCGGCCGTTGGATCTGCTCGCGCTCGCCGACCGCCCGTTGGCCGAGGCCCGTATTGCCGAAGTCTTCACGAAGGGCCAGGCGTCGGTGGAGGCGAACGTGCTCCGCAAGGACGGCAACGTCGTCCCGTACTTTCTCACCGGCCGCCGAGTGATGTTCAACGGCGAGGCCTGCCTGGTGGGCGTCGGCATCGACATCTCACGGCGGCGGGAGGTGGAGGAGGCGCTCCGGGAGAGCGAGCGCCGGTTCCAGGAGTTGGCATCGAACATCAACGAGGTGTTCTGGATCGCCGACGTCGCCAAGACACGCGCCGTGTACGTCAGCCCGGCGTATGAGCAGATCTGGGGGCGCCCGTGCAGCGAACTGTATGCGTCTTCGGGGAGCTGGCTGGACACCATCCATCCCGACGACCGCGAGCGCATCCGGGTGGCGGCGACCACGAAGCAGGTCACCGGCGAGTACGACGAGGCGTATCGCATCGTGCGTCCCGACGGGAGCATCCGCTGGATCCGCGACCGCGCCTTCCCCGTGCACGATCGTGCCGGGCGGGTGGAGCGCATCGTCGGCGTGGCGCGGGACGTCACGGAACGGCGGCAGCTCGAGGAACAGTTCCGCCACGCCCAGAAGATGGAGGCGGTGGGACGCCTGGCGAGCGGTGTGGCCCACGACTTCAACAACATCCTGGCGGTCATTCAGCTCCAGGCGGGAATGCTGGCCGGCCAGATGGATCCGGCATCGGCCACCGCGGACTACGCGCACGAGATCGAGCTGGCCGCCGAGCGCGCGTCCAACCTCACCCGGCAGTTGCTGCTGTTCAGCCGCCAGCAGGCCATGCAGCCGCGCGCGCTCGATCTCAACGACGTCGTCACGCGCATTTCCAAGATGCTGCAGCGCGTGCTGGGTGAAGACATCCGGATGCAGCTCGCGCTCGCGCCGCACCCGCTGTATGTCCATGCCGATGCCGGGATGATCGACCAGGTGTTGCTGAACCTGGCGGTGAATTCGCGCGATGCCATGCCCCACGGCGGTACGCTGGTCATCGAGACGTCGCTCGTGGACGTGGATGGGGCGGGAGCCATGCGGGCGGCCGATGGGCGGACCGGAACGTTCGCCTGCCTGCGGGTCAGCGACACCGGCGCCGGCATCTCCGCTGAGGACCTGCCGCGCATCTTCGAACCGTTCTTCACCCGCAAGGACGTGGGGCAGGGCACCGGGCTGGGGCTGGCCACCGTGTTCGGGATCGTGCAGCAGCACGAGGGCTCGATCGACGTGACGAGCGACCCCGGCCGCGGCACCACCTTCCGAATCCTCCTGCCCAGGCACCTCGCGTCGGCGCAGTCGGTTGGAGACTCGCCGGACGAGCCCGCCGCGCTGGGCGGTGGCGAAACGGTGCTGCTGGTGGAGGACGACGCCGCCGTGCGCGCCGCCGCGCGGACGACGCTGCTCCACCTGGGCTACGACGTGATCGAGTCCTCCGACGGCGTCGCGGCCCTCCAGACATGGGCCGAGCATCGCGACGCCATCCGTCTCGTGCTCACCGACCTCGTGATGCCAGGGGGGATGAGCGGCGTGGACCTGGCCCGCCTCCTCGTCAAGGACCGCCCGGATCTTCCGGTGGTGTACATGACGGGCTACAGCGCCGAAGTCGCCGATCCGAGCGGATCCATGGTGGAGGGCGTCAATCTGCTCTACAAGCCGTTCGACGCCGACCGGCTCGCGCGCATCGTGCGCGCGCGGCTGGACCCCACGGAGAAGTGAGGGCCGGGAGCCCCGGCTCCCAACTCCGCCGCGTCGGCCGCCGCGACCGGCTACGCCGCGTCGTCGTCGGCGTCCACCACCCGTACGTGAAAGTTGCGTCCCGCCCACGCCTCCGATGCCGTCCACCGGAAGGTGAAGGCGAGTGCTCGCGACGGCGCCGTGCCCACGACGTCCGGCGCGATCGCGAACTGGTGCACGCCGAGGCCGGTGGGTTGCGTGGCGTCGTCATGAACCGACTGCCACCCGTCCGCACTCCAGTGCACGACGGCCGCCCCGGGGAGATGGATCAGCAGGCCCTTGCCGGCAACCACCTCGTCGATCGGGGCGGCCAGGCTCCAGCACCACCACTCGGCGTCCGGGCGTTTGCCCGCGTAGCGTTCCCACACGGCGGTCACGCGATCGAACGGATGTCCGAGCTGTATGCTGGCCGCGAGTTTCACGTACTCGGCGTGCGCCCACACCAGCGGCATGGCCGACCCGCGTGGGCTTGCCGGGAACGAGGCCGCGCCCGGGGATCGGCGCGCGGTCCCACACCTGCTCGGGCATCAGCCCGCCGGGGCCGGTCATCTGCACCATGGCGTCCAGGTAGGGCAGCGGATCCTCGCCCGCCGCCAGCGCGTAGTGGCCGCGCTCGCCGGTGAGCAGCGGCCACGCCGCGGCCGCCGCCCGTGCCGTCGAAGGGCGCAGCCGTCATCGTGTTCGCCGTATCCGTCGCCGTTGTAGCGGTGCCAGGCGGGCCCGTTGGGCGTGTCCACCCTGAGCAGCGCGTCGACCACCTTCACGCTGTCGCAGATCACGGGATCGTCGGCGCCGCGCAGCCCGAGCGCACGAGCTGCAGAAAGTCGGTGCCCACCTGGTCGTCGGCCGGCAGGTCGGGGTCGTACGCGCAGGTTCTTGATCGCCAGCACCTCGTACGAGCGCGTCGTGCCGACGACACCACGCCGGGCGGGCGCCACGCGCACGTAGTACCGCGTCACGCCGAGCCGTTGCGCCAGCGCCGTGCCGCGCACCGTCGTCCAGTCTTCGGCGCGCGCATTCCAGAAGTCGGCCAGGCGCAGTGCCAACTCGCGCTCGGCGCCGTCCAGAAAGTGCGGCGCCGCACACCAGCGCGGCGATGCACGACGGCGAGCGTGAACGGGTTCACGCCGCTGTCCTCTTCCCATCGGTCCTGGTCGCTCGACGGGCCGTTGAGCGCGATGAAGCCGCACGGCGCGCCGCACCATGCCCGCTACCCGAATGCCGTCCAGCGCACCGCGCTCGTCGACGCGCCGGCGAGCAGCAACGGAAAGGCGGCCTCGTCGAGCTGGACGCCGTGCCAGTACGGCGTGCCGCCCAGCCACTGGTTCTGGAACCAGTGGCCGTCCTCGTTCTGCGTGGCCACGAGATAGCGCATCACGTCGCGCGCCTCCTCCATCGGCGCCGAGCGCCAGCAGCGCGCCCGCGCTCTCCACGAGGTCGCGCGGCCACACCAGGTGGTAGCCGCCCAGGTCGTCCTTGCTGCTGCCCCACGGCACGCTGAGGCTCGCCACCATGGCGCCGCGAAAGGTCTTGTCGCGGTGCACGTGCAAGACCATGGCCGACGTGCGCAATGCCGCGCGCTGCCGGTCATCGGTCAGGCGGAATTTGCCGTCGCCGCCGCCGCTGCCGTCGGCGCTCGTGCGCGCATGCCACGCGCGCCAGCGGTCGGCCTCTCCGTTCCACACCGAGTCGAAGTCCTGCTGCAGGGCCGAGGCGGCGAGCGTGGCCGCCGACTGCGGGCTCGAACTGAGCCCGAGCGCCAGCGTGGCGCTGCGCGGCGAGTTCCCCCATCAGCGCCACGTTGCCCGGGCCGGCGTGCCCGTGGGTCCAGGTCATCGCCCCGTTGCGGTCGAAGTCCTGCCACCCGTCGCTCGTGCCCACGTATCCGGCACTCGTACGGCCCATGGCGTCACCGCCGGCGTCGTCGCGGGCCACGAGTGCGAGGCCGAACGGTCCCTGTTCGGCGCACAGCGCATTGACGCCCCGGTCGCGGACGGCGGTCGCCAGGTTCCCGCGGCCGGTGCCGCCGAGATGCGGCGCCAGCAGGACGTACGGGCGCAGCGTCTCGTCTCCCGTGAGGCGGAGCGAGAGCAGCAGCACGTCGCGCATCGGATCGGCCACCACCCGCAGCGACAACTCGAACCGGTCGTGGCGGTGGACGATGTCGACCACCGGGATGCCGGCATCGGGGAGTCGCAGACTCGTAGCGTTGCAGCCGCTTCACCTCGACCCAGAACCCCTTGCCGTCGGCGACGATGAATCCGAGGTCGCGGATCTGCGGGATGTCGATGCGCGGATAGTAGACCTCGTTGACGATCCCGAAGCCCATGGTGTACCACAGTTGCGACGGGCCGAGCGAGCAGCCCACGATGTCCTTGGCGCTGCTGGTCCAGGTGGGGCCGATGCCGGGGGCGCCCGGCGCGTCGGGGGTCTGCGGGATGACGGACATGCGATCACCTTCCATGAGAGTGTGGCCGCCGTACCGGACGGCGCGCGGCGGCGCATCGCTTCAAGTTACCCGGCAAGCGCCCCGGTGGTTCGCGGGGCGGGGCGGCGCTCGGGCCGAACGGGCGGTGCCGCCGCGCAATGGCTACAATGCAGAGGCGCGGTCGCACCGGAACCCCGGTGCGATGGCCTCCACGCAACCGGGAGGTGACACGGGGATGTTCTTTCGCAAACGGCACCCGCCGGCAGGCTCCAGGCCTGGCACGCTGGTCATTCCGGCCGGCGCGCTCCCGCCCAAGATCCACGTGCTCGACTACGGGCCCGATGCCGTCGAGGAGCGGGACGTGGCCAGCGTGGAAGATCTGGCCGCATTCATCGAACGCGATACCGTGACCTGGGTGGACGTGCAGGGCATCGGAGACGAAGCCGCGATCCGCCGGATCGGCGAACTCTTCTCCCTGCACCCCCTCGCGCTCGAGGATGCGATCAACGTCCCGCAGCGTCCCAAGGCCGAGGCGTACGAGCGCTTCCAGCTCTTCATCACCCGCATGACGCGGTGCGACACGGGCGCCGAGGTGGACGTCGAGCAGCTCAGCATCTTCTTCGGTCCGACGTTCGTGCTCACCCTGCAGGAACGGTACGGGGACATCTTCGACCCCGTGCGGGAGCGCATTCGCAGCGGCGTGGGGCCGATCCGCCGTCTGGGGCCGGACTATCTGGCCTACGCGATCATCGACACCGTGGTGGACGGGTACTATCCGGTGCTCGAGACGATCGGGGACTTTCTGGAGACGCTCGAGGAGGAAACGCTCGAACGCGCGCAGCCCATTCACCTGCGCCGCATGTACGAGGCCAAACGGCAGCTCCTCGGGTTGCGCCGCGCGATCTGGCCGCAGCGCGAAGCCATCAATGCGTTGATCCGTACGGAACATCCGCTGGTGAGCGAGATGGTGCGCCTGCACCTGCGCGACTGCTACGACCATGCCGTGCAGGTCATCGACGTCACCGAGTCGTATCGCGAACTCGTCGGCACGCTCATGGATCTGTATCTGTCGATCATGGGGCAGCGCACCAACGAGGTCATGAAGGTGCTCACGATCATGGCCACCATTTTCATTCCCCTCACCTTCGTGGCCGGTGTTTATGGAATGAACTTCACGCACATGCCGGAATTGGCGTGGCCCTGGGCGTACCCCGCCGTGCTCGGCGTGATGGCGCTGACGGCGGGGGCGATGATTGCGTATTTCTGGCGGAAGGGCTGGATCGGAAGCGACGACGACGTTTGAACAAGACTCGGGAGCTCGTATGCGATTCTCACTCTTCCACTGGCGTCCCGGTCACTTGTTGGCCGCCTGGTCCGCGTACTGGCTCGGACTCGCGGCCGTCACGCTCACACCCATCGTGCTCGCGGTCTTCCGCGCCACGCGCTCCGGCGGCCCGCCGGGCACGGCGAACGTGTCCGCGTCGTTCGGTGATGGCGCGATCGGAGTGACCGTCTCGCGCACGGGGCACACGCTGATCGAGCGGTCGGCGGGGCTGCTGCCGATCGCGCTCTGGATTGCCGTGCCGCCGTTGGCTTTGTGGGGTGCGTGGATGTTCGCGCGCTCGCGGGCGCTGGCCCGCGGTGAACGGCCGCCGGTAGGCGGTGCATCGTCGCCCGAACGACTCGGCGCGCCGGCACCCGAGTGGGATGCCGGCGCGCGCAAGAAGACATCAGATCGATCGGTAAGTCGGTAGGTCGGGAGGTCGGGAGGTCGGGAACCGTGATCCCCGACCTACCGGCCTGGCAACTCACTTCTTCTTTGTGGGGATCGGCGTTCCGACCGCCGAATCGCCCGACGGAACCGCGGGCACCGGCGGCAGCACGTCCATGCCCGGGAAGTAGTCCTCCAGATTGAGCGCCTTCACGATCTTGCGTGTATCGCTGACGATGCGCGGTGCGTACTGCGACTTGCCCACCGCGTTCAGCGTCTGCTCCAGTTCCACGCCCGTGGCGATATACAGATAGGGAATGCCGATGGACGGCTTGTCCACCCAGCCGTGGCGCCTGGCCAACGACTCGGGCGCCTTGAAGACGCTGTCCCACAGGGTGAGCGTGCGATTGACGTCCATGTAGCCGTCGCCCTGCACCATCACGGTGTCAGGTCCCATGTTCTTGGTGGGAATGAACACCTTCTGCGCCAGCCCCTGCGTGATGACGTTGTTGCCCAGCCCGAGGGTCTCGGCGTAGTTGCCCGCGGTGCGGCTGATGTAGATGGGCCGCTCGTTGTACGAGTCGGCGATCATGCGCAGCACGAACACGCCGGCGCGGTCCAGATAGCCGGTGCCCGCGTCGTCCTGCGGCAGGTTCTTGGGATTGATCGTCGCCTTGATGGGACCCAGGGTGTACGTGGTCGGCGCACGGATCGGGAAGTACGCCGGCACCGCGTCGGCCTCGTCCATCGTCATGTGCAGAGGCGGCGTGGTGGGTTTCGGCCAGTCCTTGTCACGATAGATGGCCGGTCCCTTGGCCTTGTCGTAGGTATAGATGGGCCGGCGGATGAGCTGCCGCACGTACCAGTCGGTGTTGAGCAGCGACGTGTTGGCCACCACGACGTCCCGCCGGATGTGCAGCACGTCCTGGGCATACCAGAGCGGGAAGGTGTCGTTGTCGCCCACCACCACGAGCACGCCGTACGGCTCCACCGAGTTGAGCATGTCCACCGCGAAGTCGCGCGTGTCGGTCTGGCCGGCGCGCGACGCCCACTGCCAGTTGGCGAACAGCGGGATGATGGCAATGAGCAGCACCGGCGAGCCCGCCCACCACCCGTTGCGGGTGGGCGTTTCGACGGTCTGGCCGCCGAGCTTCACGCGCTCGGTGCCGAACAGCGAGCCGATGGATTCCCACACGAACATCAGGCCGAGCGCCGCCCACACGCCCCACGGCGAGAAGCTCCAGATGAAGAAGTAGTCCCGGTCGCGGACCTCGCGGGGCACACTCTGCCCCAGTTGTGGCGATTGCGAGGCCCCGTACTTGAAGTTCAGGTAGAAGATCAGACACAACGTGACCGTGAACATGAGTCCGGCGAAGTACCACCAACTTCGTCGGTCGCGTTTGTAGTGCACCCAGCCGCCGAACAGGCCGAGCACCAGGAACACGGCGGCGAGCATGCTCTGCAGCGCCGGGTTCCGGTCGAGCGCGTCGCGCATCCACTGCCACTTGAAGTACCACCACCACATGCCCACCTGGCCCTGAATGAACGGGGCCTGGCGGTCCATCAACGACGGCTTGCCGTACTGCCCGCGATTGAAGTTGTACATGAACGCGTCGTACGTGCCCTTGCTGAACGTGCACGACCAGTGGAGGCCGTCGCGGCACGCGGTGGGCTCGCCCTCGTTCATGGCCGGGTAGTAGGCCGCGCGAATGGGCTGGATGGCGAAAGGAGTGATGCCGAAGCCCAGCGCGAGCAGCGACGCGAGGATCAGCTTCCAGCGCAGGAGGTAGCGCGGCCGGCGCATGATGATCGCCAGGCCGACGGCCGGTGCGGCGAGCATCCCCGCCATATGGTTCGCGTAGCCCAACCCGAGCAGGTACGCCACGAGGATGATGACCTTGTCCGCCTTCGGGCCGTCGGGATCGTCCGACCAGCGGATCATCAGCCACGAGATGATCGCGATGCCGGCCAGCGAGATGGTGTAGACCTTCTCGTTCACCACCGACTGGTTCCAGACCGTGAACGCCGTGGCACCGATCAGCGTGGCGATGCTCGCCCCGACGATCCGGCGCCACCGCTCCGGGAACCAGCTCACCAGCACCCGCTCGGTGGTCAGGAACCACATCGCCGCGGCGACGGCACTGCACAGGGCGGCGAAGATGTTGATGCGCATCGCCACCGATCCGGCGATGGGCAGCAGCGACATTACCCGGCCCAGCAGCACGAACAGCGGGTTGCCCGGCGGATGCGGGAGGCCGAGGGTGTACGCCGCGGCGAGGTACTCGCTCGTGTCCCACATCGCCGTGCTCGGCGCCAGGGTCACGAGGTAGAGAAGGAACACCAGCGCGCCGGCGATCGTGGCGGCCAGGTAGGAGGGGCGGTAGTCGAGATCCGGCTTCGAAGTGGTCGCCATGTCGGTCGATTGGGAAACGGACAGCACGCGCCCCGCCGAGAGGCAGGGCGCCGACAAGATACTCAAAGATGCGGTGGGACCAAGAGTTATGAAAGGGAATCCGGCGTCAGGAGAACGCGAGGAATCCCCGTCCCAAGGCATTGGTCACCGCGCCGCGCCGTATTGTGGCTTCGGCCTTTATTCGGTATCTTCGGGGCGCGTCGATGACCGTGTCCCTCTCAACCCCGGAGCCTCCCATGAGTGCCAACGCCGACCTCCCGAATCTCCGCCAGTTGACGCCCGTGATGGTCGTCGACCGGGTGGAGCCCTGCCTCTCGTTCTGGTCGGACCGACTCGGCTTCACGGTCGAGAACCAGGTGCCGGGGCCCGACGGCGCGCTCGTCTTCGCCAGTGCCAAGCGCGACGGCATCGAGGTGATGTACCAGACGCGGGCCAGCGTGGTGAGCGAGAACCCGTCGTTGGCCGATGAACTGGCCGGGCACTCGGTGACCCTGTTCATCACGGTGGACGACATCGACGCCGCGGAGCGCGCGCTCGCCGGCGCCCCGGTGGTGAAGCCGCGGCACGAGACCTTCTACGGAAGCACGGAGATCTACGTGCGCGAGCCGGGCGGCAACATGGTCGGCTTCGCGGCGTTCAAGTAGCCGGCGCGACGGACCGGCATCAGGAACGGAGGTTGGAACAAAACGATACAGGATTCACCGGATCGAACTGATTGAACTGCGGTTTCCCTTGGGGTCATCGGAGGAGAGTACCGGCCGCCATGCGGGCTGAGCTTCCCACCGAGTCCCATCAAAGAGAAATCGGTCTCATCGGATGTTTCCGTTTCATCTTGTTCTTTCCCTCCGTTCTTGATGCCCGTGGTTCAGGCCCGTTCTCGAGGCTAGTGCCGGAACTGCCGCTTGCCGGTGAACACCATCGCCATGCCGTGTTCGTCGGCGGCGGCGACCACTTCCGCGTCGCGCACGCTCCCGCCCGGCTGAATGATCGCCTTCACACCCGCCTCGGCGGCGTGATCCACGCCGTCCCGGAAGGGGAAGAACGCGTCGGAGCCCATCACCGCGCCCTGCGTGTCGTGCCCCGTGAGCCGCGCCTTGTGCGCCGCGATGAACGAGGCGTCCACGCGCGACATCTGACCCGCGCCGATCCCGATGGTCGCGCCATTGCGCGTGAGCACGATGGCATTGCTCTTCACGCTCGCCACGGCCCGCCACGCGAACAGGAGATCGGCCAGCTCGTCGGAGGTCGGCGACCGCTTGGTCGGCACCGTCCATCCTGCGTCGTCGATCACGCCCGGCGCGCGCTCCTGCACCAGCACCCCACCGCGCACGCGCTTGTAGTCGAAGCTCTTCGGTGGCCACTTCGCCGTTCCTTCGAGCACGCGCAGATTCTTCTTGCGGCCCAGGACGTCCACCGCCGCGGCGCTGAACGACGGCGCCACGATGCACTCCACGAACAGGCTCGCCACCACGTTCGCGGTCTCCTCGTCCACCGGCACGTTGAAGGCGATCACCGAGCCGAAGGCCGACACCGGGTCGCAGGCGAGCGCCTTCTCGTACGCCTCGCGCGCCGTGGCCCCCACCGCCAGCCCGCACGGCGTGGTGTGCTTCACGATCGCGCACGCCGTCTGCTTGCCGAACGGTTCGATGGCCAGCAGCGCGCCCTCGAGGTCGATGAGATTGTTGAACGAGAGTTCCTTGCCGCCCTTCTGCTGCAGGGCCGAGAGTCCCACGCCCGGCCGCTCGACGTAGAACGCCGCCGCCTGGCCCGGGTTCTCCCCATAGCGCAGCGACTGCGCCAGTTGGAAGCTCATCGTCACCGTTTGCGGGAAGGTGTCGCCGCGCTGGTCGGCGAACCAGGTGGCGATGGCGGCGTCGTAGCTCGCGGTGTGCGCGTACACCTTGCCGGCCAGCAGCCGGCGCAGGTCGAGGTCGTCGTCGCCCGACTGCAGCGTGGCCAACACGCGCGCGTAATCCGCCGGATCGACCACCACGTACACCGACGCGAAGTTCTTGGCCGCCGAGCGCAGCATGCTCGGGCCGCCGATGTCGATGTTCTCGATCACCGTTTCGGGCGTGACGCCGGCCTTGGCCGCGGTCTCGCGAAACGGATACAGGTTCACGACCACCAGGTCGATGGGAGCGATGTCGTGCTCGGCGAGCGCCGCCATATGCTCCGGCACGTCGCGGCGCGCCAGCAGCCCGCCGTGCACCACTGGATGCAGGGTCTTCACGCGCCCGTCGAGCATCTCCGGGAATCCGGTCACCTCGCTCACGTCGCGCACGGCGAGCCCCGCATCGCGCAGGGCGCGCGCCGTGCCACCGGTGGAGATGAGCTCCCAGCCGAGTGCGGCGAGACCCTGGGCGAAGTCGACGAGACCGGACTTATCGGAGACGGAGAGGAGTGCGCGGGGCATGATGGTCGGTTTAAGGATTGGGTCGCCTATGAACTATGAACTCTGAACCTGGAACGCCGGGCCCTTCAACGGTCGGACAGTCGGACAGTCCGACAGTCAGCCGGCGGAACTACCGTGCAACCGCTATCGCCGCCACCAACTGCGACAGCGAGCGAATGTCCCGCAGATCGATCACCTCGGCGGGCGAATGACTGTACCGCAGCGGCCACCCGATGGGCACGTCGGGCACGCCGAAGCGCACGAACTCCGAGCCGTCGTTGCCCCCGTTGGTGGTGCCCCACTGCAGCGGAATGTGGTTCGACTCGGCAATGCGCACGAGCCGCGCGAACTCCTCGGGCGGCGTGACGCTGGAGTTGTCGAGCATGCGCGCCACCGGACCCATGCCGATGGGCGTGTCGGCGAACCGGTGCGGTTCGAAGGGCGTGTCGGACGACACGAACGTATCGATGGCCAGCACCCGCCGGACCGACACGCCGAAC
Organism: uncultured Gemmatimonadaceae bacterium; assembly: GCA_963822945.1. Taxonomy (GTDB): domain Bacteria; phylum Gemmatimonadota; class Gemmatimonadetes; order Gemmatimonadales; family Gemmatimonadaceae; genus JAGWRI01. Next base: position 11,261 of record CAWGJO010000015.1, on the reverse strand, counting down.
TCGGCGGCGAGCGCCGCGGCGCCCTCCAGCCCGATCTCCTCGCGCGTCGAGAAGGCGAAGATCACCTTGTGCGTGAGCGCGCGCGGGTTGATGGCGCGGAGGGCGAACAACAGCGAGGTGTCGCCGGCCCGGTCGTCGATCGAGCGCGCCGTGAACCGGTAGCGTCCCAACCGCGTGGCGCACTTGAAGCCGGTGACGGTCATGCCGGGCTTGATGCCGAGTTTGGCCGGGTCGGGACCGAACCAGGCATAGTGCACCACCGGCGCGCGGCGACCGCCGCGGCCGCGGGCGGCGGGCGCCGCCGTCTCGTCGGGCACCAGGAACACCCCGCGCGTGGACGAGGCGCTGGTCGCCATGCAGTCGCGCGTGCGCGTCGAGCCCTGCGCGTCGCCGTCGCGGTGCAGCAGCGCCGGCTCACCCTCCCAGAGCGTCGGGATGAAGCCGCCCGCGTTGCTCAGCGCCACGCGCGCCGTCGGGCTCGATGCCCGTCACGTTGAAGCCCACCTCGTCCATGTGCGCCACGATCACCACCGTGTCGCGGTCGGGACCGGCGGCCACGTACAGATTGCCCGCCGTGTCTTCCTTGGCGAGCGGCCTTGCCCATGCGGGGAGATTGGCGCGCACCAGACCGCGCACGGCGCCCTCGTGGCGCGAGACCCCGTACCGGTCGGTAAGGCGGGCCAGCAGGTCGGCGTAGGGCGAGAGGTCATCGCGCTGCTCGGCGACGGTTGGCAGCACATCGTTGGGGCGCACGAGCTTCGCGCGCTCCACGTCGACGCCGGCGTGCGCCGCCACGGCGCGCATCAGCTCCGCCAGGTCGCTGCCGCTGATGCGTTCGATGAGCGTGTTGGGGTCCGCGCGGCGCACGGTCACCGCCGTCACCGGTGCGGCGGGCACGGCCGCGGGGAAGGGCAGCCGGAGCGGCGTCGTGGCGACGACGGCATCTGCCTCGGGCGCCGGGGCCGACGGAGCGCCCACGACGAACACCGAATCGACGTTGGGCGTGCGGGCAAGCACGCCGAGCAGTCCGGCGTAGCTGAACGCACTCTGCGCGGAGATCACGAATATGCTCGTCCCCGAGGCGGGGGTCGCGTTCGACGCCGCGGCAACCATCGCACACCCGGCGCGCGACCCGGCATTGGGCCCGGTCACGTAGCCGTCCACCGTCCACGGCACGAGATCGCGGAACACGGGATCGAGCAGCTGGATGCCCATCCGCTTCACGTCGGCGGCGCTCGTGGCGCCGACGTCGAGCCAGAGATCGCTGATGTTGGTGAGTCCGTCGTGCACCGGGCTTCCGCGCAGCAGGTGCACGCTCTTCACACCGAACACGCCGGGCACCATCTGCACCTTGCCCGGCGTGGCGCGGTTGCCGGTCATGATCAGCACGCGCTGGCCTTCATTGAACTGGTCCCACAACGGTTGGCGCGGGCCGTTGCCGGCCATCTGCACGCGGATGTAGCCGTCGTCGCGGATCTCGCTCACCACGTACGCCGGCGCATCGAGGCCGCAGGCGATCACACGCACCGGTGCGCCCTGTCCGCGGCTCTTCACCAGATTGCCCAGGGCATCGCGCGTCCACCCCGGATCGGCGGCCTGGATGCGGTCGGTGGCGAAGCGCTCGTGCCCGGGGGCCACGGGGAGGCGGATCCAGGCCTGCACGGCGTCCACGAACGACGGCTCGACGAAGGCGACCGAGCGGTGCGCCACCAACTGCTGCGCCGACGCGCGCGCGCCCGGCAGGGCGGCCGTGAACAACGCGGCGAAAGCCAGTTTACCGATCCAACGCATCCTCGAGCTCCTTTGCGATTGGCCGAACGTCCGTCTCGGCGGTGAGGTCGTGCGTGACGCGCCCGGTGCGCGCCGGCTGTCCGGGGTGGATCCGTCCGGCAGCCAGCGCCTGCACCGCGCGCGGGTAGAGCAGGTGTTCCATGCGCAGCACGCGGGCGGCGAGCGCATCCGGTGTGTCGTTGGGGAGCACGGGCACCGCCCACTGCGCGATGACGGCGCCGTGATCGAACACTTCGTCCACGAAGTGCACCGTGGGGCCGCTCTCCCTTGCGTGGGCGGCGATCACGGCCTCGTGCACGTGGTGCCCGTACATGCCCGGACCCCCGAACGCCGGCAGCAGCGCCGGGTGCACGTTGACGATGCGTCCCGTGTAGGCCCGCACCACCTCCGCCGGCACGAGGCGAAGGTATCCGGCCAGCACCACGTAGTCCACCCGGGCGTCGCGCAGCAATTGCAGCAGCGGTGCGCCCTCGGGGTGTGCCTTGGTGCGGATGAGAGCGGCGGGAATGCCGCGCGCCCGCGCACGCGCCAGGGCGTGCGCCCCCGGCCGGTCGGAGGCCACGAGCACCACGTCGCCGGCGCGCCGCTCGCCGAGCGCGTCGAAGTAGTCGAGGATCGCCTGGAGATTGGATCCGCCGCCCGACGCGAGCACGGCCAGCCGTGCTCTCACGCGCCCGCTCCGAGCCACTGTTCCACGGCGTCGCCGAGCGTGGCGGCTACCGACGCCCGCCGGCGCGCGCTCGCGAGGTCGTCTTCGGGCGTCTCGTCGTTGGGCACGAGGATCCCCGCGCCGCCCAGCGCGAGGCCGGGTTCGATGTCGCGGAACCGGTCGCCCACGAACACCGACCGGGTGACGTCGAGCCCATGGTCCACGGCGGCGCGCTCGAAGAGCAGGGTGCCCGGCTTGCGGCAGGCGCAGGGGCCGCTGAACTCCGGATGGTGCGGGCATACGTAGATGTCGTCGTAGTGCGCGCCCTCGGCGAGCAGCAGTTGCTGCATCCGCGCGTTCACCCGTTCGGCGTCGGCCATCGTGAAGAACCCGCGCGCGACGCCCGATTGATTGGTGGCCACGATCACCGGAATGCCGGCGTCGTTGAGGCGCCGCACGGCGCGCGCCGCGCCGCCCAGCAGGATCACGTCCTCCGGCTGGTCGGTATAGTGGAAGTCGTACATGATGGTGCCGTCGCGGTCGAGAAAGGCGGCGCGCGCGGCACTCATGTGTCGTGGGCCCGGGTGATGGCGTCGATGAGCGCCGCGTCCTCCGCGTCGGGAATGGCGCGGAGGTCGAGGAGCAGGCGGTCGTCGCGAATCCGGCCGACCACCGGCGGATCCCCTTCGCGCAGCCGCCGCTCCAACTCCCGCACGTCGCCGCCCAGCGACACGGCGGCGGATGGAATTGCGGCGAGCGGGAACGCGCCGCCGCCCACGGTGGCCTCGGTGGTCGCGACACGCGCATCGCAGGCGGAAGGGAGCGCCGCGCGGATGGCGGCGGCGCGCTCCAGCAGCGCCTCGGCGGGCCTGCCGAGCATGCGGAGCGTGGGGACTTCGGCAAAGGCGCGGTCGGGCTCGCGGTACAGCGCGAGTGTGGCTTCGAGTGCCGCCAGTGTGAGCTTGTCCACGCGCACGGCGCGGGTGATCGGGTTGGCGCGGATGTCGGCGATCGCCGCCGCCGTCCCCACCAGGATGCCCGCCTGCGGGCCGCCGAGCAGCTTGTCGCCGCTCATCGCCACCAGCGTCGCGCCCGCGCGAACCACGTCGCGCACCGTCGGCTCGCCGGTGAGTCCGATACGGTCCAGCGGCATCAGCAGGCCGCTGCCCAGGTCGTGCAGCACGGGCACGCCGTGCTGCAACCCCAGCGCCACGAGTTCGGCCACGGACACGTCGGCCACGAAGCCGTCGATGGCGAAGTTGCTCCGGTGCACCTTCACCAGCACGCCGGTGCGGGCGCCGATGGCGCGGACGTAGTCGGCCGGGTGCGTGCGGTTGGTGGTGCCCACCTCCACCAGGTGGGCGCCGCTCTTGGCCATGATGTCTGGCACGCGGAAGCTGCCGCCGATCTCCACCAGCTCGCCGCGCGACAGGATGGCATCGCGCCCGTCGGCGAGCGTGTTCAGGGCGAGCATCACCGCGGCGGCGCCGTTGTTGACCACGATCGCGTCTTCGGCACCCGTGAGTTCGCGGAGCAGGCCGACGCAGTGCGTGTATCGGGAGCCGCGCGTGCCGGTGTCGAGATCATACTCGAGATTGCTGTACCCGGCGGCCACGCGGCCCATGGCGCGCACGGCGGCGTCGCTCAGGGGCGCGCGGCCGAAGTTGGTGTGCAGCACCACGCCGGTGGCGTTGAGCAGCGGGCGCAGCGAGGGACGCCGGGCGACGTCCACGGCGTTCGCTACGCGGCTTTCCCACTCGGCATCGCTGGCCGGCGGCGATCCACCGCGGCGGACCTCGTCGAGCACGCCGCGCACCGCATTCACGACCAGGTCGCGGGGGTTGGCCGTCGCGAGCCGCTGCAACTCCGGCAGGTCCAGCAGCGTGTTCACGCTGGGCAGCGCGCGGCGCGGATCGGTCACGGCCGTCCGCCTCCGGCCTTCGTCAGCGGCGGTCGGGCGCCGGAGGTGTCGGGCGGCACGCGGACCCGATTGGTGTCGGCCTTCGTGCTGTCGGGCGGTGGCGCTGGTTTGGGCGTGGCGAATACGCGCGTCGACGTGCCCTTGTAGCCGAGCAGGTTCAGGATGTCGGTGGCCGTGACGCGAATCTGCGTGAGCGGCGGCAGGCTGGATTGGGGCGCGAGCTGGAGGACCAGGTCGGTGGGCGGCGCCGGCTTCGAGGGCTTGAGCGCCGACGCCGACGTATCCGAGGGCGCCGGGCGCACGGGGGCCGGCGGCGTCGGGGGCCGGCGGCGCTTCGTCGTGTCGCGCAGGGCCGCCAGCGAGTCGGCACGGGCCACGGAGTCCGCTCGGGCCTTTTCCACGGCCGCCTGGTAGTCGGCGAGGGTGCGCACCGCGACGATCGTGAGCGGCACGGAGTCGCCCCGCACCGCGCGGAAGTGCGACGGGTCGAACGGCCCGGCGGGACTCAGCGGTTTGTCGAAGGTGAGCCGGATGCTGACGCTGTCCATCTCGTCTGCCGACGCGATGCTCGGACCGACGGTGTCGCGGCGGGCGGCGAGCATCTCGAGATACGGCTGCGTGGTGGTGACGTGGACCAGCGTGCTGTCCCACAACTCGCCGACATCGCGTTTGCCGTTGCGGTTGGGATCGATGTAGGCCACGACCGCGTACGTGCCGCTGTCGAGCGGCCCGAGTTGGAACTGCCCGGTGGAGTCGGCGATGTCGAAGTAGACCAGGCTGTCGGCGCGCTGCGTGGCCGTGCTGTCGATGTGGCGCGTGGCCTCGACCACGGCGCCGGGCGCGATTCGCTGCGCGCTCCAGTCGAACACGCGCCCCAGGATGCCGAACGGCGGGATCGTCGGCCCGGTGCTGAAGACGAAGGAGTACGTGTACTTCGTGACGTTGCTGCTGAGATCGGCGAGGCCGGGCAGCATCGTCACGCGATATGCGGTGTTGGGGCGCCAGCCGTCGTTGCGGGCGGACGTCGATGTGGTCGCGGTGCCAGCTGATGCGCGGCGCACCGTCGCGCGGCGAGATGATGAACAATCCGTTGAGATCCTGCGTGGGCCCCGATCGGTCGCTCACCACGCCGTCGAAGCGGAAGTCGACCGCGTCGCCGTGAAAGTTCACGGCGTTGGTGTCGGGCGTGACGCGGACGATCCTGGGCGGCGTGTGGTCTTCGGGCCCGCCCGGAATCGGGGCCATGGAGGCGCACCCGACGAGCAGGACGAGCGCGATCAGCCGCCGCACAGCGCCTCGACTGCTTGCGCCAGTTGCCCGCGCCGCTCGATCCAGACCACGAGCTTGTCCCGTTCTGCCGCCACGACGTGCTCGGGTGCTCTGGACATGAATTTCTCGTTGCCCAGGCGTCCCTGGAGCGCCGAGATCTGCTTGTCGAGACCCTGCAACTCGGCCGTGAGGCGCGCACATTCCTTGTCGATGTCGATGAGGCCGGCAAGCGGCACCGCCAGCGAGGTGCCACCCGACAGCACGGCCTGCGCCGCGCTCGTTCGCGGCAACTCGTCGGCCAGCTGCACCGACGCCCGCGCGATTCGAGCGAACGTGCCCGACTCCTCGCGGAAGAGCGCCGTCATGGCACTGGTGAAGGAGCCGGTGGGTCCCGGAGCCAGCACGACGTCGATCTGCTTTCCGGGCGGAACGGCGTACTGCGATCGGATCTGCCGAATGGCCATGATCGCTTCCTTCACGAGGTCGAACTCAACCGCACCGGGTGCTGCCTGATTCCGCGCCGTGGGCCACGCCGCCCGCATCAACAACGCCCCGGGCTCGCGCGACGGCAGCCGCTGCCAGAGCGCCTCGGTGATGAACGGCACGATGGGGTGCAGCAGACGCAGCGCGCGGTCGAACGCGTGCACGAGCACGGCGCGCGCCACCTCGCCGTCCTCCCCGCCCTCGGCGAGCCGGCCCTTGATGGCTTCCACGTACCAGTCGGCCAGCTCGCTCCACACGAAGCGGCGCGCCGATTCGGCGTACTCGTTGAGGCGCATGCCCTGGAAGCGCTGTTCGGGGCGCCACGCCACCGCGTCCGCGCCGGCCAGCGCCGTCGTGGGGCGCACCGGGCCCATGGCGGCATCGCACTCGGCGATCGCCGCATCCAGGCGGGCGAGGATCCATGCGTCGGCGCGCGCGAGCCGGCCGGCGGCGATGGACTCCAGCGGCGGCACGGGCGCATCGCCCACGTTCGACAGCAGGAAGCGCCCGATGTTCCAGAGCTTCGTGGCGAAGTTGCGCCCGGTGGCGAACGACTTCTCGAGATCGTCGGGGTCGAGGATCACGTCGGCGCCGAGTCCCATGCCGGAGATCAGCGTCCACCGCAGCGCGTCGGCGCCGTACAGGCGGATCACGTCCAGCGGGTCGATGCCGTTGCCCAGCGACTTGGACATCTTCACGTGGCTCGTGTCGCGCACGGTGCCGTGCAGCAGCACCGTGTGGAAGGGCGCGCGGCCCATGAACTCGTACCCGGCCATGATCATCCGCGCCACCCAGAAGAAGAGGATCTCCGGGGCGGTGACGAGCACGTCGGTGGGATAGAACGCCCGCAGATCGGGGGCATCCTCATCGGGCCAGCCGAGTGTGGAGATCGGCCAGAGCCACGACGAGAACCAGGTGTCGAGCACGTCCTCGTCCTGCCGCACCGGGCAGCCGCAGTTGGGGCACTCGGTGAGGTCGTCGCGGCTGGCGAAGGTGTTGGGCGGGTCGCACTCGTCGCAGTACCAGACGGGCACGCGATGCCCCCACCAGAGCTGACGCGAGATGTTCCAGTCGCGGATGTTGGTCAGCCAGTTGACGTACACGGCTTCCCACCGCTCGGGCAGGATGCGGACGGCGCCGTTGCGCACCGCCTCGAGCGCGGGGCGGGCGAGCGGTTCCATCTTCACGAACCACTGATCGGACAGCCGCGGCTCCACCACCGTGTCGCAGCGGTAGCAGTGCCGCACGTTGTGCGTGTGCGTCTCGGTCTTCACCAGCGCGCCCGACGTCTTGAGCGCGGCGACGATCTTCTCGCGCGCGTCGAAGCGGTCGAGGCCGGCCAGCCAGTCGGGCACGCGTCCTTCGGCGTCGGCCCCCTCGGCCATGTGCGCGGTGTCGTCGATGACCACCGGCATCGGCAGCGAGTGGCGGCGGCCCACCTCGTAGTCGTTGGCGTCGTGCGCCGGCGTGATCTTGACCACGCCGGTGCCGAACGCCGGATCGGCGTACTCGTCGGCGATCACCGGAATGTCGCGGTCCACGATCGGCAGGCGCACGGTCCTGCCCACGAGTTCGCGGTAACGGTCGTCGCCGGGGTTCACGGCCAGCGCCACGTCGCCCAGCATCGTCTCGGGGCGGGTGGTGGCCACGACGAGCGTGCGCGACGGGTCGTCCGAGACCGGGTACGCCACGTGATACAGGCGGCCGGTCTCCTCCTGGAACTCCGCCTCCTCGTCGCTGAGCGACGTGAGGCAGCGCGGGCACCAGTGGATCACACGGTGGCCGCGATAGATGAGGTCCTTCTCGTACAGGCGCACGAACGCCTCGCGCACGCCGCGCGAGAGTTCGGGGCTGAACGTGTACGCGGTGCGCGACCAGTCGGCGGAACAGCCCAACGCTTCGAGCTGTTTGAGGATCGTGCCGCCGGTTTCGGCGACGAAGGCCTCGGTCCGCTGCACGAAGGCCTCGCGGCCGAGGTCGAAGCGGGTCTTGCCCTCGGCCCCCAGCTGCTTCTCGATCACGTTCTGCGTGGCGATCCCGGCGTGGTCGGTGCCGGGCACCCACAGCGCCTCGGTTCCGGCCTGCATGCGCGCCCAACGGACGATCACGTCCTGGACGGTGTTGTTGAGCCCGTGCCCCACGTGCAGGATCGCGGTGACGTTGGGAGGCGGCATGACCAGCGTGAACGGCTCGCGATCGCCGCCGGCGCGGACGGACGCCGCGGCCGGGGCGCCGAAGGCGCCGGCGTCGCGCCACCGGCGGTAGATCTCGCCCTCGGTGGCAGCGGGATCGTATCGGTCGGGCAGTTCGGTGGTGTGCGGGCTGGCCATCGGATCAACGGGCAGGTGTGGGCGCCGGGAAACCCGAAAGCTAACGCCCCGCGGGAGGGGCATGAAGAGCCGCGAGGCGCGGTCTAGACCTGTCCCCGGGGCGGTGGGGCCGCGTCGAGCACTTCGCGGACCTTCCGGATCAGCGCGTCCACCGAGTACGGCTTCGCGAGGAACTTCGCCGTCTGTGCACTCACGCCGTGGTGCAGCACGGTGTCGTCGGTGTAACCCGACGTGAACAGCACGCGCAGTCCCGGGTGGAGCGGGGCCACCCGGGACGCGAGTTCCCGGCCGCTGATACCGGGCAGCACGACGTCGGTGAGCATCAGGTGCACCTCGTCCCGATGTTCGTCGAGCAGCGCGGCGGCCTCCTCGCCCGTGGCCGCGGCGAGCACCACGTAACCGGCGGCCCGCAGCGCCCGTCCCGCCAACTGCTGGAGGGCGGGTTCGTCCTCGACCACCAACACGGTCTCGGTACCGGCCGGCTCGGCGGGCACCGCCGCCGGCCTGGAATGCGCGGTGCTCCCGTCCACGCTCGGCAGAAAGATCTTGAACGTGGTCCCGCGCCCGGGTTCGCTGGACACGCCGATGCTCCCGCCGCTCTGCTGCACGATGCCGTAAACCGTGGACAGGCCGAGGCCGGTGCCGCGCCCCAACTCCTTGGTCGTGAAGAACGGCTCGAAGATGCGCTCGCGGGTGGCCTCGTCCATCCCCAGTCCCGTGTCGCTGATTGCCACCAGGACGTGACGCCCGGGCTTCAGCGTGGGCTCCGAGGCAGCGTGCTCGGCACTGAACTCCACGTTCCGGGTCTCGATCGTGAGGGTGCCGCCGCGTGGCATCGCGTCGCGTGCATTGACCACGAGATTCAGGATTACCTGATCCATCTGTCCGGGGTCGGCACGCACCAGATCCAGGTCGTCGGTCAGGCGCAGCACGAGCTGCACGTCCTCGCCCACCATCCGGCGCAGCATGGTTTCCATGCCGCGCAGCGACGTGTTGAGATGCAGCGGCTCCACCTGCAGCATCTGCTTGCGGCTGAACGCCAGCAGTTGGCGCGTGAGCTGCGCCGCCCGGGTCCCCGCGTCCGCGATCGCCTGCAACTCCGCGGTGGCGGGGTCGCCCGGTCCGGCTTTCCGCAACATCAGCTCCGCCGTTCCATTGATCACGGTGAGCAGATTGTTGAAGTCGTGCGCCACGCCACCGGCCAGCCGGCCCACGGTCTCCATCTTCTGTGCCTGCAGGAACTGGAGTTCGAGTTGGCGCTGGGCGCTGATGTCGCGCTTCACGGCCACGAAATGGGTGATCGTGTCGGACACCGTCGCGCGCACCGGCGTGATGGTCTGCTCCTCGAGATACCGCGTGCCGTCCTTGCGGCGGTTGGTCAACTCGCCGCGCCACGGCCGGCCGGCCAGGATGGTCTGCCACATCTCGCGGTAGAATGCCTGGTCGTGCACCCCCGACTTCACCAGTTCGCCGGGGTTCCGTCCCACGGCCTCGCCGGCCGTGTAGCCGGTCAGCGCCTCGAAGGCCGAATTGACCCACTGAATCGTGCCGCCGCGGTCGGTGATCACGATGGCGTCGGCCGCCGCGTTGAGCGCCGCGCTCTGCAGCAGCAGTTCGGCCTGCGCCCGCCGGTGCTCGGTCACGTCGCGCGTCACCCCCAGCAGGGCCTCGACGTCGCCGTTCTTGTCGCGCAGCGGCACGGCGTGCGTTTCCAGCCATCGGCGCGTGCCCGGAGTCCGACCACCTCGAACTCCAGGACGCCGGATTCCCCGTGCATCACGCGTTGATGGAGCGCGCGGAACGCGTCCCGGTGCGGGGGCAGAATGTACGCCTCCAGAGGCTGCTGCCGCAGATCGTCCACCGAGTCGACCTCCAGCATGGCGAGGCCCGCGGCGTTCATCTCCTGCACGACTCCCTCTCGATCGACGACCTTCACGCATTCGGGCTCGGCGTCCACGATGGCGCGCAGGCGCTCCTGTCCCTCGCGCCGTTGCCGCTCGCTCTCGTACAGGGCCCGATACGCCAGCGCCTGGCGGTGCCGGTACACATGGGCCACGCCCAGTCCGGCCAGCAGGATCAGGAGAGCGGCCGTGATGACGACGGCCGCAATCTGCCGCCGGATGATGGTCGTCTGGGTCTGGGCATGCCCCCACGTGACCAGGAACCAGGGCGACCCGGGCACCGAACGCATGTCGGCCACGATCTCGCCCGTGCTGGCGCTGTTGCTCTGGTACATGCCCGTGTGGCCCAGCACGGCCTGGACCACGGCCACGCGGGTGCGGGTCATCGGCACGAGGGCCAGCGGCGTCGCCGTGTCCGGCGGCACCGAGCGGTCGGTGAGCACCACGGCGGTATCGCCCTCACGTTCGACCACGTACACGTCGATGTCGCCGTACGCCTCGGCGGTCTGCGGGGGCCGTGGGGTCAGGCTCGCGCGGGCGTCGCTCCGCAGCACCAGGACGGCCACGGGGCGCCCGGCCGCGGTGCGGACCGGCGCGGCCGCATCGATGCGCGCGACGCCGTGCGAGTCGAGGAAGAAGCGCGACAGCGCGGCGTTGCCGCCGGCGAGGGCGGCGGCCATCACCCGCCGGGTGGCGGGTGCCACCTCGGGCGTCGGATCGCCCCCGGCGCTGGCGAGCACGTGTCCGTCCGTGTCCACCACCATCGCATCGGTGCGGCGCGACGGCGTGCCGGCGATGCGGAGATACGCGAGCACGCGTTCGCGAGCGGGGGCCGAGTGGGCGCGACCGGCGAGGTCGGTTACGGCGGCCGCGAACCCCGGCGTTTGCGCAATCGTCGTCGCCGCGGTCAGTTCGTC
>CAWGJO010000014.1:0-78455 GCA_963822945.1 uncultured Gemmatimonadaceae bacterium | reverse complement strand
AGGTGCAACGGCTCGTGGAGCGCGAGGATGGGACGTTCGAGGTCACCGACCTGCGTGACTGAACGGACCGAGGAGTTCGCGGCGGATCGCGCGGCAGTCGATGCGGCGCTGGCCGATCTGGTGTCCCGCGAGGCAGCACGCCTGCCCGGACCGGTGGGCGAGGCCATTCGCTACAGTCTCGAGGGCGGCGGCAAGCGGCTGCGCGGCGTGCTGTTCCTGGCCTCCTATCGCGCGGCGGGCGGGCAGGGCGATGGGGCCGCCCTCGCCGCCGCGATCGAGGTGGTGCACGCCTATTCGCTGGTGCACGACGACCTGCCGTGCATGGACGACGACGACATGCGGCGGGGGCGGCCCACGGTGCACCGCGTGTTCGGCGTGGCGGCGGCCACCGCGGCCGGCGTCGCCATGGTCCCGCTGGCGGCGCGCGAGGCCGCGCACGCGGCGCGCGCCATGGGCCTCGCCCCGGACGTCGTCGGCCGGATCGTCATGGAGTTGATGCGGGCGTCGGGCGCCGGCGGCATGGTGGGCGGACAGCTGCTCGATCTCGAGGGAGAGGGGCGGTCGCTGAGCCTCGGCGATCTGGAGCGCATCCACCGCGCCAAGACCGGAGCGCTGATCGCGGCCGCCGTGACGCTGGGTGGGCTGGCGGCCGGTGCTCCGGCCGACCGGCTGGCGGCACTCGAGCAGTTCGGCGCCAGCGCCGGGCTTGCCTTTCAGATCGCCGACGACGTGCTGGACGTGACCGCGACCACCGACCAACTCGGGAAGACGGCCGGCAAGGACCAGGCCTTCGGGAAGAGCACCTATCCGGCGTTGCTCGGGGTCGCCGGCGCCGTAGCCCGGGCGGACGCGCTGGTGGCCGAAGGGTGCGCGGCGCTGGCCCGGGCCGGCCTGTTGACCCATGGTCTGGACCGGCTGGCACGATTCATCATCACGCGCCGATCGTAGTACCTTTGTACCACAGCCGAATCGGAAACAGAGCCCAATGAGCCTCCTCGATCGCATCCACTCCCCAGCCGACGTCCGCGCCCTCCCCCGCAGCGAACTGCCCGCGCTTGCGGACGAGATGCGGGCCCGGCTGGTGGACGTCTGCTCGCGCACCGGCGGCCACATCGGCGCCGGGCTCGGCGTGGTGGAACTGACGATCGCGCTCCACACGGTGTTCGACACGCCCAGCGACCAGTTGGTCTGGGACGTGGGCCATCAGGGCTATCCACACAAGCTGCTCACGGGCCGCAACGATCGGATGGAGACCCTTCGGAAGGAGGGAGGCGTCTCCGGCTTCCTGAAACGGGGCGAGAGCGACTACGACGCCTTCGGCGCCGGCCATGCCGCCACCGCCATCTCGGCGGCACTGGGCATCGCGGCCGGCCGCGACATTCGCGGCGACCAGTACAAGGTGGTGGCGGTGCTCGGCGACGGCGCGCTCACCAGCGGGCTGGCCTACGAGGGGCTGAACAACGCCGGCCATTCGGACCGCGACATCGTCGTCGTGCTCAACGACAACGAGATGTCGATCGCGCCCAACGTCGGCGCCATGTCCAAGTATCTCAATTCGGTGCAGCGGAACCCGTTGTACAACCGGCTCCGCTCGGCGCTGGGCGACATCATGGACAAGGCGCCACGGCCGCTGTCCGGAGTGAGCGGCTGGGTGAAGAAATGGGAGGAGAGCGTCAAGTCGTTCCTCACGCCGGGTGTGCTGTTCGAGGAACTCGGCTTCCGCTACTTCGGCCCCATCAACGGCCACGACATTCCGGCCATGCTCGACACGTTCACTGCCGTTCGGAAGATGTCGGGTCCGCGGTTCGTCCATGTGGTCACGCAGAAGGGCAAGGGCTACCCGGCCGGAGAGCACTCCACGGGCGAGAAGTGGCACGCGCTGCCGCCGGGCCACGACCCGGCCACCGGAAAGCCGCTCAAGGTGTCCACCAGCAACCCGGCCTACACGGCCGTCTTCGGGAAGGGGCTGCTCAAGCTGGCCACCGAAGACCCGCGCGTGGTCACCATCACCGCGGCCATGCCCAGCGGCACCGGCACCGCGTTCGTGGCCAAGGCGCTGCCCGATCGGTTCTTCGACGTCGGCATCGCCGAGGGACACGCGGTCACCTTCGCGGCCGGCCTGGCCACGCGCGGGCTGCGCCCCGTCGTCGCCATCTACTCGACGTTCCTGCAGCGCGGCTTCGACAACATCATCCACGACGTGGCCATCCAGTCGCTGCCGGTGATGTTCTGCATGGATCGCGCGGGGCTCGTGGGTGAGGACGGCGAGACCCACATGGGCCTCTACGACATCGCCTACATGCTGGCGGTGCCGAACATGACGGTCACGGCGCCGAAGGACGGCACCGAGATGTTGGCGCTGCTCCGCACCGGGCTGCGCCACGACGAGGGGCCGTTCTGTCTGCGCTATCCGCGCGCCGCCGTGCCCGATGACACCCCCGACATCGCGGGCATCGAGCCCGTGCCGTTCGCGACGTGGGAGGTGCTGCGGCACGGCGCCGAAGTAGCGATCTTCGCCGTCGGTACCATGGTCGGTCCATCGCTGGCCGCGGCCGACGCACTGGCCGCCGAAGGACTGAACGTCACGGTGGTGAACTGCCGCTTTCTCAAGCCGTACGACGCCGTGACGCTGGCCGCCGTGCTGGCCGAGCACAAGCACGTGCTCACCGTCGAGGAAGGCACCGTGGTCAACGGGTTCGGTGCCTACATGACGGCGATCATCGAGCGGCACGACCCCGCCGTGCGTGTCGCGACACTCGGCGTGCCCGACCGCATCGTGTATGCGGCGCCGCGGGCACGTCAACTGGAAGCGTGCGGACTCACGCCCGAGGGCATCGCCGACCGCGTGCGGGCGCTGCACGAGAGCGAGGCGATGGCCGGGTGATTCGCCTCGGCGTGATCGGGCATCGCGGGTATGTCGATGCCGGGCTCGGGGGAGTGTTGCGCTCGCTTGGCCAGATCGCGCCGCGCCTGGGCATCGAGCTGTTCGTGGAGCAGGACCTGCTCGAGGAGGGGGCGCCGGGCGCGCTGCTCGAGCACCCGGCGGCGCTCGATGCGCTCCTCACCCTGGGTGGCGACGGCACGCTGCTGCGCGGCGCCCGGCTCCTGCAGGCCAACCAGGTACCGATTCTCGGCGTCAATCTGGGCCGCCTCGGCTTCCTCACCGGCACGCCGGTCGACCAGTTCGAGTCGGCGCTCACACGGTTCGCGCGCGGCGAGTACACCGTCGAGACCGCGCATCGCCCTGCATGCCACCGTACTCGACACGTCGGGCGCGCGAGCGGCAGGACTGGTTCGCGCTCAACGACGTGGTGCTGCACAAGGGCGGTTTCGCGCGCGTGGTCACGCTGCGCGTGTCGGCCAACGACGAGACGGTGGCAAGCTACGCCGCCGACGGCGTCGTGGTCTGCACGCCGACCGGTTCCACGGCCTACTCGCTCTCCGCCGGCGGCCCGATCCTGTTCCCGACGCTCGAAACGATGCTAGTCACGCCGGTGTCGGCGCACGCGCTGGCCATCCGGCCGGTGGTGCTGCCCGCGGATTCCGTGGTCACCGTGCAGTCGGAAGATGGCCCCGAAGAACTTCTGGTGACGGTGGACGGCCAGCCCGGTACCACGTTCGCCACGGGTGAGACGCTTCGCGTGCGTCGCGCCGCGCACGGCATTGGGGTCGTGCGATTCCCCGGCAGCAGCTTCTTCGCCACGCTGCGGCAGAAGCTGGGGTGGGGGGGCTTCCGAAGCGAGACCATTCGCCGGCATGCTGATCGAACTGCGCATCCGCAACTTCGCCATCATCGAATCGCTCACGCTGCCCCTGGCCCCGGGGTTCAACGTGTTGTCGGGGGAAACGGGCGCGGGCAAGTCGATCATCGTCGGCGCGCTGGGACTTCTGCTCGGCGAGCGGGCCAGCACCGACCTGATCCGCACCGGCACCAGCAAGGCGGTGGTGGAGGGGGTGTTCGAGGCCGGCGACCGTCCGGAGCTGCTGGCCCTGCTCGACGCGCACGGGGTGGAGGTGGACGACGGCCTCGTGGTGCTGAAGCGCGAGGTGGCGCCGGGGCGCGCGCGGGCCTGGGTGAACGGCTCCACGGTGACCGCCACGCTCCTGGCCGAGATCGGGCGGCAACTGGTGAATCTGCACGGGCAGCACGAGGCCCAGTCGCTGCTGGATGGCGAGTCGCAGCGGGCCATCCTCGACGCGTTCGGCGACGCCGGCGCCGAAGGTACCGCGGTGCGCGAAGCATTCAGCACGCTGAGCGAGATCCGTCGCGAGATCGCCGATCTTGAACAGCGCGCCCAGGCGGCGCAGCGGCGCTCGGACTATCTACGGCACGTGGCCCGGGAGATCGAAGAGGCCAAGCTGGTGGACGGCGAGGACACCCGGCTGGAGGAGGAGGCCAACCGGCTGGAGAACGCCGATGAACTGCGCGGGCTGGCCGCCACCGCGCAGGAGGGGCTGACGGCCGACGAACAGGGAATCCTCGCGCTGCTCGCGGCGCTCGAGCGGACGTTGCACCAACTGCAGCGGCTCGACCCCGGTCTGGAGCGGCTCCAGGAATCGTACGACACCGCGTACTACGCCCTCGACGCGGTGGCGCGCGAGCTGGAGAGCTACCAGCAGGACGTCGATCTCGATCCGCGTCGGCTGGAGCAGGTGCGCGGCCGCCGCGACGTGCTCTACCGGCTCACCAAGAAATACGGGCCCACGCTCGCCGACGTCATGCACCAGGGCCGGGAGGCGCGCCGCGAACTGGACCTCATCGATTCGTCGGGTCTCGACCTGCGCACGTTGCGAGACCGCGAGCACGCAGCCGCGGAAGCCCTGGAGCGCGCGGCCGCGGCGCTCACGCGCAAGCGGGCCTCGGGGGCCACGCGACTCGCGCGCGCAGTGGACGAGGTGCTCCCCGACCTCGGGATGCCGGATGGACACCTCGAGGTGGTGCTCGTGCCGCGTGCCGCCATCGGGGCCGAGGGGGCCGAGGACGTGGAGTTCCGGGTGTCGCTCAACGTCGGGCACGAGCCGCGTCCGCTGGCCCGGGTGGCCTCGGGCGGCGAGCTGAGCCGCGTGATGCTGGCGCTCAAGACCATTCTCGCTCGGCTGGACCATGTGCCCACGCTCGTGTTCGACGAAGTGGACGCCGGCATTGGCGGGAAGGTCGGACTGCAGGTGGGCGACACGATGCGGCGGGTGGCGGCGAGCCATCAGGTATTCGCCATCACGCACCTGCCGCAGATCGCAGCCCGCGCGCACCACCACATCCGGGTCAGCAAGGACGCCTCGGGCGGTGTGACCACGGCGGGGGTGGCGGTGGTGGACGGCGACGATCGCGTGACCGAGATCGCGCGCATGCTCGGCGGAGATCCCGAGAGCGCGCTCAGCCGCGCGCACGCCGCCGAGCTTCTGGACACGGCGTCGGCCTCGGCGCCGTCCCGGGCCCGGTCAGCCCGTACGCGCCGGAGATCGTGACGCGGTCAGTTCCGGTGGCGGCGGTAGTAGAACCGGAACTGGATCTGATCGCGAAACGCCTTGGGCATCCGCGCGGCGCCGCTCAGTGCCTCGAGGTGCGTGAACGTCACGTCGATGGGAATCACCGCGCGTCCGCGCTCGTATTCGGTGACCGTGGAGAAGGTGATGCCGAATCCGGCCGACTGCAGGGTGCCGGGCGCGGTGGCGACACCGTCGAGCATGGCCATCGGTGTGACGGGGAGTCCCCCGGACGCGCTGGTCAGGCTGCCGTAGTCGTTCGCGGCCACGTGCCGGAAGTCGTACATCGCGTTCAGGCCCAGCAGGCGTGTGATCATGAACCGCGGCGCGACCTCGAACGCGGCCACGGCTCCCGGCGTGTACGGATACACGTCGGCGGTGGACGGCGGAAAGGGCGCCCCGTATGCGCTCGGGTAGGCGCCCGACTTGGTCTTGCCGAACGACTGCATGTAGGAACCGGCGGCCGACAGGCCGAGGCGCGTGCCCCACTGCGAATAGAACGCGAGGCGGGCGCCGGCCGCCGTGGCTCCGTGGCCGGTGGCGACGTCGAGGGGGTTGCTCGCCGTCGCGAGCTGGCCGGTGGGGAGCCGGAGCACACCGGTGAGCGTCGCACGCCCGTGAAGGCCGGCCGGGTGGGCGCCGATGGTGGAGTCGGAGAAGCCGTCGAACAGGAGATAGCGCGCGCTGAGTTCGAGATCGCCTGGTCCGATGCGGACGGTGCTGCTCAGCGAATCGAAGCCGGCGATGGCGGGGTTGTGGAGCAGGTTCGCCAGATCGCCGGTGCCCACCACGCCCCCTGCGGCCGCAGGCACCGCCGTGACGCGCGGCGCGGTGCTGAGGAATGCCTGGAACGACGAGTCGTACGCGGCGACGCGCGCCTGGATCAGGGCGTCGGCGGCGCTCCCCGCAACCGGAACCAGCGGCCCACCCCGATCCTGCGAACTCGCGCCGTACACGGCCGAGAAGGTCGTCGTGAATTGCGCCGAGTTCTGCAGCAGCGCGGTGACGTCGGTCTGGCGCGCCAGGATCTGGCCGCAGTTGGGATTGGAGGTGGAGTCGGCCTGGCACCCCTGGAGCGTGGACTGCAGCGCGGCAGCCGCCTGGGTCATCTGGGCGACCACGGAACTGTCGGCGGCCAGCGATGCGGCGTTCACCGACGCCGGATTGACCCCGACGTTCCCCTCGGTGCCGAGCGGGTTGGCCCGCAACATGATGCTCATGCGGGTGCGCACCATGGGGAGCATGGCCCCGAGGGTGAGCCGGTGGAAGAGTCCGTACTCGAGACTGATCGGCATCACCACCACCCGCG
The DNA here is from genome assembly GCA_963822945.1 of uncultured Gemmatimonadaceae bacterium. Taxonomy (GTDB): domain Bacteria; phylum Gemmatimonadota; class Gemmatimonadetes; order Gemmatimonadales; family Gemmatimonadaceae; genus JAGWRI01. The sequence goes on along the minus strand of CAWGJO010000014.1, from coordinate 71,662 downwards.
CGTCGATGGCCGACTGCATGGCGCCGAGGGAGAGCCGGAAGGGTGAACCGGTGAGCGTCTGAATGCCGTTCTGCGTGCCGGAGAGCGCCGGCAGCTGCCCGACGCCGAGCGAGTCGAAGCTGAAGTCCGCGCCGAGGGGAATGGTCGGACTGCCCGACCCGGCTGGTGCGAAGCGGGCGTTGAAGCGGCTCCAGGCCGCAATCGTCTGCAACCGGAACTCGCCCTTGGGTACCATGGTCGCGTCGTCCAGGTGGCTGAGACCACTCTGGGCCCCGGCGGAGCGCGCGAAGAGCGCCAACGCAGGGCCGGCGAGGAGCAGCGCGAGGAGGCTACGAATGGCGCGCGAACGAATCATGCAGGATCGCGAGTCGCTGGGGTGAAGGCGCGAGTGTATTATGCTAGCCGGAAGCCCGTCAAAGTTAACCTCTACCCCGTGCCCCTGTCTTCGCTCCCCATCCCGCGCGTCCCCTGGCAGATGACCGGGAATCATTGGCTGGCCCTGCCGTGCGTGCATCCGGCCAGCGGCGCCGTGCATGCAGTCGGCATGATCCACCGGGGGACGCGATCGGCCATCGAATTCGCGGGCGCGCCCGAATTCGTCGACGGTGAGGGCCCGCCGTTGCTGCGGCCGACCGTCAGCATCGACGGCAATGCGCGCGAACTGTCGGACGGTCCCATGGTCTGGGAGCGCGCGTTGGGCTGGCTGCCCACGTTCACCTGCCAGCTCGGCTCGGTGCTCGTGCGCGGCACGGTGTTCGCCCCCTTCGGGCGCGACGCCGACGTGGCCGGCGCCGTGTATGCCCTGTCGGTGGAGAGCCGCGGCGACGCGCCGTGCACGGTCCGCGTCGGCGTCGAGGGGACGCTCGGACACCGGCAGTTGCGCGTACGCTCGGCCCGTCCCTTTGCGGATGCGCACCGGGTGGCCCGGTCGGGCGACGTCGTCCTGCTGGGCGGGGCCGCCGAGCCCGGGCTGGTGGCGCTCGCGCTGGGGGCCGACGGCGAGGCGTCGATTACCGTGGAGGACGGTCCGGCTCCGCGATTCTCCATGGCGCGCGAGGTGAGCCTCGGCGCCGGCGCGCGCGAACAGGTGGCGTTCTATCTGGCGGCCGGTCCGGAGCGCGACGGCGCGCAGGCTTCGGTGGGGGTGCTGCGCCGCCGGGGATGGCGCGACCTGCTCGCCGGCACGCGAGACGCCATCCAGTCGTTGGAGCAGACCACCGGGTCGGCGGCCATGGACGGCGTGATCAACCGCCACCTGCTGTTCGCCTACTTCTATGGGGTGGGGCGGGCGCTGGACGACGCGCACTACTACCTGATGCGCACGCGTGCCCCGTGGCACGGCGCCGGCGTGACGGTGCGTGACTGGCAGGCGCTGCTGTGGACGGTACCGGCGGTGCAACTGGCCGACCCGCCGCTGGCGCGCGAGTTGATTCTGCGCGCCTGCGAACTGCACGGCTACGCGCCGGGGCGCGGTGTGGACTATCTGGACGGGACGCTGTTCGAAGCGGGCTTCTCGCTCGAGGGCGCGGCGGCATATCCGGTGGCGGTGGAGCGCTACATTCGCGAGACCGGCGACGACCGGATCGTGGAGGAGCCGGTGCTGGCCGATACGCTCTATGCCGCCCACGACGAACTCTCGGCGCGCAGGGACTCCGAGCGGCCGCTGTACAGCGGGGAGGTGGGCCCGTCGGGCGCGCCGCTCCCGTACCCATTCCCGCTGCACGGCAACGCGGTGGTGGCGCAGGCCCTCGACGTGCTGCGACGCACGCTCGACGAGGAGGCGGCGCGCGACGTTCAGGATCCCGAAGGGGTGCGCGCCGCGCTGCTGCGCCACTTTCTCACGCCGAGTGAGGGTGTGCAGCGGTTCGCGTCGAGCATCGATCTGCGCGGCGGCGTGTCGCTGGACGACGATCCAGCCGGCTCGGCGCTCTGGCTGCCGCTCTACGAGACCATGGAGCGGCACGACACGAACTACCGGCGCACGGCAAAAGCCATCGGGGAGCCGGACGCCGACCTCGTGCAGCATTGCGCCCAACTCATCGGGCCGAAGTCGGCGTCGGCGCTCAACTGGTTTCGCCGGGCGGCGCTGGACGGCGGGCTGGCGGCCGAGTTCGTGGATGCCGACGGCCGGGCGACGGGGAACGGCGGGGATGCGTCGCTGTCGGGGCTCGTGGCCTGGTGCGTGTGGTTCGCGGTCCACGCGCTCGGCGAGCGGCCCTGACGTTCTTGTCGGCCCGCGCCGGTGGCGGCTATATTGGGGGCACGCGGGAATAGCTCAGTTGGTAGAGCACAACCTTGCCAAGGTTGGGGTCGCGGGTTCGAGTCCCGTTTCCCGCTCTGACACACGATGGCATCGAGAACAGGAGCGGCCGCGGCCGCTCCTTTTTCGCCTGCACCCGCCGGGGTGGCGAAACTGGTAGACGCGAGGGACTTAAAATCCCTTGGGCGAAAGCCCATGTCGGTTCGAGACCGGCCCCCGGCATTGCGTGCACCGGCGCGTGTTCGAACCCCAATCGCACCGTCGGCGCCCGGGACCCGCTTGCCATTTTCGCCGACCCCCGCTAGAACGAGAGATAACAACACTAATGCACGCGGCCGCCCCCCAGCGCCGTCTTCACATCTCGACAATGCACCTGGGGGAAGCCATGCGCCCGGTCCGTCTCACTCCGCTCGCCTTCGGTATCGCCTTCCTGGGCGGTCTTCCGGTCCGGCCGGGCCCGGCGCCGAGCACGGCACCCGTTGCTCCCGCGGCCCCGACCACCACCGTTCTCCGCGACACGCTCCCCAATGGGCTTCGCGTCGTGATCGTCCACGACCCGCTCGCCCCGATGGTGACCACCGAGGTCACCTACCTCGCCGGCGGGTACGAGACCCCGAAAGGCTATCCGGGCACGGCACACGCGCTGGAGCACATGATGTTCCGCGACAGCAAGGGACTCACCGGCGCGCAGCTCAACGAGATGACCGGCAAGATGGGCGGTCAAAACAACGCGTTCACCACCAACGACGCCACGCAATACTATTTCGTCGCGCCGGCGAACTATCTCGACGTCCTCCTGCACATCGAGGCGTCGCGCATGCGCGGCGCGCTGCTCACCGACAAGGACTGGAACCTCGAGAAGGGCGCCATCGAGCAGGAGGTTTCGCGCGACATCTCGAGCCCCGACTTCCTGGCCTTCGAGAAGGCCGAGGCCGACCTGTATGCCGGCACCGGCTACCAGTTCGATCCGCTCGGGACGCGGCCGTCGTTCGACGCCACCACGTCCAAGGTCCTGCGGACGTTCTACAACGATTGGTACGAGCCGGACAACGCGATCTTCGTCATCGTGGGCGATGTGGATCCGCAGGCGACGCTGGCCAGTGTCCGGCATCTATTCGGCGGAATCCCCGGGCGCCCCACGCCCGCCCGGCCCCCCGTCCACCTCGAACCGGTGGCGCCGAAGACCATCGCCAGCTCCACGCCGCAGGGTACCGGATCGGTCGAGTTCCTGTATCGCATGCCCGGCATGCAGACGAAAGACTACGCGGCGGCCGAGATCCTGATGGACGTACTGAACAACGCGCGCAGCACACTCTCCGACCTTGCGGTGCAGGGCAAGGTGTTGAGCGCCGATGCGGGCATGCAGCCGTTCAGCCGCGGCGGGATCGGCGTCATCGAAGTGGGATTCCCCAAGGGCGGCAATGCGCAACAGGCGCAGCACGATCTCGACAGCGTGGTCACGACCATGCTGAAGAACGGCGCGCCGCCCGATCTCGTGGAGGCCGCCAAGCGCTCCGAGCTGGCGCAGTCGGAGTTCAACAAGAACAGCGCGGTGAGCCTCGCCCAGGAGTGGTCGCAGGCGCTGGCCTGGCAGGGGCTGGACTCTCCGGGGCAGGCCGACGAGCAGATCCGCGATGTGACGGCGGCCGACGTGGACCGCGTGGCACGCGAATACCTCACGCCCAAGGGCCGCGTGACGGTGGTCCTCACGCCGAGCGAGAACGGGAAGCGGCCGCCCAACAGCAACGGCTTCGGAGGCACGGAATCGTTCGCCGGCAACGACAAGCTGGACGTCGCGCTGCCGGCCTGGGCCGCCACGTCGCTGGCCAAGCTCGAGATGCCGCACTGGACGCTGAATCCCGTCTCGATGCAGTTGGCCAACGGCATCAGGCTCATCGTGCAGCCCGAGACGATCAGCAAGACGGTCACGGTGGTCGGTCACGTGGACCACGACGACAACCTCGAGGCGCCGGCCGGGCAGGAGGGCGTGGGCCGCCTGCTCGGTTCGCTGTTCGACTACGGCACGACGACGATGGATCGCACCGCGTTCCACAAGGCGCTCGACGCGATTGCCGCCACCGAGCGCGGCGGGTCGGACTTCCGGCTGGCCGTGCTCAGCGCGCACTTCGATGAGGGGATGAAGCTGCTGGCCGACAACGAACTGCACCCGGCGCTGCCGCAGCAGGCGTTCGACGTGCAGCAGAAGACGCTGGCGCGGACGTTGGCCGGCCAGTTGCAGTCTCCGAACTACAAGATGTTCCGCGCCCTGTACCGGGGGCTCCTGCCGGCCGGCGATCCCGGGCTGCGAGAAGCAACCCCGCAAACGGTGAATCGGCTCACCCTCGACGACGCGCGGCATTACTTCGCCACGGCCTATCGCCCGGACCTGACCACGATCGTCGTGGTGGGGGACGTGACGCCGGCCGAGGCGAAGGCCGCCGTGGAGAAATACTTCGGCGGCTGGAAGGCGACGGGGCCCAAACCCGACGTGATTCCCAAGCCCGTGCCCCTAAATCCGGCCGGCTACACGGTGGTCCCGAACACCTTCGCGTCCCAGGACCAGGTGGTGATGGGGCAGATGCTGGATGTCGACCTGCACAACCCCGACCGCTACGCGCTGCAGCTCGGCAACGACGTGCTCGGCGGCAACGGGTTCGCATCGCGGCTGATGGTGGACATCCGGGTCCGCCACGGGTACGCGTACGGCGCGTACTCGTTCCCGGAGATCAACCGGTCACGTTCCATGTTCATCGTCGAGTACGGCAGCGATCCGAGCAAGGTGGCGCCGGTGGACGCCCTCATCCACCAGGACGTGGCGGCGATGCAGAACACCCCCGTGAAGCCCGACGAGCTGACCAACGCGCGGCAGTACGAGATCCGCTCCATTCCCGTCGGGGTGTCGAGCGAGAACGCCATCGCGGGTTCGCTGCTGACGTGGAGCTACAACGACGAGCCGCTGAACGAGCCGATGGTCGCCGCGAAGCACTACCTGAGCCTCACCGCCGGCCAGGTCGCGGCGGCGTTCAAGAAGTACGTGAAGCTGGATCATATGGTGCAGGTGGTGGAGGGACCGGCCCCGGCGAAGCATTGAGTGGGTGAGCCGGAAGGCGCAGGCGGCGCGACAGCGGTGGAGGGCGGCGAATGCCGGACTCGGCGTTCGCCGCCCCGCGCGCGGGGGGCTGAATCCCGCGCGTGAATCCGTTATTTTCTCACGCATGTTGCTGCTGCGTTCCCTTGCCAAGGCCGGCGCCGTCGCGCTGGCCGTTTTCACGTGCTACGCCGGGCTCGTTACCTCCGCCGGCGCGCAGGACGTTCCGCCGGCATCGGCGGTGCCAAAGCCGCCCCCGCCGGCGCCGAGTCTATGGAAGGGAAGCGCGCTGGCGAACGCCAGCGTGTTCTTCGGCAACACGCAGCAGCAGGTGCTCGGCGCCGACGGCAAGATTGCCCGGGTGGACTCGGCGTTCGGGCTCAGTGCCGAGCTCCAGACCCTGTACGGCGAGGCGTCGGTGGACGCCGGGCCGCGCATCGTGACCAAGCGGATCTGGCTCGGCACGGTGAACGTCAACTTCAAGCCGCTGGCTCCGGTGTCCAGCTTCGTGACCACGACGCTCGAATCGAATCTCGAGAAGCGGATCGCGTCGCGGTTCAGCGCCGGCGCGGGCGCCAAGTGGAACGTGCTGCAGTCGCCGGCCACCAACGGCAGCCTCAGCCTTTCGCTCTCCGCGGAACGCACCCTGGCGCGCGACAGCACGGTGCACTTTCCCAACCAGACCATCGCCCGATTCTCCTGGCTGGCCAAGTATTCGCACGCCTTCGACGACCGGATGCGGCTGTCCCACTCCACCTCCTGGCAGCCGAGCGCGAGCGGGGTGGCCCAGTTCCTGGTCGCGTCGAACACCGAGATTCGGTACAAGATGAACGGCACGGTGTCGCTGTCCCTGGCCGTCACCGACAACTACGACAGCGGCGCCCTGATGCGCGGCGCGCGCACCTACAACGACGGGCAGATGCTGTTCGGGGTGGCCGCCGGCTGGTAGGGGGCCCGGCCCCGCCCGGTGGTGCACTGGGCCGGGCGACGGGGGTGGAGACCGGGGGCTGGCGCGGCGGACCGCTGGTGTCGTTCCGTGACCGTCGGGCATCTCGCATCGCGGACGCAATCTGATAACTTTGGCGCATGACAGACGTCGTGGCGCTTGCCGCCGAGTTGCTTGCGATACAATCCACCAGCGGCGCGGAAGCCGGCGCCGTTGATTTCGTCTCGCGCTGGCTCGTCGCCCGCGGGTGGAACGTCGAGTTGCAGGAGGTGGCCCCCGGCCGCGCCAACGTATGGGCCTCCCGTTCGGGCAAGGGCGTCACGCTCTCCACGCACCTGGACACGGTGCCGCCCTACGTATCGCCGAGGCTCGAGGGCAACCGCCTGTACGGACGCGGCGCCTGCGACGCCAAGGGCATCGCGGCGGCGATGATGGCCGCCGCCGACCGGCTCGCCGAGGAGGGGGAGCATCGCGTCGATCTGTTGTTCGTGGTCGGCGAGGAGAAGAACTCCGACGGCGCGCGCGCGGCCAACCACCTGCCGGCCACGAGTCGATACCTGATCAACGGCGAGCCCACCGAGAGCAAACTGGCCAGCGGCGCCAAGGGTTCCCAGCGGGTGGTCGTCCGCACGCGCGGACGCGCCGCGCACTCCGCCTACGCCTACCTCGGCGAGTCGGCCATCGAGCCGATGCTGCGCCTGCTGCCCACGATCAACGAGATCCCGATGCCGTCCGATCCGGTGCTTGGGGACGCGACGTTGAATATCGGCACCATCCATGGTGGAACCGAAGCCAACATCGTCCCCGCGCTGTGCGAGGCCGAAATCATGTTTCGGCTGGTCGGTGACGTCGAGCCGCTGCGCCGGCACGTGATCGAGTGGGCCGGCGACCGGGCGGAGCTCGAGTGGGGGTCGCACATTCCCCCGCAGCGCTTCCATACGCTCGACGGGTTCGAGACGGCGCCGGTGGCCTATACGTCGGACATCCCGCTGCTCGACCGCTGGGGCACCCCGCTCCTGTTCGGCCCGGGATCGATTACCGTGGCTCATACACCCGATGAATACGTCGACGTCGGCGAGCTGCGCGCCGCGGTCGATGCCTACGCGCGCATGGCGCGCGCCCTCCTCCAGTCCTGATCGTCCCGCCATGGCGCCCAACACGACATCCAAACGCAGCGTTGCGATCCTCGGCGCCACGGGCGCCGTCGGCCAGGCGTTCGTCCGGCTGCTCGCCGACCATCCCTGGTTCGATCTCGTGGCCGTGGCGGCATCGGAACGCTCGGCCGGGAAGCCGTACGCGGAGGCGGCGCGCTGGGTGGGCGACGACGCCATGCCGGCCCGCGTGGCGTCGATGCCGGTGATGGCGTGCGACCCGGCCGCGGTCGAGGCCGACGTCGTCTTCTCGGCGCTCGACTCGTCGGTGGCCGGCGACGTGGAGCCGGCGTTCGCCAAGGCGGGACGCATGGTGCTCAGCAACGCGAAGAACTACCGCATGGAGCCAGACGTCCCGCTGGTCATCCCGGAGGTGAATCCGCACCACCTGGACGTCATCGACGCCCAGCGTCGGCGGCGGGGCTGGAGCGGCGCCATCGTGACCAACGGAAATTGCGCGTCCATTCCGGCCGCCATGGCGCTGGCGCCGCTGCATCAGCGGTTCGGCGTCCGCCGCGTATTCATGGCCACCATGCAGGCGGTTTCGGGAGCCGGCTACCCCGGCGTGCCCAGCCTCGACATCCTCGGCAACGTGATTCCGTTCATCAACGACGAGGAGCCGAAGATCGAGACCGAAGTGAACAAGATGCTCGGCCACGTGAGCGCGGGCGCCATCCGGCCGGCGCCGTTCGCGGTCACGGCGCACGCCAACCGGGTGCCGGTGGAGCACGGACACACGGTGTGCATGTCGGTGGAGTTCGAGCAGAGCGCCGGCGCGCCGGAGGTGACGGAGGTGCTGCGCGAGTGGCGCGGGGCTGAGGATGCGCGCGGGCTGCCCAGCGCCCCGGAGCGGCCGCTGGTGCTGCGCGACGAACGCGACCGGCCGCAGCCGAGGCGCGACCGCATGGAGGGCAACGGCATGGCGCTCGTCGTGGGCCGGGTGCGCCCGGATCCGATCTTCCACGTGAAGATGGTGCTGATGGCCCACAACATCATTCGCGGCGCGGCGGGGGCTTCGGTGCTGAACGCGGAGCTCATGGCGGCCCGCGGGCTGTTCGACCGGTCGTGATCGTCCTCAAGTTCGGCGGCACCTCGGTGACCGACGCCGCGGCGATTCGCCGGACGGCGGCGATCGTCGAATCGCGGCGCGCGCGCCAGCCCATCGTCGTCGTCTCGGCGCTGGGCGGAGCCACCAACCTGCTGCTCGAGATCGCCGACCAGTCGGCGCGCGGCCGGCTGATCCTCGCCCTGCGGAGCGTGGAGTCGCTGCGCCAGCGCCACCTGGATGAAGCCGAGGCGCTGCTCGGCACGGGGCGCGAGGCCAACGACGTGGTGAGCGAGATGGGCGCCATGTTCGACGAACTGGCCAGCCTGGCCGGGGCGCTCTCCGTGCTCGGTGATCTCACACCCCGGAGCCAGGACGCGATCGCCGCACTGGGCGAGCAACTCTCGTCGCTGCTGATCGCGGCCGCCTTCCGGCAGGCCGGTCTGCCCGCGGTGCACGTCGATGCGCGCCAGGTGATGATCACCGACAACAACTTTGCCAAGGCCGAGCCGGAGCCCGACGCCATCGCGGAAGCAGCTCAGCGGCTCGTCGCTCCCGTGGTGCGTGATGGCCAGATTCCCGTGCTCGGCGGGTTCATCGGCTCGTCGGCTACCACCGGCGTGACGACCACCCTTGGGCGCGGCGGGAGCGACTACAGTGCCGCCCTGCTGGGCGCCGCGCTGCAGACCGAGGCGATCGAGATCTGGACCGACGTGGACGGCATGCTCACTGCCGATCCGCGCGTGGCGAAGGCGGCCCAACTCATCGAACGCATCGGATTCGACGAAGCGTCGGAACTGGCGTCGTTCGGGGCCAAGGTGCTGCACCCGAGCACCATCGCGCCGGCCGTGCGGTTGGGCATTCCGGTGTTCGTGCTCAATTCGCTGAATCCGAAGTCCCCGGGCACGATGATCACCTTCGACACGCCGCGGCGTCCGGTGACGGCGATCGCGGGAAAGACCAACGTGAGCCTCGTGAAGGTGCGCTCGCCGCGGATGCTGCTCACCGAGGGCTTTCTGCGTTCGCTGTTCGAGGTGTTCGAGCGGCACAAAACGTCGGTGGATGTGGTGGCGACGAGCGAGGTTTCGGTGTCGCTCACCGTGGACGACGCGTCGCATCTGGACGCGCTGATCGTCGATCTGCGGTCACTGGGCGACGTGGCCATCGAGCAGAATCGCGGCATCGTGGCGATCGTCGGCGCGGGGCTGAGCGACGGCGGCGTGTCGATGTCGCGGGCCCTCCAGGCGCTGGGCGACGTCCAGGTCTACATGCTGTCGCTGAGCGCCACCGGCATCAACCTCACGATCGTCGTGGATGGCGACCAGGTGAAGCCGGCGATGCAGCGGCTGCACGCCGAGTTCTTCGAGGGAGGGAAGGGCAGATGAAACGGCTGGCGATCATCGGCATGGGCAAGATGGGGCGGGCGGTGGAAGCGCTGGCGCCCGCCCACGGATTCCAGGTGGTGGCCCGCATCGACCGGGCCGGCGGCGACGCGCACGAGGTGACCGCGGAAACGCTCAACGGCGCCGAAGTCGCCGTGGAGTTCACGTCCCCCGAAGCGGCGCCGGAGAACGTTCGTGTGTGTGCGGCCGCGCGCTGCCCGGTCGTGGTCGGCACGACGGGCTGGGATGCACGGCGCGCCGAGGTGGAGAAGTTCGTCAACGAGGTGGGCGGGGCGCTGCTCGCGGCGCCGAACTTCTCGCTGGGCGTGGCCGCGTTCACGATGACCGTGGAGGCCGCGGCGGAGGCGATGCGCTCCGCCCCCGGCTTCGACGTGCACCTCATCGAGACGCATCACGCGCAGAAGAAGGACGCGCCGTCGGGCACGGCGCTGGCGCTGGCCCGGGCGGCGGCGGCGAAGCTCGGGCGCGACGTTCCGATCACGAGTGTGCGCACCGGGTCGGTGCCGGGCATCCACGAGTTGGTGTTCGACGCCCAGTTCGAACAGATCCGGCTGGTCCACACGGCGCGCGACCGCCGCGTGTTTGCCGAAGGCGCGCTCCGCGCCGCGCGCTGGCTGGCCGGACGGCGTGGCATCTTCACGTTACGCGACGTGCTCACGTCAACCGGAGAACCGCAACCATGACCGCCTCCATGCTCAGCGGGTGCGGTACCGCGCTCGTCACGCCGTTCACCGAGGGCGGCGCCATCGACGAGCAGGCGCTGCGGGATCTCGTCGACTGGCAGATCGCCGAAGGCATCCACTTCCTGGTGCCGTGCGGGTCCACGGGCGAGGCCGCCACGATGACCGTGGAGGAGCATCGCCGGGTAGTGCAGATCGTGGTGGAGCAGGTGAAGGGACGGGTGCCGGTGGTGGCGGGCGCCGCCTCGAACGACACGAAGAAGGCCATCGCGCTCTCCAGGGAAATGGAGGCGGTGGGCGCGACGCACCTGCTGCACGCCTCGCCCATGTACAACAAGCCGCCGCAGCGGGGGATCATCGCGCACTTCGAGGCGATCGCGCACGCCACCGCACTCCCGATCGTCATCTACAACGTGCCCGGCCGCACCGGGAGCAACATCGAAGCCAGGACGACGCTGGCGCTGGCGAACCACGCGAGCATGGTGGCCGTCAAGGAAGCTTCGGGGAACCTCTCACAGGTGACCGACATCCTCGCCGGCCGGCCGGCGTCGTTCAGCGTGCTCTCGGGCGACGACGAATTGACGTTGGCGATGATGGCGGCAGGCGCCGACGGCATCATATCCGTGGTGTCCAACGCGACGCCCAAGCTCATGGCGCAGCTGGCCGACCGGGCACGGGCGGGCGATATCGCCGGCGCGCGCGCGCTGCACTTCAAGCTGCTCCCCTGGATGCGGGCGGCATTCGTGGAATCGAACCCGCTGGCCGCGAAGGCCGGGTTGGCGATGATGGGGCGAATCCGGAATGTGCTCCGGCTGCCGCTGGTGCCGCTCGATCCCAAACACGAGCCGGCCGTGCGCGCCGCGCTGCAGCAGGCGGGGGCTCTGACCTGATGGCGACGCTCGCCGAGCGGGTGCTGGCGCTGGCCGATACGCCGGGCGGCGAGGCGCTGCCCGCCGAGGCGCCGGCGGTCGTGCGTGAATTGCTCGACGCGCTCGAACTCGGGGCCGTGCGGGCCGCGGAGCGCGACGTCGAGGGCCGGTGGCACGCCGTGGCTTGGGTCAAGCGCGGCATCCTGCTCGGATTCCGCGCCGGCGCGATGGCCGACATGTCGATCCCGGCGGGCGCCGAGGCGCGGTTCAGCTTCATCGACAAGAACACCTTCCCGTCGCGCAACTTCGCCGTGGCCGACGGGGTCCGCATCGTGCCCGGCGGGTCGACGATCCGCCGCGGCACCTACGTCGCGCCGGGCGTGGTGTGCATGCCGCCGATGTTCGTGAACGTGGGCGCCTGGGTGGGCGCCGGCACGATGATCGACTCGCACGCGCTGGTGGGCTCGTGCGCGCAGATCGGCGAACGCGTGCACCTGAGCGCGGCGGCGCAGATCGGGGGCGTGCTCGAACCCGTGAACGCCAGCCCGGTGGTGATCGAGGACGACGTGCTCGTGGGGGGCAACTGCGGCGTGTACGAGGGCACGGTGGTGCGCGAGCGCGCGGTGCTCGCCGCGGGCGTGGTGCTCACGCGCGGCACGCCGGTGTTCGACCTCGTGCACGAATGCGTCTATCGCGGAGGCGCCGATGCGCCGCTTGAGATCCCGGTCGGGGCCGTGGTCGTGCCGGGCGCCCGCGCCGTGAATGCCGGCTGGGGGGCCGAGCAGGGACTCGCGCTGCAGGCGCCGGTGATCGTGAAGTACCGCGATCAGAAGACGGACGTCGCCACGGCGCTCGAAGCGTGGCTCCGGTGACGCGGCGGGGCGCACCGTGAAAGTCGGGGGCACGATCCGCGTTCCCGGGGACAAGTCGATCTCGCACCGCGCGCTGATCCTCAGTGCGCTCGGCACCGGTACATCGACGGTGCGCGGCATTCTCGACTCGCACGACGTGCGCTCTACGGCGTCGGTGCTCCGCGCGTTCGGCGTGGACGTGCCGGCGCTGGCGCCCGTCATGCAGGTGGCCGGCGTGGGGCTGCGGGGGCTCCGGGCGCCTGGACGCGATCTGGACTGCGGCAACAGCGGCACCACCGCGCGCCTGATGGCCGGGGTGGCCGCGGCGCAGCCGTTCACGTCGCGGTTCGTGGGCGATCAGAGCCTCAGCCGGCGGCCCATGCGGCGCATCATCCGGCCGTTGGAGGCGATGGGCGCGCGCGTGCACTGCGAACGGGGGGACGGGCTGCCCATGGTCGTGTACGGCACGCAGCTCCGGCCGGTGGAGTGGCGCACCGAAGTGGCGAGTGCGCAGGTGAAGACGGCCATCCTGCTCGCGGGCCTGTCGGCGGAGGTGGCGGTGTCGGTGGGGGAGCCGTTCCCGTCGCGCGATCACACGGAACGCATGCTCGCGGTGCGAGGCGTGACGCTCCGCCGGGCGGACGGCGCCGTGGCGCTCGAGCCGGTGACGGCGCTGCCCGCGACCGATGTGGACGTGCCGGCGGATCCTTCGTCGGCGGCCTTCTTCGCGGCCCTGGCCGCCATGGCCGACGAGGGCGAGCTGCTGCTGCACGACGTGTGCGTGAATCCCACGCGCACGGGATTCCTGCAGGTGTTGCGGCGGATGGGCGCGCGCGTCGAAGTGCTGGAGGAGACGACGCGTGGCGGCGAACCGGTGGGGACGCTCCGCGTCACGGCGGGCCCGCTGCAGGGCACCGACATCACCGGCGGCGAGGTGCCGAGCATGGTGGACGAGATCTCGCTCGCGGCGTGCGTCGCGGCCCGGGCGGAGGGCGACACGCGCATTTCCGGGGCCGGCGAGTTGCGCGTCAAGGAGAGCGATCGGATCGCCACCGTGGTCGGGAACCTGCGCGCGCTCGGCGTCGAAGCTGAAGAACTGCCCGACGGCATGATCGTGCACGGCTCGCGCGCGCCCCTGCGCGGCAGCATCGTCACCCACGGCGACCACCGGATCGCGATGGCGTTCGGACTCCTCGGCGTCACCGATGGCGCGGCGATCGAGATCGACGACCGGGCGTGTGTGGAGGTGTCGTTCCCCGGGTTCTGGGAACTGCTGGCGGGAGCGGTCGAGGCATGACGGAACCGGCGCGATTGGTCATCGCCATCGACGGGCCGGCCGCGTCCGGCAAGTCGTCCACCGCCAAGTGGGTGGCCGATCAACTGGCCATCCGCCATGTGGATTCGGGTGCGCTGTACCGCGCGTTGACGGCGGCTGTGCTGGCCGGGCAGCCGGCGCCCGAGGGCTGGGCGGAGCCGGCCGTGCTCGCCCACGCCTCGCGGGTGTCGCTGGCGCCGGCGGGCCGTTCGTTCGCGCCGCTCATCGACGGCGCAGCCGGCGGGCGAGCGCATCCGGTCGCCCGAGGTCACGGCCCACGTGTCGACGGTCGCGGCCATGCCCGGGGTGCGCGCCTGGGTGAACGAGCGGGTCCGGGCGGCCGCCGACCGGTACGACGTGGTGGTGGATGGCCGGGACATGGGCACGGCGGTGTTTCCCGACGCGCCGCTCAAGATCTTCCTCGTGGCCGATCCGTGGGAGCGGGCCCGGCGGCGTCTGATCCAGCGGCTGGAGCGGGCCCCGTCGGAGGAGGAGATCGCCGAGGAGACCGACCGCCTGGTGCAGCGCGACTCGCGCGATGCCACCCAGACCGTGCCGGCCCGGGACGCGGTGGTGGTGGACACGACGTACCTGACCCAGACGGAGCAGGTGGAGCGGATCGTGGCGCTGGCGCGAGCCGTAACTCACCGAGGCGACGTCACTTCCGGCGGTTGACGTCAACTTTCGTCCAAGCTAGCTTTTAAGGTTCGTCCAACCCACGCCCGACCGTCGGTGGTGGGTTGGGTTGGCGTCACCCTCAACCTCGTCGCGGCGAGCCACAAATCCGCGGATGATCAGGAGACTTCCTCTTTCTTATGACCGAGATCGATAACACCACAACCGGCAACACGGCCACGCTGCGCGAGAAGCGCGATGCGCAGAAGTCGCAGCTCCGCCCGCTTGCCAACCGCCGCCCTGAACTGTACGACGACGACGAATACACGTCCGCCGATTACGAGCGGATGATGGAGCTGTATAACGGCACCCTGGCCTCCATCGAAGAAGGCGAGATCGTCAAGAGCAAGGTGCTCGAAATCCGCGACAACCTCGTGGTGCTCGACATCGGGTTCAAGTCCGAAGGCAGCGTGCCGCTCGAGGAGTTCAAGGACCACCCGGACCTCAAGCCGGGCGATGAAGTCGAAGTGCTGCTGGAGCATCTGGAAGACCAGGAAGGTTCGGTCGTCCTCTCCAAGAAGAAGGCCGACTTCATGCGCGTCTGGGAACGGATCCGCGTGGCGTACGAGACCGACCAGCCGGTGGAAGGCACCCTGATCAAGAAGATCAAGGGTGGTGTGGTGGTCGACCTGATGGGCGTGGACGCGTTCCTCCCCGGGTCGCAGATCGCGCTCCGCCGCGTGCCGAACATCGACGAACTCCTCGGCCAGAAGTTCGAGTTCAAGATCATCAAGCTCAACAAGCGCCGCCGCAACATCGTGGTGTCGCGCCGCGTGATCCTCGAGACCGAGCGTGCCGGCAAGCGCGAGAAGCTGATGAAGGAGCTGAGAAGGATCAGGTACGGAAGGGCGTGGTCAAGAACATCACCGACTTCGGCGCCTTCATCGATCTCGGCGGCGTGGACGGCCTGCTCCACATCACCGACATGTCGTGGGGCCGCATCTCGCACCCGTCGGAAATGGTGCAGATCGGTCAGGAACTCGAGGTCAAGGTGCTCGACATCGACTGGACGCGCGAGCGCATCTCGCTCGGCCTCAAGCAGCTCCAGAGCTACCCGTGGAAGGACGTCGCCGAGAAGTACCCGGTGGGCACCCGCGTCACGGGCAAGGTCGTGTCGATCACGAACTACGGCGCCTTCATCGAACTGGAGCCGGGCATCGAAGGCCTGGTGCACATCAGCGAGATGAGCTGGACGCGCAACGTCCGGCACCCGTCCAAGCTCGTGTCCATCGGCGAGACGATCGAGGCCGTGGTGCTCAAGGTCGACCCGAACGAAGAGAAGATCTCGCTCGGCATGAAGCAGACGGAAGCAGGATCCGTGGATGGTGCTGCCGCTGCGCTACCCGGTGGGCACGCGCATCACCGGCAAGGTCCGCAACCTCACCAGCTTCGGCGCCTTCGTCGAGATCGAACCGGGCATCGACGGCCTGATCCACATCTCCGACATGAGCTGGACCAAGCGCGTCCAGCACCCGTCCGAGGTGGTGAAGAAGGGCGACGCGGTGGACGTGGTCATCCTGAACATCGACAGCGACAACAAGCGGATCTCGCTCGGCCTCAAGCAGGCGGCCGAGGATCCGTGGCTCAAGATCGGTGAGACGTACCCCGTGGGGACGGACATCCACGGCGGCGTCGTGCGCCTGATGGACAAGGGCGTGGTGGTCGACATCGGCAACGATATCGAGGGCTTCGTGCCGATCTCGCAGCTCTCGCCCACCGAGCAGCAGGTGGAGAACCCCGCCGACCTCGTGTACGAGGGCATGAATCTCGACATGCGCGTGCTGGAGGTGGATCCGATCCACCGCCGCATCGTCCTCGGCGTGACGAACATTCCCGAGGAACAGCCGCCGCGTCCCGAGACCCCGTCCAAGGTGCACACCGAGGACGAGGACGTGGCCCCGGTGCCCGTGGACCTGACTGTGCCGGAAGACGACGAGGACGCCGCCGAGGCGCCGGCTGCCGAAGCGCCTGCCGCGGAAGCACCCGCCGCCGACGCGACGGAGGAACCCAAGACCGAAGGCTGATTTTCGGTCGCGTCGCACGCGAGCCGCCCCGGCCGGGATTCGTCCCGGCCGGGGCGGTGTCGTATCCGGGCCCGAGCGCGCCGTCTCCGGAGCCGGTCGGCCACGGTTGTCCAGTCTGGAAGCCGATCCTCCCAGAGGCTAGCTTTGCCGCCTATGACGATGCGAGACAAACTCGAGCAGCTCGAGCAGCGCCGGGCCGAATCGGAGCAGGGAGGAGGCGCCAAGCGCCTCGAGGCCCAGCACGCCAAGGGCAAGCTCTCGGCCCGCGAACGCCTGGACCTCCTGCTCGACGAAGGGTCGTTCGTGGAGTTCGACCGGTTCGTCACCCACCGGTCCACCGACTTCGGCCTCGAAGCAGCAGGTCCTACGGCGACGGCGTGGTCACCGGGTACGGCCGCATCGAGGGCCGGCTCGTCTACGTGTTCTCCCAGGACTTCACCGTGTTCGGCGGATCGCTCTCGGAGACTCACGCCGAGAAGATCTGCAAGATCATGGATCTCGCCGTCAGGAACGGCGCGCCCGTGATCGGCCTCAACGACTCCGGCGGCGCCCGCATTCAGGAGGGCGTCGTCTCGCTCGGCGGCTACGCCGACATCTTCCTGCGCAACACGCTGGCGTCGGGCGTCGTCCCCCAGATCTCGGCCATTCTCGGGCCCGTGCGCCGGCGGGGCCGTGTACTCGCCGGCGATCACCGATTTCACGTACATGGTGCGCGGCACGTCGTACATGTTCGTCACCGGCCCCAACGTGGTGAAGACGGTCACGCACGAGGACGTGACCATGGAACAGCTCGGCGGCGCCGACACCCATGCCGGCACGTCCGGGGTCGCCCACTTCGCCTTCGATTCCGAGCCCGCCTGTCTGCAGGCGATCCGCGACCTGTTCCGCTTCGTCCCGTCGAACAATCTCGAGACGCCGCCCACCGGCGCCGGGTCCGACCCCCGCGACCGTCGCGACGAGGCGCTGCTCGACATCGTCCCCGACAACGCGAACAAACCGTACGACATGCACGACGTGATGCGGCGCGTGGTGGACGACGGCGAGTTCTACGAGGTCCAGCGCGACTACGCCGCGAACATCATCTGCGGCTTCGCCCACCTGGGCGCGCACAGCGTGGGCATCGTCGCCAACCAGCCCGCGGTGCTGGCCGGTGTGCTCGACATCAACGCATCCGCTCAAGGCGGCGCGGTTCATCCGCTTCTGCGACGCCTTCAACATCCCGATCGTGACGTTCGAAGACGTGCCCGGCTTCCTGCCCGGGCTCGCCCAGGAGCACGGCGGCATCATCAAGCACGGCGCCAAGCTGCTCTACGCGTACTGCGAGGCGACGGTGCCCAAGCTCACCGTGATCACGCGCAAGGCGTACGGCGGCGCGTACGACGTCATGAGCTCCAAGCACATCCGCGGGGACTTCAACGTGGCCTGGCCCACGGCCGAGATCGCAGTGATGGGGCCCAAGGGCGCCGTGGAGATCCTGTTCAAGAAGGAGATCGCCGAGAGCGACGATCCCGCGGCCGCCATGGACGCCAAAGTCGCCGAGTACAGCGCCAAGTTCGCCAACCCGTACGTCGCCGCATCGCGCGGGTACGTGGACGACATCATCGATCCGCGCGATACGCGCCCACGGCTCATCGACGCGCTCGAGACGCTGCACGCCAAGCGCGACCGGAATCCGCCCAAGAAGCACGGGAACATCCCGCTGTGAGCCCGCGCAAGAAGGCGGCGGGCGCTCCGGCGGGCGGCGCACGGCCGCTGCAGAAGGTCCTGATCGCCAACCGCGGCGAGATCGCCGTGCGCATCATCCGCGCCTGCCGCGAGATGGGGATCCGATCGGTGGCCGTCTACAGCGACGCCGACGCGCGCGCCCCGCACGTGCGCGAGGCCGACGAGGCGGTGCATATCGGCGGCGCCGCGGCGTCGGAGAGCTACCTGGCGGGCGACCGGATCATCGAGGTTGCCAAACAGGTGGGCGCGCAGGCCATTCATCCGGGGTACGGATTCCTCTCCGAGCGCGAGTGGTTCTCGCGCGCCGTGCGCGAGGCCGGGCTGGTGTTCATCGGACCGCCCCCCGAGGCCATCGCCGCCATGGGCAGCAAGACGGCGGCACGCCAGCTGGCAGGAAGGCGAACGTGCCCATCGTACCGGGGACCACGGAGGCCCTGGCCGACGCGGCGGAGGCGCAGGCCATCGCCGAACGGTTCGGCTACCCGGTCTTGCTCAAGGCCGCCGCCGGCGGTGGGGGCAAGGGGATGCGGGTGGTCCACAAGCCCGAGGAGATGGCGTCGTCGCTGGAGACCGCGCGGCGCGAGGCGAAGAACGCCTTCGGCGACGACAGCGTGTACGTGGAGAAGTACATCGTCGGACCGCGACACGTGGAGATCCAGGTCCTCGCCGACGAACACGGGCGCTGCGTGTCGCTCGGCGAGCGGGAGTGCTCCGTACAGCGGCGCCATCAGAAGATGATCGAGGAAGCGCCGAGCGTGGCCGTGACCCCCGAACTGCGGCGCGAAATGGGCGACACGGCGGTGCGCATGGCCAAGGCCGCCGGCTATCGCAACGCCGGGACGTGCGAGTTCCTGCTCGATCGCGACGGGAACTACTACTTCCTCGAGATGAACACGCGGCTCCAGGTGGAGCATCCGGTCACCGAGTTCGTCACGGGGATCGATCTCGTGCAATGGCAGCTGCGCGTCGCCGCCGGTGAGCCCATTCCCGAGCGTTCGAGCATCTGACGCCGAAAGGATGGGCCATCGAATGCCGGATCACGAGCGAGGATCCGAACAACGGCTTCCTGCCCTCCACGGGTCGCATCACCTATCTGCACCTTCCGCCGGACCGGGCGTGCGCTGGGACGGCGGCGTCGAGGTGGGCAGCGAGGTCGGGCTGTTCTACGATCCGATGCTCGCCAAGCTGATCGTCTGGGCCGCCGATCGTGAGGCGGCCGTGAGCCGCATGCACCGCGCGCTCATGGAACTGGCGGTGGATGGGATCGAGACGTCGCGCGACTTCCACCTGCGCGTCATGGAGGACGAGGAGTTCCGGCGCGGCGACATCGAGATCCAGTGGCTGGAGCGACGCCTGGCATCGCTCACCACGGTGCAGCCGCCGGCGGACGCCGCGCGCGTGGCGGCGATTGCCGGCGCGCTGCTGGCCGAGCGCGACCGCATGGCGCGGCGCCCCAACGGGAGCCCCGTATCCACGGAATCGCGGGGCGAGTCGCCCTGGACGCGCGCCGCCCGCCTCGAAGGCCTGCGGTGACGGCCGACGTCGTCGAACTCGACATCCACGGCATCGCGGCGGGTGGCGATGGAGTCGGGCGGGCCGATGGACTGGTGGTGTTCGCACCGCGCACGGCGCCCGGCGACCGGATCCGCGCCACCGTCGAGCGCGGCAAGCGCTTCGCCCGCGCCACCGCGGTCGACGTGCTCGTACCGTCGTCGGATCGCGTGCCGCCCCCGTGTCCGCACTACGACGGCGACCGATGCGGCGGGTGCCAGCTGCAGCACCTCTCGGCCGGCGCGCAGCGTGCGGCCAAGGCGGGGATGATTCGCGACGCGTTCCAGCGCATCGCCCGTCGCCCGATGGAGCTGCCCGAGATACGGCACGGATCTGCGGCATGGCGATACCGGACCAAGTTGACGCTCGCGCTCCGCCGGTCCGGCACCGCGTGGATCGCCGGCCTCCACCGCTTCGACGCGCCCGCCGAGGTGTTCGCGCTCGACGACTGTCCGATCACCGACGAGCGCGTCATCGCTGTCTGGCGGGACGTGCTCGCGCATGCCGAACTCCTGCCCGATGGGAAGACGCTGCGCGCGTCGGTGCGGCTGCTCGGCGATGGCGCGGCCCTGGTGGTGGAGGGCGCCGACGCCTGGTCGACGGCGCGGGAACTGCTGGACGCGATCCCCTCGCTGGTGGCCATCTGGTGGATTGCCGGCGGCCCCAACGGCCGGCGCCGGTTGATGGCCGATCGGGGGCCGGGACAGGAGCACGGGGCGTCGTTCACGCAGGTGAACGCCGAAGTCGCCGAGCAGATGCGCGCCCACGTGTTGGCGCTGGTGGCGGCGCATGCACCGGGGCGGGTGATCGACGCCTATTCGGGAGTGGGGGACACGGCGGAGCCCATGGCGCGCGCGGGTGCATCCGTGGTGGCCATCGAGTTGGACCGCGCGGCGAGCCGCGTGGCGGCGGCCCGGCTGCCGGCGGGCTCTCGCGCGGTGGCGGATTCCGTTGAGCACGCGCTGCCCGGTGCGCTGCCGGCCGATCTCGTGGTGCTCAACCCGCCGCGTGCGGGAACGGCGGCCGCCGTGACGCGGGCGCTGGAGCAGGCGGGGCCGAAGGCGGGCGCCATCATCTACGTCAGTTGTGATCCCGCCACTCTGGCGCGGGACGTGGGGCGGCTTCCCTCGTACCGGGTGGCGTCGGTGGTGGGATTCGACATGTTTCCGCAGACGGCACACGTGGAGACCGTCTGCGAACTACGTCTCGAGGAGGGAGTGGCGGCGTGAAGTACTTCGTCACGGTGAACGGGGAGGAACACGAGGTCGTCCTCGACGGCAGTGGCGTGCATGCCGACGGCGAGTCGGTCCGCGCGCATCTGGCGGACGTCGAGGGCACGCCCATGCAGCTCGTCAGCATCGGCGACACCGTGCACCGCGTGCTGGTGCGCCCCGGCGAGCGCCGTGGCCTCTACACGCTGTCCATCGACGGCTATCGGTTCGAGGTCGATGCGCTGGACGAACGCGCGCGGACGATCCGGGAACTCGCGGGCGCGGCGGCCGCCGCCACGGGACCGGCGCCGCTCGTGGCCCCCATGCCCGGGCTCATCGTGCGCGTCAATGCCAAGCCCGGCGACCAGGTGCGGGCCGGGCAGGGACTCGTGGTGATGGAAGCCATGAAGATGGAGAACGAACTGCGGGCCACGACCGACGCCACGGTGAAGGCCGTCCTCGTATCCGCGGGCGTGGCCGTGGAGAAGGGCGCCGTGTTGTTGGAACTCGAATAGCCAACGGGCCCGGTGCCCGGGAGGATCGCCATGAAGCGCACGATCGGCGGCATGCTCGCGGTGCTGGTCACGGCCTCGGCCCTCGCCGCGCAGAGCGCGCCGCCGGCCACCGACATCTACCTCGTCCGGCTGCGTGGCGCCGCGGGCGGCGCGATCAGCGATCCCCCGGTGAACCTCACGCACCGGCCCGGCTACGACAACCAGCCCGCCTTCACGCCGGATGGCCGGGCCCTGCTGTACACCGCGATCGGCGACGACGGGCAGGCGGACACCTACCGGATCGATCTCCGGACCCGCGCGAGCACCCGGTTGACGCACACCGTGGAGAGCGAGTATTCGCCCACCCCGATGCCCACCGGCGACGGCTTCAGCGTGGTGCGTGTGGAGCGCGACTCGGCGCAGCGCCTCTGGGCGTTCAATGCGGCGGGACAGGCGCCCGTACTCCTGCTCCCCAACATCGCACCGGTGGGCTACCACGTCTGGCTGGACGACCACACGGTGGCGCTGTTCGTACTCGGATCGCCGAACACGCTCGAGATCGCGGACACGCACACCGATACGGGCCGCGTCATTGCACACGACATCGGGCAGTCGCTGCAACGTGTGCCGGGGGGCCCCCGCTTCTCGTACCTCCAGCGCGCCGACTCCGGATGGTATCTGGAGACCGCGGATCCGGGAGCGGCCGACGGCGCGATCCGGCGCGTGGCCCGGATGCCGCGGGGCGCCCACTACGTGGTGTGGGAGTCCCCCACGGCGGTGCTCACCGCCGCCGGCACGCTGATCTACCGCCTCGATCTGTCGGGTGGCGCGGCTGCCCGCTGGACGCCGATCGCCGACTTCCGGGAGGACGGGCTCCGCAACCTGTCGCGGCTGGCGTTGAGCCCCGACGGGAACTGGCTGGCCGTCGTCGCCGAGCCGGCCTCGCCGTAGCGGGGCGCCCGGTCGCCCGCGTCAGCCGGCCTGAGGTTCGGTGCTGCCGGAGCCCTCGTCCGCCGGCGCCGCATCCGGCGCGCGCGGGGCCGTGGGACGCTCCGCATGATGTTTGATCTGCTTGCCCTCGGCCAGGAACACCGCGTCTTCGCCGATGTTCGTCGCCAGGTCGGCCACGCGTTCCAGATTGCGGCTCACCAGCAGCAGCTCCAGCGACGCGTTGATCGTGTGCGGGTCCGCCATCATATGCGTGAGCAGGATGCGGAACATCGAGTCGTGCAGGGAGTCGACCGCGTCGTCGGCCTGGCACACGGCGCGGCCCAGGGCGCCGTCGCTGCGTACGAAGGCGGTGAGCGCGTCGCCGAGCATGCGGCGGGCACGCCGCGCCATGTCGGCGATCTCGGGATCCGGCGTGATGCGCGTGCGCATGGCGGCCAGGCGCAGGGTGCTCTGCGCGATGTTGACGGCGTGGTCGCCCACGCGCTCGAGGTCGCTGGAGATCTTGATCGTGCTCACGAGGAAGCGGAGATCGCGCGCCATCGGCTGCTGCAGCGCGAGCAGCGCCACGGCGCGGTCCTCGATCTCGAGTTCCATGGCGTCGAGTTCCCGGTCGCCCGTGAGCACCGCCTCGGCGGCGTTCGGGTCGCGGGAGAGCAGACCGTCCACGGCGAGGTCGATGAGCGACGTGGCGCGGTCGGACATGTCCAGCAGCCGTTGGGTCAGCTCGGCGAGCTGCTCGTGAAAATGGCGATACTTGCCGGCCGTATCGACTGGACTCATCCGAACCTCCCCGTGATGTACGCCTCGGTGCGGTCGTCCGATGGCGCCGTGAATATGGTCTGCGTGGGGGCGGCCTCGATCAGTTCGCCCAGAAAGAAGAACGCGGTGTGGTCGGAGGCTCGCGCCGCCTGCTGCAGATTGTGCGTGACGATCACCACGGTGAGCGACCCGCGAAGCTCGAACAGTAACTCCTCGATCTTCTGCGTCGAGAGGGGGTCGAGCGCGCTGGCCGGCTCGTCGAGCAGGAGCACCTCCGGATCGTTGGCCAGCGCCCGGGCGATGCACAGCCGCTGCTGCTGGCCGCCGGAGAGGCCGAGCGCGCTCTGCCGGAGCCGGTCCTTCACTTCGTCCCAGAGCGCGGCGCGCCGCAGCGACGTCTCGACGATCTCGTCCACCCGGGCGTTGTCCCGAATGCCGTTGATCCGCGGTCCGTAGGCCACGTTGCCGTAGATCGACCGGGGAAAGGGATTCCAGCGCTGGAACACCATCCCGATGCGGCGGCGAAGCGCCACGACGTCTACCCCCGCGGCGTGGATGTCCGCGCCGTCGAGGCGCAGGACGCCCTCGTGGCGCGTGCCGGGAATGATCTCCTGCAGCCGGTTGATGGAGCGGAGGAACGTGGACTTGCCGCAGCCCGACGGCCCGATGAGCGCCGTGATCTGGCCCGGGGGCAGGGTGAGCGAGATGTGCTTGAGCGCCTGCGTCTCCCCGTACCAGAAGGAGAAGTCCTCGGCCTGGATCTCGCCGTTCATCCGAACCGCCCGGTGACGTACGCCTCGGTGCGCGGATCGGCGGGCGTGGTGAACAACTTGCCCGTGGGCGCCACCTCCACCAGTTCGCCGGCGAGCATGAACGCCGTGCGGTCGGACACGCGCGCCGCCTGCTGCATGTTGTGCGTCACGATGACCACCGTGAACTGCTTCCGCAGGTCATAGACCAATTCCTCGACCTTCTGCGTGCTCAGGGGGTCGAGCGAGGCGGTCGGTTCGTCGAGCAGCAACACGCTCGGCGAGGTGGCCAGCGCCCGGGCGATGCACAGCCGCTGCTGCTGGCCGCCCGACAGGCCGATGGCACCCGTTCCGAGGCGGTCCTTCACCTCGTCCCACAGCCCGGCGTCGCGCAGGGCGCGTTCCACCATGCCCTCCACTTCGGACTTCGGCGGCCGCTGGTTCCGATGCAGCGCGCGCAGCCCGGCCGAGACGTTGTCGCGGATACTGAGTGTGGGGAAGGGCGTGGGCCGCTGAAAGACCATGCCGATGTGCCGGCGCACCGCAATCGGATTCACTTCCGGCGCGTACAGGTCCTGCCCGTGAAATTCGATGTGGCCCGTGACCCGGCCCCCGGGCACGGTCTCGTGCATCCGGTTGAGACAGCGGAGCAGGGTGGACTTGCCGCAGCCCGACGGCCCGATGATGGCCGTGACCTCGCGCTCCCGAAACTCGATGGAAACGTCGCGCACCGCGTGCAGCGCGCCGAAGTACGCATTCAACCCGCTCGCGCTCAACATCACACGCCCCGGATCGGCCTGCTCGTCGGGGGCGCGCACCGGGGCCGCCGGCCGGGGCGCGGCGGCGGACGGGTGCGGCGGCGCGTCGGGGCTCGACATGGGAGCCGGCGTCGGGGCGGTCATCTAGTCAACGGCCTTGCCGAATTTTGGACGTGCCGCGTAGCGCGCCGCGACACTGATCAGCAACACCAGGCCGATGAGCACCAGCGCCGCGGCCCAGGCCATCCGGTGCCAGGAATCGTAGGGGCTGATGGCGTAGAAGTAGAGATTCAGCGGAAGCGCCGCGATGGGCTTGGCCGGATCGATCGACCAGAAGTTGTTCCCGAGCGCGGTGAACAGCAGCGGCGCCGTCTCGCCCGCCACGCGCGAGAGCGCCACGAGGGCTCCGGTGACGATCCCCGGCAGCGCGGTGCGGGCCACGATGAACAGCGACGTCCGCCAATTGGTGTAGCCCAGGGCGAGCGCCGCCTCGCGCAGCGAATTGGGCACGGTCCGGATCATCTCCTCGGTGGTGCGGGCCGCGAGGGGGATCATCATCGTGCCCAGCGCCACGCCGCCGGCCAGCGCCGAGAAGTGCCCCACCGGCCGCACCATCACCTGCCAGGCGAAGATACCGGTGACGATCGAGGGGACCCCGTTCAGGACGTCCGACAGAAACCGCACCACGCTCGCCAGGCGGGCCGACCGCTGCTCGGCCAGGTAGATGCCGGCGCCGATGCCGACTGGCAGCCCCACTGCCGACGCGATGCCGAGCAGGATGAGGGTGCCGACGATCGCGTTCGACATACCTCCGCCCGGCGTGTCCGGCGGACTCGTGGGTTTGGTGAAGAACGCCCAGTTCACCGACGACGCGCCCTGTTGGAACAGGTTCCACAGGATGAGCACCAGCGGCAGCAGCACGACCGCCGCCGCCAGCCACATCAGGGTGAGCATCGCCACGTTGGCCAGTTTGCGGCGAATCATCGCACCCGCGCTCCCACCCGATTCACCAGCCAGCGGGCGATGATGTTGACGATCAGCGTAATGCCCATGAGCGAGGCCCCGATGGCCATCAGCGCCGAGAGATGGGCGTCGCTGCTGGCCTCGCTGAATTCGTTGGCGATGATCGAGGCCATCGTGTAGCCGGAAGAGAACAGCGACGCCGAGATCTTCGGCGCATTCCCGATGACCATCGTCACGGCCATCGTCTCACCGAGCGCGCGGCCCAATCCGAGCACGATGCCACCCACGATGCCCGACCGCGCCCCCGGGATCACCGCGTCGCGAATCATCTCCCACCGCGTGGCACCGAGCGCGAGCGCGGCCTCACGCTGTGAGCGTGGAACGGCGAGCAGGACCTCGCGTGTCACGGCCGAGATGTACGGCACGATCATGATGGCCAGGATCACGCCGGCGGTGAGCATGCCCGGCCCGTACGAAACCCCGGCGAAGATCGGGAGGTTGCCCAGGTGCAGCGTGTCCTGGATGAAGGGCGCCACGGTACTCCGCATCAGCGGCTCGAGCGCGAAGATGCCCCACAGTCCGTATACCACGCTCGGGATGGCGGCCAGGAGGTCGACCAGGAAGCCGATGGGCTGGGCGACCCAGCGCGGGGCGAGTTCCGACAGGAACACCGCGGTGCCGATGGCGAGCGGCGTCGCGATGACGAGCGCGATGGCCGACGAGACCAGGGTGCCGAAGATGGCCGGCGCCGCCCCGAATTCGCCGGTGACGGGGTTCCAGTGGCTCGATGTGAAGAAAGACCATCCGGCCTTCTGGAAGGCGGGCCACCCCGCCTTGAAGATCTCGAACGCAATGAAGCCGAGCAGGAGGGGAACGAGGAGCGCGGCCCCCGTGGTCAGCCATCGGTAGACCCGGTCGCCCAGCGCCGCCCCTTCCATGCGCGGGCCCGCGGGGGCCAGCCCGTCCGTCACCTGCACGCCAGTGGCGTCTTCCAAAGGCAAAGCCTCCACGTCCATCGGGGGACCTGGGGTCCCGAGTGAACGTGAAGGCTCGCGCTGGGTCGCAACAACCTGCGGACTGCTCTGTAACGGCCGTGTAACGGGCCGGACTGGACCTGCTAGTAGGTCACTTCCTGCAACCGCTTGAGCACCATGGCCTTCATGTTCTTGGGAAGGGTGGCGTACTGCGAGCGAGGTGGCCTCCGGATCGCCGCTGTTCATGGCCCAGCGGATGAAGTCGACGAGCTTCTTGCCCTTGGCGGCGTTCGCCTGGTGCTTGTACATCAGGATCCAGGTGAACGAGGAGATCGGATAGGAGCCCGCACCCGGCGAGTTCACGATCGAGATGCGGAAGTCGGAGTTGGCGGGCAGCTTGGCCGCCGTACCCGCGGCCGCGTCGGTAGCGCCGGCGAGCGACGGCGCCACCCACTTGCCGTCCTTGTTCTGCAGCAGGCAGTAGGTCATGTGGTTGGTGAGCACGTACGCCAGCTCGACGTAGCCGATGGCGCCCTCGATCTGCCGCACCTGGCCCGCGACGCCTTCATTGCCCTTGGCGCCGAGACCCACCGGCCACTGAATCGCCGTGGCCTTGCCGGGGCCGTTGGCCCATGCCGGACTCACGTTCGACAGGTAGTCGGTGACGATGTAGGTCGTACCACTTCCGTCCGACCGGTGGACCACAACGATGTTCTTGTTCGGCAGCGCCACGCCCGGGTTGATCTGCTGGATCCTCGGATCGTTCCACTTGGTGACCTTGCCGAGATAGATGTCGGCCAGCAACGGGCCCGTCATCTTCAGGTGCTGCTTGACGCTCGGCAGGTTGTAGGAGATCGCGACGGCGCCGATCACGGTGGGGATGTGCAGGATGGGTCCGCCCTTGGCCTGCGCCATCTGCGCATCCGTCATCGGCCCGTCGGTGGCGCCGAAGTCGACGGTCTGCTCGGAAATCTGGCGGATGCCGGCGCCGGAACCGACCGACGCGTAGTTGATCTTGACGCCGGTCTTCTTGGCGTAAGTGTCCGCCCACTTGTTGTAGATCGGCGCGGCGAAGCTCGACCCCGCGCCGGTCAGGTCCTGCGCCGCGGCTGGCGCGCCGATGGCGGCCAGGGCGACTACTGCGAGAAGGAAACGCTTCATGAGTCGTTGGTCCTCGAAAGGCGAGAGATGGGGCTAGAAGCCCATGATGAAGTGGAAGTAGAACGCCTTGACGTCCGACGTGTTGCCGCTGTGGCCCTCGATGTCCTGATAGTCGGCGTACACCGTGACCTTGCTGCTGATGTCGTAGCCGACGCCGCCGATGAGGAAGCGCTGGTAGGCGCTCACGTTGGTGTTCGGCTTGTACTGATCGGCGCGCAGCACGATCGACCAGGGATTGGTCGGCGTGTTGTTCATGAACGCCAGCGGCCGGAAGATCGTGAACGCCGAGTACACGGCGCCGGTCGTCGTGGTCACGTTCGCGCTGACGGGCGTATCGGCGCCATTGGTGCGGCTGTCGTACTCACCGACGACCGTCAGCCGGGGATCCTTCACGCCGACGTGGACACCCCACAGGTCGTGCTGCAGCCCCGGGCCGGTCGCGTCGAAGTTGCTGGCCGTGTACCCCTTCTGATAGTAGGGGCTGATCTGCAGGCCCTTGAACCAGCCGGCCCCGGTGGAGGTCATGAGGGGCGTCCAACTGAAGCGGACGTTGACGTTCTTGAAGCGGTTGGTTTCGGTGGAGCCGTACCCGTTGCCGTTGAAGACCCCGCCGTAGAACTGGCCCATCTTGCCGGGGAGGTTGTAGATCGCGACGGCGCCGAGATCCGACGACGGCACGAAGCCGAGGAAGTCGATCGGGGTGTTGGTGATCCCGCGCTGCCAGAAGCTCTCCATCATGTCGATTTCCGGCGTCTGCTCGAGGCCGAAGCGGAACTTGAGCGACGCGGGATTGGTGCCCTTGTCCTGCCAGGCCGACCATTCCATGAAGGCGTACTTCATGCGGGCCTGCCACCCGTTGTATCCGGAGGCCGGGTTGTTGAGCACATCGGTGGTGACGCGCACGGTCACGTTGTCGCCGGCCGGCATCACGAAGTTGAGGTACGCCCGCGTGAGGTCGAACTTGTTCATCGCGCGCTGTGCCTTGGTGCCGCCGTTCTGCCAGTCCGCGTATACGACTCCCGAGAACTTGAGGGGGATCGTGACGGTGGTTTGGGCCGCGGCGCCCGTCGCGCCAACGGCGACGAAGGCGGCGGCGACGGCCAGACGAGAGAGAGTTCGCATAGGAGCTCGCAAGGGATGGAATCGGAGTGGTGACGCATTCGGAACGGCGGGTCCGTCCGATGCTCCCAAGGCTAGATCGGACCTGTCACGATGCTCGTCGGGCTTCGTAACGGGCGGGTAAAGGCGTCCGCGCCATGCGTTCCCGTGCCGAGTTGCCCGCGCCTCATTGACGGCCACCGTCCCGCGGGCTACGCTGGCGCCGGCGCGAGTGGCGCGTCGCTCGTCCGAACCACCGCAACCCCGTACGGAGGCTCCAGATGGGTGTGTTCACCGAACTCGGCCAGCTGAACCGTCAGCAGCGCAGCGCCTTCGTGGCCAGCTTCCTCGGCTGGACGCTCGACGCGTTCGATTTCTTCCTGATGGTGTTCATGCTGCGCGCGATCGCGCAGGAGTTCGGCACCGACGTCAAGACGGTGACCATCGCCATCACGCTCACGCTGGCCATGCGGCCGCTGGGGGCCCTGGTGTTCGGCCTGCTGGCCGACCGGTTCGGGCGCCGGCCGATTCTGATGATCGACATCGTCCTGTTCTCCGTGCTGGAACTGGCGTCGGCGTTCGCGCCGTCGCTCCTGGTGCTGATGATCCTGCGGGCGGCGTTCGGATTCGCGATGGGCGGTGAGTGGGGCATCGGCGCGTCGCTGGCCATGGAATCGATTCCGCCGAAGGCGCGCGGGCTCGTCTCGGGCATCCTGCAGGAGGGCTACGCCTTCGGGTATCTGCTGGCGGCGGTGGTGTACGGCGTGCTGTTCCAGACCATCGGATGGCGCGGCATGTTCGCCGTGGGCGTCATTCCGGCGCTGCTCGTGCTCTACATCCGGCGCAACGTCGAGGAGTCGCCGGTCTGGGAAAAGGTCCGGGCCAAGCCGCAGGGCGGACTCCTCCGTTCGATCCGCACCAACTGGAAGCTGTTCCTGTACGTGGTGTTGCTGATGACGGCGTTCAACTTCTTCAGCCACGGCACGCAGGACCTGTACCCGACCTTCCTACAGAGCCAGCACCACTTCGATCCCACCCGGGTCAGCCTGATCACGATCATCATGCAGGTGGGCGCGATCACGGGCGGCATCTTCTTCGGCACCCTCTCGGAGCGGATCGGGCGCCGGTCGGCCATCGTCCTGGCGGCGCTATTCGGCCTGGTCATGATTCCGCTCTGGAGCATGGCGACCGGCGTGGTGGTGCTGGCCATCGGCGCCTTCTGCATGCAGGTGGCGGTGCAGGGGGCCTGGGGCGTGATCCCCGTGCATCTGAATGAGTTGTCGCCGAACGAGGTGCGGGGAACCTTCCCCGGATTCGCCTACCAGTTGGGGAACTTCCTGGCGTCGGCCAACGCCACTATCCAGGCGGGAATCGCCGAACGCCGGGGGGGCAACTACGGCGAGGCGCTGGCAATCGTGGCGGCGGTGATGGCCATCGCCATCGCCTTCCTGACGGCGGTGGGGCCGGAGGCGCGCGGGGTGGTGTTCGAGCAGTCGGTGTCGGACGTGCCGAGCGAGTGACGGCTGCGTTGACAGGCGCTAAGTGCTTGCGTAGCTTAGGGGTCTGTATAAAACGCCCTCAGGGCGGCCGAGACCCGGGTTGCAACCCGCACCGGTGAGGCGCAGCACCCACATCGTTCGTCAGGGTTTCAATGAAGACGTTCAGCGCCACCCCGCGCGACATCGAGCAGCGGTGGTTCATCGTGGACGCGGAGGGCATGGTGCTCGGCCGGCTCGCGTCCGAGATCGCGAAGGTGATTCGCGGCAAGCACAAGCCCATCTTCACGCCGCACATGGACACCGGTGACAATGTGATTGTCATCAACGCGGCCAAGGTGAAGGTGACCGGTCGCAAGGCCGAGCAGAAGCGCTACTTCACGCATACCGGCTACATGGGACACGAGCGGTTCACGCCGTTCGCGACGATGCTGGCCAAGCATCCGGAGCGGGTGATCGAGAAGGCGGTCCATGGCATGCTGCCGAAGACCGCCCTCGGCCGCCAGGTGTTGCGCGGGAAACTGCGCGTCTACGCCGGCCCCGAGCATCCGCATGCGGCGCAGCAGCCGACGCCGCTTCCCATCAAGATGAGTGAGACGAAGTAATGGCCGACACGACGACGATTCACGCGATCGGCCGCCGCAAGGAAGCGGTGTGCCGCGTCTACCTCAAGCCCGGCTCGGGCAAGTGGGACGTCAACGGGCGCACGCTCGGCGACTACTTCCCGCGGCCGACGCTGGTCTCGGCCATTCAGCAGCCGTTCACGGCGACCGACACGCTCGGCCGCTTCGACGTCAAGGCGAAGTGCGAAGGCGGCGGCCAGAACGGCCAGGCCGGCGCGCTCCGTCTCGCGGTGGCGCGGGCCCTCGTCAAGATCGACGAAGAGCACCGGCGCAAGCTGCGCGACCTCGGCCTCCTGACGCGTGACGCCCGCGCGGTGGAACGCAAGAAGCCGGGCCGTCCGAAAGCACGCAAGCGGTTCCAGTTCAGCAAGCGCTAACCTCACGCCGCCGGTTCCGACCCGGGAGTGCGACGCTCCCGGGCGGGAATCCCGGCCACGGTTGGCGGGCAGTTCATCTCACACGCTTCTCGAGCCCACGCGGGTGCCGGCACGCCGGTTCGCGGCGGGCGCTGACGGAAGCGGACGATCAAACCATTTCGAGGGACGTCACGCACCATGCCCGATTCGCAGCTCACGCTCGAGCAGTTGCTCGCCGCCGGTGTCCATTTCGGACACCAGACCCGCCGTTGGAATCCCAAGATGCGCCGCTTCATCTTCGCGGAGCGCAACGGGATCCACATCATCGACCTCCAGCAGACGCTGCGCCAGCTCGAGCTCGCGCAGAAGCTGGCCCGTGAGGTCATCCTGCGCGGCGAGACCGTGCTCTTCGTCTGCACCAAGACCCAGCTCGCGGGTCTGGTCAAGCAGGCCGCGGAGAACTGCGGCGCCCAGTACATCACCGAACGGTGGCTCGGCGGACTGCTCACCAACTTCCAGACGGTCAAGAAGCAGCTGCGCCGCATGAAGGAGCTCGAAGCGGGATCGGAATCGGGCGGCGAGTTCGAGAACTACACGAAGAAGGAACAGCTGATGATGTCGCGGGAGCGCGACAAGCTGACCAAGTACCTCGGCGGCGTCCGCGGCATGTCGCGGCTGCCGGGCCTCATGTTCGTGGTGGACTCCAAGAAGGAGCGCATCGCGGTGGCCGAGGCCAACAAGCTGAACATCCCGATCATCGCGGTGGTCGATACCAACGCCGATCCCGATCTCATCACCGTGCCGATCGCCGGCAACGACGACGCGATCCGGTCGGTGGAGTTGATCGCCAACGCCATTGCGGCGACGATCTCCGAGGCGCGCCGCGAGGCGCCGGCCCGGGAGGAAGTCGAGGAAGGCGAGAGCTACACGTACAGCTCCGATCGCGGCGCCGAGCCGGCCGAAGGCGAGGCCGAACGGAAGCGCCGCCGCCGTCCGCGCCGCCGCCGCGCCAAGCCCGAAGCCATCGCCGCTCGACTCCGGACCACCGGGGAGGGTGGCGACACCGCAGGGGATTCCGCAGAGGCAGAGGCGTCGACCGAGGGTGGCGACGCGACGCCTGCCGAATAGCTCCGGATCGGCGGCCCATGGGGCCGCCCGGTCGCGGCGCCTGCCGCAGTAAATTCGACAGACGCCGCCGGCTCGCGCTGGCGGCGTTTCCACGACTCAGACCGTAGAACGGCAATTTCAATCTCCGCGAACGCCGCGGACAACGACGGACAACAACTTCATGGCTACGTTCAGTGCAAAGGACGTCCAGACGCTGCGCCAGCGGACCGGCGCCGGCATGATGGACTGCAAGAAAGCCCTCGACGAGACGGGCGGGAATATCGATCAGGCGGTGGAGAACCTCCGCAAGCGCGGTGTCGCCAAGGCCGAGAAGCGGGCCGGCCGCACCACGAGCGAGGGCATCATCGGCCACTACGTGCATCACAACGGCCGGGTAGCCGTGCTCGTCGAGCTCAACTGCGAGACCGACTTCGTGGCGCGCACCGACGATTTCAAGCAGCTCGCCAAGCACGTCGCCGAGCACGTCGCCGCCAGCGCGCCGATGGCCGTGGACCAGAACGGTATTCCGGCGGAGAAGATCGAGTCCGAACGCCGCATCGCCGAGGAGCAGACCCGCGCCGCGGGCAAGCCCGACGCCATGGTCCAGAAGATCGTCGACGGCAAGATGCAGGCCTTCTTCAAGGAAGTGACCCTGCTCGATCAGCCGTGGGTGCGCGAGCCCAAGAAGACGATCGGCGATCTCGTGAAGGAAGTGTCCGCCAAGACCGGCGAGAACATCCAGGTGAAGCGCTTCGTGCGCTTCCAGCTCGGCGAGGAGTGACCGTCATGGCCGAACTCCGCTATCCACGCGTACTCATCAAGCTGTCCGGCGAGGCGCTGGCCGGGAAGGTGGGGTTCGGCTTCGACTTCGAAACGATCGATCGCCTGGCTGACGAGATCGTGGCGGTCATCCGCATGGGCGCCACCGTGGGCATGGTGATCGGCGGCGGGAACATCGTGCGCGGCACCATCCTCTCGAAGATGGGCCTCGACCGCGTCACGGCCGACTACATGGGCATGCTCGGCACGGTGATCAACGCCCTCGCCGTGCAGGACGTGCTCGAACGCAAGGACATCGATACGCGCGTGATGACGGCGATCCGGATGGAGGAGTTGGCCGAACCCTACATCCGGCGGCGCGCGCTGCGCCATTTCGAGAAGGGGCGCAGCGTGATCTTTGCCGCCGGTACGGGCAACCCGTATTTTTCGACCGACACGGCCGCGGTATTGCGCGCCATCCAGATCAAGGCCGATCTCATCATCAAGGCGACCAGCGTGGACGGCGTGTATTCGGCCGATCCGCGGCGGGACCCGGCCGCCAAGCTGTACGAGGAGATCAGCTACCGCGACGTGATGATCGAGGAGCTGAAGGTCATGGATCAAACGGCAGTGACCCTCTGCAAGGAGAACGCTTTGCCGTTGATCGTTCTCAACATTCATCGACCCGGCGCAATCGCGCGTGCCGTGCGCGGGGAGCGCGAGGGGACACTCGTTCAATGAGCACAATCCAGGACATCCTGAAAGACTGCCGGAGCGCCATGGACAAGGCGCTCGACAACGCGAAGCGGGAGTTCGCCAACATCCGGTCCGGCAAGGCGTCCCCCACCATGCTCGACTCGGTGCGCGTGGAGATGTACGGCACGCCGATGGCGATGAACCAGGTGGCCACCGTGTCGTCGCCGGAGCCGCGGCTGCTCATCGTCACGCCGTTCGACAAGAACCAGAGCAAGGTGGTGGAGAAGGCCATCCGCGACGCCGGGCTCGGCCTCGAGCCGTCCAACCAGGGCACCTTCATCCGCGTGCCGCTCCCGCAGATGAACGAGGAGCGCCGCCGCGAACTCGTCAAGGTGGTGCACAAGCTGGCCGAGGAAGGGCGGATCGGGATCCGCCACGCCCGCACCCACGCCCGCGAAGGCTTCAAGAAGCTGCAAGGCGTCTCGGAAGACGACGTCAAACATGCCGAGAAGGACGTCCAGAAACTCCACGACGACTACATCCACACCGTCGACGAGTTGATCAAGGCGAAGGAAGCCGAGATCATGGAAGTCTGATCCGGGAATCGCGCGCTGTGCCCGACGCAACACCCGCCGACCTGCTCGGTCAAATCCGCCTCCACGGGCGGATCCCGCGGCATGTGGCCATCATCATGGACGGCAACGGGCGGTGGGCGCGCGGGCGGGTCATGCCGCGCACGTACGGGCACCGCGCCGGCATGCAGTCGGTGCGCGACGTGGTCGAAGGCGCCATCGAGGTGGGGATCGAGTGCCTGTCGCTGTTCGCCTTCTCGAAGGAGAACTGGCAGCGGCCGAAGCTCGAAGTCTCGGCGCTCATGTCGCTGCTGGAAGAGTACATCCAGCGCGAGGCCGACGCGCTGAACACCAACGGGGTTCGCGTGCGCGTCTTCGGGGAAATCGAACGCCTCACCCCGCCGGCCGCCGCCGCCGTCGCGCGGGTCACCACCCAGACGGCGCACAACACACGGCTCGATCTCAACCTGTTCATCTCCTACGGGGCGCGCGCCGAGTTGGTGCGGGCCGCCCGGTCCCTGGCCGAGGACGTCGCCGCGGGGCGCCTCGCGCCCGCGGACGTCGACGAGGCCGCGTTCGAATCGCGCCTCTACACGGCGGGTATGCCCGATCCGGATCTGCTCATCCGGACGTCGGGCGAACTCCGCATCTCCAACTTCATGCTGTGGCAGCTGGCGTACACCGAACTCTACGTGTCTCCCTTGCTCTGGCCGGATTTTCGCCGCGCCCAGTTCTATGACGCCATTCTCGCCTTCCAGAATCGCGACCGCCGGTTCGGTCGAGTGACGGTCCGATGAGCGAATTGATGCGCCGCGTGCTGTTCGCCGTGGTCGCCGCGCCCGTGGTGCTGGCCATTCTCGTGGTCGGGGGCGCGCCCCTGGCGGCCCTCCTCGCTGTGGCCTCCGCGCTGGGCGCCTGGGAGTTCTTCCGCCTGGCGCGCAGCGCGGGCAACCAGCCGCTGGACGACATCGGCATCGGGCTCGCCGGCCTCACGCCCCTTGCCGTGCACGCGCGATACCTCGGCCTCTACGTCGTGCGGCCGGTGGACGTGCTCGTGATCGTCCTCATCGTCTGCACGCTCACGCTCTGGATGCGCGGGTCGCAGGGGCAGCCCATGGCGTCGCTGGGCGTCACGTTCCTGGGCGTGATCTACACCGGGGCGACGCTCTCCTTCGCCTACATGCTCCGCTACCACGAGTACGCGCTCGGTGGCCGGCAGGTGGCGGTGGGCGGCCTGCATCTGTCCCTCTCGGCCGGGGGGGCGCTGGTCGGGCTGCCGGTCATCCTCACCTGGCTCACCGACATCGGCGCCTACACGTTCGGCCGCCTGTTCGGGCGGCGGAAGCTGATGCCGGCCATCAGCCCGGGAAAGACCGTGGCCGGCGGGGTGGGGGGCGTCGCGGTCTGCGTGGCCGCGACCTATCTGTACGTCCACTATGCGCTGCGCCCGGTGGCGCAGCTGGGGTTGACGCCGTTGGGGATCGTGGTGTTCGGCCTGGCGATCAGCATCGCCGCCCAGGCCGGCGACCTCTTCGAGTCGCTCCTCAAACGCGAGGCCGGCGTCAAGGACAGCTCGCAACTGATTCCCGGACACGGCGGCGTCCTGGACCGGCTGGACAGCCTGCTCTTCGTGCTGCCCGTCGCCTATCTCCTGCTCGGTCTCCTGCTCGTTCCCGCCCCCGCATGACGCGTCGCGGGGTGGCCATTCTGGGATCCACCGGCTCCATCGGAACGACGGCCCTGCGCGTGTTGGCGCGGCATCCGGACCGCTTCCGGCTGGCGGCGCTGACCGCGCATTCCAACGCCGCCCTGCTGGCCCAGCAGGCCGCGGGCGGGGAACCGGGCTTCGTGGGCCTGGTGCAGCCGGGGGAGGCGGCCGAACGCGACTGGTGTATGGGCCCCGAATGCCTGACGCAGGCCGCCGTGCGAGACGATGTGGACATCGTGCTCAACGCCGTGGTCGGGTCCGTGGGGCTCGACGCCACGCTGGCCGCGCTGGAGCGCGGCAAGCGCGTGGCGCTGGCCAATAAAGAGACGCTCGTGATGGGCGGGCATCTCGTGGCCGCCGCCGAACGCCGGGGGGGCGGACGGGTGGTACCGGTGGACAGCGAGCACAGCGCGGTGCTGCAGTGCATCGCGGGGCGTCCGGACGTCGAGGTGCGGCGGATCATTCTGACGGCGTCCGGCGGGCCGTTCCGCGAATGGTCGCGGGAACGGCTGCAGACGGCCACGCTGGCCGACGCCCTGAAGCATCCGACCTGGCGCATGGGGCGGAAGATCACCGTGGACAGCGCCACGCTGGCCAACAAGGCGCTCGAGGTGATCGAGGCGCACTACCTGTTCGGACTGCCGTACGACCGGATCGAGGTCGTCGTCCACCCGCAGAGCATCGTGCATTCGCTGGTCGAGTTCGTGGACGGCAGCGTGCTGGCCCAGATGGGGGTGCCGAGCATGGAACTGCCCATCCTCTACGCGCTGACCCATCCGGACCGGACGCCGGACGCCGGTGTGCCGGCCTTCGATCCGGTGAGTGCCTCGCCGCTCACGTTCGAGCCGGTCCGGCTCGACGCCTTCCCCGCGCTGCGGCTCGGCATGGAAGCCGGGCGCGCTGGTGGGGCGGCGCCGGCCATCTTCAATGCCGCCAACGAGCAGGCCGTCGCCATATTTCTGGAAGGGCGGATCGGGTTCACCGACATCGCGGTGGGCATTACCGGCGCGCTCGAGGCATTGGGTGCGATGCCGGGGGACACCCGCTCGGCGCTCGAGGCGGCAGATGCCGCCGCGCGGCGCCACGTGAGAGACCGATTCGGATGCTAGCTCTTCTCGCTCCTGTTCTCGTATTCGGGCTCGTGATCTTCGTGCACGAGTTCGGCCATTTCGTGGCCGCCAAGGCAATGGGCGTCTATGCTCCGCGATTCTCCATCGGCTTCGGGCCGGCGCTCTGGAAGAAGCGGCGCGGCGAGACGGAATACGTCCTGGCGCTACTCCCGCTCGGCGGGTACGTCCGCATGGCCTCGCGCCACGACGAGACCTCGGCGTTCCTCGAAGGGGGGAGCGAGGAGCAGGGCGGGCTGAAGGAGGGCGACCCGGGCTACGATCCGGAGGCCATGGTGCCCTTCGGACCGCGTCCGGTGCCCGAGCACCGGTGGTTCGAGTCGAAGTCCCTGCCGGCCCGATTGCTCATCCTGTTTGCCGGCGTCACGATGAACGCCCTGCTGGCGCTGGTGGTGGCCGATCGGCCTCTCGTACCACTTCGGACGCACCGTCGTGCCGACGCGCGTGGTGGGTGCCGTCAACGTGCCCCCGGGCGGCGGCGCGTTGCGCGGCGCTGCAGCCGGGCGACACGATCTTCCGGGTCAACGGCGACAGCGTCGGCGACTGGTCGGAGATCCTGAATGCGGTGGCGCTGAGCCGCGCCGACGTCACCTTCGGCACGCAGCACGGGGACGTCGTCGTCCCGCTGAACGACTCACTGACCCCGCTGGCGGTGGCCCGCGCGGTGGATTACTGGGTGCCGCCGGTGGTGGATTCCGTGCTGCCGGGCGGTGCGGCCGCGGCGGCCGGGCTCCAGAAGGGAGACAGCATCGCGGCGATCAACGGGGTGGCGACGCCGGGCTTCGCGGACCTCGTGGCGCAGGTGAGCCCCGCTGCGGGGTCCACGCTGGTGTTCACGGTCTGGCGGCAGGGCAAGGTGATGGACCTTCGGGTGACGCCCCGGCCGACGCCGGTACCCGATCCGGTGACCAATGTGGTGGACACGCTGGGGCGGATCGGGGTTGCGCAGCGGCAGGACGTGCGCCGTATGCCGGTGGGGTTCGCGCAGGCCGTGGCGAACGGAACGAGGGCGACGTGGGTCATGGGGGGCGCGGTCATCGGCATTGTGCACGACCTGATCACCCGGAAGGTCTCCGTGAAGGAGTTGGGCAGGCCGTATCGCCATCACCCGGGCATCGGTGCAGGCCGCGCGCAACGGGATCGGCGTCGCTGTTCTACCTCATCGCCCTCCTGAGCATCAACGTGGCCGTGCTGAACCTGCTGCCGATCCCGATCCTGGACGGCGGCCAGATCGTGGTCAACGTGATCGAGACGGCCAAGGGGAGCCCGTTCAGCGCCCGGACCCGGGAGAACATCCTCCGCTTCGGGCTCGTGGTCATCGCCCTGCTGTTCGCGCTCGTGATGTTCAACGACACGAGGGCCTGGTTGGGGCACTTCTTCTCCTAGGGTCGCCGGTGGGGACGCGGGGCTGCGAACGTCGCCACCCTCCCTTTACACGGAATACGTACTCCGTTAACTTCATCTGCTGCAACTGATTCGGTTTAATCAACATACCGCCACTGGGGCGGGGATCATCACGTCATGCCATTTCAGAAGTCACCCGAGATCGCGAAGTACAAGGCCCACGAGACCGACACCGGCTCGACGAAGCTCCAGGTTGCCGTGCTCACCGAGCGCATCAACTACCTGACCGAGCACTTCCGCACGCACAAGAAGGACCATCACAGCCGGCGCGGCCTGCTGAAGATGGTCGGCCAGCGGAAGCGGCTCATGAGCTATCTGCGGCGCACGGATGTCGAGAGCTATCGCCAGCTCGTGCAGGACCTCGGTCTTCGGTACTAGAGTGCACGTGATGAGCACGCGCGCGGGGAGCCACACCACAGTGGCCCGCGCGCTTTTTGTATTCCACGAGGCTACAACGCAATGATGCAACGCATCGAGAAGACCTTCGCCGGTCGGAAGCTCGTCATCGAGACGGGCCGTATGGCGAAGCAGGCGGCCGGCTCGGCCGTCGTGCAGTTCGGCGACACGATGGTGATCGCGGCCTGCACCGTGAGCGACAAGGAATCGACGCTCCCATTTTTCCCCCTGCTCGTCGAGTATCGCGAGAAGACCTACGCCGCCGGCAAGATCCCGGGCGGCTTCATCAAGCGCGAAGGACGCCCGCACGATCATGAGATCCTCGCGGCGCGCGTCATCGACCGCTCGATCCGCCCTCTGTTTCCGGAAGGCTTCAAGAACGAAGTCCAGGTCTTCATCTACGTCGTCTCCGCCGATCAGGAGAACGACGCCGACGTGCTGGCGCTGGTCGCCGCGTCGTTCGCCATCAACGCCTCGCGCATCCCGTTCATGGGACCGATCGCCGGCGTCCGCGTGGGCCGAGTGCAGGACAACTGGGTGCTCAACCCGACCTTCCAGCAGCTCGAGTACAGCGACATGGACCTCGTCGTCGCCGGGTCCGACGACTCGATCGTGATGGTCGAGGGCGGTGCCCTGCAGGTGTCCGAGGATGACGTCGTCTCGGCGCTCGAAGTGGCGCACGGCGGCATCAAGGAGTTGATCGCCGCCCAGGTGGAGCTGCTCGGCAAGATCGATCGCCCGGCCAAGATGGAGTGGAAGAAGCCCGAGCGCCCCGAAGCGCTCGAAGCTCGCGTGCGCGAGCTTGCCGAGCCGAAGATCGCCGAAGCGATCAACCAGAAGGACAAGCACACCCGCGTGCAGGCCGTGGAGCGGGTGAAGGACGAGGTCGCCGACCAGCTCAAGGAAGAATTCCCGGACAACGGTGGCGACGTGAAGGCGGTGCTCGGCGACGTTGAGTACGAGAGCCTCCGCTCGCAGGTGCTCGACACCAAGCAGCGCGTCGACGGCCGCAAGGCGACCGAAGTCCGGCAGATCACGATCGATATGGACGTCCTGCCCAGGGCCCACGGCTCGTCGCTGTTCACGCGCGGCCAGACCCAGGCGCTCGTCAGCGTGACGCTCGGAACGGCCAACGACGTCCAGCGGCTCGACAGCATCGACGAGCCCCAGGAGTCGACGAAGTCGTTCATGCTGCACTACAACTTCCCGCCGTTCTCGACGGGTGAGGTGCGGCCGATGCGCGGCACGTCGCGGCGCGAGATCGGCCACGGCAACCTGGCCGAGCGCGCGCTGCAGGCCATGCTGCCGCCGTTCGAGGAGTTCCCGTATACCATCCGCATCGTCTCCGACATCATGGAGTCCAACGGATCGTCGTCCATGGCGTCGATCTGCGGCGGCTCGCTGGCCCTGTTCGGCGCCGGCGTTCCCATGGGCGCGGCCGTGGCCGGTGTGGCAATGGGACTCATCAAGGAAGGCAAGAAGTACGCGATCCTCACCGACATCCTGGGCACCGAAGACCACCTCGGTGACATGGACTTCAAGGTGGCGGGCACGTCGCAGGGCATCACGTCCATCCAGATGGACATCAAGATCCAGGGGCTCGACCTCAAGATCATGAAGGAAGCCCTGGCCCAGGCCCGCGAAGGGCGGATGCACATTCTCGGCGAGATGAACAAGGCGCTCGAGACCCCGCGCGCCGACCTGTCGCCGTACGCCCCGCGCATCGTCACGATGACCATCAACCCCGAGAAGATCGGCGACCTGATCGGTCCCAAGGGCAAGACGATTCGCGGCATCCAGGACGAGACGGGCGCCGAACTCACCGTGGACGACTCCGGTCTGGTCACGATCGCCGCCGTCGGCGGCGAGGCCATGGAGCGCGCCCGGCAGATGGTGCAGGCGATCACCGCCGAGCCGGTCGTCGGCGAGATCTACGAGGGCCCGGTCAAGTCGACCACGGCGTTCGGCGCGTTCATCGAGATCATGCCCGGTACCGAAGGGCTGCTGCACATCTCCGAGATGCGCCACGGCCGTACGGAGAGGACCGAGGACGTGGTCAAGAAGGGAGACCGCGTGAAGGTCAAGCTCATCGAGCGCGATGAGCGTGGCCGCCTCCGCCTGTCCATGAAGGCGCTGCTGCCGAAGCCGGAAGGCACGCCCGAAGACGCCGCCCCGCCGGCGGAAGGCAATGGGGCCGCCGAGGCCTCGGGCGACCACGAGGATCGTGGGGATCGCGGAGGACGCCGTGGTGGCGGCCGCCGCGGCGAGCGGTCGCGCCGGTCGTGACCGCACCGGCGCAGCGCGGCGACACCGCGTTTCGCCGGACCGTCCTGCCGAACGGGCTGACCGTACTCTCGGAGCAGATGCCGGGAGTGCGGTCGGTGTCGTTTGGGGCGTGGATCCGGTCAGCGTCGGTGCACGAGCGCGCAGAGGAGATGGGGGTGTCCCACCTGCTCGAGCACATGGTGTTCAAGGGCACGGAGCGGCGCAGCGCGGCCGAGATCGCGTTGGCGCTCGAGGCGGTGGGCGGTGGGCTCGACGCCTACACGTCCCGCGAGCACACGGTGTACCAGGCACGGGTGCTGGATGCGCACCTGGAACTGGCGGCGCGACGTGATCGGGGACATGGTGTTCCACCCCGCGCTGCGCGACGCCGACCTGACGCTCGAACGCCGGGTGATCCTGGAAGAGATCGCGATGGTGGAGGACACCCCGGACGACCTCGTCTTCGAGCTGCACAACGCGGCGCTCTGGGGCGATCACCCTCTGGGGTACTCGATCCTCGGGACGCGGGAGACCGTGTCCCGGTTGGGAACGGCCGAGCTGCGCGCGCTCCACGAGCGGGCCTACCACCCCGAGCATATCGTGGTGGCGGTGGCCGGCAACGTGCAGCACGACGAGCTGCTGGAGGTCCTGGCGCGCACCGGCTGGGCGGCCCAGCCGCGGGGCGGGCACCTGCAGCCCACGGTGGCTCCGGTGCCCGACGTCGCGCCGGAGGTCCGGCACGTGGACCGTGACGGCGCCCAGACGCACCTGGTGGTCGGTTCGCGCGCCGTGCGGCACGGCGACCCGCGGCGCCACGCGCTGGTGCTGGTGAGCATGCTCATGGGCGGCGGGATGAGCTCCCGACTCTTCCAGCGGGTGCGCGAGGAACTCGGTCTCGCCTACGCCGTGTACACCTACCAGACGCTGCACGAACTCACCGGGATGCATGGCGTGTACGTGGGGACGGGCCCTGACACGGCCCCGCGGGCCCTCGACGCCATCCGGGTGGAACTGCGGCGGCTGGCCGACGAGGGGCTGCCCGCGAGCGAGTTGGCGATGGGCAAGGAGCAGCTCAAGGGCAATCTCGTGCTGTCGCTGGAGAGCCCGGCCTCGCGCATGTACCGGGCTGCCTCGGTGGCCCTCTACGAGGAGCCGTACCGGTCGCTGGACGAGCTGCTGGCGCTCGTGGACGCCGTGGACGAGGAGGCGGTGCGCGACGTTGCGCGGACCTTCTTCGAGCCGGCAGCCCAGACGATTCTCTCGCTCGGGCCGGGCTCGGCGAGCTGAGGGTCCGGGCGCCGGGGGCAGGCGGGGCCGATTGCCCCGGTCCGCGTCCCCCTGTGCGTCCGGTCCGACCGGCCCTTAAGTTTCCCTTCGGTCCCTAGCCGGGCGGCAACTGGGCCGTCCCGGCCGGCCATTCCAACTCGCAACCAATCGAGCCATGAAAGTTGGCGTTCCGAAGGAAATCAAGACGAACGAGAACCGCATCGCGCTCGTTCCGGCGGGTGCCGAGGCGCTGATCAGCGCCGGGCATTCCGTGCTCATCGAGACCGGCGCCGGCGACGGCAGCGGGTTCGACGATTCGATGTATACCGCGGTCGGCGCCAAGATCGCGCCCGACGCGGCGACCGTGTGGCGCGACAGTGAGATGATCATGAAGGTGAAGGAGCCGATCGAGCCCGAGTGGAAGCACATGCGGCGCGGGCAGCTCCTCTTCACGTACTTCCATTTCGCGGCCGACGAACGGTTGACCAAGGCCCATATCGACAGCGGCGCCGTGTGCGTGGCGTACGAGACCGTGGAACTGCCCGATCGCGACCTGCCCCTGCTGACACCGATGTCGGAGGTGGCGGGGCGCATGGCGGTGCAGGAAGGCGCCAAGTATCTGGAGAAGCTGTACGGCGGCCGCGGGGTGCTGCTGGGTGGCGTGCCGGGGGTGGCCCCGGCCAAGGTGGTGGTGCTGGGCGGCGGCGTGGTGGGCACCAATGCCGCCAAGATGGCCGCCGGCATGGGCGCCAAGGTGATCATCCTGGACCTGTCGCTTGAGCGGCTGCGCTACCTCAGCGACGTGATGCCGGCCAACGTGCAGCTCATCCACTCCAACCGCCACAACATTCTCGAGGCCATCGCGACGGCGGATCTCGTGATCGGCGGCGTGCTCATTGCCGGGGCCAAGGCGCCGAAGCTGGTGCGGCGCGAGGATCTCAAGCTGATGCAGCCCGGCTCGGTGATCGTGGACGTGGCGATCGATCAGGGTGGGTGCGTGGAGACGATCCACGCCACGACGCACGAGAATCCGACCTATGTGGTGGACGGCGTGATCCATTACGGCGTGGCCAACATGCCGGGAGGCGTCCCCAGAACGTCCACGCTGGCG
This sequence comes from uncultured Gemmatimonadaceae bacterium, assembly GCA_963822945.1. Classification (GTDB taxonomy): domain Bacteria; phylum Gemmatimonadota; class Gemmatimonadetes; order Gemmatimonadales; family Gemmatimonadaceae; genus JAGWRI01. Next base: position 28,075 of record CAWGJO010000014.1, on the reverse strand, counting down.
CTCACCAACGCGACGCTGCCGTATGCCCTCCAGTTGGCGAACAAGGGGTGGAAGCGGGCGCTGAAGGAGAATCCGGCCCTGCTCAAGGGGCTGAACGTGGCCGAGGGGCAGGTGACGTATCAGGCTGTGGCCGAGGCCTTCGGCCTGCCGTACGTGGAGGCCGCGAAGCTTCTGGCCTGAGGTCGACGGCGGTGGTAGGTCAGGCAAGGGGGGCGGGGGTCCGATGGGCTCCCGCCCCCCTTTTACCATCCCCGGGGCAGGGTCGTCTTGAGTGGCGTAGGTTACGGTAAGTCAATATCTTGCTGGCATCGCCCTGCGGCGGTACGTTCGCGGACTGCCGCCGATGGCCGACCTCGATTCGCCGCCCACCGTCCTCATACTTCGGGTCAAGATTACCGGCTGATGCGCTGGCCTTTTTTCAAAGCGGGCTCTCTGTTTCCCGCCAATGCGATCGGTGTCGATCTCGGCACGGCGAATACCCTGATCTACGTGAAGGGTGAAGGGATCGTGCTCAACGAGCCCTCCGTCGTCGCGATCGACCGCGAGACGAAGGTGATCAAGAGCGTCGGACTCGAAGCCAAGCGAATGCTGGGGCGCACGCCCGATGGCGTGATCGCGGTGCGCCCGATGAAGGACGGTGTGATCGCCGACTTCGACGTCACCGAGAAGATGCTCCGCTACTTTCTCACGCTGATCATCGAGAACCACGTGTTCAAGGTGAAGCCGCGTGTGATCGTGTGCGTGCCCTCCGGTATTACAGAAGTCGAAAAGCGCGCCGTGCGCGACTCGGCCATGGGAGCGGGGGCCAAGGAAGTGTTCATGGTCGCCGAACCCATGGCGGCGGCGATCGGCGTGGGGCTCCCCGTCGAGACGCCCACGGGCAACATGGTGATCGACATCGGCGGCGGCACCACGGAGATCGCCGTCATCGCCCTGTCCGGGATCGTGAGCGACACGTCGATCCGCACGGGCGGCGACGAGCTCGACATCGCGATCGTGCAATTCCTGCGCAAGAACTACAACCTGCTGATCGGCGAGCAGACGGCGGAGCAGGTGAAGATCCAGGTCGGGTCGGCGGCGCCGGTGGGCGACGAGCGGGAGATGGAGGTGAAGGGGCGCGACCTGGTGTCCGGAATCCCGAAGACCGTGCGCGTGCACTCCAGCGAGATCCGCGAAGCGATCCAGGAACCGGTGCAGCAGATCGTGGACGCCGTGCGCCGCGCGCTGGAAATCACGCCCCCCGAGCTGGCCAGCGACATCGTGGATCGCGGCATCGTCATGACGGGTGGCGGTGCGTTGATCCGCGGTCTCGACCTGCTGTTGAGTCAGGAAACGAGCCTGCCGATTCACGTGGACGAGGACCCGCTTACCTGTGTCGTACGCGGCACCGGGCGGATTCTCGACGACGAGGAGAAGTACTGGTCCGTGCTGAGCAGCTGAGGACTGGTCGTGGCACGCGCCGCTCGTTCCGGCACCCGGGCCGACATCGCGGTCCTCGCGTTGTGCATCGTCCTCTCGGTGTTCGCGATGGCGCTCCCGCCCGACGCGCGCGCGCCGATCTCGGGGGCGCTGCGGCGCACCCTGATGGCCCCGCTGGTCACGGTGCAGCGCGGGGCGAAGCAGTGGCGGGTGGCGTGGCTCGAATCCGAGAAGCTGGCCCTGGGGCGCGATACGCTGGTGGCGGCCGCGGATGAGGCGAAGGCGCTGCGGCTGGAGAACGACCGGCTGCGCCACCTCCTCGGCCTGGGCGGCCGGCTCAAGTGGGGCATCATTCCCGCCGTGGCGCTGCAGGAGCACGGACGCCCGGGAGACGTGATCACCTCCCTGGTGTTGAGCGCGGGAAGCAACGCCGGAATCTCGACGTACAGTCCCGTGGTCGGACCGGACGGCGTGATCGGCCTCGTCCAGTCGGCCGATCCCACCACGAGCATCGTCATGCTGTTCTCCCACCCCGATTTTCGTGTCAGCGCGATGACGCTGGACGGGGCGGTGTTCGGCATCGTGTACCCGCATGCCGGGTCGGGATCCGCGGGGTACCTGCTCGAATTGCGGAACGTCGCCTTCCGGACCCTGCTCAAGCCCGGCACCGAGATCATCACGTCGGGGCTCGGCGGCACCTTTCCGCGGGGCATTCCCGTGGGCACGGTGATGGCGGAGATTCGGACCACCGAGGGTTGGTCGCGCACGTATCTCCTCCGACCGGCCGTGAATCCCGCCAACGTGAACTCGGTAATGGTGATGACGCCCGATCGATCGCAGCAGAGTGTGGGCGATGCATGGGCGGACAGCGCCACCGTCGATTCGGCGCAGCACCGGATGACCGTGGTGGCCGATTCGCTGGCCCGGCACGCGGCCGAACTCGAGGCGCTCCGCCGCCGGGCTCGCGCCGACAGCGCGCGCATCGATACGACCCGGCGTCCGCCGGGCGGGGGGCCGCGGTGAGCGCGCGGCACGCGATCCGCACCGGGGCGGTGGTCGTGGTACTCGTGGTGCTGCAGTTCGTGGTGCAGCCACTGATTCCCTGGCGTGCGTCGCCCGACTTCCTCGTGATGGCCGTGCTGTATGCCGCCGTGCGGCTGCGTCCCGGTTGGGCGGCGGTGCTCGGGTTCGGGCTGGGGCTGGCCACCGACTCGCTGCTGCTGAGCGGATTCGGTGCCGGCGCGCTCGCCATGGCGGTGGTGGGGTTCGGCGCGTCGTGGCTCAAGGGCATGTTCTTCGCCGACAACGTCGCCATCAACGCGGCGTTCCTGTTTCTGGGCAAGTGGGCCTTCGACATCGTGTACGTGCTGGCGAAGCACGACATGGGGTTCGGCGCTCTGATAGCGCAACTGCTGTTCTGGTCGGTGCTGTCGGCCATCCTGACGGCGGTGGTGGGCATGGTCGCGATGGCCATCCTGCGCCCGCTCGGGGGAGACGCGGAAGCGTGAGCTTCCACCCGAACGCCGTCGCGCACCGGGCGCGGGTTGCGATGGGGCTCATCGGGTTGGCGCTCAGTGTCCTCCTCCTCGCGTTCTTCCGCACGCAGGTGATCCGGAATCAGGAGTGGGCGCTGCGGTCGGAGGAGAACCGCCTCCGGGAAGTGCCCCTGCCGGCGCCGCGTGGAAACATCTTCGACCGCACGGGCCGGATCATTGCCGAGAACGTGGTGGGGTACACGGTCTCGATTCTGCCGCAGTCGCTCGATTCCCTGCGCGGCACGCTGCGGCGCGTGGCCGAGATGGTGCCGTTGAGCCGCGGCGAGATCGACGCCGCCGTGCGCCGCTACAACCGGAGCCCGGTGCGCCCCACGGTGATCCTGCCCGACGCGACGTTCGACGAGATCTCGGTGCTGGAAGAGCACCGGATCGATTTCCCGAACCTGATCATCCAGTCGTCGCCCAAGCGGGCGTATCCCGCGGGCGGCGATGTCTCCGCCTTCGTCGGAACGATCGGCGAGGTGAGTGACTCGGAACTGGCCACGCCGGCGTTCGACGGGTACAAGCCGGGCCAGCTCGTGGGAAAGCAGGGGCTGGAGCGCGAATACGAATCGACGCTGCGCGGCCGCGAGGGGAGCCGGTTCGTGGAGGTGGATGCCCGCGGACGGGTGGTGCGGGAAGTGGGCGCGCGGGAGGACCTCGAACCGCAGCAGGGCAAGCCGCTGTACACGAACATCGATCTCGACCTGCAGGAATACGTCGCGCACCTGTTCGGCGATTCGCTCACCGGGGGAGCGGTGGCGCTCGAGCCGCGCACCGGCGCCGTGCTGGCGCTCTACAGCGCGCCGAGCTGGGATCCGAATCGGTTCGTCGGCGGCGTGTCGATCGCGTACTACGACTCGCTGCTCAACGATCCGCGATCACCGCTCTACAACAAGGCGACGCAGGGCACCTACCCCCCGGGCTCCACCTGGAAGCTGGCCACGGCCGTGATCGGCCTCGAGGACAGCCTCGTGAACATGGGCGACCACATGCCGCAGCCGTGCACGGGGCGCTACTTCTACGGCGACCGGTACTGGGCCTGTTGGGATCCCGCCGGGCACGGCGATCTCACGCTCAGCCAGGCCATCGAGAAGTCGTGTGACGTCTACTTCTACCAGCTCGGGCTGCGCATCGGGCTCTCCCGGCTCATCGCCGGTGGTGTGCGACTCGGGTTCAGCACCCCCACGGGAATCGACCTGCCCGAGGACAGCCGGCCGCGGTTTCCGGATCGGCTGCAGTACTTCGATCAGAAGTATGGTCCACGCGGCTGGACCCCGGGGGCGACGGTCATGAACATGTCCATCGGCCAGGGCGAGGACGCGCAGACGGTGCTGGGGATGGCCAAGTTCTACACGGCGCTCGCCGAGAACGGGGTGGAGGCGACGCCGGAGGTCGCCACGCAGCCACCGAAACTCGAGCGGATCTTCACGCTCGATGACACCCAGTTGCGAAACCTGCGCAACGCGCTCGAAGGGGTGGTGGAGACCGGCGGCACCGCCGCGAGCGCGCAGATCAAGGGCGTGCAGCTGGCCGGTAAGACGGGCACCGCGCAGAGCGGCGTGCGGCGAAACGGCGTGGAACTGAACCACGCCTGGTTCGCCGGATTCGCGCCGGCCGAGGATCCGAAGATCGTCGTCGTGGTGATGCTGGAGTTCGGCGGGCACGGCCCCCGGGCCGCCCGCATCGCATCGTCGATCATCGGGCACTACCTCAAGTCCACGGTCACCACGCTCGTGGAGACCGGCGGATGAGCGCCGGCCGCCGCATTACCCTCGACTGGCCACTGATGGTCGTGGCGCTGATTCTCTCGGCGTACGGGATCGCCATCGTGTATTCGGCCGGCCAGACGGACGTTCCGACGGCCGTGGCGCACGTATACCGGCAGCAGATTCTCTGGTTCACGCTGGGGTTGATCGGGGCGTTCGCGGTGAGCCGGGCGTCCGTACGGCTGTTCGAATGGGCAACGGTGCCGGCGTACGTGGGCACCATCCTCGTGCTCTTCATGCTGTTCTTCTTCGGCAAGGGGTCGGGCACCGCGGCGGGCACGAAGAGCTGGCTGGTGATCGGCGGGGTGCGGCTGGGGCAGCCATCCGAGCTGGCCAAGATCACCGTGGTGATGATGCTGGCCAAGGTGCTGGCCGCCAATCGCGAGGCGCCGAAATCGCTCGTCGAGCTGTGGAAGCCGGCGCTCATCGTGGGCATTCCGTGGTTGGAGATCATGCTGCAACCGGATCTCGGCACGGGCATCGTGTTCATCGGCATCTTCTTCCTGATGCTGTTCTGGGCGGGCGTGTCGTGGGAATTGCTGGCGCTCGTGGCCAGTCCCGTGATCAGTCTGGTGCTGGCGTTCAACACCAGCCTCTGGGGCGCCTGGTTCATGCTGCTGCTGGCGCTGGTGCTCTGGTACAAGCCGTACTTGTGGGAGAGCGTCTCCATCGTCACGGCCAACGTGATCGCCGGCGTCGTGGCGCCGTTACTCTGGGATCACCTCGGCGCGTACCGGCAGTCGCGGCTGCGGGTATTCCTCGATCCCAACAGCGATCCCCTGCGCACCGGCTATCACGTGATCCAGTCGCAGGTGGCCATCGGTTCGGGGGGATGGTTCGGGAAGGGATTCACGATGGGGACCCAGAAGCGTCTGGCGTTCCTGCCGGAGCAGCACACCGACTTCATCTTCTCGGTGGTGGGCGAGGAACTGGGGTTCGTCGGCGTGACGGTGGCGCTGGCGTTGTTCGCGTTCCTGTTCTACCGCGTCGTGCGCGTGGCCGCGCGGGCGAGCGATTCCTACAGCAGCCTGGTGGCGTTCGGTCTCCTCGCGATGTGGCTTACGCACGTGGTGGAGAACGTGGGAATGACGCTCAACCTCACGCCGGTCACCGGCATCCCCCTGCCGTTCTTCAGTTACGGGGGATCGTTCATGTTCGCGAGTTGGCTGGCGGTCGGCGTGCTGCTGCGGATTTCCGGTGAGGGGCGAGGCGCCGGAACCGGGCAGATCGCCCTCTGATCCGCCGGCACTTCCCCCGCCGGGGGAGGCCCCCCAGATTTGACTGATGGCTTGGTTCCGGAAGGAGAAGAAGCCCCGCCAGCCGCGGCGCGAGAAGCTCGAGATCCCCGCGGACGTCTGGGAAAAGTGCGAGGCCTGCGGGCACACGGACATTCGCGAGAAGTTCGTGCGCAACCTCAACGTGTGCCCGAATTGCGAGCATCACCGCCGCATCCGGGCGCACGAGTACGCGGCCATCCTCCTCGACGACGGCACCATCGAAGAACTCGAGGTCGATCTGCGCTCCACGGATCCGCTCGGCTTTCCGGATTATCCCGCGCGACTGAAGAAGGCCACGAACAACGCCGGCGACACCGATGCCATCCTCGCCGCCTCCGGTATGATGGACGGCGCCCCGGTGAATCTCGGGGTCATGGACTTTGCGTTCATGGGTGGCTCCATGGGGTCGGTGGTCGGCGAGAAGATCGCCCGCCTCGGCCAGCGGTCGTTGGAGCGGAAGTATCCGCTGGTGATCGTGTCGGCGTCCGGCGGCGCGCGGATGCAGGAGGGCGTGCTCTCCCTGATGCAGATGGCGAAGGTGTCGGCGGTGCTCGCGCAGCTTGCCGAGCGGCGAATACCGTACGTCTCGATCCTCACCAATCCCACCACCGGCGGCGTGAGCGCCAGCTACGCCATGCTGGGCGATGCGATCATCGCCGAGCCCGGGGCGGTGATCGGGTTCGCCGGACCGCGGGTCATCAAGCAGACCCTCGGGCAGGATCTCCCCCAGGGATTCCAGACGTCGGAGTTCCTGCTCGACCACGGCATGCTGGACACGGTCGTGCACCGCAAGGACCTCAAGCAGACGGTGAGCCAGCTGCTCCGTCACATGACCGGGAAACCGGCGGCCTCGGGGTGGACGTCGACCTGATCCGGTACCAGGACGCGCTGCAGTATCTCTTTGCGCGGACCACCAGCGGCTACAAGTTCGGCCTGGAGCGCACCGAGACGCTGCTCGATGCGCTCGGCAATCCGCACCGCGCGTTCCCCGTGCTGCACGTGGCGGGCACCAACGGAAAGGGAAGCGCCGTGGCGACCGCCGCCGCCCTCCTGCGGGGCCGCGGCCTGCGTGTGGGCAAGTACACCTCACCCCATCTGGTGGATTTTCGCGAGCGCATCATGGTCGACGACGCTGCGATTCCGGGGCAGGAGGTGGTGTCGTTCGTGGAGCGGTGGACGCCGCTGGTCGAACGCATCGGGGGCACGTTCTTCGAGGCCACGACCGTGCTGGCGTTCGCGTACTTCCGGGATCAGGGCGTGGATGTCGGGCTCATCGAGACGGGCCTGGGCGGGCGCCTCGACACGACGAACGTGGTGGATCCCGCCGCCGCCGGGGTCATCTCCATCGGGTTCGATCACACCGAGTACTTGGGCGAGACGCTGGACGAGATCGCGAGTGAGAAGGCGGGCATCTTCAAGCCGGGCCGGCCGGCGGTGATCGGTGAGCCCGATCGGCGCATTCGCGAGCTGCTGGCGGCGCGCGCCCGAGCGGCCGGTGCGTCCGACGTGCGCGTGGTGGCGGAGCGCACGCGCGTCGAGGAGTTGACGGTGGATGGGCACGGCACCGAGTTCGTGCTCACCGCGCTCGGCGACCGGCGGCGCCTGCGCACCCCGCTCACCGGCGCCCACCAGGCCGCCAATCTCGCCTTCACGCTGGAGTGGCTCGACGCCGCCGGACCGCGGTTCGCCGTCTCGCTTGCCGACGCCGAATCGCGGCTGGCCGCGATCCACATTCCGGGGCGCTTCCAGCAAGCCGGCCGGTATCTGTTCGATGTCGCGCACAACGGCGACGGGGCACGCGTGTTGGCGCAGACGCTGAGCCGAGTGGAGCCGCCGGCCCCGGTGGTGGCGCTGGTCTGCGCCCTCGGCGACAAGGACTGGCGCGAGATGCTCGACGCGCTGGCGCCGCGGGTGGCGCGCTTCGTATTCACCAACGCCCCGACGGCGCCCGAGAGCCGGGCATGGACGCTCGCCGAGGTGGCGGCATTCGCCGCCGACCGGGGGTGGGCGTACGAAGCCGAGCCGGACTTCGATGCCGCCCTGGCGAGCGCCGGACGGACGGGGGCGACGGTGCTCGTCACCGGCTCGTTCCACACGGTGGGAGATGCCATGTTGCGCTTGCACGTATCTCCGCTTGCCCAATAGGTTTAGGGATGGCCAAAGGCGCGCTTCCCGGCTTCCGGGATTTCTATCCGCAGGAATTCGCCGAGCGCGAATTCATCGTCAACAGATGGCGCGACGTGGCGCGCCGGTTCGCGTTCGTGGAATACGACGGGCCGCCCCTGGAGCCGCTCGACCTGTACACGAAGAAGAGCGGCGATGAGATCGTCGGCCAGCTCTACAACTTCACCGACAAGGGTGGACGCGAGGTGTCGCTGCGTCCGGAGATGACGCCCACCTTCGCCCGCATGGTGGCCGCCAAAGCCAACGCGCTGCGCAAGCCGGTGCGGTGGTTCTCGGTGCCGCAACTGTTCCGCTACGAGCGGCAGCAGAAGGGACGGCTGCGCGAACACTTCCAACTCAACGTGGACATCGTCGGCGAGGCCGACGTCACGGCCGACGCCGAACTGCTGGCGGTCGCCGTGGAGATCATGCGCGCCCTGCAGCTCACGCAGAACGACGTGCGCGCCCGGGTGTCCGATCGGCAGCTACTGCGCGCGCTGCTGGCCACGCTCGACGTCGGCGACGACCGCGCGCCGGGCGTGTTCGCGGTGATCGACAAGATCGAACGCCAGCCGCTGGACGTCTCGCGCGAGAAGCTGGCCGCGCTCGGCCTGAGCGGCGGCGCGATCGACCGCATCGTGGGACTCACCGGCCGGGTGTCGCTCGACGGATTGCGCGAGGAGTACGGCGCGAACGCCGAGGTCAACGAGCGACTGGGCGAACTCGAACGCTACTTCGCCTACCTCGACGCGCTCGGCGTGGGGCCCTGGGTGGAACTCGATCTCAAGATCGTGCGGGGGCTCGCGTACTACACGGGCATCGTGTTCGAGCTGTTCGACGCGCACGGGGAGTTCCGGGCCATCTGCGGCGGTGGCCGATACGACACGCTGCTGAAGTCGCTGGGCGGCGTGGACCTGCCGGCGCTGGGGTTCGGCATGGGCGACGTGGTGCTGGGCGAACTGCTCCGCCACCGGGGGCTGATGCCCACCACGCTTCCCGGTCCCGACTACTGGGTGGCGTACGCCGACGCCCGGCAGCTCACGGAGGCGATGCGCCTGGCCCAGGCGCTCCGCCACGACGGCGCGAGCGTGGAGTACGCCCTCCGGCCGCAGCAGTTGGGCCGCCAGTTGAAGGCCGCATCGTCGGCCGGGGCGCCGCAGGCCGTGATCGTCCGCGAGGACGGCACCCTGATTCTGAAATCCCTCGCCTCGGGCGAGGAGCGAACTGTTAGATTGAGCGAGGGCCGGCTGGTGTGATCCGGCCTCTCCCACCAGATCCTACGCATGGCTGACGACAAGAAGCTCACTCCGCGCGCCGAGGACTTCAGCGCGTGGTACAACGAAGTGGTGCTCAAGGCCGAACTCGCCGATTACTCGCCGGTTCGCGGGTGCATGGTCATCCGGCCGTCCGGGTACGGCATCTGGGAGCGCATGCAGCGCGCGCTGGACGATCAGTTCAAGGCGACCGGGCACCAGAACGCCTACTTCCCGCTGTTCATTCCGCAGAGCTTTCTGGAGAAGGAAGCGGCGCACGTCGAGGGGTTCGCTCCGGAGACGGCGGTGGTCACGCACGGCGGCGGCAAGAAGCTGGAAGAGCCGCTCATCGTGCGCCCCACGTCGGAGACGATCATCTACGCGATGTTCGCCAAGTGGGTGCACAGCTACCGTGATCTGCCGCTGCTCATCAACCAGTGGGCCAACGTCGTGCGCTGGGAGATGCGCACGCGGCTCTTCCTGCGCACCCTGGAATTTCTCTGGCAGGAGGGGCACACCGCGCACGCGACGCACGACGAGGCGGAGGCCGAGGCGCGCAAGATGCTCGGCGTGTACCGCGACTTCATGGAGGGCTGGATGGCGATGCCCGTGGTGACGGGCCGCAAGACGGACTCCGAGCGGTTCGCCGGGCGCGCTGCGCACGTACTCGTGCGAAGCCATGATGCAGGACAACAAGGCGCTGCAGGCGGGCACCACGCACAATCTCGGCCAGAACTTCGCGAAGGTGTTCGACCTGAAATTCCAGGCGGAGTCCGGCACCGTCGAGTACGCGTGGAACACCAGCTGGGGCGTGTCCACCCGGCTCGTCGGCGGGCTGGTCATGACGCACGGCGACGACATCGGGCTTCGCGTGCCGCCGCAGCTCGCGCCCGTGGAGGTCGTGATCGTGCCGATCTACAAGACCGACGAGGAGCGGGCGCGCGTGCTGGCGGCGGCCGACAAGATCGTGGAGAGCTTCGGCGCATGGGAGCACCGGGAGCCGGGGCGGCTCCGCGTGCACGTCGATGCGCGCGACGGGATCAAGCCCGGGGCCAAGTACTTCGAGTGGGAGATGCGCGGCATTCCGGTGCGCATGGAGATCGGCCCCCGCGACCTGGAGAAGAACCAGGTGGTGCTGGTGCGCCGCGACACGCGGGAGAAGCGGCCGGCGTCGCTCAACACGCTGGCCGAAGATGTCGCCGAGCTGCTGTCGCGCATCCAGGCCGACATGCTGATCGCGGCGCGCGAACGCCGCGAGCAGCACAGCATTCGCGAACCCATCACCTACGACCGCTTCCGGGAAGTGATGGACGGCGAGGGGGCGTTCGTGTACGCGGGCTGGTGCGGCGACGCGGAATGCGAGGCGCAGATCAAGACCGACACGAAGGCGACGATCCGGGTGCTGCCGGACGAGGAATTCCGCTCGGCGGAAGCGCCGAAGAGCTGTCTCAGGTGCGGGCGGCCGGCCAGCGCCGAGGCGGTATGGGCGAAGGCGTACTGACAGCCGGGTTTGCCCGGGTCGAGGGAGAGCTCCACGCCGACGGCGTTTCCCTCGAACGGATTGCGAGCGCCGCGGGGACGCCCGCCTTCGTGTACGTGGCCGGACCGATCCGCGAGCGCTACCGGGCGCTCGACGCCGCGCTCTCGGGCGTGGAGCATCGCATCCACTACACGCTCAAGGCGAACTCCAACCGGGCCGTGCTCCGCACGCTCCGCGAGTTGGGGTGCGGCGTGGACGTGGTGTCGGGGGCGAACTGCACCGCGCCCTGCGCGCCGGGTTCCCCGGGTCCGACATCATCTTCGGTGGCGTGGGGAAGAGCGACGACGAGTTGCGGGAAGCGCTGACGGCCGGCGTGGCGCTGATCAATGCGGAGTCGGAGGCGGAGGTGCGGGCCATCGGCCGGCTGGCCGCCGCGCTCGGCGTGGAGGCGCGCGTTTCCCTGCGCGTGAATCCGGAAGTGACGGTCGATGCCGCCCACCACTACATCAAGACCGGGGAGCGCGGGCACAAGTTCGGGATCCCGTACGACGACGCGCTCCACGTGGCCCGGGTCGCCGCGGCGCTTCCCGGCGTGACGCTGGCGGGGCTCGACATGCACCTGGGCTCGATGCTCACGCACGTGGAGCCGTACCGCAGCGGGGGCCGCCGGCTGGCGCAGCTGTGCCGCGAGATCCGCGACGCCGGCATCGACACGCTCCGGCACCTGGACGTCGGCGGCGGGCTGAGCGTGCGCTACGCGGACGAACGCCCGCTGGATCTGGAGGAGTTCGCGGCTGCCGTGGTTCCCATCGCCCGCGAGACCGGCCTGTCGCTGATCGTCGAGCCCGGGCGGTACATCGTCGGCAATGCGGGCCTGCTCCTCACCCGCGTGCTGTATCGCAAGCACAGCGGCGGGAAGGAATACGCCGTGGCCGACGCGGGGATGACGGAGCTGCTGCGCCCCTCGTACTACAACGCCTATCACCGCATCGAGCGCGTGCAGCCGGCGTCGGAGCAGCAGCTCCTGAACGTCGTGGGGCCGGTGTGCGAGTCGGGCGACTTTCTCGCCCTCGACCGGACGATGGACGCGGTGTCCCCCGGCGACCTGCTTGCCGTGTTCGATGCCGGCGCGTATGGGTACGTGATGGCGTCCACCTACAACAGCCGCCGCCGTCCCGCGGAGGTCATGGTGGACGGTGACCGATTCGCCATCGTGACGGCGCGCGAGACCTACGACGATCTCGTGCGACGCGAGGTGGACCAACCCGACTGGAGGACGTAATGCGCGTTGGCGTGATGTCCGATTCACACGATCGGGTCCCGGCGGTGGCCGAGCTCATCCGCCAGATGGCGGAGGGCGGCGTGACGATGGTGTTCCACGCCGGCGATTTCTGTTCGCCGTTCGTCCTCAAGCCGTTCGAGGAATCCCACATGACCCTGGCCGGCGTCTTCGGACGCAACGACGGGGACCCCGAGGGGCTGAGCACCCGCGCCAGCGCGGGGATCGGCCTCGAGTTGTTCGAATCGCCGCACAGCTTCGACGTGGGCGGCGACCGCATTCTGATCGTGCACGACATCGGCGACGTCCAGCAACGGTCGCTCGAGGCCCACTCGATCGTGATTCACGGCGCCACCCATCAACAGGAAATGAAGACGCGCGGTGACACGCTGATTCTGAATCCGGGCGAGGCGTGCGGCTGGATCCACGGCACGCCGCAGGCCGCGATCCTCGACCTGGACAGCAAGCACGTCGATTTCCTCTCCCTCGACTCGGCGCACTGGAAGTACTGACGCGCCGCCTCCCGCTCTCGGATTCCCCTTCGTGTCTTCCCGCATCCTGATCATCGACTACGGCTCGCAGTACACGCAACTCATCGCACGCCGCGTGCGCGAAGCCCGCGTGTACTCCGAGATTCACCCGCCGACGCGCACCGCCGAGTGGATCCGGGACTGGAAGCCCACGGGCATCATCCTGAGCGGCGGGCCGAACTCGGTGTACGATGCGGGCGCGCCGACCGTCGCCCCCGAAGTGCTGGACATCGCGCCGGTGCTCGGCGTGTGCTACGGGATGAATCTCATGGCCCATCTGCTGGGCGGCGACGTCACGCACGCCACGCAGCGGGAGTACGGGCGTGCCGAGGTGACCGTCGTCGGGGGAGACCCGTTGTTCCAGGGGTTCGATGCCGGCGAGGCGTTCTCGGCCTGGATGAGCCACGGCGACCAGGTCCGCGCGCTCCCCCCGGGCTTCGTGGCCATCGCGCGCAGCACCAACTCGCCGGTCGCCGCGTACCGGCACGAGACCCGCCCGCTCTACGGCGTGCAATTCCACCCCGAGGTGGCGCACACGGCGCGCGGCACCGAGCTGATCGCCAACTTCCTGTTCCAGGTGTGCGGCGCGGAGCCGACGTGGACGCCCGGCGCCTTCATCGACGAGGAGGTGGCGAAGATCCGCGCCCTGGTCGGCGACAAGCGCGTGATCTGCGGGTTGTCGGGCGGCGTCGATTCGGCGGTGGCGGCGACCCTCGTGCATCGCGCCATCGGGGATCAGCTCACCTGCATGTTCGTCGATACCGGGTTGCTGCGGCTGCACGAGCGCGACCAGGTGGAGCGCACCTTCCGGTCGTATCTCGGCATCGACCTCGTGACCGTGGACGCATCGCGGCGGTTTCTCGACGCGCTGCAGGGCGTCGAGGATCCCGAGAAGAAGCGGACGATCATCGGGCACACCTTCATCGACGTGTTCGAGGATGCCACGCAGGCGAGCGCCCGCGGCGCCGAATTCCTGGTGCAGGGCACGCTCTATCCCGACGTGATCGAGTCGTCGTCGCCCACCGGCGGTCCCTCGGTGACGATCAAGACCCACCACAACGTGGGGGGCCTGAAGCCGGACATGAAGTTCACGCTCATCGAACCGCTGCGGGAACTGTTCAAGGACGAAGTGCGCAACGTGGGGCGGGAACTCGGCCTGCCGGAGGAGATGGTGGGGCGCCACCCGTTCCCCGGGCCCGGCCTGGCCATCCGCGTGCTCGGTGCCGTGAGCGACGAGGCGCTCGACGTGCTGCGCCGCGCCGACGCCATCTATCTCGAAGAGATCCGAGCGGCCGGGCTGTACGACGAGATCTGGCAGGCGTTCGCGGTCCTGCTCCCCGTGCGGAGCGTGGGCGTGATGGGCGACTACCGGACGTACGAGAACGTGGTGGCGCTCCGCGCCGTGACGAGCACCGACGGCATGACCGCCGACTGGTTCGCCTTCCCGCCCGATGTGCTCGCGCGGATGTCGAATCGGATCATCAACGAGGTGCGCGGCGTGAACCGCGTGGTGTACGACGTGAGTTCAAAGCCGCCCGCGACGATCGAGTGGGAGTAGACGCGCCGGCGCGCCTGGTGTGGCGCGTCACGCTCCGCGACCTGATCCTGCGTCCCGGAACGATCACGCGGGCGGTCCTGGACGGGCAGGGCGGAGGCTACCTCCCGCTGGGGCGTCTGTTGGTGGTGCTCGTCGCGCTCTTCTTTGCGCTCACGCTGGTGCAGCAGGGGCGCGCCCACGAGCCGACCCCCGACGCGGTGGCCGCCTGTACCAAGGGGCGTGCGAACGCGGAGATCAGCGGGCTGATGGGCGCCGCGGGCGCGCCCGACGCCTCGGCCGCCGGCTCCACGGTGGCCGGCCTCGAGCACCTGGCCGGGGAACTGCTCTGCGATCCGCAACGGTTCACGCGAGCCGTGAGCCTCGCGTTGCCGATCGCCATCCTGCTGTTGCTGCCGCTGTCGGCCGGGCTGATGCTGCTGGCGTTCCGCACGCAGATGCCGCACTTCCGGGACAACTGGCGGTACGGGCTCGAAGCGCACGCGGCACTCTTCCTGCTGCTGATCGCCCTGCTCGTGGTGACGCTGCCCGGATGGGGGCCGCTCAGTTTCCTGGCCTCGGTGGGCGGTCTGTTCTACGCCACCTGGAACGTGCTGGCGGGCGTGGAGCGCGCGTATCGCGTCAGTTCGGGTGTGGCCGTGTGGAGAACGACCGCCGTCGGCGTGGTGTACGCCGTGGCGTTGACCGTCGTGGCGACGCTGCTCTTTCTCTCCCTGTTCGGCCGGGTCTGACCGCTCAGCGGCCGCCGGCGTTGGGAACCCACGCCAGCCCGACGTATGCGCCGCGCCCGGCCACGGGCATGCCGGACGCGTCCAGGTAGGTCACGTTCGTCAAGTTGCGCAGATCGAGCGTCACTCGGGCCGTCCGCAGGCGGTAGCCCAGCCGCAGGTCGGCGCGGAAGTACGCCGACTCGCCGGCGCGACGCGAGTCCAGGAGGTCGAGCAGCACCTGAACTCCGTGCGCCGACGGAAGCTCTGCCGTTGCGCCGACCGTTCGGGTGACGGGCCGCAGGGCGTACTTCCCCTGGTAGCCGGAGGCGCCGATGGGCGTGAACGCGAGGCCGCTGCCGCGGATGGTCCAGTCGATTCCCGCCACGCGCCGCAGGCGCGCCGTGAACTCGACGCCCCGATAGTGGGCCTTCTCGATGTTCATGGTGTGCCAGGGATCGGTCGGCAGCGCGGCGGCGGGTCTGGCCCAGTCGATGAGGTCGGCGGCCTGGCGGGCGAAGACCGCGACGTCGAGGCTGGTGTTGGTGGACGGCGTGGCGTGGAGTCCGACCTCGCCGGCCCAGAAGCGTTCCGGCCGGAGCCCGGCGTTGCCGATGTTCGCCGGATCGCGGTAGAAGCGTTCGGTCCAGGTGGGCGCCCGGAAGCCGCGGCCCACCGACGCGCGCAGCCGGGCGCGGGGCGCGAGGGGCAGCGCCGCGGCGAGCGACGGGGAGAAGAAGTCGCCATACGCCGAGCTGTGATCGCCCCGCACGCCGAGGTCGAGCGACGCCCCGCCGACGGCGGTCGCGTGCACCTCGGCGAATGCGGCGGAGCGTGTCTCGTCGTGGTCGCCGAGCGACGCGCTCACGACGCGGGCATCGAAACCCTCGGCGCCGACGGCGAGTCCGACACCGTCGCTGGCGGCGTACCGGGCAGTCACGTCTCCCCCGGTCTGCCAGTTGTCGTGATGATTCTGGTAGAGCGACGGATTGTCGCGGACGAGCGTGAAGCGATCGAGGTGTCGCCGGCCGTTGGCACCCACGCTCAACGACCAGCGGTTCGCGACCGGCGCCGCGTAGCGAAGCGATGCGGTGCTGGTGTGCGTGTCCTCGTACGACGGGTACGGCGCGTAGAAGTCGGCAGCGCCGAAGTCGCGCACGCCGAGACCCACGCTGCCGGCCAACCGTCCGGCGCCGAGTGGCGCATCGACGCCGGCACGTCCCTGGAAGATGCGATAGTCGGTATCGGCGCGGTGGCCGTCTGCCCGTGCGTAGTCGGCGCCCAACTGCAGGCCCACCGGCCCCAGGCTCCCCGTGCGCGCGAGGGCGCCGCCGACGGTGCCGAAGCTCCCCGAGCGGACGCGGGCCACTTCGCTCGACGCACGGTCGCGGGTGACGATGTTGATCACGCCCCCCACCGCGTCGGGACCGTAGAGGGTGGAGCCCGTACCCCGCAGTATCTCGATGTGGTCGATGAGATCGGTCGGCACGGCGAGGTCGAGATCGAAGTGGCCGGCCTGCTGGTCACTCACGCGCGCTCCGTTCACGAGCACGAGCACCTGTTCGATGGACGATCCGCGGAGCGCGATGTCGGCCTGCGCCGGGGAGCGCGTGTACAGGTCCACGCCGAGGTGCGTGCTCAGGATCTGCGCGAGCGACTGACCCTGGCGCGACGCGAGTTCCGCGCGGGTGATCACGTCCACCGTGCGGGCGGCGGTGGTGTGCGAGGAGTCGACCCGCGAACTCACGGTGACGTGGACGGTGTCGAGGCGGGCGGGTTCCTGCGCCCTGATGACACTCGGCGAAACGACGATGAGAACCCCCGCCAGTGCGAGCCTGAGCGGGAACACGCGGCGCGACATCCCCGCGCGCTAGACGCCTTTCTCTTCGAGCAGCGCCAGGAACTGCTTGGGTTCGGTGATCTCCAGCAGGCGTCCCGGCACATCCGGTTCCTTGCTGAACTGCGCGATCTTGCCGAGCACCGGGAGGTACTGGTTCGAGACTTCGAGCGGCGGCGCCACGATCAGGAAGAAGAAGTTGACCGGCTTCTCGTCGATGGCCTTGAAGTCGACGCCGTCCTTCTTCCGGCCGAACGCCACCCGCAGTTTGTTGACGACCAGTGAGCGGCAATGGGGAATGGCGATGCCGCGGCCAATGCCCGTGGAGCCGAGGTTCTCCCGGCGCTTGAGCATCTTGAACAGCATCCCTTCCGACTTCTCGTCGAGCTTCAGGAGCCCGATCAACTCTTTGAGGACGTCGTCCTTGTTGGTGCCCTCGATTTCGAGCTTGATCGCGTCTTCGCTGAAGAATTCGCGCAGTTCCATACGAACTCGGTCCCCGCCCAGTAAAAGCCGCAGCGCTTGCGCGCCGAAATCTCGTAGATGTCTCGAACAGGCGAAGTTAACCGGAGCGCACAAGTCGTGTCAAATAGCGTCGTTGCACCGGTTTCCGGCCTCGGTTAGCTTCCGCAGGATGCCCTTTCCGTTCCCCCTCGACGCCTCCGTCCCCCTCTACCTGGCTCCCATGGCCGGCGTTTCCGAGTCGCCCTTCCGGCGCCTCTGCCGCCGCTTTGGGGCGGACGTCGTGGTGACCGAATTCCTCTCGGCCGAGGGCATTCGCCGGGAGAATCCGGCGACCATCAACAAGCTGCGGTTCGGGCCCGAGGAGCACCCCATCGGGGTCCAGATCTTCGGCGCCGACCCGATGGCCATGGGCGAGGCGGCCGCGTTCGTCACCGACGTGTTCCAGCCCGACTTCGTGGACATCAATTTCGGCTGCCCGGTCAAGAAGGTCGTGCGCCGGAACGGTGGCTCGGGCTGCCTCAAGGATCTCAACCTGGTGCAGGACGTGATCCGCGCCGTGGCCCGGAGCACCCACCTCCCGGTGACGTGCAAGATCCGGAGCGGTTGGAACGAGGAGATGCGTGATCCGGTGACGATCGCGCTGCGTTGCCAGGACGCCGGGGCCCGCGTGCTGGCGCTCCACCCGCGCACGCGGACGCAGATGTACACGGGGCACGCGCACTGGGACGAGATCGCGGCGGTGGTGCAGGCGCTCGATATTCCGGTGCTCGGCAACGGGGACATCAAGACGGCGGAGGACGCGGTGCGCATGCATCGCGAGACGGGGTGTGCCGGTGTGATGATCGCCCGGGGCTCGTTCGGGCAGCCGTGGATCTTCGATCAGGCGCGCGATCTCCTGGCAGGGCGTCCCATGCGGCCTGCACCACCGGTGGAGGAGCGCTTCCGCATCGCGCTCGAGCACTCGGCCATGGCGGAAGCGTACGAACCCGACCGGCGCGGCGCGGCCATCGAATTCCGCAAGCACCTCGGCTGGTACGTGCGCGGCTTGCCCGGCTCGGCGGAACTTCGCAAGAAGCTGCATGCCGTGGAGTCGCACTCGGAGATCGCGGGCATCTTCGATGCGTACCTGAGCGACCGCGCGCGGTACGAGGGCCGTACGGATGCCCCCGGCGAGGCACGGCTGGAGGCCGTGAGCGCATGATGCGTGGGCGCGTCCGCGATCTGCTCGGGCGGGTCGCGGATGGCACGCTCTCCATTGCCCAAGCCATCGACGCGCTGGCGTTCGAACCGTTCGAGGATCTGGGGCACGCCACCGTTGACCACCACCGGGCGCTGCGTCAGGGATACCCCGAGGTGATCTTCGGCGCGGGAAAGACGGTGGAGCAGATCGTCGAGATCGCCGAACGCATCGCGGCGCGCGGCGACGGCGTGCTCGCCACTCGGCTGAGCGCCGACGCGGCAGACGGGCTCGGGAAGGCGCTGCCCGGGATCGAACTAAACCCGCTGGCGCGCACCGCATTCCTGGCCGGCTCGAGCCCCCCCGAGGCCGGGCGTGGTACGGTATGCATCGTCACCGCGGGCACCAGCGATCTTCCGGTTGCCGAGGAGGCCGCGGTGACGGCGGCCGCGCTGGGCAATGCCGTAGCGCGGATCACGGATGTCGGCGTGGCCGGCCTGCATCGTCTGTTGGCTCGACGTGAGGAACTGGCCGCGGCCGCCGTGGTGATCGTCGTCGCGGGGATGGATGGCGCCCTGCCGTCGGTGGTGGGGGGGCTGGTCGCTCGCCCGGTAATCGCTGTTCCGACCAGCATCGGGTACGGCGCGGCCTTTGGCGGCGTGGCTCCTCTGCTTACCATGCTGAACAGCTGTGCAGCGGGGGTGACCGTCGTGAACATCGACAACGGATTCGGCGCGGCCGTAGCCGCCAGCCGGATCACGCACGACTGACTTCGTCCACCGGGTGTCCGGTCGGGCCATGACGACTGCGGAATGGGTGGCAGTGAGCGGCGGGGCGGTAGCGCTGGCGTTGAGCGTCTACCAGTATCTGCGCGCCCGTCGCCCACCGCGACGGCAGCCGTCGCGGCCGAGCATCGCGCCGGGAACGACCTCGAACGTGGAAACCCTGCTGGCGTCCACGGCGCGGCGGCGGAGGCTGTTGACCCCCTCGCACCCGCTCACCGACCTGCGAAGCAGCGTGAACGCCACCCACGACGCCCGGGAGGTGGAGCGGGATGCCGCCCACCTGGTTGACCAGCTCGTGGACATCCGCGATGGATGCGGCGCTTCGGAGGCCGTGTTCTGGCGTTGGGACGAGGCCAAGGACGCACTGATGCCGACGGCCTGGTCGACCCCGGGCACCGACCGCCCGCAGCACTTCAACCTTGCCGAATGGGGGCCGCTCGCTCGCTGGGCGGCCGAAGGCAAACTCGTCGTGCTCGACGCGGGCGAGGCTGTGGCCCCGCCGCACTTCGCCGCCGCCCCGGTGTTCGACGACGCGCTCTTGATCGGCGTGCTCACCGTGGCCAACGAGGGCGGCCTGCTGCTTAGCCGGTCGAAGGTCAAGGAATGGCTGCCGCGTTACGCGGCCCAGGTGGTCCGGCTGGTGGCGCTCAGCGAGGGCCGGCGGGAGTTCGCCCGCCACATGCGTCAGAGCCGGGCGCTGCTGGCCGCCGTGCAACGTATCCAGACGCCGAAGACCCCGGACCTGCTCGCGGCGTCGATCTGTGAAACGGCGCTGCAGGTCTCGTCTGCCTCGTCGGCAGCGCTCATTCGGTGGCGGACGGAGCCGAGCCGCGGGTGGGTGATCTACTCGACGGGCGAGTTCCGCGGCGCGCCGTACGAGATGGACCACGACACGCTGGCGTTCAACGCATGCGAGGCCGGGATGGTGTCGTTCATGGACGACACGTCTGCCACGGACCGCCGCGTCGGACTGATGAGCAATGGAGACGGTGGGTGGCGGGGCGGGGCGGTGGGGATCGTGCCGCTCAAGCGGGGGCAAGCCGTGCTCGGCGCCATCGTGGTCGCCTCGCTCGAGCCGGGCCACATCACGCAGGACGAGGTAGACAACCTGGGGGCGCTGGCCGCCGTTTCGATCGGGCCGCTGGAGATGGCGTGGGAGATCGACGCGGTGAACAAGCGGGCCAGCACGGACGGCCTCACCGGCCTCGTGAACCGGCGGGCGTTCGACGAGCATCTCAAGCGCCTGCTCAACGAGACGGACCGGTTCGGACAGCCCCTGGCGCTGATCCTCGCCGACATCGATCGCTTCAAACGCATCAACGACACGTGGGGGCACGAAGCGGGGGACGAGGTGTTGCGCGCGGTCGCTGCCAAGCTGTCGGAGGGTGTTCGAACCGTCGACGTGATCGCGAGGTACGGTGGCGAGGAGATCGCGATCCTGTTGCCGCAGACATCGGTGGCCGGCGCGGCCGACCTGGCCGATCGGCTCCGGCATGCCGTGGAGTCTCGACCGGTCAAGTTCAAGGGCGAGGAGATCCCCGTGACGGCGTCGTTCGGCGTGGCGTCCTATCCGGACGCCGTGCGGGCCAGCGACGGGCTCTTCCGGGCGGCGGACCGGGCGCTGTACGAGGCAAAGAGTGCCGGCCGAAACTGCGTAAGGTCAGTTGGTGTTGGCGACGCCGACGCTGCAGCGCAGCGAGACGGTCTCGCCGCCGGCCAGTTGGACCGGCTCGTCCAGGGCCTCGAGCAGGCGCGCCGGACAAGGTAGTCGGCGGCACCAGGCGTCCGGCAGCCCCTCCCACACCGCGACGAACTCGTCGCCACCGAAGCGGGCCAGCGTGTCGCCGGGTCGCATGGCTCGACCATGCGGCGATCGGCGACCACCTGAGGCTGGTCGCCGGCTTGGTGCCCGAACGTGTCGTTGACCGACTTGAACCCGTCGAGGTCGATGAACAGGACCGCGACCAGCGACCGCTCGCGGTGCAGGCGGGCGAGACCGTGCTTCCCGGTCGCGCAGCAGTTCCCGGTTGTGCCGGGTCGCACCTCGAAGGAGATGTCGGTCAGCACCGGTTCCTCCGCCCCCGGATAGCAGAACTCGACGTGGTCGAAGCCAGGGTGGGCCGCTCGGCGACGTCGGTGACGGGGTCGGCCGACGACGATCGACGACGGCAGGTCGAGCACCTCGCTGATGCGATCCGCACTGACCACGGCCGCGGCGCCATGACCGCGACGAACGTCGCCATCATGACCGACATGAGGATCTGGATCAGGTAGCTGAGGAACGCGACCAGCTCACCGATCTGCAGCTCGCCCGGCTGGATCCGGTCGTCGGCGCCGACCCAGATCGCCGCCACGCTCGACAGGTTGAGCACCACATCACGATCGGGAACATGAACGCCATCAGCCGCCCGGCCGCAGCGAGGTCGTCGGTCAGGTCGGTCGTTGGCCGCGCCGAACCGGTCGCGCCTCGTCCGGCTCGCGCACGAAGGCCCGCACCACCCGGATGCCGGTGATCTGCTCGCGCAGCACCTGGTTGACCGAGTCGATGCGGTCCTGCATCGCCTGGAACTGCGGCACCATGCGGATGACGACCGAGCCGACGCTCAGCACCAGCACCGGGATGCTGACCAGCAGCAGCAGCGAGAGCGCGCCGTCCTCGCGCACCGCCATGATCGACGCCGCCGACGATCATGATCGGCGCCGCGACCAGCAGCGTGCACGTCATGAGCACCAGCATCTGCACCTGCTGCACGTCGTTGGTGATGCGGGTGATCAGCGACGGGGCGCCGAACTGCTCGACCTCCTGGGCGGAGAAGCCCGGTGACCTGGTGGAACAGGCCGCCGCGCACGTCGCGCCCGAAGCCCATCGCCGTCTTGGACGCCGAAGTACACCGCCCCGACGGCGAACACCACCTGGACCACGGTGACGCCGAGCATGACGCGCGCCGACCCGCCAGATGTAGGCCGTGTCGCCGGTGGCGACGCCGTTGTCGATGATGTCGGCGTTGAGCGCCGGCAGGTACAGCACGCGGCGGTCTGCACGGCCTGCAGCACGACCACCGCAGCGAGCCACGCGATAGCGGACCAGATAGGTCCTGCAGCAGTCGGATCAGCACGTGGGTCCTCGTCCTCGGCGGTCAGTCGCGCCACGTCGACGCCGTGCAGCACGACGACACGATCTCTGTCGGGGCGGGGCTCCGTCGCCGGCGAGAGCCCCGGATGTGCGCCGGCGATCGTCAGGCCCGGAGCGCCCGGGCGCAGTCGCGCGGCGGGCGCCGCGAGCCGCCTGGTCGGGCTCGAACAGCCGGCGAGCGCGCTCGATGCTGGTCGCGGCGATCGCCGCCGTGGCCGCGGCGGGCTGCCGATGCCGCCGGCGGTCATGAGCTGCCCCGATCGTCGGGACCCGCTGCTGCAGCAGATCGGACCGCTGACCGAGGCGCTCGCTCGCAGCGGCAGCGTCGCGGTCGATCTCGGCTCGAGGTGCCTGCTTCGAACGTGCGTCGGGTCGAGCGCTGCCTCGACGACCGGCCGGCGACGAGCGCTCCTTGTCGGGGAAGACACGGAAGATCGTGCCCTCGGCGATCCCTGCGGCCTCGGCGATCTGGCGGGTGGTCAGACCCGACTGCCGTGCTCGCAGCAGCAGCGGCATGGTGGTCGCGATCAGCTGCGCGCGCCGCTGCTCGGCGGGCAGGGCCGTCGCCCGACGACGGGAGCCACGGGTGTCGTCATGCGGCGATCGTACCTGAGTGAGCGCTCACTCAGATGAGGCGGGTGGTGACATCCGTCGCCGCGTGCGATCGCAGCGTCGCCTGGACATGCGCCGACCACAACGGATCGAGCCCGGACCCGGCCAGGAGTCGGTGTGGGACTATCCCCGCCCCCCGAGGGTCGAGCGCGCCGATCGGCGCCTGCGCATCGAGCACCGGCGGGGTCGTGATCGCCGACACACCGCGCCGCTGGCGGGTGCTCGAGACCAGCCAGCCCCCGGCGTACTACCTGCCGCCGGACGACGTCGCGACCGAGCACCTCCGGCCCGTCGGAGCGCGCGGTCGTTCTGCGAGTGGAAGGGCGGCGGCGTCCTACTTCGACTGGTCGTCGGCGACGGCCGGTCGCCCACGCCGCGGCGTGGACCTACCCGGGACCGAGCCACCGCGTTCGCCGCGATCCGCGACCACCTGCGTTCTACCCGCAGCAGTTGGACGCGTGCTTCGTCGACGGCGAGCACGTCGCAGGCCAACGACGGGGACTTCTACGGCGGCTGGGTCAGCTCCTGGGTCGTCGGCCCGTTCAAGGGCGGACCCGGCACGCTCGGCTGGTGACGCCGCTCAGGCGTTCTTGGGGAGCTCGGAGAACGGCACGGTCTTGTCGTCGTTCGGCTCCTTGGGGAGCCCGAGCACCCGCTCGCCGATGATGTTGCGCTGGATCTGGTCGGTGCCGCCGTAGATCGGCGGCGCCTGGGCGAACAGCGCCATGCCGGTGACCATCGGCCGGAACGGGTTGCCGGTGGCCGTCGTCGATCGCCGGCCGCTGCGTCGTCGGTCGTAGGCGTGCAGCATGCCCGCGGCGCCGACGATGCGCAGGCCGAGGTCGCGCTGCAGGCGCACGATGTCGCTCATCGACAGCTTGGAGATGTTCGCCATGCCGGGGATGTCGCTGGCCGGCCTTCTTGGCCGCCTTCAGGCGCAGGTTGTTGAAGCGGCCGATCTCGCCGAGGGTGTGCAGCCGCATCAGGTCCTGGCGGATCGTCGGGTCGTCGATGCTTGCCGTTGCCCTTGGCCAGGTCGATCAGCATCTTGGCGCTGCCGCCGACCGCCGCCCGCGCCGGCCGCGACCGCGCCGCCGCTGCGCTTCGCGGCGCTCTGCGGCGACGAAGTCGCCGGCCCGCTCGGCCGAGCTGGCCGGCGACCGTGCCCGGGCGTCGCCGTGCCCGCCGCAGCCGAGCCGCCGCCGCGACCCGAGGCCGGCCCGCTCGTGCATCGAGCGTGGTGTTGGCGACCGCCCAGCCGTTGTTGCGCCCGCCGATGATCGCGTCGTCGCGACACCCGGCCGTCGGTGAGGAACACCTCGTTGAACATGGCGTGGCCGGTCATCTCGACGCAGCGGCCGGACCTCGATGCCGGGCTGGTGCATGTCGAGCGCGAAGTAGGTGATGCCCTGGTGCTTGGGCACGTCGGGGTCGGTGCGGGCGATGAGCATGCCCAGGTCGGCGACGTGGCCGAGCGACGTCCAGACCTTCTGACCGTTGACGATCCACTCGTCGCCGTCCTGCTCGGCCCGGCAGGTGAGCCCGGCCAGGTCGGAGCCGGCGCCCGGCTCGCTGAAGAGCTGGCACCAGGCCTTGGCGCCGGTGACGATGTCGCGCACGTAGCAGGTCGATCTGCTCCTGGGTGCCGTGGGTGGCGATCGTCGGCGCGGCCAGCAGCAGCCCCAGGCCCACCGGGCGCGCCGAGCGCGCCGAACTCGGCGATCTCGTCTGCACCCGGACCGCGTCGTTGCGCGCCAGACCCGCGCCCGTAGGCGTTGGTGGGCAGCGCCGGCGCCGCCCACCCGGCGAGGCCGAGCCGCTCCCACCACTCGCCGACGGTAGGTCGGGATCCCAGTTCGTCGCCCAGCCAGGTCGCGCAGCTCGTCGATGACCTCGTCCTGGCCGTCGGTGTCTCCATGGTGTCGCTCACGTTCTGTACCCTGTGTCGGTCGATGTCGGTCACTTGATGGCGGTTCAGCCGGCGGCGTCGGCCCGACGCGTCGAGCGATTCGTACTCGTCGGTCGTGTCGGTCCAGTCCTCGAACTGGATGATCCCCAGCTCGGTGAAGCGCTGGCGCAGCCAGCCGTCGCCCGCGTCGAGGAGGCCCAGCTTCTTGCAGTTCGGCACGATCTTCGAGAACAGCATCGTCTGGAACACGTCGTTGGCCGGGTCGTTGTCGTCGTCGAGGCAGGCGGACATCCGCATCGGCGTCGGCGCCGCACGCTCCAACGTCTTGCGGCCCATGAACCGCTGCTGCAGCTGCACCGCCGACTCGAACGCGAACTCCTGGCGCTCGTGGATCTCCGCGTTGTTCAGCCCTTGGTAGTACTCCTGCAACGACAGCACCCCGAACGCCACGTGGCGGGCCTCGTCGCTCATGACGTAGCGCAGCAGCTTCTTGAGCAACGGCTCGGTGGTGAGCATGTGCATGAAGCCGAAGGCCGCGAGCGCGAGCCCCTCGACCATGATCTGCATGCCGAGGTAGGTGATGTCCCAGCGCCCGTCGGTGATGATGTCGTCGAGAAGGCCGCCGAGCTGCTGGTTGATCGGGTAGGTGCCGGAGCTTCTCCTCGAGGTAGCGGGCGAACACCTCGACGTGGCGGGCCTCGTCCATCACCTGGGTCGCCGCGTAGTACTTGGCGTCGATCCACGGCACGGTCGCGGTGATCAGCCCGGTGCACGACGAGCGCCCCCTGCTCGCCGTGGAGGAACTGCGACATCATCGACTTCTGCATCTCGCGGTCGAGAACTGCGCCCACTGGCTCTCGTCCCAGCCCTTCGACACGGCGAGTTGGGTGCGGTCGACAGACGTCGAAGCGGGTTGACCGCGGCCGCTCCTCGGTGCCGAGCTGCTCCCAGTCGACCACGATGGACCAGTCGAGGTCGGTCGACGCCGTTCCACTGCGACGTCTTGGCCTTCTCGTAGAGCTTGACCAGCGCCGGCGCGGCTGCGCGGTGTAGTCCCACGTCAACAGCACGTCGCTGTCAACTCGATCTCGTGCACGACCCGTCGAGTCGTCGCGGTCGATCACGATGTTCTCGGGTGCGTTCGACGTCGGTGATGTCATGGGGGTCCCCCTGTGTCGGTTCGATGGCGTCGTCGGTCGTCCCGGCCGTCGCGGCCGGCTCGGTGAGGTCGGTCGGTCCAGCTGGGTCGGGCTGCACGGCACGGAGCAGGCGGTCGAGCACGCGGCCGCAGTCGTCGGCGTCGATGGGCTGAGGCCCAGGGCGCTGGCGACCATCGAGCCGAAGGCGATCATCGTGGTAGCCGCGACAGCGCCTGGGCGTCCAGGGTCGCTGTCCACCGACGCCGGCGCCCTGGCCCGGCCCATCAGGTCGTGGCTCGTTGCTGCTCGCTGTGCGAGACCGACACGGTGAGCGCCTTGGCGACGTCCTCGTCGCGCCGCGTCCGACGATGATCTCGATCAGCGCGGGCTGATCTGGTCGGCCTGTTCCGGGAGGTGTGGACTCCAGCTCACGGAGACGTCGATGACCGACGCACCGGGCGTGGTGTCGACCAGCTCCGTGAACGCCCCGGGCCCGTGGTCCTGGATGGCGAGGTCAGCAGGCCGCCTTCGAGTCGAAGCTGGTTGTAGATGGCGCCGGTCGTCATGCCCGTCATCGGGCGATCTCGGCCACACGGGTGCCGTTGTAGCCCGCGCGCGGACGACCTTCATCGCTGCCGCGAGCAGCTGCTCACGTGTCCGTCCGAAGCCGACGCCGGCCTGCGACCGATCAGCTGAACATAGACCGTCATTCGGTTGTCGAGCACCCTGGCGATGCGCCGCCTATCCACCGCGCCGCTCCGGCGCGGCGGCGACCTGCTGCGAAGGTCAGTGGGTGCGGGCGGCCGCCGCGTCGGATGCCCGACCGATCACGGCCGCGCCGATGAACGCACCGAAGATCACTGCCGGGATCGACGTGCCGAGCGCCGCCATCCGCACGTCCAGCCCGGCGATCAGGTCGATCACGAAGAGCACCGCGAAGACGAAGGGGATGCCCACCGCCGCGCCCTTGACGACCGCGAGCACATGTCGCCGTCGGCGATCGAGGTGTCCACGCGCTGCGCCGGTGGCATGGGTGCGCTGAGCGTGCCGACCACCGGGTCGGTGCTCGGCTCGGTGCTGCTGCGGTCGTCGTCCACCATGAGGCCTCCTGTCCGATGCAGGAACCGTACGAACTTCGGTCGGCGACGCGACAGGGCCGAGGTCACCGCCGAACAGGCCGTGATCGCCCGAGAATTGCCTTTAGCGGCGGTACCGGCGATGTCGTACCTTCCCACTTCCGACGACGCACACGGCGCTGGGCACGACCCGCGTGGCGACGTCCGGGCGGACGATCAAGGCGAGGTGGAGGGTTCATGGAGACCACGCGGCGGGTGCATTTTCCTGTCGATGATGGCGGCCTCGGCGGTGGTGCTCGTGGTCCTCGGGCTGCCCTCCACTGCGGGAGCAGCCGCCGACGTGACGGTCGCGGACTACCAGATGAACGAGCCGCGGGCGCCACCACGCTGGTGGACAGCTCCGGCACGGGTCAACGGCACCATCGGCTCCGAGATCGCCACCGGCGCGACCTACGACGGCGCTCACCGGTCCACCGCTGGTCGAACCTTGCCAACGGGCCGAAGATCCGGCAGGTCACCACGTCGCCGACGACGACCGACTGAACCCCGGCTCCGCCGACTCCGCGTTCACATCCGCTACCGGACGACCCGCAGCTCGGCAACATCATCCAGAAGGGCCAGTCCGGCACCGCCGGCGGCTACTCCAAGATGCAGATCCCCGTCGGCGTGCCCGAATGCCTCTTCCGCTCGGGTGACGGCGGCCGACGCGGCGTGACCGCCGGGCGAACCGAGCGACGGCGAGTGGCACACCGTCCGCTGCGAGCGCCGGGGGACAGCGTGGCCATGTACATCGACGGCGCCTGCGGCGGCAACGTCGGTGTCGTGGGCAACATCGCCAACACGGCACCGCTGAGCATCGGCGGCAAGACCTCGTGCAACCCGCCGACGTGACGTGCACTACTTCGTCGGCGACATCGACTCGGTCCGCTTCGAGACCCAGGGCGGCGCCGACGTCACCGCGCCGTCCACGCCCGG
>CAWGJO010000013.1:0-47619 GCA_963822945.1 uncultured Gemmatimonadaceae bacterium | reverse complement strand
CGCACAACAGCGGGATGACGAGCTACGGGTTCGAGGGGGAGAATCCGGAATACGGAGCGATGATTACGTACCTGATAGTCGGACATCGGACAGTCGGACAGTCGGACAGAAAACTACGGGTAGACATCGTAGACGCGGCGGGAACGACGATTCGCACGCTGCCGCTCACCAGCGACGACAAGACGGCGGGGATGCACCGCGTGGAGTGGGACATGAAGGCGGGACCGCCGCTCACGGGCGCGGTGCCCACCGACAGCGCCATCGACGCGCGCGCCGAGGAGGCGAGAAGCGGAGCGGCGGCTGGTTCGGCGGCGGCTTCTTCGG
The DNA here is from genome assembly GCA_963822945.1 of uncultured Gemmatimonadaceae bacterium. Lineage (GTDB taxonomy): Bacteria > Gemmatimonadota > Gemmatimonadetes > Gemmatimonadales > Gemmatimonadaceae > JAGWRI01. Next base: position 47,295 of record CAWGJO010000013.1, on the reverse strand, counting down.
GCGCGGACGTGGGGCGGCGAGGTCACCTATCCCGTGGTCCCCGGCCGCTACACGGCTCGGCTCACGGTGACCCCCGCCGGCGGCGGCGCGACCACGATCATCAACCGGAGCTTCAACCTCACCAAGGACGCCAACCAGGTGATGGCGCAGAGCGACCTCGAGAGCCTCGACCGGTTCCGGCTGGGCTACGCCAAGTTCCAGGAGTCGCTGCGTCCGGCGCAGGAGCGCGTGGACTCGATGGCGGCAGCGTACGCGCCGCTCAAGGCGGCCGCCGACCGCGCTTCCGACAAGCTGACGCCGGCGCTCAAGACGCAGCTCGCCCAGCTCGACAGCGCGGTGACCGACGTGTACTGCGACATCGGCTCGGCGGGTGGCGGGCGCGGTGGCCGTGGGGGCGGACGCGGCGGCCGAGGCGCTGCGGGCGGGATTCGCTGCCCGGGCCAGTTCGGCTTCGGCGGCGGTCCGGAGGACAACACCCCAGACCAGCCGGTGAAGCTCACCATCACCCAGAAGGTGCAGGGGATGGCGTATCTCACGAACGTGACCTTCGAGCCGACCGCCGAGCAGCGGAGCAATCTGGCGAGCCTGCCGGGCGATCTGAGGGCGGCGGAGGCAAAGCTGGCGCGCGTGCGGACGAAGGACATTCCGGCGTTCGAGGCGGCGCTGAAGGCGGCGGGGGTGGACTTGAGCCCGCCGGCGCGTGGGAGGCGGGGTGGAAGAGGAGGACGTGGGGGGCGCTGACCGAGTCGAGAGTGATCAGTCGACAGCTTTCAGTCGACAGTGGAAGACGGAAGGGGGAGCGGCGTCACCGACGCCGCTCCCCCTTCGCTTCTTGACTGTCCGACTGTCCGACTGTCCGACTGTCTGACCTGACCGACCCACCGACCTACCGACCTACCGATTTTGTGCGATTGGAACACCGCGGCCGGCTCAGGCGTCATAATTTTGACAGACAACGCCTGGACCCGTCCACTCGACCCGTCATCATGCCCGCTACCCGCACCACCGCCTCAGTCCTGCCCCTCGCCCTCGCATCCCTGGCCACGCTCGCCGCGTGCGGCAACAGCACCGGCCCCAAGTCCGGCCCCTCGTCGCCGGCGCACCCGCGCGGCGTGCTCGCCGCGCCGATCGCCACGCCGGCCGGGCGACCGTTCGGCATCGCAGTCTCGCCCACCGGCCAGGTGTACGTGACCCTGCAGGACCTGAACAGCGTGCTGCCCGTGGAACTGGTGTCGAAGACCGTGGGCACGCAGATCCCGGTTGGGGCGGACCCGGGCGACGTGCTGTTCGACCCCACCGGCAAGACGGCCTACGTGAGCGGCTACAACGACGGCACCGTCCGCGTGATCAACGTCTCGCTGGGCACGTCGCAGCCGCTGGCGCAGGTGGGCGCCAACGCGTACCGGCTGGCGCTCTCCGCCACGGCGCAACGGCTGTACGTCTCGTCGGTGGACGGGCACGTCTACGTGGTCTCGACGGCGACCATGGCGGTGGTCGATACCATCCCGCTCGGCGGCGCGCTGCAGGGGATGGCGCTGAACTCGACCGGCAGCGAGCTGTACGTCTCGTCCACCGACGGCACGGTGTTCCGGGTGAACGCCGCCACCGGCGCGGTGCAGGATTCCATGGTGGTGGGCGGCTCACCGCAGGACGTCGCGCTCTCCCGCGACGGCACCAGGCTGTACGTGGCCGAACCAGACCGGCTGGGTGGACGTGCTCGACGCCGGCACCCTGGCCACGATGGGCCGGTTCTCCGTGCCCGACGCGTTCGGCATGCGCCCCACGGTGGACGGGACGCAGCTCTACGTGACGTCGCCGACGTTGGGCATCGTGACCGTCCTCGACGCGGCCACGGGCGGTGTGCTGAACACGCTGGACACGGGAGGTTCACCGCGCCGCGTGGCGTTCGATGCCGCGGGGACGACGGCGGTGATTGCGAATGAGAATAATGAGGTGGACGTCGTGAACTGAAGGCGGAGAGTCGGACAGTCGGACGAAGCGGACAGTCGGACAGTCGGACAGTCAAGAAGCGAATGGGGGAGCGGCGCGAGCGCCGCTCCCCCATTCCCTATTCACTGTTCACTGTCGACTGTCGGCTGATGACTCTCGACTGTCGTTCCGCTCAATTCCCGCCGTTCGGTACGACAGTAATCGTCACCGCCGACGGATACATCTTGTCGTGATGCACCGCATTCTTGGCGACGAGGCCTGAACTCTCGTCGTAGTTGTTCCCGCCGGTGTTCAGATTCCTGTCGAAGCGCGGGAAGTTGCTGCTCGAGATCTCCAGGCGCAGCCGGTGCCCCGGCTTGAAGTAGTTGCTGAAGTCGATGGGCTGGAAGGTCACCTTGTACACCTTGCCCGGCTGCATCCACACCTCGGGCTTGTCGTAGCCGTCGCGGTAGCGCATGCGCTGGATGTTCTCGATCAGGTTGAAGGCGCGCCCGTCGGGATAGACGTCGTCGATGCGCCAGGTGAAGTCGGTGTCCTTGCGATTGGACGAGACGTACAGCGTGACCGTGATCGGCCCGCTCATCTCCACCCCTTCCTTGAACGGGTCGGTGGTGTAGACCAGCACGTCGTTGCGCGCCTCGATGGTGCGCTGGTCGAAGGAGCCGAAGTGCACGGCGTTCCCCTCGCAGCACCCGCCGCCGCCGAAGGTGGGCACCGGGTTCATCGGATCGTAGGTGAACCGGTCGGGGGCGGGCTTGGCCTGCGGCGCGTCGTTCAGACTGCCGTCGCCGTACATCGTGTTGGCGCTGCCCGCGCTGTGCAGGTAGAAGGTCTTGGGCGTGGCGCCCGGCGGGCGGCCACGTGGGCGACGACTTCCACTGGTTGAGCCCGATCACGTAGTACTGCACCTTGGGCCGCTTCTGGAGGACGCCGTTCTCGTCGCCCTTCATGAAGTGGTCGAACCAGCGCGTACATGATCGAGTCGTACGGCAGCCGCGCGTCGCCCACGTCCAGGTCGCCGATCATGGTGTTCTTGGTGGCGCGCGTGTACGCGCAGTGCAGCACCGGGGCGATGATGGCGTACTGCTCGTTGCCGATGTCACCCGGCGCGTGCTGCCGCACGTAGTTGTAGGCCGCCAGGTTGGGCGACACCGACACGTCGTACCAGCTCATGAACCAGAGCCCGGGCTTGGCGATGGGCATGGTGTTGGCGTGCCAGAGCCCGCCCTTGTACCACGCCGGGTCGTTGGGCGTACGGGCGATCATGTTGCCGCCCGTGGGCACCGGCATCTTGGTGTCGAAGATCCCCGGCGGGCCGCCCATCGAACTGATGATGCTGTCCTCGGGCAGGTGCCAGAGCTGCGCCGACCAGTCCACCGGCGGCATCTGCGGGGCGAGGTCGAACATCTTGCGGGCGAGCGTGATGTCGGCCTGCGGCGTGCCCGGCGCGAGCATGGGACGGATCTGGTTCTGCTCGCCGTACAGCCAGGTGATGAACAGCATCTGCACCGCGCCGCCGCGGAACCAGTTGCCCTGCTCGTAGTAGGGGCCCACCTGTCCGACGCCGGCGCCGAAGCCCTGCACGTTGAAGGTGGCGAGCCCGGGGTCGTTCTCGGTCGACCACGCCGAGCTGCCATTCGGCCGTGGACGAGCACCCGGTGAGTCCCACCTTCCCGTTGGACCAGGGCTGCGAGGCCATCCACTTGATGGCGTCCTCGCCGTCGGTGAGCGGGGGACCGAGGATGTCGTAGTTGCCCTCGGAGTAGAAGTGTCCGCGCTCGTCCATCTCGATGTAGGCGTAGCCGCGCCGACCGCTTCCAACTGGCGGCTCATGTCGCGCGGGGCGCCGTTCTTCACGTCCCACCAGTTGAAGTTGTACGGCGTGCGGACGAAGACGATGGGCACCGGCCCCGTGGCGTTCTTGGGACGGTAGACGTCGGCCAGCATGCGCTTGCCGTCGCGCATGGGAACCATGACGCTGCGGTCGATGATCGCCACCTGCTCGAGCTGCTTCTCGATGGCGTTGCGTTGGGCGCGGAGCGCTTCCACGGGATCGCCGCGCTGGGCGGCGAGGGCCGAAGGAACGGCGAGCACGAGGGACAGCAGGAGCCAAGTGGGCAGGCGGCGCGCCGCGCGGCCTCCTCTAATGACTGGCATGAAACCCTCCGGGTGCGGACGGGCAGAGTTGCGGGTAGGGACTGCTCTACGGGGACGACGCGAGAGTACCGCCAAGTACATCGGGAGGCAAGCGTGGCGGTAGCCGGCCAATCCTGGAGCGGAATGCCAGGCGTTCTCCGTCGTGCGGCTAAACAACAAGGAGAACATCCAGCCGTGGCTGTCGGGCGCGCAGCGGGTGACCGGGGGGGTGATGGTGACGAGAAACCGCCTGTGTCGGGGTTGGGCTCGAATGCTCCGGCCCGCCGCAAATCGAGCGTGGCGAATGGCGCGCTTCGGGCTATATTCGGCCTCATGTCGACGCGAAGTGGCATCGAGTGGACCGACTCCACGTGGAACCCTGTCACAGGGTGTACGCAGGTCAGCGCAGGATGCGACAACTGCTACGCGCTGACATTGGCGCATCGGCTCCTGCGTGATGAATACACGGCACGCCAACCGGAGCGCGATACTCCGGGCAATCGACGAGATCCGTTCGCGGTCCGTCTCTGGCCAGAGCGGTTGACCGACCCGTTGCGGTGGCGTGCGCCACGTCGCGTATTCGTGAATAGCATGGCGGATCTCTTCCACACCGACGTCCCGTCGACGTACGTCCGGGCGGTATTCGAAGTCATGCTCAGGGCCGACCGCCACGTGTTTCAGGTCCTCACCAAGCGACCAGCGCGCATGGAGCGCTTTTTGCGCGCAAACGTCGACCTCTTCGCGGGAGGGCGCGTGCCGGGCCACATCTGGCTCGGCACGTCAATCGAGAACCAGCGGGTGAGCTTCCGAGTCGAGCAATTGCGCCGGATCGATGCCGACATTCGCTTCCTGTCATGCGAACCGCTGTTGGGACCCATCCGGGTGAATCTCGGTGGAATTCATTGGGTCATCGCTGGTGGCGAAAGTGGAATCCGGCACCGGCCCGTTGCTCTCGAGTGGATCCGGACCGTACGGGATGCCTGTCTCGAGGCCGGCGTTCCATTCTTCTTCAAGCAGGTCGGCGGCCGAACTCCAAAGGCCGGAGGCCGGATGCTCGACGGCAGAACGTGGAGCGAGTACCCATCCATCGTGATGTAAGGAGGCTCGATGGCTGATGAGCCGGTCGTCGTCCCGCCAGACGGTCTCTACACACCAGAGATCAAGCCACATTCGGTGGAGAAGATTCATCTCCACAACCAATACGCCCACATCTTTGCTGCGGCGATGGCGCGAAGCTGGCCGCAGTTGGCATACATCGGCCTCTACTCCGGTGCTGGCCGCGGGACCCTCTCGGATACACACGAGCACATCGAGACCTCCGCGTTAGCCGTACTTCGTCAGCAGCCGAGGTTCACCGACTACGTCTACGTCGACAACGATCCTGCGTGTATCGCGGCGTTGACCGAGCGAGTACGCCCACTTCGGGGTGCGGCTCGCATCACGATCATCCCGGGCGACGTGAACGAGAGCATCCCACGGGTGCGCGACGCGCTACCTCCATTCAGTCGGAATCGGGGGCTCCTGTCGTTCTGCTTCGTAGACCCGTTCGATCTACAGCTTCGTTTCAGTACGATCCGTGCACTCGCCGATCTCCGCGTGGATTTTCTGATTCTCCTCATGCTGGGCGTCGACGGTCGGCGAAATTTTCGCACGTACCTCGAGGATCCGGAGTCGGCGCGGATCGGCGACCTGATCGACGATCCGAACTGGCGCAATGAATACAAGCGGGGCACGAAGCCGATTCACTTTTTGCTCACGAAATTCGACAAGGCCATGCAGGGACTCGGTTATCCCTCGGCCGCGTCTGATGTCCACCCCATCAAGGTTACTGGGAAGGGCGTGTTCCTGTATGTGCTCGCCTTTTATAGCAAGAGCGCCGCGGGCAGGAAGTTCTGGAGCGAAACCAGGCGCGGGACGACCCGCCAATTTTCGCTCGGCATCTGACGACCGTCGTGTCCGAGAGTTCCCGAGCGTCGCCGGCGGATCGCACGCGATACGAACAGACTCGCGGCACTCCGCCGGCGCTTCGTCCGCTACCGTTGCGCAACCGTAGACTTACTCGAACAGATCCGTACTGAAGTACTTCAGTCCCGAATCCGTCAGAATCGTCACGATGTTCAGCGCCTTCCGCGACCGCTTGGCGATGCGCAGCGCCGCCGCCACGTTGGCGCCGGTCGTGAAGCCGGCCAGAATGCCCTCGGTCTTCGCCAGCTTGCGCGCCGTGCGCATGGCCTCGGCGTCGCCGATGCTGATGAATTCGTCCACGAGGTCCGGCTCGTAGAGCTGCGGCACTTCCATGTAGCCCACCCCCTGCAGCTTGTGCCGGCCCGGCTTCTTGCGCTTGCCCGAGAGAATCGACGCCGCGACGGGTTCCACCACCACCGCCTTGAGCTTCGGGTTCTTCTGCTTGAGATAGCGCACGATGCCGGTGAACGAGCCCGACGAGCCGACGACGCCCACGTAGACGTCCACCTTGCCGCCGGTCTGCTTCCAGATCTCGGGCCCGGTGCCGGTGTAGTGCGCCTTCACGCTGCTGGGGTTCTTGAACTGGTCGGCGCGGAACCCTTTGAGCTTGGCGGTCAGTTCGTTGGTCACGACCTCCACGCGCTTGAGGTCGTCGCCCGTCACCTGCCCCGGCGTGCCGTTCACCTGGGGCACGAGCACCACCTTGGCGCCGAGCGCCTTGATGGCCCGCTGCCGCTCCAGGCTGTTCCCCGCCGACATCACCACGTAGAGCTTGTAGCCCTTGAGCGCGCACGCGATGGCGAGTCCGGTGCCCATGTTCCCGCTGGTCCGCTCGATGACGGTGTCACCGGGCTTGATGATGCCCTTCCGCTCGGCGTCTTCGATGATCTGCAGCGCGGGGCGGTCCTTGACGCTCAGCCCGGGGTTGGCGCTCTCGAGCTTGCCGAGCACGCGGGATTTGATGCCGGCGCTCAGGCGATCGAGGGCCACGAGCGGTGTCTGGCCGACGACGTCGAGGACGCTCGCCGACACGGTGGGATAGCGCATCGGATGGTCTTGCGGCGGGACTCAGTGAATGTCGAACCCGACGGTCCACGCCATGCCGGCGTCGGACAGGTCGGCCTTGGACGCGGCGGATACCCCGACGCGGTAGCGGCCCGGGGTGGTGTACACGGTGCTCATGATGAGGGGCGCGCCGGGGTCGAGCTGGATGGGGCCGGGCGTCGAGGGCGACGGACAGGTGATGGCAGGTCCCATCTCCGTCCAGGCGTTGTTCTGCCACACCTGGTAATCGAGGGCCGGCTGGTCGCCGCACCGCGCCAGGTACGCCGACGCCACCCCGGAGTTGGAGATGCTGAAGTACACGCTGTCACCCTGCGGCGCGGGCTGCGGATTGCCGGCGGTGATGTACACGTCGTGCGCCGAGGCGCCCACGAAGTCGGAGAGCGCACTGCTGCAGCCGCCCGCCGCCACGGCCGTGGCGAGTGCCGCGAACAGCAGTACCTTGGGTGAAGGTCTCATGCCCGAGAAACTCCGGAACTGAAGTGGTTGGTCACTGGGGGACCCGGACGCCCTGGCGTCGGGTATCTTGGAGGGACATTCTTCGCTCTCCAAAGCTAACGCCAACGGTCCGATCGTGAATCCGACGCCATCCACCGTCCGCCGGCTCCGCCCTGCCCTGCGGCTCGTGCTCGCCGCTGCCGCCCTCGCCGCGCCCCTGGCGCCCACCGCGCTCCGGGCGCAGCTCGGGGCGCCGATCACCTACGCCGTGACCTTTCCCAATCGCGCGGCGCACTTCACGCACGTGGAGGCCCAGGTGCCCACCGACGGCCAGCCGAGCGTGGAGCTGATGATGGCCGTCTGGTCGCCGGGCTACTACAAGGTGGAGAACTACGCCACGAACGTGGACAGCGTGCGCGCGTGGGCGCCCGACGGCAGCGCGCTGGCGGTGCAGCAGACGCGGCAGAACCGGTGGCTGGTGGAAACCAACGGCGCGCCGTCGGTGAGCGTGAGCTACCGCGTGAAGTCCGACCGGAAGTTCGTGACCGCCGACTGGGTGGGCGACAGCCTCATCGTGCTCAACGGGGCGCCCACCTTCATGACGCTCGTCAACGGCCAGTCGCGCCCCGCCGTGGTGGACCTCACGCTCCCCGCGGGCTGGATGTCGGCCACGTCGCTCGACACGGCATCGGACGGCGTGCCGGACCACTACCAGGCTGAGAACTACGACGAGCTGGTCGATTCGCCGATCGTCGCCTCGGGCAATCTGCAGTGGGTGCAGTTCGACGTGGCGGGCAAGACGCACATGCTGGTGGACGCCGGCGCGGTGGACGACTTCAACGGCGAGCGCGCGGGCCGCGCCCTGCTGCGCGTGGTGGGCGAGAGCTACCGGTTCTGGGGATTCCTGCCGTACAAGCGGTACCTCTTTCTGAACGTCTTCCGCCCCGGAGCCGGCGGGCTGGAGCACAAGAACTCGACGCTGCTCACGGTGCAGGCCAAGGGCACGGAGACGCCGGCGGGGTTCGAAAAGTGGCTGACGTTCGTGACGCACGAGTACGTCCACGCCTTCAACGCGAAGCGGCTGCGCCCGGTGGCGCTCGGCCCCTTCGACTACGAGAACCCGCCCAGCACGCCGAGCCTGTGGATTGCCGAGGGGCTCACGACGTACTACGCCGATCTGATGGACGCGCGCGCCGGGCTCATCCGGCAGGCGGACTGGCTGGACCTGATGTCCAAGCTGATTGCCGACCTGCAGAACACGCCGGGACGCCGCGTGCAGACGCTGACGGAGTCGTCGCTCGACGTGTGGAAGAGCCAGGCGTCGGGCGTGAAGATGGATCAGGAGAAGACGGTGAGCTACTACACCAAGGGACCGGTGGTGGGGCTGCTGCTCGACGCGCACATCCGCGCGCTCACCGGCGACTCGGCGAGCCTGGACGACGTGATGCGCGCCGCGTACGCCAAGTACTCGGGCGCCGAGGGGTACACGCCCGAGCAGTTCCAGCAGGTGGCCGACAGTGTGGCGCACACGGATCTGGCCGACTGGTTCCACAAGGCGCTCGACAGCACCGACGAGCTGGACTACCAGGAGATGCTCGACTGGTTCGGGCTCAAGTTCGCGGGCGTGGGGAACCGCACGCAGCGCTGGGATCTGCAGGCGGTGGACAAGCCGACGCCCGACCAGGTGGCCCACCTGAAGTCCATCCTGCTGCCCGACGCGCAGCGCAACGCGCCCACGGTTCCCGTGGTGCCGCCGGCGAAGCCGGATTCAGGCCGCTAGCAGGTGGTGGGGCCGATGTTCGCGAAGCTGGACGGATTGGGCGGGGGGCCGTAGGTGGGCCCCACCTGGGCGGCGGCCTGCAGCTGCACCAGTTCCCGCACCGGATGGCCGTCGCGGACGGCCGGCTGGTAGCGCCAGCGGACGATGGACTGGGTGAGCACGCGGGCGAAGTCCAGCGAGTTGGTCTTCACCACCTTGATGGGCTCGGGCAGCGGCAGTCCGTTGGTGCCGATCACGAAGTCGACCACGGCCGAGAGGCACGACTGGGCGGGCGAGGCGAGCCCACGCGTCACGAAGGTGGTGTCGATGGCCAGCGCCGGCCGGTCCACGTTGCAGGTGCGATAGACCGGGCCCACCGCGGCGAACGCGCTGTCGATGGTGGCGGGCACGCAGTCGGACGGATTCACCGTGCGTGTGGAGACGGTGGCCGGCGCGGCGCCCGGGTTCGACCCGGACCCGGCCGAGGCGCAGGCGCCCAGCGCGACGAGTGCGGCCGCCGCGACGCCGAGCAACGGAGTGGCTTCGCGCACGCTATCGGGTACCCCGATACTTCCAGTTGTACGGCTTGCCCTGGCGAGCCATTCGACCGTCGTCGCCAGGCGCTTTTCCCGGGTGGCGTCGGTCTTGGCGCCGGTGACCCACTCGATGTACTCGCGGCGGCCGCTGGGCGGAAGCGCCTTCCAGGTGGCGAGGGCCTTGGCGTTCTTCTTCACCGCGGCGGAGAGATAGGGGGGCGTCCTGAGCGCGGGGCGCTTCTTGCGGTTCGCGAACTGCGGCGCCTTGACGCCGTCCTCGTTGAGCTTGGCCGCCTGTTTGAGGTAGGCGGCGAGCGTGCGCGCCGGCGGCAGATCCTTCACCGACGTCAGCTCACCGAAGGCGTTGATCCCGCTCGCGTTCTCCACGCGCAGGTGGGCGGGGATGACCAGCGAGCCCTTCCAGAAGCCGAACTTCACGTGCGCCTTGAACGCCGCCATGGCGCACATGTTGCCCTTGTACTGGAAATGGGGCATGCCCCATTTGATGGTCTCCTCCACGCCGGGCACGGCGGCGTGAACGGCCTTGCGCAGGTGCGTGAGGATGGGTTTGGCGAAGTCGGCGGACTTCGCGATGTAGGCGTCGATGCGGCGATCGCGGCTCATGCGTCTCCCAGGCGGCGCTCGGCCGCCTTCGGCGGGTGGTCCGATTGCAGGAACGCCACGATCTCGGCGGCCGGCTGCTCCACCGGCACGAGTTGCCCCTTGTCGTGGAACCCCTTGAACATCGTGACCGCCGGGAATTCGTCGGCGGGTTGCGAGCGCGCCTCCACCTGCATGGGCGTACTCACGGTGCCGGGCGAGTAGCTGAGCAGGGCCACGTCGTGCGTCATGCGCGCCTGCATGACGCGCGACTCGAAGTCGGCGGCCGCGTTGAAGGTGGCCATGCGCAGCGCCGCCTTGGTGCCCACGTAGGCGCCGAGCCCGGGGGTGGGGCGCTGCGCGGCGCCCGACGAGATGTTGACGATGCGCAGCGCGCTGTCGCGCGGCGCGTGCCGCGCCATGAACCCCATGAGCCACGTGGGCGCCACGACGTTCACGGCGTACGCGGCCAGCATCTGCGCCGGATCGGTCTTGTCGACGGTCGTGAGCTGTCCGATGACCGCGGCGTTGTTCACCAGTCCCAGCCGCTTGCGGCGGTCGTCGGAGACGAGGGCGGCGATCTCGCGCTCGAAGGTGGCGGTGACGGCGGCGAGGTCGGCCAGGTCGAGCTTCACGTGCCGGTAGGCGGCGTTCGGAATGAACGCGTCGCGTCGCGCGACGCCGATCACGTCCCAGCCGGCGTCCAGCAGGCCGAGGGCGACGGCGTGTCCGATACCGGAACTGGTGCCGGTGACGATGGCGAGTCGGGCGTTGGATGGCATGTGCGAATGGTGTCCGGGTGCGGTTGGTTCGTGTTCGTATAGTAAGACTGATCGATGGACGGCGCGGATTCCACCCCGTGGGCCGAACAGCGCGCCGGCCAGCGGCGCGCCACGGGCGGAGGGCCGTCGATTCGGGGAGCGGCTACGCCGCCTGGGGCCGCTCTGGGGCTTCGAGGCGCGACAGCGGGCTGCCCGGTTGCACGGGCCACCAGAGCACGGCGCCGGTAACGAGCACCAGCAGGACGGCCACGTCGATGGGCGGCTGCCCCAGCGTCAGCACCTGGAAGACGATGGCCGCGGTGACGGTGCCGGTGAGCTTGCGCCGCCACACGGGCCCCACGAACACCGACCCCAGGCCGACGACGAACATCGCGAAGGTGACGAACCACAGGACGACCTGGGCGTGGTTGACGTACCGGTGGCGTGCACTGCCCTCGGCGAGATCCTCAATGCCGAGCATCATCCGCTTTTCCATGGCGAAGTGCATGGGCTCGAAGATCGAGCGGTCGAAGGCGAGGCCGAGCAGCGAGCGACCGGGGGCGCCGCGTCCGCGGACGAGGAGGCGCGTGGTGGAGTCGCTCAGCGGCTGGAGGACGAACGACCAGCTCCCATCCGCGGGCCCGGTGGGCGTGGTGCCGGCGAACCAGGTAGCGAATCCGAGCGCGCGCCCGGGGACATAGGCACGGAGCACGGCATAGCCGGCGCCGTCGGCCTTGGTGGACGGATACATCCAGAGGCGGTCGCCCAGGGCCCACTGCTGCTTGTCTGGGCGCAGGCTGTCGACGGTGGGCATCTCGCAGCCGACCAGATTCTCCAGCAGGTCGTAGCTGTAGAAGCCGCCGCGGTCCTGTCCGATCTGGGCCACCCAGGGCCAGACGCTGTCCACGGGTGCCTTGATGGTGACGGCGCGTGTTTCCTGGGTGCCGGCATTCGGGACGATCTCGTCGCCGGGCAGCGGCGCGGTGCGCTCGGCCACCGTGGTGCCCCAGTGGAGGTACCAGGGTCGGACGGCGAACGCGAAGACCAAGCCGAGCGCCGCGAGCGCGGCGAGAGTCCACATCAGCCGGACGAATCGGGAAGTCGTCATATCGAAGCTCGGCAATTGGCTGTTGGGAATCGGCACGTGCGCAGTTCACGGTGCGACTGACTACTGTCGACCGGACACCCGCATCTGGTAGTTAACCCGACCAGCCGCAAATTGTATGTCCGTAATTGCCGTGCGAGCCCGTAAGCGCGACCCTGACTTTCTACGATTTGAACGACAATTGAACGGACTGAACGGATTGAACGGATAACAGCCAAAAGCTTTGGTAGTTATCCGTTCGAGTCCGTTCCGGTCCGTTGAATCCGTATCCTGTTCGTAGAAACCACCCCTATCGAGTTGCACGTTGCCGCGCGCCTGCCCCGCGCGCCTGCCCCGCGCGCCTGGCCGCGCGCGCCTCGGCACGCCCTACTTTCCCGGCGCGACCGTGAGCACCACCACCCGGTCCGGGCCCGCAGCCGTGGAATCGGGCATGGTCAGCGTGATGGACTCGGCGGTCTGCGCGACGCCCACGGGCGCCCCGCCGTCGAGCATCGCCGCCTTCAGCACCCGCCGCCCGAACGCCGGGATGGCCAACGCCCGGTCCGTCCAGTGCAGCACGTGCACGAACACCGTGTCATTGCGGTACGTGGTCACGCCCCACTCGCGCGGCGGGATCGGGCCGCCGCGCGTGTCGTAGATCGACGTGCCGTACCTCTTCATCCACTCGCCGATGTCGTGCAGCCGCTCGAGCGCCTCGGGCTGGATGGTGCCGTCGGGGCGCGGGCCGATGTTGAGCAGCAGATTCGCGTCGCGGCCGGCGGCGCCCACCAGCTTCTGGATCAACTCGTCCGCCGACTTGAAGTGGTGGTCGGTGATGTTGAACCCCCACGAGTCGTTCATCGTCATCGACGTCTCGAGCGGCAGCCCGCCGATGGTGGTCGTGTTGAAGCCCGCCGTGTTGGCGCCCGGCAGATCCTGCTCGAAGGTCTGCACGTCCTCGCCCGGTTTGGGCGCCTGGTGGTGGTTGGGAATGATCAGCGCCGCCGGCTGCAGCCGGTGGATGAGCGCGTAGGTCTTGGGGAGCTGCCAGTCGGCGTCGGGCTTGTCCCACATGCCGTCGAACCAGATGCCGCCGATGGGACCGTAGTTGGTGAGCAGCTCGGTGAGCTGCGTGTCCATGAACGCGAGGTAGCGGTTCCAGTCGCCGCCGTCGGGACGGCCGCTGTACTGCCCCGTCTGCCCGCGCGGCCAGTAGTCCGGGTTGTGCCAGTCGAGCTGGGAGTAATAGAAGAACAGCTTGATCCCCTGCTTGTGGCACTCGTCGGCGAGTTCCTTCATGGGATCGCGGCCGAAGCGCGTCCAGTCGACGATGTTGTATCGCGTCGCCTTGGTGGCGAACATGCTGAAGCCGTCGTGGTGGCGCGACGTGATCGTGATGTATTTGGCCCCGGACGCCTTGATGGCCGACACCCAGGCGTGGGCGTCGAACTTCACCGGATCGAAGGTGGAGGCGAGCCACTCGTAGGTGCCCACCGGGATCTTCTGGTTCTGCATCACCCACTCGGCGCGGCCGAGCAGGCTGTACACGCCCCAGTGGATGAAGATGCCGAACCGGTCGGCGCGATACGCCGCGCGCGCGGCGAGCCGGACGGCGGGCACGGAGTCGACGTGACGCCGACGTGTCCACGGCGCCCGGCAAGCGCGCCGGATCGATCACCACGTGCCGGATGTGCGTGCGCTGCCAGGTGTACGTGACGTGCACCAGGCCGTCCGAGGTCTGGATCACCGCCGGGTACGAGTACTCGCCCGGTTCGTTCTCCAGCGTGAGCGCGTGCGTCCAGGTGCGTCCGTCGCTCGACACCGCGACGTCCAGCGGCGTGCGGCCGCGCGTCGTGTCGTTGTAGACCAGCAGGAATCGGCCGTCGCGCAGCGTCACGGCGTCGATGCCCGAATTCGGATTCGGCAGCGACATGAGCGCCAGCGGCGTCCACGTGCGGCCCTCGTCGTGCGACCAGGTCTGGCCGATGCGCCCGGACTTGGTTCGCACCAACGCCTGCAGCGACCCGTCGGCGTGCACGAGAATGCTCGGCTGGATGGCGTCGATGGTGTCGCCCGGCGGCGACGCGAGCGGGGGCGTGGCCGTCCAGGTGGCGCCGCCGTCGGTGGAGCGCTCGAAGTGCACGCGCCACCGGTTGCGCGCGTCGGGCGCTTCGGTGCTGCTGCCCGCCACGATGGTGCCGTCGGCGAGTTCCACCGGCTTGTCCTTGATGGGACCGAGAATGCCGTCGGGAAGCCGCCGCGGCGCGGTCCAGTGGACGCCGCCGTCGTCGGACGTGGTCACCATGCCCCACCACCGCGTGGGCATCGGTCCCACCTTGTAGAACAGCATCAGCGCGTGGCCCGCGCCGCGCGGTTGGAAGAGCACGGGGTTCCAGCACGGATAGCGCGTGCCGTCCGCCTGGAGGCCCGTGGCCACCTCTGCGGGCGGGGTCCAGCGGCCGTCGGTCGAACGCGAGAGCCAGATGCCCACGTCGCTCGCGCCCTCGCGCGTTCCGCCGAACCAGGCAGCCACGAGCGCGCCGTGCGACTGGGCGATGGTGGAGGCGTGCGCGCTGGGGAACGATGCCGAGTCGTAGATGAACCCGGAGCGCACGATGGCAGGCTGCGGAGTGGCGGTCTGCGCGTTGGCGGTGCGGCCTCCACCGAGCAGCGCGACGGCGAGCGTGGCGATCAGGGCGGCAGTCATCTCGGCCGCCCATGCGCGGGAGCCGTGCCCGTCACGTCAGAAAGCGGTGAGGCGATTCGGAATCCGGCACTGAGCATCGTGCCGCTCCGGGAATCAGTCGGTGACGGTGGCGCGCGACGAAGTCGTAGGCGGCGTCGCGCCAGGCACGCGGTAGCATACGTCCGGCGAGGACCAGGCGCCACGGCCCGCCGAGGTAGCGTGCCACGCGCAGCGCGGCATCGGAACGCACGACCGTCCGTTCGGCATCGGCGGCGGCGCCGGCGCGTTCGACCCATACGATCGAGTCGATACCGTCGAGTTCCGGATGCCGGCCGATCACGGCGCGCGCGAACTCGCCGTCGAGCGCGGCAAAGCGGAGCGTGTGCCGGCGCTCGTGCCGCAGCACGAAGCGCACCGTGCGACTGCACAATCCGCACCGGCCGTCGTAGAGAAGCACGGCGCCCTGGTTCATTCGGGCTCGGTGGCCAGCAGCCGTACGAACTCGGGGTACATGAGGATGGCCGTACCGGGCGGCGAGTCGTGTTCGGCGTCGATGCGCATGGCACGCGCCAGGTCCTCGACGCGGATCTGGTGGTAGCGCGCCGGCAGCAGCGGCGCGACGAGCGGCACGAACGCCTGCGTGAGCCGGTCCTGGAGCCCGTACCGGAGCTGTCGCGTGACCAGCAGGCTGGGCCGGAAGAGACTCACGTGCTCGAACCCCGGCGCCGAGACGGCCGCCTCCGCCTCGCCCTTCACGCGCAGGTACCGGTTGCGCGAGCGGGCATCGGCGCCCACCGACGAGAGCAGCGTGATGCGTCGAGCGCCGGCACGCCTGGCCCCGCGGGCGAAGGCGCCGGCGTATTCCACGTCCACGCGATGGAACTCGGCGAACGGAACCTTGCGCGGCTGTCCGATGCCCATGGTACAGAAGGCGGCGTCGCACTCGGCGGCGAGCTCCGCCGTGGAGCGTTCGAGGTGGTCGAAGTCCACGACCTCGAGCCGGAGCTTCTCGCACCCGTAGGCGTTCGAGAACTGGGTGGTCGCGCGCCGCACGAGCGCCACGACGCCGGTGCAGCGCGGGGAGGCGAGGAGTTCGCGCACGAGCGCCGACCCCACGGCCCCCGTGGCGCCGACGACGACCGCTCTATAGGAAGGGCCTGGCATACGGGGAAGCTACCACGCCCGGCGGGGCGGGCAGAAACCCGCACTTGACGAAACGGCGGCCGGGTGCAATTATCTATTACAAAGCTAATAGGAGACTGTGTGGCCGCACCGCTCACCCGCCGAGAACTCGACGTCATGTCCGTGCTCTGGAAGCACGGCTCGGCCACCGTGGCCGAAGCCCGCGACGGCATTGCCGACGACCTGGCCTACCCCACCGTGCTCACCATCCTGCGCACGCTGGAGGCCAAGGGGCACGTGCGGCACGAGCAGGAGGGCAAGGGATTTCGCTACTACGCCCTCACGCAGCAGGACGACGCCGGCACGAGCGCGCTGGGCCGGCTGCTGGACAAGGTGTACCACGGCTCGCGCGAGCTGTTGGTGGCCGGGCTGCTCTCGGACGAGTCGATTGACGAGGAAGAGCTGCGCCGGCTGAAGAAGCTGGTGAACGAGCGGCTGAAGGAGGCCAAGCAATGATCGCCGCGTGGATGATCGAGGCCACGATCGTGGCGGCCTGCTGTTCGCCGCCGGCGCCGCAGCCGCGCAGCGCGTGTTCGCGCTCTACCGTGGCGTGCCGCTGCGATGGATCTGGGCGGGCGCGCTCGTTGCGACCTTCGCCGTGTCCGCGGTCTGGCTTGTACCGGGCGCGCCTGCCGTGGTCGGCGTGGCCGTTCGCACCGGCGTGTCCGCGGCGGTGGTGCGTCCCGCCCCGCCGGCGGCCCCCGCCTTCACGCTGCCGCCGGTTTCCCCCGCCGTGGAGCGCGGGCTGGTGGTGGCGTGGGCGACGGCCTCGGCGGCGCTCGCGGCACTGCTGTTGTTCGCGTTCGCGCGGCTGGCCCGCGAGCACCGCAGCGTGGAGGACGGCGTGGTGAGCGGTGCTCGTGTGGGCCTCTCCGATTCGTTGGGGCCGGCGGCGGTGGGCGTGCTGCGTCCCCGC
This sequence comes from uncultured Gemmatimonadaceae bacterium, assembly GCA_963822945.1. Taxonomy (GTDB): domain Bacteria; phylum Gemmatimonadota; class Gemmatimonadetes; order Gemmatimonadales; family Gemmatimonadaceae; genus JAGWRI01. The sequence continues at coordinate 30,220 of CAWGJO010000013.1, read as the reverse complement.
GTGGTGATTCCGCGCTGGGTGCTGGGGCTCGACGAGGCGGCGCAGCAGGCCATCGTGGCACACGAGCGCGAGCATCAACGCACGCGCGATCCGGCGCTGCTCGTGGCCGGACTGCTGGCGGTGGTGCTGATGCCGTGGAACCCGGGCGTGTGGATGGCGTGGCGCGGGCTGCGGTTGGCGGTGGAGTTCGACTGTGACGAACGCGTACTGGCGCGCGGCGTGGACCGCGGCGGGTACGCGCAGATTCTGCTCGGCGCCTGGAGCGAGGCGCGCGTGAGTTGGCTTCCGTCGGCGGCGCTGCTGGGCGCGTCGGGGCTGGGGTCGAGGGTTCAACATCTGATGCGGCCCGAGCCGCGGAGGCGTGGTATGAAAGCATTCATCGGAACCGCCGCGGTCGCGGTACTCGTGTTCGCGGCCTGTGAGACGCCGTCTCCGCAGCGCATCGCCGGGCCGCCGGCGCCCGCGGCGTCGCGTGAAGTGGCGGCGGCCGGTCAGTCTACCGACCCGCTGGTGATCGTCGACGGAGTGCGGCAGAACGGCGGCGCCTCGGCGGGCACGTTCGACACCACCGCCGCGCTCGAAGCGAAGCTCGTGGCCAGCCGTGCGCAGGCCGCCGGCGACGGGACAGCGCACCCGGCTTCGACGAAGGACTCCGTCCAGACGGCCAATGAGCGCGCCACCGTGAAGGGCGCGCAACTGCGCGTGCGCCCGGCGGACGGCTCGACGATGGGCGCCAACGTGAAGGCAATCCTGGCCAAGCTCACGCCGAGCCGGATCGCGAGCGTCGAAGTACTCAAGGGCAACAAGGCCACGGCCAAGTACGGACCCGCCGCGCTGAACGGCGTCATCATCATCACGACCAAGGGCGCGGCGCGCGACACGCTGCACATGTAGCCGCGCCGTCCTCCGCATGACGAGAGCCGGGCGCCCCTCACGGAGCGCCCGGCTCTTTCGTGGCGGCCACTGCCGGCGCGCTACTTGGGCCAGAGCCAGCCGAAGGTGCCCGCCATCAGGCAGGCATAGATGAGCGCGTCGATGTTCGCCTTGACGGTGATCATCCAGCTGCGGCGGTACCAGATGGAGTACTGCCAGAGCGCCATGCCGTAGGCCAGGAATGCGGTGGCGCCCACGAAGCGGAAGACCTGCAGGTAGTCGGCGCCCGCGCCGAGCGCGTGCCCGGCGATGTATCCCGAGAAGATGGCGATCACGATGCCGTAGACGAACCATTGGATGAGGTTCGAACCCATGCCCGGCGAACCGTTGGGCATCACCGTCATCACGAGCTTGGGTCCGCGCTCCATCTTCTGCTTGAACGCCTCGCTCCGCAGGTCCGCCATGTCGCCGGGCCGCGGAACCATGTAGTCGCCGGGCGGAATGTTGAACGGACGCACCGCGTCCATGAGCTTGTCCTCGTCGGGCACCTGCGCGTAGTCGCCCTTGTGCCAGGGCAAGGCCATGTGAATGATGGAGCTCACCACGAACACGATCACCGCGGACAGCACGATGGGGAGCCAGAGCTGAGCAAGCGCGACCATTGGGGGGCCTCCGGGGGGGTGAGGGGGGATGGAGGGCAGTCGGACAGTCGGACAGTCGGACAGACGACAGTCAGACAGTCGGACAGTCGGACAGTCGGACAGCGGACAGTCAGACAGTCGACATCGGCGGAAACAGCGAGAACGGCGGAAACGGCGGGCTGTGAAACAGGCGAAAGCACTGCGTCCGTAACCGGACGCCTCTACCATTGGATACCTTCTGAACGGCGTCAAGCCTTTTCGGAGTCACGATGACCAAGGAACGTCTCGAAGCGTTCACGGATGGGGTGATCGCCATCCTGATCACGATCATGGTGCTGGAACTCCGGCCGCCGGAGGGAACCACGCTCGCGGCGCTGCGCCCCCTGATCCCGCTCTTCCTGGCCTACGTGCTCAGCTTCGCCTACCTCGGCATCTACTGGACCAACCACCATCACATGCTGCGCGCAGTGGACCGCGTGAACGGCAGGGTGCTGTGGGCCAATCTGCTGCTGCTCTTCTGGCTGTCCCTCGTGCCCTTCGCCACCTGGTGGATGGGCGGCAACCACTTTGCGAGTTGGCCGACCGCGGTATACGGGGTGGTGCTGCTGATGGCGGCGGTGTCGTACCACGTGCTGCAGCGCAGCCTCGTGTCGCTGCATGGGCCCGACTCGCTGCTCGCGCAGGCGACCACGCGCAGCCTCAAGGAGCGCGCCTCCGAGGTGTTCTACGTCGCGGCGATCCCGCTCGCGTTCGTACGGCCGTGGATCTCGGATGCCCTGTTCGTGGTGGTGGCGCTGATCTGGATCGTGCCTGACCGGCGGATCGAGTCGCGGCTGGAAGCTCGCGACTGATCGCTGGCCGCTGACCGCCGTCCGTTCCCGGCTACTGGCGCGCTCGAACGACCGTGGTCAACTCGGCGGATACGACCGTGACCCCGGCGACGCTCGCCACCCCGCGGGTGCGGCAGATGCCGCGGCGCCACTTGATCAGCGTGACGTCCAGAGCCAACTCGTCGCCCACGGCGGCGGGGGCGCGCAGGCGCACCCGGTCGGCGCCCATGAAATAGGCCAGCGCACTGCCGGCACCGTCGAGCAGATCGCGGACGAGCGCACCGCTGGCCTGCGCCAGGGCCTCCAGCACCAGCGTGTGCGGCATTGCCGGCGCGGGGCGCCGGCCCGGCACCACGCCGTCCATCCACCATTCGCCCGCCGTGATGCGCTTGTAGCCGATCACGTGACGCGCCGGCTCGACCACCTCGATCCGGTCGACCAGCAGAAAGGGATAACGATGCGGCAGCAGCTCCTGCAGCGCATCTACGCCGAGCGTCTCCATCAATGCGGCGTGATCACGCGTTCGGGAATCGACGCCGCCGGCGCCTTGCGCTCGGCCAGGAGCTTGGTGACGAAGCGCTGGGCTTCGGACACGCGCTCCACTTCGATGGCAATGGCGTCGATGCCCTGCTCCATGCGGCCCAGGCGCTCGGTGAGGTCGCGTGGGAGTTCGGATCCGCTGCTCTTCTTCTTGCCGAATCGTCCGACGACCGCGCGGAGGATGCCGAAGAACGCGATCGTCGAGCAGATGACTGTGGTCATGAGGAGCACGAAAGTCTGGCTGGAATTCATCGGCTGCTCCGCGCACGAGAGGGAGGGTTGGTTCCGGAATTTACCAGCATATACGGGGCACCGGACCTGCCTGTTTCTCCGGCGGGCGTGGCTTCGATGAACGTCGGGCGCCCCGGTCTCCGGCGGAACTCTGCGCCGTGTTTTCGGGGTTTACCAGCCCGACGCGCCTTCTCACACACGATCTTGGTGATCATGACCGATTCCTTCTCCTCTCGCTGGTCCCCGCGGCTGCTCAGCGTACTGCGCATCATGGCCGCCTTCGTCTTCATCGCCCACGGCACACAGAAGCTGTTCGGCCTGCCGGGCGCCGGGCAGGCCCCGCCCTTCCACCTGGTCTCGTGGTTCGGCATCGCCGGCCTTCTCGAGACCTTCGGCGGGTCGCTGCTCTTTCTGGGCCTGTTCACGCGTCCCGTCGCCTTCGTGCTGTCGGGCGAGATGGCGGTGGCGTATTTCAAGATGCACGCGAAGGCCGGCTTCTGGCCCATTCTCAATCACGGCGAGCTGGCGGTGCTGTTCTGCTTCCTCTGGCTGTATATCTCCGTTACCGGCGGCGGCCCGTGGAGCGTGGACGCCTGGCGGCATTCGCGGCGAACGGCCAGCGCCTGAGCGGCGCGCGCGCGTATGGAACGACGGGAGCCCACCCCCTTCGCTCCCGATGGCACGCCCGCCCGTCATGCGGTACGTTGGTCCTCCACCGCCTTACCGGAGCCCCGTTGATGAGATCAGTTGCCCGCGCCTGTTGCCTCGCCCTTGCTGCCCTCGCCACCGCCGCCGCCGGCGTCCGCGCCCAGGACAACTACGAGATCCAGGTGTACGGCGCGCCGACCGTCGAGCCGCACAGCACGATGTTCGAGTTGCACAGCAACTTCACCTTCGACGGCCGCAAGAGCTTTCTCGACGGCATGTATCCCACCGAACACGCCGAGCACGAGACCATCGAGATCACGCAGGGGATCAACGACTGGGCGGAGGTGGGCTTCTACATCTTCACCAGCGCGCGCAACGGACAGGGCGTGCAGTGGGTGGGCGATCACATCCGTCCCCGCGTGCGCGTGCCCGATTCGTGGCACTGGCCGGTGGGCGTGAGCCTGTCCACCGAATTCGGCTACCAGCGCACGCGGTTCTCCGAAGACAGTTGGAACTGGGAGATCCGCCCGATCATCGACCAGACCATCGGCCCCTGGTACTGGGCCATCAACCCGGCGTTCGAGCGCACGTGGAAGGGCCCCGGCGTGAGCGAGGGTGTGGGCTTTGCGCCGAGCGCCAAGGTGGCCTACACCATCACGCCCAAGGTGGCCGGCGGCTTCGAGTACTACGGATCGTACGGCTCGGTGAGCGGCTTCGCGCCGATGCGCGACCAGCAGCACCAGTTCTTCGGCGCCTTCGATCTCAACGTGAGTCCGGTGTGGGAGATCAACTTCGGCCTCGGCGTGGGCACCACGCCGGCCACCGACCACCTGATCGCCAAGCTGATTCTGGGACGGCACGTGTTCTGGGGAAACCAGAAGGCCGGGCGGTAGCCCGGTTCCCTATCGTCGGAAGTGATATCGGACGCCGGCGTTGAAGCGGCCGGCGCGCATCGCGTCGGCCCTCACTCCTCGGCCAGGGCCACCACCGGCGCCACGCGCGCAGCGCGTCGCCCGGGCATCAGGCACGCCGCAGCCGCGATGGCCGTGAGGATTACGGCGGCGCCCGCCAGGCTCACCGGATCGGCGGCGCCCACGCCGTAGAGCAGCCCGCGCGCCAGATGCGCCAGGTACACGGCGGCCACCAGTCCAACGGCGACGCCGGCAAGCGCCGGCGCCATCCCGCGCCGGACCACCAGGCGCATGACGTCGCCGCCTCCGGCACCCAGCGCCATGCGGATTCCGATCTCGCGCGTACGTTGGGCGACGGTGTACGACACCACGCCGTAGATGCCGACGCCGGAGAGGATGAGCGCAATGACCGAGAACACCGCCACGAGCATGGAGTTCAGGCGGGCCGGCGCCAGCGCGCTGGCCACGCGCTGTGACATGGTGGCGACGTCGGCTACCGGCTGCCCGGGGTCGATGTCCCTCACGGCGCGATGCAGCGCGGGAATGAGCGCCGTCGGATTGCCGGCCGTCCGCAGCACCACGTACATCGCGCGCTGCGGCGACTGCGTGACCGGAATGAAGACCTGCGGATACGAGTCCTGCCCCACGCCCTCCAGTCGCGTCGTACCGACGACGCCCACGACCGTCAGCCACGAGCTGCTGTCCGACGGATCGCCGAAGTTGATGCGCTGCCCGATGGGACTCTTGCCGCCGAAATAGGTGCGCACCGCATCGTCGTTCATCAGCGCCACGCGCGGCACGCCCATCCGGTCGCCGCCGGTAAAGCCGCGGCCGCTCCGGAGGGGAATGCCCAACGTGCCGAAGAACGCCGAGTCGGCCATCGTGACGACGGCATCGGGCACGCGCTCGCCCTTGGCCGGCGCCGGGCGTCCGAAGATGGCGAACGACAGGTAGTTGTAGTTCGGGACCAGGGGGAGATCGGTGGTGAGGGCTGCGCTACGCACCCCCGGCGCCGCGCCGAGCTTGTCGCGCACCGACTCGAAGAACTGCAGCCGTTGCTGCGGCGTGGCGTACTTGTTGTTGGGTATCAACATCTGCGCCGTGAGCACGTTGTGCGGATCGAAGCCGAGGTCCACGGCCTGCAACCGTTGGAAGCTGCGCGCCAGCAGTCCGGCGCCCACGGCGAGCACGAGCGCCAGCGCCGTCTGCGCCAGCACCAGCCCGCCGCGCAGACGGTCGCGACCGCCGGCGGCGTTGCCGCGGGAGCCGTGCGAGAGGTGCGCCTGCATGGCGCCGCGCGACCCGCGCAACGCCGGGACGATGCCGAACCCGATGCCGCACACCACCGCGGTGAGCGCGGCGAAGGCGAACACCACCGGATCGACGGTCACCGCGTCGAGCCGCGGCATGTCGGCGGGCACGGCGGCCTTGAGCGCGTGCACACCCCAGTACGCCACCAGCACGCCACAGGCACCGCCCACGACGGCCAGGAACACACTCTCGGTGAGCAGCTGCCGCACCAGTCGGCCGCGGCCGGCACCGAGCGCTACCCGCACCGCCAGCTCACGCTGGCGCGCCGCGGCGCGGGCGAGCATCAGGTTGGCCACGTTGGCGCAGGCGATGAGCAGCAGAAGCGCCACCGCGGCGGCAAAGGTGATCAGCGGCGCGCGCACGTTGCCGATGATGACGTCGCGGAGCGGCTGCACGAGAATGCCGATGCCGTCGTTGGTGTTGGGGTATTCCTTCTCGAGCTGCAGCGCCAGGCGCGTAGCGTCCACCTGCGCCCGATCGGCGGTCACCCCGGCTTTCATGCGGCCGACGACGTGCAGGAAATCTCCGCGGCGCCGCGGCGGCGATGCCGGATCGAACGACGCGGGCACCCAGACCTCGGCCTGGTCCAGCGCGCGCAACGCCGGCGGCGCCACACCGATGATCGTGTAGGGAACGTCGTTCAACTGGATGGTGCGGTTCACGATGTCGGGGTCGGCGCCGAAGGCGCGCCGCCAGAGTGCGTCGGAAAGCACCGCCACGTGATTGGCTCCCCATACCATGTCCGCGGCGGTGAACCCCCGGCCGCGCTCGGTGGTGAGGCCCAGCACCGGCAGCAGGTCGGCGTCGGCCATGGCGCCGGCAATGCGTTCCGGTTCGCCGTTCGGCACCGCGAGATTGAATCGCGTGTTGGCAAACGCCCCCATGCCGGAAAAGCTCGACGTCTTGGATTTCCAGTCCAGGTAGTCGGGCACCGACGCGCCCTCGTGCCCGAACTTGGGAATGTTCGTCCACAGCGCCACGAGTTGGCCGTCGCTGGCAAAGGGCAACGGACGCAGCAGCACGCCGCGCACGAAGCTGAAGATCGCCGTGTTGGCGCCGATGCCGATGGCGAGCGTGGCCACCACGGCAACGGTGAAGGCCGGCGCACGCCTCAGCGTGCGGAGCGACAGCTTGAGATCGTGCAGGAGGGCGTCGAGCCAGGTGAGTCCGGTCATGTGGCGAACCTCTTCGGCGATGGACGTGACGTTTCCAAAGCGGCGGCGGGCCGCGGCGGCGGCTTCGGGGTCCGGTGTGCCACCGGCGCCCTGCTGTCCCGATTCGAGTTCCAGATGAAAGCGAATCTCCTCGTCGCGCTCGCGATCGTAGCGAGCACGGCCCAACAGAACGCCCAGGCGATGACGCCACCCGTCGAGGCGCGACATGGGCTCAGCCCCGCCCCGCGCCGGCCGCGCCGCCGCCGCCGCCGAGCATGCGCTCACGCACGACCGAGCACCTGCGCGATGGCCAACGACACGCGGTCGTAGCCCGACAGCGCCTCACCGAGCTGCTTGCGGCCCGAGGCCGTGATGGTGTAGTAGCGGGCGCGGCGCTTGGTGGGACTCAGCTGCCACCTGGCGGTGACGTGTCCCTTGTTGAGCAGGCGCTCGAGTGCTGGGTAGAGCGATCCCTGCTCCACCTGCAACACGCCGTCGGACGACTTTGCAATGTGCTGAGCGATGGCGTAGCCATGCAGCGGGCCGAGCGTGAGCGTCTTGAGCACCAGCATGTCGAGGGTGCCCAGCAGGAGGTCGGAGCGTCGGGTACCAGCGGGGGCCATAGTCAGATCGTCCACAGTTAGACGGTCTACATATAGGCGTCCCGGCGGCCGGCGTCAATCCTCCACGGGCGTCAGCGGGCGAACGCTCGCAAGGCGACCAGGGTCAGGCCCGGCACGCGACGGAATTCGCCCGCGTTCAGCGTGGCGAGCCGGTGCCCGTTGGCCACGGCCGTCGCTCCGATCATCAGGTCGTGCGGCCCGATCATCCGCCCGCGACGCGAGAGATGCTCCCACAGTTCGGCGTGGCGACGGGCCTCGGTGAGTCCGAACGGAATTGACGGGACCAGGTCGAGGACGGCCTCGACGAATGCGAATCGTCGCGCGCGAGCGGCCGGCGTGGTCGCGCGAAGGCACCCGTACAACAATTCCGACGCGGAGATAGCCGCCATGGCCACCGGTTCGTCCCCCACCGACCGGAGGAGTGCTTCCATGTCGAACGCACCCCGCTCCGCGGCGACGATGACCGAACTGTCGAGAATCACTTCCAGCCGTCCTCGGGCGCGGGCAGCGCACGGCGCGCCGCATCGATGTCGTTTCCGAGTGCCGTCGCCTCGTCGTCACTCAGCCGCGGGAGTGCGGCCCAGCGTTCGGCCAGCTCGCGCCCCGACGGCATGACGCGCGCGCTGGAAGTGGCCGCCGCCCCCGAGAGGTACGCCGTTACCGCCTCGCGCACGAGTTGCGACCGGCCCAGATCGCGCTCGCCGGCGCGCCGGTCCAGGGCGCGGGCGAGATCGGCCGGCAGTCGCAGCGTCAGGTGTGAGTCTTTCATGTGTTACAATGTAGCCTATCCGTGACACATGCGCCATGCGGCCAGCTCGCGCCCCCCGACCTACCGACCTACCGACCTACCGACCTACCGACCTACCGACCTACCCCAGAGCCGCACCCCGCCCGTCAACCCGTCGGCGTTCGACACCAGCTTCACGTCGTCCGGAAGATCGAGCTTCACGTGCCGAGCGTTTCCACCGCCGATGTACAGCACGTCGAAGTTGAGCAGCACACGGAACGCGTCGATCACCGTGGCCACGTGCTTGTTCCACTTCTTCTTGCTGTGCTTCTTCAGCTCGGCGTCGCCCACGTAGTCGTTGAACGTCTTGTGCTTGCGGAAGGGGAACTGCGCGAACTCCATGTGCGGCATCAGCTCGCCGTCGCGGAAGAGCGCCGAACCCATGCCGGTGCCCAGCGTGATCACGAACTCGAGCCCCTTCCCCTTCACGGCGCCGTAGCCCTGGACGTCGGCATCGTTGAGCACGCGCGCCGGCTTGCCCAGCCGGCGGCGCAGCGTGTCGGCCAACGGAAAGCCCTTCCAGATGTCGTTTCCCCAGTGGGGCGCGGTGAGCACGCGCCCGTCGCGCACCACGCCGGGGAAGCCCGCCGAGATCCGGTCGTAACGCGGCAGCGGCTTCACCAGCTTCACGAGCGCATCGACCATCACGTCGGGGGGCGCGGGGTCGGGCGTCTTCACCCGCACGCGGTCCACCAGCATGCGGCCCCTGGCATCGAGCACGGTGGCCTTGAGCCCTGTGCCGCCGATGTCGAGGGCGAGCGTGCGGGGAGATTTGCGAGCAGCGGATGGGGCGCGGCGTGGTCTGGCCATGTGCGGAACCGGGTGAGAGTCATTTGTATTATAGAGCATCAGGACCGGGGCGGATGGGCGCGTGGACGCGCCGTTTCCCGGCACCTTTAACGACGGACTTCAATCGCATGACTGCATCGTCCAGCGGACAACGTGCCGCCGTACCCTCCGGCCGCCGGCCGACGAGCCGCGGCCCCCGCGAGTGGGCGCGCGCCTTCACCGGGTTCTATCCGCCGACGGCCGAGGATATGGCCAGCCTCGATCCCGTGGCGCGGTTCCTGTATTCGGCGCGCAGCGTGATTCTCGTGATCTCCTTCCAGGCGGCGCTGCTGGCCGGGCTGCTCGCGCTCACCGACCGCCGCTTCTCGGCGGTGCCCTTTGCGCTCGTGCTCGTTGGCTACGTGGTGCTGCACATGATCAGCAACCTCTCCAACGACTATTTCGGCGCCCGCCGGGGACACGACACCGATGACTCGCCGCGGCGACGGTACACGGTGCATCCGCTGTTGAGCGGCGCGGTGAGCTCCCGGCTCCTCGTGACCGGGCTGCTGGTCCTGGCGGCGATCGCAGTGGCGATCGGCGCGTACTTCATCGAGCTGCGCGGACGCGATGCCGTGCTGCTCGTGGCCGCCGGCGCGCTGCTGCTCTGGGCGTACGATGCCGCCCCGCTGGCGCTCAAGGAGCTCGGACTCGGCGAACTGGCGTCGTTCGTCGTGTGGGGCCCGTTGATGGTGGCGGGCGGGTACTTCGTGATCACGGGGCATGCGTCGGGCGCCGCGCTGCTGGCGTCCGTTCCCTACGGACTCGGCGTGATGTCGATTCTCGTGGGCAAGCACATCGATCAGCGGCAGTTCGACGCCGGGCAGCACCAGCGGACGCTGCCGGTGGTACTCGGCGAGCGGTGGGCGCGGGTTCTCAACCGCGGCGCGGTGATCGCGATGTACCTGGTCATCGTGGCCGGCGTGGCGCTGCGGGTGCTCACCCCATTCGCGCTGTTGGTGCTGCTCGCGTGGCCGCGCGCCTGGCGTGCCGTGCGCGTGATGTCGGCGCCGGCGCCGAGCGAACCGCCGGCGGGCTACGTGGGCTGGCCGCTCTGGTACCACCGGGTGTGCCTGGTGCACAACCGGTTGTTCGGGTGGTTGTACGTGGCCGGCCTTGCGGCGGGAGCGCTGCTGCCGGGGGTACGGATCTAGCTGGGCCCTCGGCGTGGTCCGGATGACGAGGACGTGCTCCCCGGCTTCCGCTGCGCACTCGGTGACGTGATCGGCTGACGAACGCGCGACGGGCCGGCGGCGCTCTCGCACCCCCGGCCCGCCCCTAACGCTGTTTCGCTGTTCGACTGTCTGACTGTCCGACTGTCCGACTGTCCGACCGCCCTCCCCCTACTCCCCACCCCCCACCTTCGTCCGATCCGGCCCCGGCGGCACCGGCTTCAGATGCACCGGATGCTCCTGGAGCAGCTTCATCGCTTCGGCGACGGCGCGCTCGAGCTGCGGATCGTGGCCCGCGATCTGTTGCGCCGGCTCCTGCTCCACCGGAATGGTGGGTGACACGCCCTTGTTCTCCACGTCCCACTGGCCGTCGGGATTGTAGAAGCCCGTGCTCGGCGCGCTGATGAACCCGCCGTCCACGAACGGCGGCTCTCCGCCCCACCCCACGAGTCCGCCCCACGTCTTGGTGCCGATGAGCGGTCCGATGTTCATCTGGTGGAACATGTACGGGAACATGTCGCCGCCCGAGCCGCTCATCTCGTTGATGATCAGCACCTTGGGCCCCCAGATGGCGGCGGCCGGCGCGGTGACGGCGTTGTAGCGATTGCCGAGCCGCTGGCTGAAGTAGCCGTGCAGGTGGCGGGTCATCACGTCGATCATGTAGTCGGCAATGCTGCCGCCGTGGTTGAACCGCTCGTCGATCACGGCGCCCTTCTTCTCCTGCTGGGCGAAGTAGTAGCGGTTGAAGCTCGTGTACCCGCCCTCGCCGGTGTCGGGGATGTAGACGTAGGCGAGCTGGCCGTGGGAGAGGGAATCCACCAGGCGGCGGTTCGACTCGATCCAATCGCGCTCGCGCAGCGCCATCTCGCTGCCCGTGGGCACCACGGTGATGAGATGCGAGCCGTCGACCGTCGGCCGGTCGTTGACGCGGAGTTGCACCTGCTTGCCCACCGTGCCGATGAACAGCGAGTACGGGTTGTCGGTGGGGGCCAGGTTGCGGCCGTTGACGGCCAGGATGTAGTCGCCGGCGTGCACGTTCACGCCCGGCGCCGAGAGCGGCGCGCGGAGATTCGGGTTCCAGTTCTCGCCGTCGTAGATCTTGGTGATGCGGTAGCGGCCGTTCTCCACGGCGAGGTCGGCGCCGAGCAGGCCGGCCGGAAGCGCGTCGGCCCTGGGCATGTCACCGCCGCCCGTGAAGCTGTGGCCCACCGTGAGTTCGCCCTGCATCTGCGCGAGCAGCGTGGTGAGATCGGCGCGGTGGCGGACGTACGGCAGGAACTTGGCGTACTTCTGCTTCATGGCCGGCCAGTTCTGGCCGTTCATGTTGGCCACGTACAGATAGTCGCGCTCGATGCGCCACGCTTCGTCGAAGATCTGTCGCCACTCGGCGGGCGGATCGATGTCGATCTTGAGGTCGGCCGTGTTGAGCGCGCCGGTGCCGGCGGCCGGCGGCTTGCCGGTGGCGTCGACCACGGCCCAGTGCCCGTTGGGACGGCCGCTGGGCATCGCGCCCTGATACAGCAGCTTCTTGCCGTCGAACGAGAGCGCGTAGTCGTCGGCGGAAGCTTCGATGAAGTCCACCGCCTTGCGCTCCTTGAGGTCGTAGCGGTGCAGCACGTCGGCGTGGTTGGGCACGTGCTCCACGTAGAAGAATTCGCCCGGGCGCCCGGCCTCCAGGTTGGCGTAGTCACGGCTGGGCACGTTGAGCGCGACGATGCGCTGCATGAACCCGTCGAAGTCGATGTGCACCGATACCGGCTCGGCCCCCGGCTTCTTGCCGCTGTCGGGCTTGGCCTTCTTCCCGGTGTCGGCGGGTTCGTCGCCCGTCTGTGGGAGCAGCGGTGACTGGTCGGCCTTGGAGAGGACGGCGAGGTAGATGGCGCGCTCGACGGGTTGGTTGTACGAGCTCATGTCGAGCCAGCCGGTGTGGAGCGCGAAGTCCGTGGACGCGAGGAAGAGCAGATATTTGCCGCTCTTGCCCCACGTGGGATCGATCACGTCGGAGAGGCCGTCGGTGAGCTGGTGCGTGGCGTTGTCGGCCACGTTGTACGCGAAGATCGGCGTGGAACTGCGACCCCATGAGCCGCTTCTGGTAGGCGATCCACTTGGAGTCGGGCGACCAGGAGGGCGCGAGATCGCGATTGGGCCAGGTATAGTTGCCCTGGTCGACGTGCGTCTCCTTGCCGGTGGCGAGATCCAGCACCCAGAGATTCATCTCGGCGTCGGTGAACAGGATCTTCTTGCCGTCGGGCGACCACTCGGGGCGTGTAGAAGTAGGTCGGGTGCTGGAGCTTGTAGGCCTTGGGCGGGGTGAGGCCGTCCTGCCCGCCCACCATGAGTTGGTACTCGCCCGTGCTGTCGCTGAACCAGGCGATCTGCGTGCCGTCGGGCGACCAGACGGGCGTGCGGTCGGCGACGCCCGACGAATTGGTGAGGTCGCGCCAGGTGCCCTTGTCGGTGGGCACGGTGATCACGTCGCCGCGCGCTTCGAACAGCGCGCGCACGCCGGTGGGCGAGAGCTGCGGCGCGATGAGGGCCTTGGAGACGTCGGCGGCGTGGGGCATGGCCCACGGGAAGTCGCCGGTGGCGCGGATGTCGAGCTTGCGGTCGCTGCCCGGTGGCGGGATCGTACAGATGGACGTCGCCGGCCTGCGCGTAGGCCACGAGCCCGGCGCCGGTGTTCACGCTCTCCACCTCATAGTCGGTGTAGTGCGTGATCTGCTTGAGCGCCTTGGTCTTCGTGTCGTACGACCAGAGGTTGTTGGTCCAGTCGCGGTCGGAGATGAAGTAGATGGTGCTGCCCAGCCACACCGGCTGCTGGTCGCGGCTGTCGGTCCACGGCAGCTTGGCCATGGCGTAGGACTTGAGTTCGAGCACGCGGATGGGCTGATTCTGGCCGCCACGGTAGCGCCGCATCTCGGTTTCCCACGGGCGGTCGAGCTGGTAGGCCAGTGCCTTGCCGTCGGGTGAGATGGCTCCGTAGAGCGCGCGCGGCACCGGAAGCCGATGCGGAAGGCCGCCGTTGATCGACACCGTCCATAGCTGCGGCTCCCCGTCGGGCATGCCGGTGCGCGTGGACTCGAACACGACGCTGTCGCCGTCGGGGGTCCACCCGCGCACGGCGTCGGGGCGCCGGATGCCAGGTGAGGCGCCGCGGCGTGCCGCCGTCCACGCCCACGACGTAGACGTCGGGATTGCCGCCGTACTCGCCGGAGAATGCGATCCACTTGCCGTCGGGCGAGAAGTGCGGATCGGACTCGACCGTCGGCGAGGAGGTCACGCGGCGCGCGTCGCCGCCGTCGCGCGGGGCCACCCAGATGTCGCCGGCGTACGCAAAGGCGACGTACTTGGCGCTGACGTCCGGCTGATGGAGCAGGTGCGTGGATTGGGCGAAGAGCGCTGTGGGGGTCAGGCCGAGAACGAGAGCGAGGGAGAGCACGCGGGTGCGAGACAACATGCGGAGACTCCGGCGAGAGTGTACGGGCCGGCGGCGGGAGGTGGCCTGGATTGCCGATCCCTGGTTTCGGAACGCTTGGGAAACATGTGCCGATACGGGGCCGCGCGCGAGGTGGTTTCGCCGATCGGGCCATCCGGCCCTATTTCTCGCGCTTGCCACCCGTCCGGTGCACCGCCTGCTCGAGCTTCTGCAGCTTGTCGCGCGTGAGTTTCGCCGAGGCCGTGTCGTGCACGGCCTCCGACAGCTTCACCGACTGCTCGTACTGCGCGATGGCGGCGGTCGTGTCGCCCTCGGCGAGCAGTCCGTCGCCGTAGCTGTCGTGGGCGCCGCTCGATGACGGATAGTGGGTCACATTTTCTTTGAACATCCAGGTGGCGACCCCGGGCTGCTTCATTTCCTGCAGCACCCCATAGCCGTACTGGTTCAGCAGCGCTTCGGGCAGCGCGCTCGGGAGTCCGAGCGTGCGGGCGCCGCGGGCGTACGTCGTCTCGGAGGCGGTCACCGAATGGACCCAGGCCGCCGAGTCCCATTGCATACTCGGATTCGAGAGGGGGAGCCGGGCGACCGAAACGGGCTCGAATACGAAGCGCAATCCGGCGATGAGACTCGGCTGCGGAGTGAGTGCGTGCGTGTCGTCCGTGTAGCGATGGTACGCGTAGTGGACGCCATGGGGCTTCAGCGTGTCGAGCCGGGCAATGAACCGGCGTGCGGTCACGTCGATCGGCGTTTCGAAGGCGCCGCTGGCGACGAAGATCCGCTGCCCGGTGGTCAGCCGGGCGACGCGGTCCGCGTACTCGTGAGCGACCGTCGAGTCGTTCCACCAGAGGGACGGACTCATGGCGATGATGCCCTGGTACGGGTTCTCGCCCTTGGCGGCCAGGTAAAGCCCGAAGAGGCCACCCAGCGAGTGGCCGGCAAGCACGGTCACGCGCCGGGCGCGGTACTTGCCGCGGACGTAGGGAAGCACCTCGTCGACGATGAAGGTCTCGAATGCATCTGCGCCCCCGGCGGTGGGGATGAGCTTGGCCGTTTCCCCCGTGGCCGGCGGCGTCATGTCGTGTGAGCGGTCCTTGCCGTTCACGACGCCGACGATGATGAGGCCGGGAATCTCCCCGCGGCTGGCGAGGAAGTTCGCGTTGGCCACCGCGGCCTCGAACTGCGGGCGGTCGTCGGCGTCGAGCAGCACGAGCACGGGAAAGCTGTCGGTGCTCGCCTTGTAGCCCGTGGGAAGCGCGATGGACAGGACGCGCGGCGTGTGCAGCGTTGTCGACTGGAGCGTGTCGGTGATCCAGGGCGCGACGGCCGCATCCTGTGCGCGGACCGCGGGCGCGGGGGCGACGAGAATCAGCGCCGCCGCAGTGGACAGCAGGAGTCGTACGTTGCGGGTCATGGGTCTCTCTCGGAGACGGGGGCGGGGGCGGGGGCGGGGGCGGGGGAACGACGGGCACGGCCAAAATGGGCTCGCCAGGCGATTCGCGCCAGCGAGGCGGGCGGTGGCGTGCACCACCGGACCGGCGCATGTTATCGCGCGTCCCGGATTCG
The DNA here is from genome assembly GCA_963822945.1 of uncultured Gemmatimonadaceae bacterium. Taxonomy (GTDB): domain Bacteria; phylum Gemmatimonadota; class Gemmatimonadetes; order Gemmatimonadales; family Gemmatimonadaceae; genus JAGWRI01. The sequence goes on along the minus strand of CAWGJO010000013.1, from coordinate 14,672 downwards.
CCGACGTCCGGCGACCGGGCGCCGCTCACGCCGCCGCATTCCGGCCGAACTCCGAGGAACACCCGAGCATGAAGCGTTCGCTGCTGATCCCGATCGCCTGTGCGCTGCTCGCCACCGACGTGTCTGCTCAGGCCCCCGCCCCGCTGAACGGCTTCGACGCCTACGTCCAGCACGTCATGGCGCAGTGGCAGGTACCGGGGCTCGCCGTCGCGATCGTGAAGGACGGCAGGGTGGTGATGGCCCGCGGCTACGGCGTGCGCGAGCTTGGCAAGCCCGGCGCGGTGGACGGCAACACGCTGTTCGACATCGGCTCCAACACCAAGGCGTTCACCGCCGCCGCGCTCGGAACGCTCGTGGCCGAGAAGAAGTTGGCCTGGGACGCGCGCGTCGTGGACTACGTGAAGCCCTTCCGGCTCCGCAGTCCGTACGTGACGGAGTCGATCACCCTGCGCGACCTGCTGACGCACCGCAGTGGATACTGCGATCCGCCGATGTGGTACATGTCCAACGACTCGAACGTGATCGCGCGGCTGCAGTACCAGCAGCCCGACCACGGCTTCCGGGCGCAGTTCTGCTACAACAACATGCTCTACCTCACCGCCGCCCGGTTCATCCCGGCCGTGACCGGCGAGACGTGGAACCAGTACGTGGCGCAGCATCTGTTCGCGCCGCTCGGCATGACGCGCACGGTCACCACCGAGGCGGAGCTGGCGGCATCGAGCGACGTCGCCATGCCGCACGGCCTGGTGGACGGCAAGGTGGCGGAGATCCACCGCTACTGGCCGCACAACATGGACATCGTGTCGCCGGTGGGCGGCATCAACTCCAGCGCCGACGACATGAGCCGCTGGCTGCTGATGCTCCTGGCCGGCGGCCGGTACGAGGGGACGACGGTGCTCGACTCGGCCATCGTTCGCGAAATGGAAACCCCGCAGATGCTGGTGTCGGCCAGTTCCGGCGTGGGGCGGGAGATCCGCGCCTGGATTCCGAACGGCACCTTCTACACCTACGGACTCGGGCTCTTCGTGCAGGACTATGCGGGACACACGCTCGTCTGGCACGCCGGCGACATCGACGGAATGGCCTCGGCCGTGGCGTTGGTACCGGACGCGCAGCTCGGCGTGGCCGTGATGTCCAACATGAACGGGAACGACGCGCGCTTCGGCATCATCCAGCGGGTGCTGAACGCCTACCTGGGGCTGCCACAGGGTAACGTCAGCGACACGCTGCTCGCTTCGATGCAGCGCGCCCTGAAGGCCGGGCAGACGGCCGACGACAAGTTGGCTGCGACCCGCGATCCGGCCGGCCATGCACCGCATCCGTTGAGCGACTACGCCGCGCGCTACCACGACGACTTCGACGGCGACGCGCGCATTGCTGTGGAAGACGGGCATCTCGTGCTGCGACTCGGCAACCCCGATTTCGTCGGCGATCTGGCGTACTGGCACGACGAGACCTTCCGGGTCACCTGGCGGTACCACCTCTACGGCACGGCGTACGTGAACTTCGACGTGGACGCGCTCGGGCGCGTCACCAGGGTCTCGTTGGCCCAGTCACCGCTGCACTACGAGCGGGTGAGGACCGCCGGCGGGAGTTGACCCGCCGGCTCAGTACATGTCCAGATCGGCGCCGGCGGCGACCTTGCCCGTGAAGTGCGACTTCACCTCGGCGACGATCTCGTCGGGTGTCTGGCCGAAGAACAGCCAGTGCGTGAGCACGAGCAGCTTCGGCTGCGCTTTGGCGGCCATCTCGCCAAGTTCGATGCCCGACGTATGGAAGTGCGTGTGGTACTCCCGGTCCTCCGGGCCCAGGCGCGCCAGCCCCTTGGCGGAGTACACCTCGTGCACCATGACGTCGCAGCCGTTGCAGTAGCGCGCGATGGTGTCGAGCGGCGGCGCCTCGTCGCCGGAGATCACGATGCTGCGGCCGCGGGCGTCGAAGCGGTAGCCGAGCGCCTCGGGCCAACTGCCGTGGTGCACGGGGAACGCGGTGACCGTGACGTTGGAGTCGCGGTAGACCACGCCCGGCTTGATCTCGTGCACGATCACGTGATACGCCGCCCAGTCGCCGTGCTCCAGTCCGTAGACGCGGAGGCGGATGTCTTCCCGGTAGGCCTTCAGGATGTGGTCCACCATCGCCTTCGTGCCTTCGGGTCCCCACACCTCGAGCGGTGCGTTCCGGTGCAGCACCGCCGGCGTCAGGATGATGTCGGGCAGTCCGATGGTGTGATCGGAATGGAGATGGGTGAGGAAGAGCCGCTTGAGATTCCTCACCTGCAAGGCGGGCAGGTGATCCTTGCGCGCCGCGGCAACCGCGCGCCGCACCACGCCTGCGCCGGCATCCACGATGTAGGAATCCATGCCGACGACGACGGCGGTGGACGGACCCGAGCGGTCGGGGTCGGCGATCGGCGTGCCGGTGCCGAGCAGGACGACCCTGGCGGTATCGGCGGCCGCGTTCTCGGCGGGCGCTCCCCGGCCGCCCCGCTGTGATTGCGCGAGTGCGGGAACGACGACCAGGGCGGCGAGCGCGAGGGAAACACGTTTCATTTGGCGGTTGCCATCCGTTGCCGGAACTCCCTCAGCCAGTTGGGCACGACGATCAGGCGGTACGTACTCACTTTCGGGAGGAGTGTGATGACGTGGAGCCCGTCGCGCGTCACGGTGTAGTTCGGCGTGCCGAAGTACGCCTGCGGAGTTGGAATGTTCGCGAAGGCCGTGTCACGTGACACCACCCGAAGCGTCGGTGCGGTCTCCACGCGCGCCTCCATGATGGCATTACCCGCCACATAGTAGAGGCGCTTCCCGTCGGCTGACCACTCGGGCGCGGCCCCCCCACTGACCGAGGCCTGCAGCTTCACGGTCGGGTCCGGATAGGAGCGGATGTAGACCTGCGCCTTCCCCGTTTCGTCGCTGGTGAGCGCCACCCAGTGCCCGTCGGGCGAGAACGCGGGGGCTGCCTGTAGGCCGGGTGACGAGGCAAATGGCCGTGTGGCAGAGATCGAATCGAGTGGGACGCGAGCGAGCTTGAAGCTGCTCGGTCCCAGAAAGCCGTACAGGAGCGACTTGCCGTCGGGCGAGGGCACCGCCTGGGTGACCAGATCGGGAGAGGCAAGGAGCAGGCGGGGCGGAAGGGCCTGGGTCACCGCCTGCCGCCAGATCCCTCCACGCATCGAGTCGGCCGACGAGGCAAAGACGATCGCCTTCCCGTCCGCCGTCCATTCCGCCGCTGCGACCGTCTGGGTGTTGGTCAACCGCGACAGCACCCCCTGCTGGAGATCGAGCAGCCAGACATCGGTTCGTTGGTCGTCGGCGATTTCGACGGCCAGGCGCCGCCCGTCGGGTGAAAGGCGGGGCTGCGCAAAGCTCCGGACGGCGGGGAGCAGCACGTGCCGTTGCCCCTTGCGATCGACCGACATGAGCTGCGCGTTGTCCGTTCCCTCCCCCACCACCAGCGCGCCCCCCCGCGACACGAACACGCTGGAGTTCCCGTTGTTGACGCCGGTCACCTGCACCGGGTCGTGCACCGGCACCGGCGCACCGGTGACCTTGCGGGCGCGCTCATTTACCGGGACCGCCATCACCGTCCCGTCTTCCTTGACGTAAAGCAGCGCGCCGTCGAGAACGACGAGTGGACGAATTCCCTTGAGGCCCAGCGGAGTCACCGCCCCGCCGTCCAGCGACGCGAGCGCCAGCTCGGAACTGGAGAGCGCGCCGTGCCAGATGACGAATGCCACCGTCTTTCCGTCGGGAAATGCTACGGGCCACAGATGGTCCGCCGCGTTCTTCCCGGTGTCGGGATGCGTGACGGGCGTGAGGTCCCCGCCGCCCACGCTGACCTTGGACAGCCCGCGGGCGTTGCCCGTCGAGCCGACGACGAGCATGCCGGTGGTCGTCCAATCGGCGCCGTTGTCGAAGCCCCCCGCGGTGATGGTCACCGGGGCGCTGCCGTCGAGTAGAACCTTCTTTTCCTTGTTGTCCGCCTCGAACGCCAACCACTTTCCATCGGGCGAAAAGAGCGGCTGAGTCGCGTTGGTCGTGCCGGGGATCGGATGCGCGTCGAGCTGGTCGCTGCGGCGAAGCTCGAAGATCGAGGATCCGTCCGGCCGCAGCACCGAGAACACGAGCATGCTGCCGTCGGGAGAGATGGCCGCCGGCCACGGCGGCGGATACGTGATCGGCGCGCTGTCGCTGCCGGTGTAGAGGAAGCGGATCACCGGTGTATCGGCGGGCGCCGGCCGGTGGCGCCACATGAAAGCACCGAACGCCAGCGACGCGACGGTCACGGCGCCGAGGCCCACGACGACGGGATCGCTGAAGCGCGACCGGCGCCGCGCCGGACCCGCACCGACCGCGTGAACTGCATCCGCGCCGGTAGCCGCGACGGTGCCACTGCGCGTGAACTGGGGACTCGCGAGCGCATCGGCGAACGCGCGCGCCGTACCGAACCGGTCGGCCGGCAGCTTCTCCAGCGCCGTGAGCACCGCCGCGTCCACATTGGGCGGCACGGTGTGGCGATTCGGGATCAGCGACCGCGGGGTCTCGGTCACGACCCTCGCGACGATCGCCTGCGCGGTGGGGCCGGTGAAGGGCGGCTCGCCCGCGAGCATCTCGTACAGCACCGCGCCCAACGCATAGACGTCGCTGCGTGCCGTGATCTCCCGCTCGCCCATCGCCTGCTCGGGACTCATGTAGTGCGGCGTGCCGAGCGACATGCCGGTCTCGGTCATGCGGGTGCCGGCCGTGCTCACCGCCAATGCGATGCCGAAGTCGGCGACCAGGGCATGCCCGCCCTGCAACAGGATGTTCTCCGGCTTGATGTCGCGATGGATCACGCCGTGGTCGTGGGCGTACTGCAGCGCGTCGGCCACTTCGCTCGCGATGCGGACCGCCTCGGCAACCGGAAGCTGGTGCTCGTGGCTGATGCGGTCGCGGAGCGAGACGCCCTCCACGTAGGGCATCACGTAGAACAGCGTCCCGTCCACCTCGCCCGAGTCGTGCAGCGGCAGGATGTGGGGGTGCTGCAGGTTGGCGGTGGTCTTGATCTCGGACAGGAAGCGGTCGGCGCCGATCACCGCGGCCAATTCCGGGCGCAGCACCTTGACCGCGACCTCCCGATCGTGCTTCACGTCGTGGGCCAGGTAGACCGTGGCCATGCCGCCCGCGCCCAGCTCGCGCTCTATGCGATAGCGATCCGAGAGGGCAGTACTCAGGCGGGCGAGGGCGTCAGGCATGGCGCGAACATGGCGAGAGAAGGCGTACCACGCCAGTCGGCCGTACTACGCGCGGTCCGCGAAGGCGAGGTACATCTCACCACTGAACGCCGACGGCCGCGTCGCGGCGACGGTGAACGGGCCGAGCCCCGCAGCGTCGGCGAGATCCGCGAGCTGCGAGATCGCGATCGGATAGGGAACCCACGGGTTGGCATTCCGGCGGTCGTACTCCACGAGGACGACGCGTCCGCCGGGGCGAAGCCACGCGACCAGTTCGGCGAGCACCGCCGCGGGCTCCGCCGAGTAATGCAGCGCGTTCGCGATGAGCAGTCCGTCGAGGAGTCCCCGTTCGAGACCGGGCAGGTCGAACGGAGCCGTGAAGTCCGCGGCCACCGTGGTGATCGGAGCGTGGGCCTCGCGCGCCCATGCTTCCAGGGACGCCAGGGCGCTCCGGTCGCGGTCCACGGCGTAGATTCGGCTGCCGCCACCGAGCAGTTCGGAGAGCGCGCGCGTGAAGGTGCCGTCGCCGGCGCCGAAGTCGGCCCAGGTGCCGCCGTTGCCGGGAACCGCCGTACCGAGAAAGGCCACGGCGTCGCGATGGTCCATCGATGGCCGCCTCAGCGCGTCACGACGTTGTACATCCAGGCGTCGGCGTTGTAGCTGCGCTGCACGGCGATGCCGCGCTTGAGGTCGCCCGAGACGCTCACGAAAAAGAGCGGCAGCGCCGGCGCGCCCAGGCGCTGCATCTTGCCGGGGCCTCTGGCGCGGTACAACACGTAGGCATTCTCGGTGCGATGCAGGGCGAGGAACAGGTCCCCGCCGTTCAGCACCGTCATCGTCCCGTCCTCCGCGAACCCCGACACCCACGGCGTGAACGTTCCGTCCGCCAGGTTGAGCGCCGAAACGCCGAGCGTGTCGCCGGTGCTGGCATTGAATCCGGCAACGAACAGCCGCCCGCGCGCCGGATCGGCAGCGAGCATGTACACGTTCAAGAACCAGGCCGGGAACTTCAGCGTGCGCTGCTTGCCGCTCTGTTCGATGGTCAGCCCGCTCCGCGTGATCGGAATCCACGCCCACCCGTTGGCCACCGGCACCGCGGTGGTGATCGTGGAATCCGGGAGGTCCAGCGGGTTCCGCTCGGCGCCGGTGCGCACGTCCACCACCGACAGGTGCACGTGGCCGTCGGGCATCGTCGACTCGACGGCGACGGACGTCGAATCCACCCACCGCGCGCTCTCGATCCTGCCCGGCGCTTGCAGCGGCGCCTCCGACGTGCCGTCGTACGGGCGGACGCTGAACCGCGCCTCCGTGTGCTCGCCGGTGGTGGGCACCACGCGACGCATGAGGATGCGGTTCCCATCAGGCGAGATCCAGCCCACGACGTTGCTCGACGCATGCGCGACGCGCCGGTCGTCGGCGAGCGAGCCCTTCAACAGCTCCGGCAGCCCTTCGCCCCACACGCCGTAGTCGAGCGTCCCCTGGTCCATGACCATCTTCCGGCCGTCGGCGGTGACCGAGACGTTCGTGAAGATGCCGGTGACCATGGTATCCTGCACCGACGAGAGGTGTCCCGTGGCCGGATCGATGGCGATGCGCACGAGCGATTCGCCAACGGCGTCTCCTGCCCGGTCGAGCCACACCGCGTCCACGCTGCCGATGCCCCCGCAGGTGCACTGATTCACGACGTGGTCGGCCACCTTGCCGTCACGCCCCACGACCTGCCAGAGGCCGTGCGGCGCCTGGATGATGAGCGTCAGGATCCACCGGGTGCCCGGGATCGCCGAGAGGCCGGCCAGAAACTGCCCCTTGCCGTGCACGGCAACGCTGTCGTGCACCGCGCCGTCGAGCCCGGCCACGCCGACCCAGTACACGGAGTCCTGCGCATTCGCGGAGCCGATGAGCAGCGAGTCGCCGCCGGCGTAGAACGCGGCCACACCCGCGGTGAGGTAGCGCGGGGCTCCCCCGAGGGCGGAGAGCAGGTAGGTGCCGAGCCGTCCGTTCGCGGTCCCGTTGAAGAGCAGGTTCCGCCGGTCGGGGCTCCACCGCAGATCGTAGATGGACGTGAGGCCGTCGAGGATGGGCCGGGTGATGGTGCCGCCGACGTCCTGGAGCACGATGGAGTAGGTGCAGTCGGCGGCGCGGCAGTGCCGTGCCGCATACGCGAGCTGCTTTCCGTCGGGCGAGATCGCGGGATAGTACACGCCGCCGGAGATGGTGAGCTGCGTCTTGGCGCCGAGCGCGGCCTGACTACCGATGTTCGCGGGCCCGCCACGCGTGGTGTACGCCGCCACGGCGACCGCGACGGCGGCCACGGCAACCGGGACGCCGATGAACAGTCCCAGACGGCGCTTTGGCGGGGCACCGGCGGCGGTGCCGGCTCCAGTGGGAGCCCGCATCATCCCCGCATCCAGCGCGCGCGCGAATTCCTCGGCGGTGGTGAAGCGATCGGCGGGCGTCTTGGCCAGCGCCTTGGTGATCGCGTCGTCCACGCCTTCGGGCACGGTGTCGCGCAGGATGCGGACGTGCGTCGGCCGCTCCGTCATCAGCTTGGCGATCATCGCCTGCGCACTGGCGCCGGTGACCGGCGGCTCGCCGGCGAGCATCTCGTAGAGCACCGAGGCCAACGAGTACACGTCGCTCCGCGCGTCGATGCCGCGGTCGCCCGTGGCCTGCTCGGGACTCATGTACTGCGGCGTGCCCAGGGAGAGTCCGGTCTGCGTGAGGCGGTTGCCGCCCGCTTCCTTCACCGCGAGCGCGATGCCGAAGTCGGTCAGCATCGCCTCGCCCTCCTGGATCAGGATGTTCTCAGGCTTGATGTCGCGGTGCACGAGCCCCTGCCGGTGCGCGTAATCGAGCGCGCTGGCCACCTGCTTGGTGATGGCGATGGCCTCGTCGATGCCGAGCTGGTGCTCCCGGTTCAGCTTGTCGCGCAGCGTCTCGCCGCGCACGTACGGCAGCACGTAGTACAGCATGCCGTCGGCGTCGCCGGAGTCGATGAGCGTGAGGATGTGCGGATGGTCGAGCCGCGCCGAGATCTTGATCTCGGTGAGAAAACGCTCGGCGCCGAGCACGGCCCCGAGTTCGGGGCGGAGGACCTTGAGCGCGACCTCGCGCTCGAGCTTCTTGTCGTGGGCGAGGTACACCACGGCCATGCCGCCCGAACCGATTTCCCGCTCGATGACGTAGCGGTCGCTCAAGGCGGCGGTCAGATGTGGGGTTTCGGGCACCGCCTAAGCTGGGGATTCCCTGGCGGACGCGCCAGTGTGAATCCGCCCACGCCGACGGTGGGCAGACGTTTACGGGCGCCGGCCGGTGCGGGCGGGCGGCGCCCGGAACTGCCGGCGGCTTACGGGAAGGACAGGTTCACCACCACGCTGTCGCCGGTGGTGAAGTCGAGGTTCGGCTTGGTAAGCGTTACCGGATTCGGGTTGCCCGAAACGGTGCCGGTGACCACCACGCACCCGGCCGACGTCGAGGAGCTGGTCACCTCGATACGGTAGGTCCCGGTGGACGACGAGGCGCCGCTGGCGCTGCCGTACGAGGTGCCCGAGCACGAACTGTCTTCGGCCGTAACGGTCAGGTTGGCCACCACCGCCCCGGTGGTGGCGGACGTGGTCGAGCCGTAGACGATCATCGAGGCCGACCCGCCGCCGCCGCCGCCCGCACCCGGCTGCCCGGTCAGCGCGGTGGCATCGCACGACGCAATGCCGGCCACCCCGATGCAGAGTCCAAGCAGCGCGATCGCGGGATGCAGACGTAGACGCATAGGCATGGATTCCCCCAGTCGGCCGGCCATGGCGGTCGACGATATTGCCGCACTGACGTACCGGGAGACCGCGGACGCTTCGCGGCGAGTCCCCGGACCGACGAACTCCGCCGCGGCGCGGAGCCCGTTCCTTCCTCTCCACTAACGCGGGAACGGGGCTCCGCGCAACGGAAATCCGGGAAATCGGCCAGTTTTGGGCTCCCAAACGGTGACTGCGGTCACCATCAGGGACCCCTCATTCCCACAGGCCACGTGGACGCGGGCCCGGCCCGACGGATCGGTCCGCAGCCCGGGCGCCGCCTTGCCCTCCCCATTCTCGCTCTCTAACGTGAGGCTCGACGGCGGCCGGACGCGCGCCCCCGCCCCTCCCGCCCCGACTCGCGACCACTCCGTCCACTGCCCACTCCGGATGACGACTGACGCCGGCGACACCACCCGCGAACCCGTGATCACGCTCGATCACGTGGCCAAACGGTTCGGGGACGTGGTCGCCGTGCACGACGCCGACTTCTCCATCCACCGGGCCGAGTTCTTCTCGCTGCTGGGGCCCAGCGGATGCGGCAAGACCACCACGCTGCGCATGATCGCCGGCTTCGAGCAGCCGTCGGCGGGGCGCGTGCTGCTCGGACGGCGCACGACGTGTCGCGGGTGCCGCCCTACCGGCGGAACGTGAACACCGTGTTCCAGCAGTACGCGCTGTTCCCGCACATGACGGTATGCGACAACGTCGCATTCGGGCCGCGCAGCCGGCGCGCTGGACGCCACGGAGGTAGACCGCCGCGTGCGCGAGATGCTGGAGGTGGTGCGGCTCGACGAGCTGGCGCGCCGCAAGCCGGCCCAGCTCTCCGGCGGCCAGCAGCAGCGCGTGGCGTTGGCGCGCGCCCTGGTCAACTACCCTGCCGCGCTGCTGCTGGACGAACCGCTGGGCGCGCTGGATCTCAAGCTGCGCCAGGCCATGCAGCTCGAACTCAAGCGCATCCAGCGCGAGGTGCAGATCGCGTTCGTGTACGTGACGCACGACCAGGAAGAAGCACTCACGATGTCGGACCGCATCGCCGTAATGAACCAGGGACGCGTGGAACAGATCGGCACGCCGCAGCAGATCTACCGCGAGCCGGCCACGGTGTTCGTGGCCAACTTCATCGGCGTGGCCAACCTGATCCCGGCGCGCGTCGGGCCGCGCGACGGCAACGGGCTCACGGCCACGATCATCGGCGACGTCACCGTGCCGGCGGCCGGCGACGCGCCCGGCGTGCAGCCGGGCGACGCCGCCACCTTGATGGTGCGCCCCGAGCGGGTGCGCGTCGCCATGCAGCCGTTCGCCGGCGTGACGTCGATTCCCGTGACCGTGGAGAGCGCGATCTTCCAGGGACCGGTGCTGCGCCTTGGCGTGCGGGCGGCCGACGGGACGGAACTGGTGGCCCACGTCGGCGCCGATCAGGCAATCGACGGACTCCAGACCGGGGCCGCGGCGTATGCGGCGTGGCATCCCGACGCCGCCCGCCTGCTCGCGGCCGGCGCGAGCCCGGGTTCCGGTCGCCGCCGCGATGACGTACGATCCCACGACGCACCGGCCGCGCGCGATCTCACGCCGCCAGTTCGTGGGGCGGGCCGCGCGCGCCGCCGGCGGGCTGGCCGCTGGCGGATCGTTCCTTGCCGCCTGCGCCGGGGAGAGGACGGGAGCAGGGGCCGGGGCAGCGGGCGACAGCGCCTCCGCACGCACGGTGCGGATCTCGAACTGGCCGCTCTACGTGGACTCGGCCACGGTGCCGCTGTTCGAGAAGGCCACGGGCATCCACGTGGACTACACCGAGGACGTGAGCGACAACAACGCCTACTTCGCCAAGGTGGCGCCGGCGCTCGCCCAGCGGCACAGCATCGACCGCGACATCGTGGTGCTCACCGACTGGATGGTGACGCGGCTGATCCGCCTGGGCTACTGCGCGCCGCTGGACGACCGCGCCTTTCCCAACAAGAGCCGGCTGGTGGACGATCTGCGGAACGTCGCCTTCGATCCCGGCCGCCGCTATTCCATGCCGTGGATGTCGGGCATGACGGGGCTGGCCTACAACCGGAGCAAGACCGGCCGCGATCTCACGAGCATGCGCGATCTGTTCGACCCCGCGTTCAAGGGACGGGTGACGATGCAGACCGAGGTGCGCGACACGCTCGGGCTCGTGATGCTGTACCAGGGCGTGGCGCCGGAGCGGGCCACCGACGCCGACGTGGCCGCCGCCTGCGCCCTCGTGACGCGATACCGGAAGAACGGACAGATCCGGGCATTCACGGGCACCGAGTACGCGGAGGACCTGGCCTCGGGGAACATCGCCGTCGCCATCGGCTGGTCGGGGGACGTCGCGGGATTGGCGGGCGACAATCTCGACCTGCGCTTCGTGGTGCCCGAGGAGGGCGGGCTGCTCTTCTCCGACTGCATGTTCATTCCCGTGACGTCCACGCGCGTGGACGCCGCCATGGCGTGGATGAACTACGTGTACCAGCCCGCGGTGTCGGCGCGCATCGTCGAGGCCACGCGCTACATCTCGCCGGTCAAGGGAACGGGCGCCGAGTTGGCGAAGACCGACCCGACGCTGTCCGCCGACCCCCTCGTGAACCCCGGGCCCGCATTGCGGGCGCGGCTGCACGACTTTCGGCCGTTGAACGACGATGAGGAGCGGCGGTACACCGAGATGTTCTATCAGGCGATGGGGGTGTGACGGCGTGACCGCACCCACCCGCCCCTCGATGCAGAACGCCCCGCGCGACCGGCGCCGGCTGACGCCATGGCTGCTGGTCGCGCCCGGCACGCTCTGGCTGCTGCTCTTCTGCGTGGTGCCGGTGGCGGCGTTGCTGCGGACGTCCATGGCCACGGCCGGCGGTGCCTGGTGGGACGGGTACGCCCGGGCGTTCACGCAGTACGGCGGCCATCTTGCGCGGAGCTTCGGCTATGCCTTCGTCGCCACGGCCGCCGCCTTCGTCATTGGGTATCCGCTCGCCTACGTGATCGCCTTCCGGTCGGGCCGGTTCAAGCAGCTTCCTGCTCGGGCTCGTCGCGCTGCCGCTGCTCGTCACCTTCCTGGTGCGCACCTTCGCCTGGAAGACGATCTTCAACGACAACGGGGTGGTGGTGCACACGCTGGGGGCGTTGCACCTGCTGCCGCCGGAGGGGCGGTTGCTCGGCACCGTCTGGGCCGTGCTCGGCGGACTGACGTACAACTTCCTGCCGTTCATGATCCTCCCCATCTACGTGAGTCTGGAGAAGATCGACCGGCGACTGGTGGAAGCGGCCCAGGATCTGTACTCCAATTCGCGACGGGCGTTCTGGCGTGTGGTCTTCCCCCTGTCACTGCCGGGCGTGTTCGCCGGCACGCTGCTCACCTTCATCCCGGCCGCCGGCGACTTCATCAACGCCGAGCTGCTGGGCGGGCCCAACCAGCAGATGATCGGCTCGGTGGTGCAGACGCGGTTCCTGGTGGTGCGTGACTATCCGCTGGCCGCGGCGCTCTCCGTGGTGCTGATGGTGATTCTGCTGGTGCTCGTGGTGGTCTACACGCGATTCCTCGGCACGGAGGAACTGGCGTGAGCGCCCCCGCGCGCCACGGCATGGCAGGCCCGCGCTGGCCGGGGCGTGCGCTCGACGCGGCCGCCGGCCTCGTGCTGCTCTATCTCTTCCTGCCGATCTTCGTGGTGGTGCTGTTCAGCTTCAACGAGCCGGCGGGGAAGTTCAACTTCGTGTGGCATGCGTTCTCGCTGGCGGCCTGGCGGCACCCGTTCCGCTTCCCGGCGCTCGTGGACGCGATGAAGCTGAGCGTGGAAGTGGCCGCCCTGGCGACGGCCGTGGCGACGGTGTTCGGCACGCTCATCGCGCTGGCGCTCACGCGATACCGCTTCCGCGGCCGGGGCCTGGTGAATGCGCTGCTCATCCTGCCGCTCACGGTGCCGGAGGTGGTACTCGGTTCCTCGCTCCTCGCGCTCTTCCTGCAGTTCGGCGCGCCCACCGGATTCGGCACCATCGTCATTGCGCACGTGATGTTCTGCGTGAGCTACGTGGCGATCACCGTGCGGGCGCGGCTCCGCGGCTTCGACTGGACGCTGGAGGAGGCCGCCATGGATCTCGGCGCCACCCCCATGCGCGTGGCGCGCCGGATCACGCTGCCGCTCATCGCGCCCGGCATCGTGGCCGCCGCGCTGTTGAGCTTCGCGCTGTCGCTCGACGATTTCATCATCACGCTGTTCAACTCCGGCACGCGCGTCACGTACCCGCTGTACGTGTACGGCGCGCGGCGGGCCGCCTTTCCACCGCAGATCAACGTCGTGGCCACCGCCATTCTCGTGCTGAGCCTGCTGGCGCTCGGCGCCACGGTATGGTGGCAGCAACGCACAGCAAGGTCCACCTGACATGACTCTCCTCATCGCCCGTTCCCGGCGCGTCGTCCCCGCTCTCGTTGCGCTGGCCCTGGCCGGCGTTCTTCCGGCTCGGGGCCGGCGCGCAGACATCGCGCCCCGTAGACCTGGCCGCCGCCAGAGCGCTGGTAGCGCGCGTGGTCCCGGCCAGCGCGGCGGGCTTCGAGGTCGCGGCGATTCCCGACAGCGCGGGACGCGACGTGTTCGAGGTCGCCAACGTGGGCAGCAAGGTGATGCTGCGCGGCTCGTCCGGCGTGGCCATCGCCTCGGCGCTCAACTGGTATCTGGAGCACGTGGCCGGCGCCAACGCGTCGCTGCCGCTCAAGCCCATCACGCTGCCCACGCCCCTGCCCGTGTACCGGCGCCGTGCGCGTGAGTACCCGCTACCGCATCCGCTACTTCTTCAACTACTGCACCTTCTCGTACTCCATGGCGTGGTGGAACTGGGAGGACTGGCAGCCGATGATCGACTGGATGGCGCTCAAGGGAATCAACGCGCCGCTCGCCGTCACGGGACAGGAAGCCGTCTGGCGATCGGTGCTCGGCGAGTTCGGATTCAGCCGACAAGCAGATCAGCGACTTCATCGTGGGCCCGGCGTATCTGCCCTGGGGCTGGATGGCGAACATCGACGGACTGGGCGGCCCGCTCCCCGATAGCTGGATCGACAGCCACGTCACGCTGGAACGGCAGATCCTGGCGCGCGACGCTCGCTGGGCATGACGCCCGGCTGCAGGGCTTCACCGGGCACGTGCCCCAGTCGATCACGCAGGTGATTCCCGGCGCCAAGATCCACCAGACCGGCGACTGGTCGGCGGGTTCTCCGGCACCTGGTTCCTGGACCCGCACGACTCGCTCTTCCAGCGCATGGGCCGGCGGTTCATCCAGCGGCAGACGGAACTGTTCGGCACCGATCACCTGTACGCGGCCGATCCGTTCAACGAGATCGAGCCGCGTCCAACGACTCCACCTTCCTGGCCGGCATGGGCGTGCGATCTACAACGCCATGCGCTCGGCCGACACGAGCGCGACCTGGGTGATCCAGGCCTGGTTCCTGGTGTACGGCAAGAAGTTCTGGCAGGCCCCGCAGGCCGAGGCGCTGCTGGGGCCGTGCCCGACGACCACATGCTGGTGCTCGACCTGTGGGGCGACCGGTCGCCGAGGTGAAGGTGCGCCATGCCTTCTACGGCAAACCGTGGATCTGGAACGTGCTGTACAACTTCGGCGGCAAGGTGAGCGTGAACGGCGACCTGCCGCAGATTGCCGCCGACCTCGACAGCGCCATCCGCAGTCCG
>CAWGJO010000012.1:0-136517 GCA_963822945.1 uncultured Gemmatimonadaceae bacterium | reverse complement strand
AGGGCGTGTACCAGCTGAAGCGGATGCGGGGCGTGCCCAGCGGCGCGCGCGGCGCGATGTCCACGGCCGACGGCCCGCCCGTGAGCACGGAGGTGCCGGTGATGTCCATCCGCCGCATGGCGCCGTTCTGATGTTCGTAGTACACGATGTGATCGTCGGTGGATCGGGCAGCGTGACGAAACTGTCGCCCCCCGTCCACCGGTCGAGGTACACGCTGCGCCACGCCGCGGGCTCCGCGTCGTCCAGCGACGCGTTGCTCGGCCCGTAGACCGCGGCGTCGTCCTGCGTGCCGGCGAAGATGCGGTAGGGCGTGTGGTCGTCGGTGGCGACGAAGTACATCTGGGAAACGGGGATGTCGTTGAGATGCAGCCAGCTCTCGCCGGCGTCGTACGACATGAACAGCCCGCCGTCATTGCCAAGCAGCAGCCGGTCGGGATTGGCGGGATCGATCACCAGTTCGTGCTGGTCGAGGTGCATGGCCCGCCCGTCCGTGTGGTGCACACGCAGGATGCGGTCGCCGAGCCGGCGCCAGGTGGCGCCTCCGTCGAACGATTGGAAGGCGCGATTCCCGAGGATGTACACGTGATCGGCATTGCGCGGATCGACGTGCACGCCGGCGAACTTCCAGCCGAACACTCCGAACACGTCGTAGAGGTCCTGGGTGTTCGCCTTGCGCCAGTGCTCCCCCCGGTCGTCGGACCGGTAGACTTCCCCGCCGACGTACGGGCGGTTCTTCACGGTCGCCGGTCCGCGGTTGTCGACGAACAGATACAGGACGTTCCGATCGCCGGGCGCCACGCCGATGTTGGGACGTCCCAGCAGTCCGCCGGGCAGGCCGGCGGTGATGTGGCGCCAGTGGTCTCCCCCATCGGTGGACTTGAACAGGCCACTCCGGCGCCCCCTGCTCGATCTGCCACGCCCACGCGTACAGCGTCCGCGGATCCGCCGGATCCATGGCGACGTCGATCACGCCGGTGGAGTCGTCGATGAACAGCACCTTCTGCCAGCACGCGCCGCCGTCGCGCGTCCGGAACACCCCGCGCTCGGCGTTGGCCGTCCACTGGTGCCCCATCGCGGCGACGTACACGATGTCGGGATCGGTCGGATCGATGAGCACCTTGCCGATGTGCTGCGTTTCGGCCAGGCCCATCGGGGTCCACGATTCACCGCCGTTCACCGATTTGAACACGCCGGTACCGGGATACGCGCAACAGCGGCGAAGCGCGGTTGCTTCTCGCCCGTACCTACCGCGAGACGATGTTCGGATTGCTGCGTGATCCGGCCACGTCGCCGATGGCAAAGGCGCTCGGGTGCTCGAAGATCGGGCGCCACGTGATGCCGTTGTTGACCGTCTTCCAGAGATTGCCGGTGCCGACGCCGACGTAGATGGTACCCGTGTTGCCGGGTGGAATGGCGATGGCTTCCACGCGGGCGCCGGTCTTGACGGGACCGTCGGCGCGCCACGCGAGGCCGCGAAAGTACGAGGCCTGCGCCATCGCCTGGTGGGTGTTCCAGGACGCGGCGCGCTCGGCGGCGGTCGTCGGATGCTGGGCGGCCGCCGCGCCGGGCACCGTCGGCGGCAACGGCCGAAATGCAGAGGGCACGCAGGAAGATCGTTCGCATGGTGAACAATCCTGCGTGCCCGCCCCGCGATGCGCCAGCCGCGGTCAGGGACGCAGGCGGTACATCATCCGTGGAACGCGATCACTTCGCGGAAGTGCTGCAGTCCGCAGATCCATGCCACGGTCCGCTCCAGCCCGAGCCCGAATCCGGAGTGCGTGAACGTCCCGTATTTCCGCAGCTCCAGATACCAGCCCGTACGCTTCCATGGGAAGCCCTTCGTCCTTGATGCGCTGCACCAGACGATCGTAGTCGTCCTCGCGCTGCGACCCGCCGATGATCTCGCCGTATCCCTCGGGCGCCAAACAGTCGTCGCACAACACCGCGCGCGGATCGTCCGGGTTCTCCTTCATGTAGAACGCCTTGGCTTCCTTGGGATAGTTGATCCACGAACACGGGCCGGTCGTAAATCCTCGACGAGCAACGCCTCATCCTCGGCGCCCAGATCGTCGCCCCACTTCCACCTTGCTTCCCTTGCGCTGCAGCGTCGCTACCGCGTCGCTGTAGTTGATGCGCGGGAACGGGCGGCTTCACCGGCTCCAGCTCGAGACGTCGCGCTCCAGCACCTTCAACTCCGCCTGCCCGCGCTCCAGCGCCCGCGCGACGAGGAACGAGACGAAGTCCTCCTGCAACTCATGTTGTCCTCGGAGTCGTTCCACGCCACTTCGGGTTCGCACATCCAGAACTCCGTCAGGTGCCGCCGCGTCTTCGACTTCTCGGCCCGGAACGTGGGACCGAAGCATGTAGATCTTGCCGAACGCCGCAGCCCCGGCCTCGCCGTACAACTGGCCCGTCTGCGCGAGGTACGCCGGCCCTCGCCGAAGTATTCCGTTTCGAACAGCCCGCGTTTCCCCGATGGCCCCCGTCAGGATGGGCGTGTCGAGCCGCACGAATCCACGCTGGTAGAAGAAGTCGTGGATCGCCTGCTCCACTTCGTTGCGTACCCGCGGGATGGCCCACTGCCGGCTGACCGCAGCCACAGGTGCCGCTGGTCCAGCAGGAACTCGATGCCGTGCTCCTTCGGCTGGATCGGATACTCGGTGGGGCTGGCGCCGACGACTCCAGGCCGGTGACCCCGAGCTTGTACCCGCCGGGCGCCCGCGGCTCGGCCCGGACCTCGCCGGTGACCGCCACCGACGTCTCCAGGGTGAGTTCGGCGAACCGCTCCCAGACGTCGGGGCAACCTGGCTCTTCACGAATACCGCCTGCGGGTACCCGTGCCGTCCCGGATCACGGCAAACGCGATCTTGCCCGAAGACCGCACGTGGGTCACCCAACCGCGCACGGTGACGGACTGGCCCACATGGGCCGCGAGCTCGGAAATGCGAGGAGTCATGGGGGAGAACGGTATCGAACGCCAGGAGGGAAGTGAACCCCCGCCGGCGCCTCCGGGCTCCGCAGCATGCCGGGCTCGACGCGGGGCCTCCCCGGGCGGCCCCACTGGTTTCCGGGACCGGCCGGCCGCACATTTCCAACTGGAGGTTCGGAGAGGAGGCTCCATGAAGAAGCGTCGAACGCACGTCCCAGATTTCGCCCACAAGCGCGTGGCGCGGCCCGACGCGGAAGCGCAGAAGGCGCATCCCCACTCGCCCGCGCCACCGCAACCGCCCGCGCCGCCCGTGAAGCCGCACGCCACGTCGGCCAAGTCGGGGCGCCGAGGGCAGTAGCGGCCGCCGAATATTCGCCGGGCGCTGGTCGAACCGCCCTGAAGCCGGCAGATTGTCGATGTGCCCATGCCGGGCAAGTAAGGAGTCATGGTGTCCACGTCCGGCCGTCGGCCGGTGCGGCAGGATCAGTCACTCGCGTCGCGCATTTCGCCGCGAGTGATGCATCTCTTTCATGCGCTGAACGGACGGAGGACCGCGTGACGGCCGAATCCAACCCCCTGGCCGGCGCCATTGAAGCGGCGCCGAGCGAACGTCCCCGCGATCACCAACTCGATCTGTACGGCATGACGCACGCCGGCCGGGTCCGGCCGGAGAACCAGGACCATTTCCTGCTCGGCACGGTGCATCCGCAGGTAGTCATCCACGGAACCAGCCTGCCGCATCCGGAGCAACTGCCGGCGCGCGGACAGCGGATGGCGACGATCATGCTGGTGGCCGACGGCGTCGGAGGCGGGAGCGAGGGCGGCCAGGCCAGCCAGCTCGCGGTCGAAGCGATCATGGACTACGTGTCGTCCACCATGGAGTGCTGTCACGCCGTGGTGTCGGGGCGCGAGGAGGAACTGATGGCGGCGCTCCGGACGGCCGCCGCGCAGGCCCATGCCGCCGTGCAGAGCAAGGCCGCATCGCTCGCCCTGCCCCAGGTGATGGCGACGACGCTCACGCTCGCGGTCGCGGTCTGGCCATGGGCGTACGTGGTGCAGGTGGGGGACAGCCGCTGCTACCACTTCTCACACGGCGAGCTGCACCAGGTGACGCGCGATCAGACCGTGGCCCAGGACCTGGTGGACATGGGCGTGCTCGCCCCCGATCGCGCCGCGGCCTCACCGTACCGCAACGTGCTGGCACGAGCCATCGGAGCCGCCGAGGCGACGCCCGAGGTCAACCGCCTCGACATCCGCGAGCGCGGCTGCGTGATCCTGCTGTGCAGCGACGGTCTCACCAAGCACGTATCCGACGACGAGATCGCCGAGCATCTGCGCACCATGCGGTCGTCCGAACAGGTCTGCCATTCCCTGGTGGAGCTGGCGCTGGAGCGCGGCGGCTCCGACAACGTGACGGTGATCGCCGGGCGGGCGGTCGGACCCGACTGACCTTCGCCGCGGGCGAATGAGAAGCGGCGCCGGCGAACACACTCGCCGGCGCCGCTTCGAACATCGACCGGAACTCCAATCAGATGGTGCCGCCGCCACCGCCGGTGCGATGCGCCGTCCGGCCGGAGGAGGACCCGCTGCTGTGCCCGACTGACGCGCTGCCGGCGCTCGAGGAGCCGGAGATGCGCCTGCGGAACGCACGGGCATCCGCTGACCCGAACTTCCGGACGAAGGCGGTGGGCTGCCCTGCACGTATCCGCGCCCCTTCACCACCCGTCCGTGGGATCCGGTCTGACCACCGCTCTTCACCACCACGACCACTGGCTGCCCACCGTACCAGCCACCGTACCCGTATCCGTAGCCATAGCCGTAGTAGTTGTACCCCGAATACCCGTAATACGGACTGTACCCGTAGTACGGACTGAACGGCGAATAGTACCCGTAGGGCGAGTAGCCATAGGTCCAGGGCGAGTACACGCACGTGCTGCCGTAGTCCCACCCGTACGCGGAGTACGGACAGATCGTGCGCGTGGTGTCGGCGTTCGAAGATCCAACCACGCCGTTGAGCCGGTTCGGAGCGACCGCATCGCCGTACTGGCCGGTGGTCCCGCCGAGCGCCGGATTCACCGCGAACTTCTGCGGATTCGCCAGCGCGACCATGACGTCGATGACGTCACCGGGCACGCCACCATTGGCCAGCGCTTCCAATTCCTTGGCGTTCACGGCCATCGGGTCACCGCGATTGGCGAGCCAGGCCTCGACGACCGGCGTATCCAGATGCGACGATGCCTCGATCACGTTGTCGGTGCTCAGCGGCGCCGCCGCGGCCACCCGGGCCGCGTCCACCGCCATGGTCCGCCCGCCGATGGCCGCGGCGATATCCGCCGGCAACGGGCCGGGATCCGTGGCTTCGCGATACTGGGTCACCCGCACGCCGGTGTTCTTCCCGCGGCAAGGCCCTGCACGTCCATGAGGTCGCCGTCGGCGGACATCGCGATCAACGCCGTGGACTTCTGGCGCATCGCGCCGCACATGAAATCGGCGTGCCGATACACGCGTTCATCGTCGCGCGACCACTCGGCGCTCTCCCAACCCTTGCACCCGTCGCGCGTGGCGGCCACGTGCTTCCCCGTGGCTTCGATGTGTTCCCGCGCCACTTCCTTGCCGTCGGTGACGGTCACCAGATCGACGGCCGAAGTGCCCTGCGCCGGCACGACGCAGAGCAACGAAGCCTTGACCCCGGACGGGGCGCCGGCCGGCCCCACACCCGAGGTACGCGTTCCAGCGCCATCGGCGTTCGTCGCCTGGGCGGACGCCCGGACCGTCGGCACGAGAAGCAATCCGCCGGCGAAGACGGCGGCCACCACGGCGATCCGCCTCGAGACATCCATGCGATTCTTCATATGCCGCTCTCCTCAATACCTGAAGGTAATACCCGCCGTCACCGCCAGGCCAGACAGATCGAGACGATGGAATCCGGAATAGCACCGCCCACCGGCCCCTGTGCCAAGAATAGCGTGCCTCGGCAGTCAGGGCCATCGCGGAATTGATGTTGAAATCGCCGCCCACGAACGCGTCGGCCATGGGGTCCACGCCGACGTGCTGTACGCGTCGGAATAAACATTGGTGGTGGTGAAATCGATGAAGTCGCCACCCTGCCGGAACTTGTACCACATGGTGCCGGCCCCGATGCCGACGTACGGCGCGAAGTGCGCCGGAATCCACGCATAATGCCCGATCGCGCGTCCCCGCGGCGCCAGATACGCCTTGAGGTTCACCGTGAGCGGTACGCGGGTGAATTCGTTCGTCTGGTTGATCGGCAGGTTGTTGTTGTCCAGCCAATCGCGGAATTGCGACTCCACCGCGGAATGGGAGTAGGCAATCCCCACCACGGCGTCCACGCGCGGATCAGCCGGAACCCGAAATCCGTGGCGATCGTGGGACTCGAGAAGTCGCTGTGATTCACCGTGAGTTCGCTGCGGACGAACGAGAACAGATCGCTGTTCGCGAACGCCATGTCGTACCCCGTCCGGATCGTGACCGTCCCACTCGGGACACCGAACAGGTATCCGCCACCCCGCGCACCGCGTGCCTGCGCGTGGGCGGGGAAGCGGTTATCAGCAGCGCCACCGCCACCGCGCCGAGCCCCAGGAAGAACCGATTCATTTCCTGCACCCGCGTCACCGCATCGTGAACCGCGTCATCGAACCTCATACACCCCTCCACACCGATGTTTGGGCCACCGTCGCTCCGAACTCCTATCATTGTATACAGTCGAGTATACGGTGTAGTTCCACTGCGATCAAGCGGCAATCCTCCGCATGCGCGCCAGCTGTCGCCAACCTTTCACGCAAGGTTCGGGTAGGGCCCCTTGCGCCGCGATTCGTGGCAGCGAGCTTTCCCGGCGTCGCCTCCCCATGCCGCTCGGGCAACGGCCGACGACGTGGCCAGCGCTGCGGCCGCCACCAGCACCGCAGCCCTCGTTTCCCCCACCCCGCCCCCCGGTTCCCGACATGCCGACTCCTCTGCGCGCCGCCGTAGGCTCCATCGTGCTTGCCGGTCTCGCGCTCGCCGCGCCGGTCCGAGCCCAGATCACCCAACACGAATACACCGCTCGCCGCGATTCGTTGGCCGCTCGTATCGACAGCGGCGTGGTCGTGGCCTTCGGCGGCCGAACACCGGTCACGGACTTCGGCCCCTTCTTTCAACTGCCGGCCTTCCATTACCTGACCGGCTTCGACGAACCGGATGCGGCCTTCGTGTTGGTGGTACACCACGGACATGCCGCCGGTACCCTGTTCCTCACGCCCATCAACCCGCGAACGGCGCTGTACTATGGCCGCCGGCCCGACACCGCCACGGTCCGGCAGTCCACCGGACTGTCCGGTCGCTCGTTCGGCGCGTTGCGGGGGGTGCTCGACTCGCTTGCCGGCCACGGGCTTCCGTTCTACACACTGGCCGACTTCGCCGACGCTGATTTCGCTCACGCCGATTCCCTGACGCGGGGCCAGCAGTTCATGCGCGAGTTCGCGCAGGCGCATCCCGGGCTGGACCTCCGCGACGCGCACCCGATGGTCGATCAACTTCGGGCTCGCAAGAGCCCCGCGGAGATTGCACTCCTGCGACGGGCGGCCGAGATCAGCTCGGCCGGGCACCGGGCCGCGATGCTGGTGCCGAATCCGCGGCACGAGTACGAACTGCGGGCGGCGCTGGAAGACGCTTTCACCCGGCTCGGCGCCGAGCGCGTGGCCTACGGATCGATCGTGGGCGCCGGGGCGAACGGCACGCAGCTCCACTATATGAAGGACACGGCCGCGGCCCGGCCGGGGGACATCGTGGTGATGGATGCGGCGGGTGATATCAGGTACGCGGCCGACATCACGCGATCCATTCCCGTGAGCGGCACGTTCACCCCGATCAGCGCCGTATCTACCAACTGGTTCGCGATGCACAGTCGACCGCCGAGCGGTATTCGCGCGCCTGCCGGAGCACATCGCACAGGATTCGTCGTTCGCCGTGCGGGCCCGCGGGCTCGCGCCAATCGGCCTCGTCGAGAGCGCCGACGCGACCTTCGACCCGCCGTGGGCCGCCGACTGCACGCACCAACCGACGCCTGCAAGCAGGCCAACCTCGGAGATCCACGGCATCAGCCATGGCCTGGGCCTCGCCGTCCACGATCCGGTGCAGTTCTACTACGGCGACCGGACGTACCAGGTCGGCGACGCGTTCACCATCGAGCCGGGCATCTACATCAGCCGCACCTCCTCATGTGCTGCCCGACACTCCGAAGAACCGCGCGTTCATCGCCCACGTGCACGACGCGGTGGCCCGCTACGAGAACACCGGAGTTCGCATCGAGGACGACTACGTGATTACGGACAAGGGGTTGGAGCGATTGAGTACGGCGCCGCGAGAGATCGGCGAGATCGAGGCGCTCATGAAGCAGCGTCGGCAGGTGGTGCCGTGACGCCGGGCCGACGCCTGGTCACGGCCCTTGCTCTGGCCGCGCTCCCGCAGCTGGCGGCGGCACAACAGCCGCGACGTCCCGCCCCGCTCCGCTCGCCCGAAGTCAATGACAACCGCACGATCACCTTCCGCGTGTTCGCGCCACGGGCGGCCGCGGTGAGCGTCGGCGGCGATATGATCCAGGACCAGCCGCGCCGGCCGATGACCCGCGACTCGAACGGGGTATGGAGCGTAACCCTCGGACCGTTCGCCCCCGATCTCTACGACTATACGTTTCAGATCGACGACGTCACGGTCCCGGACCCGGTGAACCCGAGCCTCACGCTCGGTCCGCGCACGGCCTCGAGCCTCATCGAGGTGCCGGGAGACAGCGCCGAGTTGTGGGATGCCCGCCCGGTACCGCATGGCACCGTGCACATCAACTGGTATCACTCCGCCGCGCTGCACGGGCTCCGCGCCGTGTACGTGTACACCCCGCCGGGATACGAGGCCGGCGACGCGCGCTATCCCGTCCTCTATCTCATGCACGGGGCCGGGTTCACGCAGCAAGGATGGACCACCACGGGGCGGGCGAACTTCATCCTCGACAACCTGATTGCCGAGGGACGGGCGAAGCCGATGGTCGTGGTCATGCCCTATGGCCACCCGCAGACCGTCACCACCCTCGGGCTGAACCAGCCGCCCGAGCGCGGGCCCACGCTGGTGGAGCAGGATCTGCTCGAAACCATCCGGCCGCTCGTCGAGCACGAGTACCGCGTGTTCACCGATGCGGATCACCGGGCGATTGCGGGATTCTCGATGGGCGGCAACCAATCGCTCACCATCGGACTCACGCATCCGGCGCTGTTCCATTGGGTGGCGGGCTTCAGCGCGGCCATTCCGCGCCGGCAGGCCGCGCTGGAACAGACCTTCGCGGAGGTGCTCGACCATCCTGCCGCGACCAACGCGACCCTCAAACTGCTCTGGACCGCCTGCGGCACGGACGACCGCGTCTGGTTCCCGCCCAACGAACTGTTCGCCGGCCTGCTCGACCGCCACGGCATCCATCACACCTTCGTGACCACGCCGGGTGCGCACCAGTGGCAGGTGTGGCGGCGCAACTTCATCGCGCTGGCGCCGCTGCTGTTCACCCACTGATGTCGGTCGCGGCCCCCGTCTCGCACAGAATCCGGTCGAGGGTCTCGACGAGCAGGTCGCCGTCCGTCGTGTCGAACGGCATCGGCGGGCGGATCTTGATCACGTTGTGCGCCGGCCCGTCGGTGCCGAGCAGAATCCCCTGCTCGCGCATCCGGTTGGCGACGTAGGCGGCCGCCGCGCCCGCCGGTTCGAGTGTCACCCGGTCGCGCACCAGTTCCACGCCGAGGAACAGGCCCGAACCGCGGACGTCGCCGACCAGCTCGTGCCGGTCGGCCATCGGCCGGAGGCCGGCCAGCAGCCGCTCCCCCACGGCGAGCGCGTGTGCCTGCAACCGTTCGTCGCGCATCACGTCGAGCACCGCGAGCCCGACGGCGCACGACACCGTGTTGCCACCGAAGGTGCTGAAGAACTCCATGCCGTTGTCGAAGGCATCGGCGATCGCCCGCGTGGTCACCACCGCCGCCAGCGGGTACCCGTTGCCGATCGGCTTGCCGAGCACGACGATGTCCGGGCACCACGTCGTGGGCCTCGAACGCCCAGAAGTGCGTGCCGAGCCGGCCGAAGCCCGGTCTGCACCTCGTCGGCGATGCAGACGCCGCCCGCCTCGCGCACGTGGCGGTAGACCTCGGCCAGGTAGCCGGGCGGCAGGATGATCTGCCCACCGACGCTCGGGCAGGTCTCGGCGATGAAGCCGCACAAGCCGGCGCCCCGCGCGCGGACCGCATCGGCGAGTTCCGCCGACCTCTCGGCGTACTTCGGCCCCGCCTCGGAGTCGTCCGCGCCGGTACGGCGCCGCGGTAGACGTCCGGGATCGGCGCCACGTGCACCCAATCCGGGCGCCCCGCGTCCGCCGGGCCGGCATGCTTGTACGGACTGATGTCGATGAGCGTGGTCGTGTGGCCGTGGTAGGCGGCCTCCAGGACGATCAGGTCGCGCGCGCCGTGTGGGCGCGGGCCAGCCGCAGCGCCAGCTCGTTGGCCTCGCTGCCGAATGCCGTGAAGTAGCAGACCGCAGGGGTTCGGGCAGCGTCGCGGTGAACGCTCGGCGTATGTCCGCCGGCACGATCGTTGAGATAGCGCGTGTTGGTGTTGAGCATGCCCATCTGCGCGGCGCCGGCGCGTACCACCCGCGGATGCGCGTGGCCGACGTGCGGCACGTTGTTGTAGGCGTCGATGTATTGGCGGCCCGTCTCGTCGAACAGGTACTGCATCCAGCCGCGCACGACCTTCACCGGCTCCCGGTAGGCGACGCTGAGATTGCCGCCGAAGCGCGCGCGGCGTTCGGCCAGGGTCTGCGCGGCCGTCGGCGCGGCGGGTGGAAAGCGATCGGCGGGGATGCCGAGGAGCAGGTTGGGATCGGGACAGATCGCGGTCCAGGCGGTGCGCTGGCTCGGAGCGACGACGCCGGGGAAGTCGAGCCCAAGCCCCAGCAGATCGACCATCACCTGCAGGTGCAGGTGCGGCGTCCATCCGCCGTTCACGTCGGCCGCGCCCAACGTGGCAATGCGCGCGCCCCGCGCGACGGACTGTCCAACGCGCACTCCATCGAGCGACTCGCGGCTCAGGTGCCCGTAGAGCGTGAAGAACGGAATGCCGTCCTCCGTCTCGTGTCGAAGGATGATGACGGGACCGTAGTCCAGCGCATTCGCATTGTCGTGGGCGGCATGCACCGTACCGGCCAGCGGCGCGTGCACGGGGGTTCCGGCGTCGGCGAACAGGTCGAGCCCGATGTGGATGGTCCGGCGTTCATCCGTCATGCGCGGCCCGCCGGAGAAGAGCGGCGTCACGTACAGCAACCGCGCCTCGTCGTAGCGCCCCACCCCGACGCGGACCCCGGCCTCGCGCATCGCGTCGAACACGAGCGGAGTCAGATGCGGCTCTTCGCGTTCCGCGGGATCGCCGCTCACCAGCGGGCTGGGCACGCTCAGATCCAACACCAGCGACGGCTCGGTGCGCAGATCGACGCCGAGCACGGGCGCGAACTCGCGCGTCCGGGCGCCGAGCCATGCGCGCACGCGCTCCGCATTCGGGACCGGGCGCAGCCCGCACGCGTCCCGCAGCATCGCTTCGGCCACCGGAAATGCAATGGACGCCACGCGGGGGAGCGCGGCGCGGATCCGGGCCTGACTGATGCCCAGATAGTCGTTGTCGGGCCGGAGCCTCATCTGTTCGGCGGCGATACATGCGCTGACGCACAGCCGCATGGCGGCGAGTCCGAACACCGCGCGCAACTCGGCGTCGGCCAACGGCCGCTCGGCATGGAACGCCGCCACCACCGGCGCGGCCACGGCGATCGGATCGGGGGCGTCGAGGATTGCGTATGCCACGGCGATCGCGAGATCCGCCACGGCGTAGCTCTCCACCATGTCGCCGAAGTCGACGATCCCACTCACGCGAAGCCCCGCGTCCGGCCCGTCGTCCCACGCCACGAGCACGTTGTAGTCGTTGAGGTCGCCGTGGATCACGGCCCGATCGAGCGCCGGGAGCACGGCGGCGGTGTGCGCATCGAAGTTCGCGCAGACGGCATCGATGGCGGCGCCGAGCCGGGGGTCGGTGATCGCGCCGCGCCGCTCGTCCACCACGCGCCGCGCGCCGGCCAGATCCCACGCGAACCGGCGGTGCACGGCGGGGTGGTCGAAGCCGGCAAGCGCGGTATCGAGCCGGGCCACGGCGCGCCCCAGGCTCTGGAGCAGCGCCCGGGACGGCAGGCGCACGTCGGCCAGGGGCCGGCCCGGCAGGCGGTGATGGCCCATGCCAGATGCTCGCGGCCATCGGGACTCACCACCCGCGTGAGTCGCTCGCCGCCGGCGGCCGGCATCACGCGCGGCGTGAGCGGAGTCCGGCGGCCAGGTGACGAGCGCCGCCTGCTGCGCCTCGAGGAGGGCGCGCTCCTCGCGGGTTGGCGATCTTGAGCACCGCGCCCCCGCCGTGCCCTCTCCCGGCTTCAATAGAAAGTTCTGGTCGCGTTCGCTGAACAGTGGGCAGAGGTTCCGCGGAGGCCGAACCGTTCGTGGGCGAGGCCGGCATCGGACGTTTCGTCGAAGCGGGGGGCGGAATCGAGCATGGGAAACGCTACACCCGCGCGCCGGGGCGCGTCCATTGGCCGCCCCCATTTTGCGCGGTTGGTACAATTAGACATGACCAACAACACTCCTATTCCGCTGTTCGAACCGCTGACGATGCGCGGGGTCGAATTCCGGAGTCGCATCTTCGTGTCGCCCATGTGCGAATACTCCAGCATGGACGGCCTCCCCAACGACTGGCACCTGGTGCACCTCGGCAGCCGGGCCGTTGGCGGCGCCGGGCTGGTGCTGACCGAGGCGACGGCGGTGAGCCCCGAGGGGCGCATCTCGCCGGCCGACACCGGCATCTGGAGCAGCGAGCAATACTTCGTTTATGTACCTGTACTTGGTCGCGTATTGCGCGCTGCTCCAGATGCCGGTGTCGGCCGGCGAGATGCGCCCCTCGGGGCTCACCGCCGTCGCCTCGGTCAGCACCAGCCCGGCCCCGCCCACGGCCCGGCTGCCGAGGTGCACCAGGTGCCAGTCGTTGGGGAGGCCGTCCACGCTGGAATATTCGCACATGGGCGACACGAAGATGCGATTCCGGAATTCGACCCCGCGCATCGTCAGCGGTTCGAACAGCGGAATGGAAGTGTTGTTGGTCATGTCTAATTGTACCAACCGCGCAAAATGGGGGCGGCCAATGGACGCGCCCGGCGCGCCGGTGTAGCGTTTCTCATGCTCGATTCGGCTCCGCGCTTCGACGAGGCGTTCGCTGCCCGCCTCGCCCACGAACGGTTCGGCCTTCGCGGAACCGTGCGCCCACTGTTCAGCGAACGCGACCAGAACTTTCTGGTGCAGCCGGGAGACGGGCACGGCGGTGGCGCGGTGCTCAAGATCGCGAATGCCCGCGAGGAGCGCGCGATCCTGGAGGCGCAGCAGGCGGCGCTCGATCACCTGGCCGCCCGGACTCCGCTCACGCCGCGCGTGATGCCGGCCGCCGGCGGCGAGCGACTCACGCGGGTGGTGAGTCCCGATGGCCGCGAGCATCTGGCATGGGCCATCACACGCCTGCCGGGCCGGCCCCTGGCCGACGTGCGCCTGCCGTCCCGGGCGCTGCTCCAGAGCCTGGGGCGCGCCGTGGCCCGGCTCGATACCGCGCTTGCCGGCTTCGACCACCCCGCCGTGCACCGTCGGTTCGCGTGGGATCTGGCCGGCGCGCGGCGCGTGGTGGACGAGCGGCGCGGCGCGATCACCGACCCCCGGCTCGGCGCCGCCATCGATGCCGTCTGCGCGAACTTCGATGCGCACACCGCCGCCGTGCTCCCGGCGCTCGATCGGGCCGTGATCCACGGCGACCTCAACGACTACAACGTGCTCGTGGCGTGGGACGACGGGCCGGACGCGGGGCTTCGCGTGAGTGGGATCGTCGATTTCGGCGACATGGTGGAGAGCTACGCCGTGGCGGATCTCGCGATCGCCGTGGCGTACGCAATCCTCGACGCCCCCGATCCGATCGCCGCGGCCGCGCCGGTGGTGGCGGCGTTCCATGCCGAGCGGCCGTTGGCCGACGCCGAGTTGCGCGCGGTGTTCGGACTCGCCGCCATGCGGCTGTGCGTCAGCGCATGTATCGCCGCCGAACAGATGAGGCTCCGGCCCGACAACGACTATCTGGGCATCAGTCAGGCCCGGATCCGCGCCGCGCTCCCCCGCGTGGCGTCCATTGCATTTCCGGTGGCCGAAGCGATGCTGCGGGACGCGTGCGGGCTGCGCCCGGTCCCGAATGCGGAGCGCGTGCGCGCCTGGCTCGGCGCCCGGACGCGCGAGTTCGCGCCCGTGCTCGGCGTCGATCTGCGCACCGAGCCGTCGCTGGTGTTGGATCTGAGCGTGCCCAGCCCGCTGGTGAGCGGCGATCCCGCGGAACGCGAAGAGCCGCATCTGACTCCGCTCGTGTTCGACGCGATGCGCGAGGCCGGGGTCCGCGTCGGGGTGGGGCGCTACGACGAGGCGCGGTTGCTGTACGTGACGCCGCTCTTCTCCGGCGGGCCGCGCATGACGGATGAACGCCGGACCATCCACATCGGGCTCGACCTGTTCGCCGACGCCGGAACCCCCGTGCACGCGCCGCTGGCCGGTACGGTGCATGCCGCCCACGACAATGCGAATGCGCTGGACTACGGTCCCGTCATCATCCTTCGACACGAGACGGAGGACGGCATTCCGTTCTTCACGCTCTACGGGCACCTGAGCCGCGAGTCGCTCGATGGAGTGCGCGTTGGACAGTCCGTCGCGCGGGGCGCGCGCATTGCCACGTTGGGCGCGGCCGACGTGAACGGCGGATGGACGCCGCACCTGCACCTGCAGGTGATGGTCGATCTGCTGGGGCTTGGGCTCGACTTCCCCGGCGTCGTCGCTCCGAGCCAGCGCACCGCCTGGACCGCGATCTGTCCCGATCCCAACCTGCTCGTCGGCATCCCCGCCGATCGCTTTCCACCCGCCGCGCCGACGGCCGCGCACACCCTGGCCGAACGCCGCGCGCGCTTCGGCGGCAATCTCAGCGTCGCCTACCGGGAGCCGGTGAAGGTGGTGCGCGGGTGGAAGCAGTACCTGTTCGACGAGACGGGCCGCCAATTCATCGACGCCTACAACAACGTTCCTCATGTTGGGCACGCGCACCCACGGGTGGTACGCGCCGGCGCCGACCAGATGCGCGTGCTGAACACCAATACGCGCTATCTCAACGATCTGCCGGCGGCATACGCCGAGCGTATCACCGCGACGCTGCCCGAACCGCTGCGCGTCTGCTACTTCACGAATTCGGCGAGCGAGGCCAACGAGCTGGCGCTGCGACTGGCCCGGGCCTACACGAACGCGCGCGACCTCATCGTCCTCGAGGCGGCCTACCACGGCAACACGACCACGCTCATCGACATCAGTCCGTACAAGCATGCCGGCCCCGGCGGACGCGGGGCCCCGGATTGGGTGCACGTGGCGCCGCTCCCCGACGACTTCCGCGGCCCGTACCGGCGGGACGACTCCGAGGCGGGGCCGAAGTATGCCGAGCACGTGGCGGAACTCGCCGAGGCGGTCCGCGCGTCGGGGCGCCGGTTGTGCGGCTTCATCGCCGAGACCTGTCCGAGCGTCGGTGGGCAGATCATCCTGCCGCCCGGCTACCTGGCGGAGGCGTACCGCCACGTGCGCGAGGCGGGCGGCGTCTGCATCGCCGACGAGGTCCAGACCGGGCTCGGCCGCCTCGGCACCCACTTCTGGGCGTTCGAGGCGCACGGCGTGGTGCCCGACATCGTCGTGATGGGCAAGCCGTTGGGCAACGGGCACCCCCTGGCGGCCGTGGTGACCACGCGGGCGATCGCCGATGCCTTCGACAACGGCATGGAGTACTTCAGCACCTTCGGTGGGAACACCGTGTCGTGCGCCATCGGGCTCGCGGTGCTCGACGTGATGCGCGACGAACGGTTGCAGGCACACGCGCTCGCCGTGGGAGAGCGGCTCCTGGCCGGCCTCCGGCCGATGGTCGACCGGCACGAGCTGGTCGGCGACGTCCGCGGTACGGGCCTCTTCCTCGGCGTGGAACTGGTGCGCGACCGGGTGACACTCGAACCGGCGGGCGCGGCGGCCGCCTACGTCGCCAACCGGATGCGCGAGCAGGGGATTCTGCTCGGCACCGACGGACCGGCGCACAACGTGATCAAGATCCGCCCGCCGATGCCGTTCGACACGACGGACGGCGACCTGCTCGTCGAGACCCTCGACCGGATTCTGTGCGAGACGGGGGCCGCGACCGACATCAGTGGGTGAACAGCAGCGGCGCCAGCGCGATGAAGTTGCGCCGCCACACCTGCCACTGGTGCGCACCCGGCGTGGTCACGAAGGTGTGATGGATGCCGTGGCGGGCGGGCAGACCGGCCAACAGTAACCCTTTAGCGGTGGTCCCGGGTCACGGCACCACCTGCCGACGCTGCTTCATGAGCGCCTCGATCTCGCCGATCTCTCGCGGCGCCGTACTCAATCGCTCCAACCCCTTGTCCGTAATCACGTAGTCGTCCTCGATGCGAACTCCGGTGTTCTCGTAGCGGGCCACCGCGTCGTGCACGTGGGCGATGAACGCGCGGTTCTTCGGAGTGTCCGGCAGCACATCGAGCGAGGTGCGGCTGATGTAGATGCCCGGCTCGATGGTGAACGCGTCGCCGACCTGGTACGTCCGGTCGCCGGAGTAGAACTGCACCGGATCGTGGACGGCGAGGCCCAGGCCATGGCTGATGCCGTGGATCATCCAGAGGTTGGCCTGCTTGCAGGCGTCGGGTTGGTGCGTGCAGTCGGCGGCCCACGGCGGGTCGAAGGTCGCGTCGGCGCTCTCGACGAGGCCGAGTCGCGCGAGCCCGCGGGCCCGCACGGCGAACGACGAATCCTGTGCGATGTGCTCCGGCACGCCGGCGCGCGAATACCGCTCGGCGGTCGACTGTGCATCGCGAACCAGTTGGTAGATACGGCGCTGATCGGGGGTGAACGTGCCGCTCACGGGAATGGATCGCGTGATGTCGGCCGCGTACCCCTGATACTCACCCGCCGCATCCATCACCACGATGTCCCCCGGCCGGGCCGCGGCCGTGTCCTTCATATAGTGGAGCTGCGTGCCGTTCGCCCCGGCGCCCACGATCGATCCGTAGGCCACGCGCTCGGCGCCGAGCCGGGTGAACGCGTCTTCCAGCGCCGCCCGCAGTTCGTACTCGTGCCGCGGATTCGGCACCAGCATCGCGGCCCGGTGCCCGGCCGAGCTGATCTCGGCCGCCCGTCGCAGGAGTGCAATCTCCGCGGGGCTCTTGCGAGCCCGAAGCTGATCGACCATCGGGTGCGCGTCGCGGAGGTCCAGCCCGGGATGCGCCTGCGCGAACTCGCGCATGAACTGCTGGCCCCGCGTCAGGGAATCGGCGTGAGCGAAATCAGCGTCGGCGAAGTCGGCCAGTGTGTAGAACGGAAGCCCGTGGCCGGCAAGCGAGTCGAGCACCCCCCGCAACGCGCCGAACGAGCGACCGGACAGTCCGGTGGACTGCCGGACCGTGGCGGTGTCGGGCCGGCGGCCATAGTACAGCGCCGTTCGCGGGTTGATGGGCGTGAGGAACAGGGTACCGGCGGCATGTCCGTGGTGTACCACCAACACGAAGGCCGCATCCGGTTCGTCGAAGCCGGTCAGGTAATGGAAGGCCGGCAGTTGAAAGAAGGGGCCGAAGTCCGTGACCGGTGTTCGGCCGCCGAAGGCCACGACCACGCCGCTGTCGATACGAGCGGCCAACGAATCGCGGCGAACGGTGTATTCGTGTTGGGTGATCTGGGCTCGGACCGGCGCGGCGAGCGCGAGACCGGCAAGCACGACGGAGCCTACGGCGGCGCGCAGAGGAGTCGGCATGTCGGGAACCGGGGGGCGGGGTGGGGGAAACGAGGGCTGCGGTGCAGGTGGCGGCCGCAGCGCTGGCCACGTCGTCGGCCGTTGCCCGAGCGGCATGGGGAGGCGACGCCGGGAAAGCTCGCTGCCACGAATCGCGGCGCAAGGGGCCCTACCCGAACCTTGCGTGAAAGGTTGGCGACAGCTTGGCGCGCATGCGGAGGATTGCCGCTTGATCGCAGTGGAACTACACCGTATACTCGACTGTATACAATGATAGGAGTTCGGAGCGACGGTGGCCCAAACATCGGTGTGGAGGGGTGTATGAGGTTCGATGACGCGGTTCACGATGCGGTGACGCGGGTGCAGGAAATGAATCGGTTCTTCCTGGGGCTCGGCGCGGTGGCGGTGGCGCTGCTGATGACCGCTTCGCCCGCCCACGCGCAGGCACGCGGTGCGCGGGGTGGCGGATACCTGTTCGGTGTCCCGAGTGGGACGGTCACGATCCGGACGGGGTACGACATGGCGTTCGCGAACAGCGATCTGTTCTCGTTCGTCCGCAGCGAACTCACGGTGAATCACAGCGACTTCTCGAGTCCCACGATCGCCACGGATTTCGGGTTCCGGCTGAGTCCGCGCGTGGACGCCGTGGTGGGGATTGCCTACTCCCATTCCGCGGTGGAGTCGCAATTCCGCGATTGGCTGGACAACAACAACCTGCCGATCAACCAGACGAACGAATTCACCCGCGTACCGCTCACGGTGAACCTCAAGGCGTATCTGGCGCCGCGGGGACGCGCGATCGGGCATTATGCGTGGATTCCGGCGCACTTCGCGCCGTACGTCGGCATCGGGGCCGGCACCATGTGGTACAAGTTCCGGCAGGGTGGCGACTTCATCGATTTCACCACCACCAATGTTTATTCCGACGCGTACAGCACGTCGGCGTGGACCCCCATGGCCGACGCGTTCGTGGGCGGCGATTTCAACATCAATTCCGCGATGGCCCTGACTGCCGAGGCACGCTATTCTTGGGCACAGGGGCCGGTGGGCGGTGACTATTCCGGATTCCATCGTCTCGATCTGTCTGGCCTGGCGGTGACGGCGGGTATTACCTTCAGGTATTGAGGAGAGCGGCATATGAAGAATCGCATGGATGTCTCGAGGCGGATCGCCGTGGTGGCCGCCGTCTTCGCCGGCGGATTGCTTCTCGTGCCGACGGTCCGGGCGTCCGCCCAGGCGACGAACGCCGATGGGCGCTGGAACGCGTACCTCGGGTGCTGGGAGCCGGCCGGCGCCCCGTCCGGGGTCAAGGCTTCGTTGCTCTGCGTCGTGCCGGCGCAGGGCACTTCGGCCGTCGATCTGGTGACCGTCACCGACGGCAAGGAAGTGGCGCGGGAACACATCGAAGCCACGGGGAAGCACGTGGCCGCCACGCGCGACGGGTGCAAGGGTTGGGAGAGCGCCGAGTGGTCGCGCGACGATGAACGCGTGTATCTGCACGCCGATTTCATGTGCGGCGCGATCGCCAGAAGTCCACGGCGTTGATCGCGATGTCCGCCGACGGCGACCTCATGGACGTGCAGGGCCTTGCCGCCGGGAAGAACACCGGCGTGCGGGTGACCCAGTATCGCGAAGCCACGGATCCCGGCCCGTTGCCGGCGGATATCGCCGCGGCCATCGGCGGGCGGACCATGGCGGTGGACGCGGCCCGGGTGGCCGCGGCGGCGCCGCTGAGCACCGACAACGTGATCGAGGCATCGTCGCATCTGGATGCGCCGGTCGTCGAGGCCTGGCTCGCCAATCGCGGTGACCCGATGGCCGTGAACGCCAAGGAATTGGAAGCGCTGGCCAATGGTGGCGTGCCCGGTGACGTCATCGACGTCATGGTCGCGCTGGCGAATCCGCAGAAGTTCGCGGTGAATCCGGCGCTCGGCGGGACCACCGGCCAGTACGGCGATGCGGTCGCTCCGAACCGGCTCAACGGCGTGGTTGGATCTTCGAACGCCGACACCACGCGCACGATCTGTCCGTACTCCGCGTACGGGTGGGACTACGGCAGCACGTGCGTGTACTCGCCCTGGACCTATGGCTACTCGCCCTACGGGTACTATTCGCCGTTCAGTCCGTACTACGGGTACAGTCCGTATTACGGGTATTCGGGGTACAACTACTACGGCTATGGCTACGGATACGGGTACGGTGGCTGGTACGGTGGGCAGCCAGTGGTCGTGGTGGTGAAGAGCGGTGGTCAGACCGGATCCCACGGACGGGTGGTGAAGGGGCGCGGATACGTGCAGGGCAGCCCACCGCCTTCGTCCGGAAGTTCGGGTCAGCGGATGCCCGTGCGTTCCGCAGGCGCATCGTCCGGCTCCTCGAGCGCCGGCAGCGCGTCAGTCGGGCACAGCAGCGGGTCCTCCTCCGGCCGGACGGCGCATCGCACCGGCGGTGGCGGCGGCACCATCTGATTGGAGTTCCGGTCGATGTTCGAAGCGGCGCCGGCGAGTGTGTTCGCCGGCGCCGCTTCTCATTCGCCCGCGGCGAAGGTCAGTCGGGTCCGACCGCCCGCCCGGCGATCACCGTCACGTTGTCGGAGCCGCCGCGCTCCAGCGCCAGCTCCACCAGGGAATGGCAGACCTGTTCGGACGACCGCATGGTGCGCAGATGCTCGGCGATCTCGTCGTCGGATACGTGCTTGGTGAGACCGTCGCTGCACAGCAGGATCACGCAGCCGCGCTCGCGGATGTCGAGGCGGTTGACCTCGGGCGTCGCCTCGGCGGCTCCGATGGCTCGTGCCAGCACGTTGCGGTACGGTGAGGCCGCGGCGCGATCGGGGGCGAGCACGCCCATGTCCACCAGGTCCTGGGCCACGGTCTGATCGCGCGTCACCTGGTGCAGCTCGCCGTGTGAGAAGTGGTAGCAGCGGCTGTCCCCCACCTGCACCACGTACGCCCATGGCCAGACCGCGACCGCGAGCGTGAGCGTCGTCGCCATCACCTGGGGCAGGGCGAGCGATGCGGCCTTGCTCTGCACGGCGGCATGGGCCTGCGCGGCGGCCGTCCGGAGCGCCGCCATCAGTTCCTCCTCGCGCCCCGACACCACGGCGTGACAGCACTCCATGGTGGACGACACGTAGTCCATGATCGCTTCGACCGCGAGCTGGCTGGCCTGGCCGCCCTCGCTCCCGCCTCCGACGCCGTCGGCCACCAGCATGATCGTCGCCATCCGCTGTCCGCGCGCCGGCAGTTGCTCCGGATGCGGCAGGCTGGTTCCGTGGATGACTACCTGCGGATGCACCGTGCCGAGCAGGAAATGGTCCTGGTTCTCCGGCCGGACCCGGCCGGCGTGCGTCATGCCGTACAGATCGAGTTGGTGATCGCGGGGACGTTCGCTCGGCGCCGCTTCAATGGCGCCGGCCAGGGGGTTGGATTCGGCCGTCACGCGGTCCTCCGTCCGTTCAGCGCATGAAAGAGATGCACCACTCGCGGCGAAATGCGCGACGCGAGTGACTGATCCTGCCGCACCGGCCGACGGCCGGACGTGGACACCATGACTCCTTACTTGCCCGGCATGGGCACATCGACAATCTGCCGGCTTCAGGGCGGTTGACCAGCGCCCGGCGAATATTCGGCGGCCGCTACTGCCCTCGGCGCCCCGACTTGGCCGACGTGGCGTGCGGCTTCACGGGCGGCGCGGGCGGTTGCGGTGGCGCGGGCGAGTGGGGATGCGCCTTCTGCGCTTCCGCGTCGGGCCGCGCCACGCGCTTGTGGGCGAAATCTGGGACGTGCGTTCGACGCTTCTTCATGGAGCCTCCTCTCCGAACCTCCAGTTGGAAATGTGCGGCCGGCCGGTCCCGGAAACCAGTGGGGCCGGCCGGGGAGGCCCCGCGTCGAGCCCGGCATGCTGCGGAGCCCGGAGGCGCCGGCGGGTGTTCACTTCCCTCCTGGCGTTCGATACCGTTCTCCCCCATGACTCCTCGCATTTCCAGCTCGCGGCCCATGTGGGCCAGTCCGTCACCGTGCGCGGTTGGGTGACCCACGTGCGGTCTTCGGGCAAGATCGCGTTTGCCGTGATCCGGGACGGCACGGGTACCGCGCAGGCGGTATTCGTGAAGAGCCAGGTTGCCCCCGACGTCTGGGAGCGGTTCGCCGAACTCACCCTGGAGACGTCGGTGGCGGTCACCGGCGAGGTCCGGGCCGAGCCGCGGGCGCCCGGCGGGTACGAGCTCGGGGTCACCGGCCTCGAGATCGTCGGCGCCAGCCCCACCGACTACCCGATCCAGCCCAAGGAGCACGGCATCGACTTCCTGCTCAACCATCGCCACCTGTGGCTCCGCTCCGAGGCAGCGGGCGATCCTGCGGATCCGCGACGAGCTCGTGTTCGGCATCCGCGAATTCTTCCATGAGCGCGATTCACGCTGATCGACACGCCGATTCTCACGGGCTCGATCGGCGAGTCGGCGGGAACGCTCTTCGAGACGGAGTACTTCGATCTCGGCAAGGCGTACCTGGCGCAGACCGGCCAGTTCTACCTCGAACCCGCGGCCGCCGCGTTCGGCAGTCTACTGCTTCGGGCCCACGTTCCGGGCCGAGAAATCCAAGACCCGGCGCCACCTGACGGAGTTCTGGATGGTGGAGCCCGAGGTGGCGTGGCTGGATAGCGAGGGCAACATGGCGCTGCAGGAGGACTTCGTGGCCGCGATCGTGGCGCGGGTGCTCGACGGCGCCGGCGGCGGAGTTCGACGTGCTGGAGCGCGACGTCTCGAAGCTCGAGGCGATCACGGCGCCGTTCGACCGATGAACTACACGGACGCCGTCGCGACCTGCAGGGCAGGGGAAGCGAGATCGAGTGGGGGGCCGACCTGGGCGCCGAGGACGAGACGATCCTCACCGAGGGCCGGGCGAAGCCGCTGTTCGTCTACGACTATCCCAAGCAGGCCAAGGCCTTCTACATGAAGGAGAACCCCGAGGATCCGAGCACCGTGAAGTGCGACGACCTGTCTGGCGCCCGAGGGATACGGCGAGATCATCGGCGGGAGCCAGCGCGAGGACGACTACGAGCGTCTGGTGCACGCATCAGGGACGAAGGCCTGCCCATGGAGGCGTACGACTGGTATCTCGACATGCGGCGATACGGGACCTTCACGCACAGCGGTTTCGGCTCGGGCTGGAGCGCACCGTGGCATGGATCTGCGGACTGGAGCACTTGCGCGAAGCGATCCCATTTCCACGGATGATGTACCGCCTGCGTCCCTGACCGCGGCTGGCGCATCGCGGGGCGGGCACGCAGGATTGTTCACCATGCGAACGATCTTCCTGCGTGCCCTCTGCATTTCGGCCGTTGCCGCGACGGTGCCCGGCGCGGCGGCCGCCCAGCATCCGACGACCGCCGCCGAGCGCGCCGCGTCCTGGAACACCCACCAGGCGATGGCGCAGGCCTCGTACTTTCGCGGCCTCGCGTGGCGCGCCGACGGTCCCGTCAAGACCGGCGCCCGCGTGGAAGCCATCGCCATTCCACCCGGCAACACGGGTACCATCTACGTCGGCGTCGGCACCGGCAATCTCTGGAAGACGGTCAACAACGGCATCACGTGGCGCCCGATCTTCGAGCACCAGAGCGCCTTTGCCATCGGCGACGTGGCCGTGTCGCGCAGCAATCCGAACATCGTCTGGGTGGGTACGGGCGAGGCGCAACCGCGCTTCGCCGGCTACGCGTATCCCGGTACCGGCGTGTTCAAATCGGTGAACGGCGGTGAATCGTGGACCCCGATGGGCCTGGCCGAAACGCAGCACATCGGCAAGGTGCTCATCGATCCGACCGATCCCGACATCGTGTACGTCGCCGCGATGGGGCACCAGTGGACGGCCAACGCCGAGCGCGGGGTGTTCCGGACGCGCGACGGCGGCGCGCACTGGCAGAAGGTGCTGTTCATCGACGACTCCACCGGCGTGATCGACGTCGCCATGGATCCGGCGGATCCGCGGACGCTGTACGCGTGGGCGTGGCAGATCGAGCAGGGGCGCCGGGGTGGCCTGTTCAAGTCCACCGATGGGGGCGACCACTGGCGCCACATCACCGCCGGCCTGCCCGGCGGACTGCTCGGACGTGCCAACATCGGCGTGGCGCCCGGCGATCGGAACGTCCTGTATCTGTTCGTCGACAACCGCGGACCGGCGACCGTGAAGAACCGCCCGTACGTGGGCGGGGAAGTCTACCGGTCCGACGACCGGGGGGAGCACTGGCGCAAGGCGAACACCCAGGACCTCTACGACGTGTTCGGAGTGTTCGGCTGGAAGTTCGCCGACGTGCACGTCGATCCGCGCAATGCCGATCACGTGTACATCCTCGGGAATCGCGCCTTCCAATCGTTCGACGGAGGCGCCACCTGGCGCCGGCTCGGCGACCGCATCCTGCGCGTGCACCACACGGACGGGCGGGCCATGCACCTCGACCAGCACGAACTGGTGATCGATCCCGCCAATCCCGACCGGCTGCTGCTTGGCAATGACGGCGGGCTGTTCATGTCGTACGACGCCGGCGAGAGCTGGCTGCATCTCAACGACATCCCCGTTTCCCAGATGTACTTCGTCGCCACCGACGACCACACGCCCTACCGCATCTTCGCCGGCACGCAGGACGACGCCGCGGTCTACGGGCCGAGCAACGCGTCGCTGGACGACGCGGAGCCCGCGGCGTGGCGCAGCGTGTACCTCGACCGGTGGACGGGGGGCGACAGTTTCGTCACGCTGCCCGATCCCACCGACGATCACATCGTGTACTACGAACATCAGAACGGCGCCATGCGGCGGATGGACATCACCGGCACCTCCGTGCTCACGGGCGGGCCGTCGGCCGTGGACATCGCGCCGCGCGCGCCGCGCGGCGCGCCCCGCATCCGCTTCAGCTGGTACACGCCCTTCTTCATCTCGCCGTTCGATCCACGAACGCTCTACGTCGGCGGCAACCAGGTGCTGAAGTCCACCGATCGCGGCGACCACTGGCACGTGATCAGTCCCGATCTTGGCGATCCACCCGGGAGCGACCGCGCGCTGGTCACCACGGGCGCGTTCACCATGCTCACCGAGTCGCCGCTCGTGCCCGGGATGCTGGCCGGGGGCACCGAGGGGGGACGCGTGTGGCTCACGATGAACGACGGCGGTTCGTGGCGGCGCATCGATGCCGGACTGCCGCGCCACTGGGTGAGTCGCGTCACTCTCTCGTCGCACGACGCCGGCACGATCTACGTGAGCTTCACGGGATTCCGGGAGGACGATGCGCGCCCCTACGTGTTCGCGTCCGCCGACACGGGGCGCACCTGGCACTCGATCGCTGGCAACCTGCCGCTCGAAGCGGTGAACGTGATCAAGGATGATCCCGACGACGCGCAGGTGCTCTACGCCGGCACCGACCTGGGAGTGTACGTGTCGCGTGACGGCGGTCGGCGCTGGGAATCGCTCAACGGCACGCTCCCCTCGACGCCGGTGATGGATCTGACCGTGCAACGGCGCGCGCACGACCTGGTGGCCGCCAGCTACGGGCGCGGGGCGTGGATTCTCGACCTGGATCCGATCCGCGATCGGACGACGGTGTCTGCGGCGCGTCCGCTGTACCTCTATCGTATCCGTGACGCGGTCGTCGACTGGTTCCCCTGGGAGACGGTGCCCGGCGAGCGGCGAGGGCGCAACGTGGCGCCGTTGCAGGTGGCGTCGCATGCCGCGGGACGCGCGTCGGTAACCGTGCGCGACTCGAGCGGCCGAGTGGTGCGGAGCTGGCGCGTCGACGTGGTGCCCGGCGTGAACACGATCGTGTGGGATCTCCAGGCCCGGGACGCGCACGGAACTGTTGGACGATGCACCAGCGGGCCGGTACGCCGTGGAGGTGCGTCTGGGCGAGGCGCAGGTCTCGGGAGCCATCACGGTGCATGCGGATCCGAACGCACCGCGGGAATAGGCCGCGGGATCGGTCGCGGCGGCCTTCACTCCCCACGACCGCTGAGGTCCGAACTCGCGGACCTCGGGCAGGGTCAGCCCGCCGCCTCCTCTGCCTTCACTTCGTCCCACAGCCGGTCCAACGCCTCCAACCCGGCTGTCCTCACCTCCACCCCGCGCTGCTTCGCCTTTTCCTCGATCTGCTGAAACCGCCGCACGAACTTTCCGTTCGCCCTGTCCAACGCCAGGGCGGGATGCACGCCCGCCTTCCGGCACACGTTCACCACTGCGAACAACAGATCGCCGAGTTCGGCTTCCAGCTTCTCGTGGGCCGCGTCGTATACCGGCCCGTGGCCCTCGCGCGGCGGCATTGCGTCCAGTTCGGTTCGCACCTCACCCAACTCCTCCTCCACTTTATCGAGTGGCCCCGCCACGTCGGGCCAGTCGAATCCCACGCCGGCCGCCCGGTCCTGCAGCCGGTAGGCGCGATGCAGGCTCGGCAGCCCCACCGGCAGGCCGTCCGCCAGCCGCTCCCGCTTCTTTGCCTTCTGCTGCTCCCAGGGTGTGCGTGCGCCGTCGCCGTACAGATGCGGATGGCGCGCCTTCATCTTCGCGATGAACGTCTCCGCCACGTCGTCGATCGTGAACGCGCCCCGCTCTTCGGCGACGACGGAGTGAAACAGCACCTGGAACAGCAGGTCGCCGAGCTCCTCGCGCAACTGGCGATCGTCGCCCGCGGTGATCGCCTCGTCCACCTCGTGGGCTTCCTCGAGCAGATAAGGGCGCAACGACTCGTGCGTCTGCGCGGCGTCCCACTCGCAGCGCTGGCGCAGGTCGCGCATCAATTCGAGCGTATCTTCAAGCGGCCGTTTCACTTGCCTCGCCTCCACGCGTCCGATATACTACCCGCCCTGCAAATGATAGCTCAATGATAAGGGCCATGACGCGCGCTTGGGTCGAGATCGACCTCGGCGCGCTTACGCGCAACGCCGCCAGAATCACCGAGGCGGCCCGGGTGCCGCTGCTGCCGATGATCAAGGCCGACGCCTACGGACTGGGCGCCGTGGGTGTGGCGCGCGCGCTCGAATCCACCGATCCCTGGGGCTACGGCGTCGGGACCATCGAAGAGGGCGAGGAGCTGCGCGCCGCGGGCATCACACGCCCCATCCTGGTGCTCACGCCGATCCTTCCCGAGACCTTTGCGGCCGCTCGTGCCGCCGATCTCCGGCCCGCGCTCGGCGACCGGGACGCGATCGCCGAGTGGGGCCCGGGCGGCGCCCCCTGGCACCTGTCCATCGATACAGGGATGAACCGGGCCGGGGTGCCGTGGCGCGAGATCGCGAGCCTGCGTGAATTGGTGGCGGCCTTTCCACCCGAGGGGGCGTTCACGCACTACCACTCCGTGCTGAAGGACCGGGCGTCGGTCGCCCGGCAGACCCAGCGCTTTCGCGACGCGCTGGCTGCGCTGCCCCAACGCCCGCCGTTGCTGCACGCCGAATCCTCGGCGGCCATCGAGCATGCGGAGGGTCCGTCGCAATGGGACCTCGTCCGCCCGGGCATCTTCCTCTACGGCGTCGGGACCGCCGCCGGGTTGGATCCCGAGCCCGTGGTGGCCGTGCGGGCCCGCATCGTGGAGATGCGCGCGATCCGCGACGGCGACACGGTGAGCTACGGCGCCACGTATCCGGCGCCGGGCTCGCATCCGGAAGACT
Organism: uncultured Gemmatimonadaceae bacterium; assembly: GCA_963822945.1. Lineage (GTDB taxonomy): Bacteria > Gemmatimonadota > Gemmatimonadetes > Gemmatimonadales > Gemmatimonadaceae > JAGWRI01. The sequence goes on along the minus strand of CAWGJO010000012.1, from coordinate 108,997 downwards.
GGCCGCGTCGCATCGCCACGCTTCCGCTCGGCTACGCCGACGGCTACCGCCGCGCGCTCGGCAACCGGGGATGGGCCCTGCTGCACGGGCGCCGCGTGCCGGTGGCCGGCGCCGTGACGATGGACATGACGATGCTCGACGTGACTGAGGTGCCGTGCGCCGTGGGGGATGTGGTGACGCTCATCGGCCGCGACGGCGACGACCTCCTGACGGTCCAGGACGTGGCTCGGTTCGGCCATCTCTCGCCCTACGAACTGCTCACCGAACTCCACTCGCGCCTGCCGCGGCTGTACGGAGATCACGCGTGACCAGGCGGGCCGCGATCGTCGTGCTGGACGGGGTCGGGATCGGGGCGGCGCCCGACGCGGCCGCCTACGGCGACACCGGAAGCGACACCCTCGGCAATCTGTCGCGTGCCATCGCCGGCGGCTTCGACCTGCCGAATCTCCAGTCGGCGGGGCTCGGCAACATCGCGCCGCTCGCCGGTGTCCAACGCACGGAGCATGCCACCTGCGCGTGGGGACTCATGGAGCCGAAATCGGCGGGGAAGGACAGCACCACGGGGCACTGGGAGCTGGCCGGGCTGCAGCTCGCCCGGCCCTTTCCCACGTATCCCCACGGATTCCCCGCGTCGGTGGTGGACGAGTTCGCGCGACGCACGGGGCGCGGCGTGATCGGCAATGTCGTGGGCAGCGGCACGGAGATCATCGAGCGCTTCGGTCCGGAGCACCAGCGGACCGGTCAATGGATTCTTTACACGTCGGCGGACTCCGTCTTCCAGATCGCCGCCCACGAGGCGGTGGTCCCGCTCGACGAGTTGTATCGCGGGTGCGAGACGGCGCGCCGTATGCTCGTGCCGCCGAACGACGTCTCGCGAGTGATCGCCCGGCCGTTCGTGGGCGAGCCCGGGCGCTACGTGCGCACCACGCACCGTCGGGACTTCTCCATCGCGCCGCCGGGCGAGACCCTGCTCGACGCGCTGGCGGCGGCCGGGGTGCCGGCGGCCGGGGTGGGGAAGGTGGACGACCTGTTCGCCGGGCGCGGCATCACGTCGCGACACTTCGCCGACAACGCCGAGGGGCTGGTGGCGATCCGCGAATGGCTGCAGGCCGCTGCCGGTGGGTTCCTGTTCGCCAACCTACTAGATTTCGACCAGCAATTCGGGCACCGGAACGACGTTCCGGGGTTCTATGGGGCGCTGCGTCAGTTCGACGCGGCGCTGCCGCTGTTATTGTCTGCCCTCCGCGAGGACGACCTGCTGTTCATCACGGCTGACCACGGGAACGACCCCACTACGGCATCGACCGATCACGCACGGGAGTGTGTGCCGTTGCTCGCCGGTGGCCCCCGCGTACTGGCACGTGACCTCGGGCGTCGCACCACGTTTTCCGATCTCGGCGCGACGGTGGCCGAATGGCTCGGGCTCGCATTCCGCGGGCGCGGGACGTCGTTCCTGCCGGCGCTGGTGGCGCAATGAGTGCTCGCACCACGACGCCGCAGGACCCGGCCGCGCTCGTCGTCGAGACGCTCGTCGAGCTGCGCGAGCGGGCCGCGGGCGCGATGGACGCCGCGTACGCGCCGTATTCGGGGTTTCGCGTCGGAGCCGCGCTCCTCGCCGCCGACGGTTCGATTGCCGTGGGCTGCAACGTGGAGAACGCTTCGTATCCCGCCGGGGTCTGTGCCGAACGCGTTGCCCTCGGCGCGGCCGTGACGCAGGGTCACCGGCATTTTCTCGCCATCGCCATCGCCACCGAGGCCGAAGCGCCTACGCCGCCCTGCGGCGTCTGTCGGCAGGCGCTCGTGGAATTCTCCCCAGATCTGGTGGTGTTGAGCGTCACGCGTGGCGGACACGAGGCGCGCTGGTCGTTGGGCGACCTGCTGCCCAACGCCTTCACGCCCCATTCGCTCGATCACAGTCGTCACTAGCCACCCGTGGACGGTGTTCGTGTTCCTGCCTCGTAGTCGAAGCATCGCGCTCGTCGTCGCGGCCCTCGGGGTCGCGGCTGCGGTGGCCTGCAGCGACAACCTCGATTCGAACGTCGCCTGTCCCGTGCTCTGTCCGGGGCAGGAGGTCACGTTGCGCGACACCACGCTCGACGCGGTCGTGGTCGACTCGTCGGTGTCGGGGTTCCCGTCCATCGGGCAGGAGCCGTACCTGCTGATCTCCACCCGCGGCGATACCATCGACACCCGGGCCATCTTCCGCTTCGACACACTGCCCACGACGTTCACGCGGACGAATTCGCCGGTCGACACCACGATCGTCGGGGTGGACAGCGCGTTTCTGATGCTTCGCGTGGACACCACCGCCAAGCGTCCCGGAGCGCCGGTGACGATCAGCGTGTACGACGTGGATACCGGCAACCCGGACAGCTCCGCCACCGACACGGCCGTGGCCGAGCTCGCGCCGCTGTTCAGCGCCGACCGGCTGCTCGGCTCCAGGACGGTGGATCCCGACTCGATCACCGACAGCCTGCGGGTGCCGATTTCCAGCGATTCGCTGCTCGCCTACATCACCGCCAAGCGGCGGCTGCGGCTGGGCGTGCAGGTAACGGGCTCGAACCGCGCCCAACTGCGCGTCGGGACGACCGTCAGCTACAGGCCGGCCGAGGTCGTGTTCATGCCGGCACCTCCCGGCGACACGTCGGGGGTGAAGCCGCTGTACGTGCTGCCCCGGTCGCTCACGCCCGTGGGCAATCCGCTGATCTCCCGGTTGCAGGACTTCCTGATCGTCGTTCGGGGAACGTCGAATCCGACCGCCTCAGTGCTCAGCGTCGGCGGGCTGCCCGGCCACCGGGTGTATCTGCGATTCGATCTGCCGCCGAGCATCGTCGATTCCGCGACCGTCGTTCGCGCGACGTTGCTGTTGAATCAGATTCCGAATCCGGTGTCGCCGGACGCGCACGATACGGCATCCGTCTGGCCGCAGGCGGTTCTCGCCTCATCGGCCGTCACCGACCTGTCGCGCGCGCTGACGCTGCTCTCTTCCGTCGGTGGAGTGGGGCTCGACACGTTGGAGCGATTCACGCCGGCCGACAGCGGGCTGCGACAGTTCGAGATGGTGCAGCTGGTGCGCGCCTGGAGCGCGAACCTCTCGGTCACCGACCCCCGTGCGCTCGCCATCCGGACGCAATTCGAGGGTGCGTCGGGCCAGCTCTTCTGGTTCACGCCGTCGAGCGGACCGGCGGCGCTGCGGCCCAAGATCCGGATCACCTACGCGCCCCCGACCGCGAAGGGAGGCACCCCATGACCGCGCGTCACTTCGCGCCCCGCCTTGCGGCGGCGGCGCTGCTCGCGCTGCTCCTCCCGGCGGCGGTCCTTGCCCAGGGCAATCTGAGCGTCCAGGGCCTCGGCTATCCGCCGGGCGCGCTGAGCGCGCGCTCGTTGGGCGCCGGAGGCGCGCTGGGGGAGATGGACCCCACGTCGGCGCTCAATCCGGCGGCCATCATCGAGTTCGGCGCCCCGGCGCTTTCCATGCAACTGGAGCCCGAATTCCGGAAGGTGACCCAGAACGGAAAGTCCGCCAACTCGAGCACGCAGCGCTTCCCGGTGTTCGTCGCGGCACTGCCCTTCGGCGACCACCTGATGCTCGGCGCGTCCTCGGCCACGCTGCTCGACCGGAGTTGGGAGACGACGACTCCCCAGAATCAGCTGATTCGCGGGGATAGCGTGGCGTTCAATTCGACCACCAAGAGCGACGGCTCGGTGAACGACCTCGCGTTCACCGTCGCGTACGAGTTCCGCCCCTGGCTCCGCGCCGGCGTGGCCATGCACGCCGTGAATGGCCGTGACGTGGTGCAGATCCGGCGGACGTTCCAGGACACCGTGCGGTACGGCAACACGCTCGAAACCGTCTCCAACACCTACTCGGGCAATGCGCTTTCCGCCGGGATCGAGGTCCTCGAACCGTCGCTGGGCGGCATTGCGCTTTCGTACCGGCGCGGCGGCAAGCTCACTCAGAGCATAGGCGACACGCTCCTCGAGTCGGCGCGCGTGCCCGATCGCTTCGGTCTCGGCGTCGCCTTCAACGGGTTCAGCGGCACCACGCTGGCGTTCCGCACGGCGTACGACCGCTGGTCGGCGCTCGGCAACATGGATTCAGCGTCCGGCGCGGCCAAGAGTTCCTGGGACACGTCGTTCGGCGCCGAATTCGTCGGACCGCGGGTGGGCGGGTATCCACTCGCGCTTCGCCTCGGCACGCGCCTGCGGAATCTGCCGTTTCCGGCCGACGGCCATCAGGTGCACGAGGCCTCGTTCACCGGCGGCCTGGGCATCACACTCGCCCAGGGGCATGCCCTGTTCGATATCGCGGGCGTGCACGCATCGCGCAGTGCCGGCATCGGGATCTCCGAACAGGCGTGGACCCTGAGTATGGGCTTCACCATCCGTCCGTAACGGCGCGCCGTGGAGACGAGAACCCCGTCCGCCGAAGCGCCACTGATCCTCGTCGCCGACGACGTCGAGGCCAACGTCGAACTGCTGTTCGACCAGTTGCACGTGCTGGGGTTCCGCGCCATCGCCGCTACCGACGGCCCCACCAGCGTTCAGGCGGCCTTCGACCACCGTCCGGACCTGTGCATCCTGGATGTCGCGATGCCGGCCGGCGATCTCGGCTGTGACGATCGCAGCACCGGGTTCGAGGTCTGCCGGCGTATCAAACGCGATCCGCGCACGGCGCGCGTTCCCGTCATCTTCGTCACCGCGCTCAGCGATACCACCGACCGCGTGAAGGCCATCGAGGCGGGCGGCGACGACTTCCTCACGAAGCCGCACAACCGTCTGGTGCTCGGCGCGCGTGTGCGCAGCCTGCTGCGGCTCAAGGGCGCGATGGATGCACTCGAGGAGAGTTCGCGCAAGATGCGCGAGTTGGAGAAGCTGCGCGACGATCTCATGAAGATGATCGTCCACGACCTCAAGTCGCCGCTGACCAGCGTCCTCGCCAACCTCGAGATGCTGCTCGACGAGGACTTCGGCCCGCTCACCGAGGCCCAGCGTCGTGCCCTGCTGGAATCGGAAGGGAAGGCGGAGGACCTGCTGGCCCTGATCGAGGATCTGCTCGAGATCCGGCGGATCGAGGAGACCACGGTGGCGCTCAAGCTCGAGCCCATCGCGCCCGCCGCCCTGCTCAACGAGGTGGTGTACGAATGGAGCACGCGCCTGCAGCAGGCGCAGTCCACCGCCACCGTCGACGTGGCGGACGATTCGCCCATCTTCGAGGGCGACAAGCCGCTGCTGCGTCGCGTGCTCGGCAATCTCCTGCAGAACGCGATATCCCATTCGTCGCAGCCCGTGGCCATCCAACTGAGCGTCCGGCGCGACGGGGACCGCCTGCTGTTCACGGTGGCCGACAACGGCCCGGGCATCCCGCCGGAATATCAGGAGGTCATCTTCCGGAAATTCGAGCAGGTGCACACGCCCAACGCACCGCGGCTGCGCGGGTCGGGGCTCGGCCTGGCGTTCTGCAAGCTGGTCGTGGGCGCCCACGGCGGACGGATCTGGGTGCAGAGTGCCGGCGCGGGGCAGGGGAGCGCCTTCCATTTCATCATCCCGCTCAAGCCGCCGCCGCGCAATACGCCGCCGACGGCCGCGCCCGGCGTGACGGCGTGAACGTCTTTCTGCGCACCTTCGGCTGTCGCGCCAACCATGCCGACACCGAAGCGCTGCACGCGGCGATCACGGCGGCGGGACACCGCGTCGTTCGATCGGCGGAGCTCGCCGACTGCGCGGTGTTCAACTCCTGCGCCGTCACGGCCAACGCCGAGGCGGATCTGCGCGGCGCGGTGCGGCGCGCGGCCCGTCGCGCCCCTGGATTGCGGAGTGTCGTGATGGGGTGCGTGGCCGGGCTCGAGGATCGCGAGGCGGCCTTGCGCGCGCTGCCGTCGGTGGCGCACGTCGTGGCGGGCGGTGACGTGGCGGGCGTGGCGCGGGCGCTCGGGATCGATGCCGTCGCACCGGCGCTCCGCCGGCAGCAGGGCACGCGGGCCCTGCTCCGCATCCAGGATGGGTGCGACGAACACTGCACCTTCTGCACCACCCGGCTGGCTCGCGGCGGCAATCGCAGCCGCTCCGAGGAGGAGATCGTGCGGGAGGCCATCGCACTGGCCGAGCACCATCCCGAGATCGTGCTCACCGGCGTCCACATCGGCAGCTACGGCGCCGATATCGGGTCGTCGCTCGGCCAGCTCGTGGAACGCCTCGCGCGGGAGGTCTCGGGCGCGCGATTCCGACTGTCTTCGGTGGAGGCCACCGAGGTGGACGACCGGCTGGCTGAGTTGCTCACGGCGGGCGACGGGCGGCTCACGCCGTTCCTCCACGCGCCGCTGCAATCGGGGTCCGCCCGTCTGTTGCGGCGGATGGGGCGCCACTGGTACACCCCGTCCGGCTACGCGCGCGCCGTGGAGCGGATCGCCTCCCGATGCGCGGCGTTCGGGCTCGGGGCGGACGTCATCGCCGGGTTTCCCGGCGAGACCGATCGTGATCATGCCGACACGCTGTCACTCTGCGAGCAACTGCCGTTCACCTACCTGCACGTCTTTCCGTTCTCGCCGCGGCCCGGCACGCCGGCCGAACATCTCCCGGAACCCGTGCGCCCCGGTCTGGCCGGGACGCGGGCCGCCGAGCTGCGTGCGCTGGCCGACCGGAAGGCAGACGCCTACGCGGCGACGCGCACGGGGTCGTCCGCCGACGTGGTGGTCGTCGGGCGCGGATCGAGCCGACACGGGCTGACCGAGGACTACCTGACCGTCGGTCTGGCCGATCCGGCGTTGCCGCGCGGCCTCCGGTTCGTCGGCCAGTTGCGGGCGGCCGCCGACGGGTCGCTCGTCGCCGCGTGACGGCGCTATCTTGTCGTGTACCCCGGCCAGGATTCATGACCGCCACCACGCAACCCACCGTCTACATCGAGACCTACGGGTGCCAGATGAACGTGAGCGATTCCGAACTCATGCTCGGATCGCTCGTGGCGGGCGGGTACGCGCTGGCGCCCGATCCGCGGAGCGCCGACGTGATTCTCGTGAATACCTGCGCCATCCGCGATCATGCGGAGCAGCGGGTGATCGGCCGGCTGGGTGAACTCAAGCGTGACATGAAGCCGGGCTCGGTGGTGGGCGTCACGGGCTGCATGGCGCAGCGCCTCGGTCCCCGCCTGCTCGATTCTGCGCGCCACGTGAGCTTCGTGATCGGTCCCGACGGCTACCGCGCGTTGCCGGCGCTCGTGGACGGGGCGCGGCGTGGTGAACGGGCCGTCGCCACGAGCTTCGATCTCGAGGAGCACTACGAGGACTTCACGCCCCGCCGGTTCGACAAGGTCAAGGCGTGGATCCCCGTGCAGCGCGGCTGCGACTACCGCTGCACCTACTGCATCGTGCCCACGACGCGCGGCTCGGAGCGCAGCCGCGCGCTGGCCGATGTGGTCCGCGAGACGGCCGACGTCGCGGCCGACGGCATGACCGAGGTGGTGCTGCTGGGCCAGACGGTGAATTCGTACCACGACGGCACGCACGACTTCGCCGATCTGCTCCGGGCCGTTGGCGCCGTGCCCGGGATCCGGCGCGTCCGCTTCACGAGCCCGCACCCGAACGACTTCACGAACCGGGTGATCGAGGCGATGGCGGACGTTCCCACGGTTTGCGAGCACGTCCATCTTCCCATGCAGTCGGGAAGTTCGCGCGTGCTCAAGCGCATGCTCCGGCGTTACACGCGCGAGGGGTACTTCGAGTGCGTGTCACGGCTGCGGGCCGCGATTCCCGGGCTCAGCCTCACCACCGACATCATCGTCGGGTTCCCCGGCGAGACCGAAGCCGATTTCGAGGAGACGCTCAGCGCCGTGCGCGAGATCGGGTTCGCCGACGCGTTCACGTTCAAGTTCTCGCCACGCGAGGGGACACCGGCCACGCGCATGCCGAGCGCCGATACGGTGAGCGACGAGGCGGCGGCCGAGCGGCTGGCCCGGCTGGTCGATACCGTGCGCGGCGGGTCCCGCGCACAGAACCTCGGATCGCTGGGGCGGCGCGTGGAGGTGCTGGTGGAGAAGGAAGCGCGGCGCGGCGAGGGGCTGGTGCAGGCGCGGACGCGGGATTTCAAGACCGTCCTCGTGCCCGGCGACGAGCGGCAGCTGGGGCAGTACTTCACCGTCGAACTCACCGGCACCACCGGATCGACGTTCACCGGAACCATCGTACCCGAGCGCGCGCCGCTCCCCATGGCCGGATGAAGAACCTCGTGGAGGAGGTCGTGCGCGAGATCCACGCCGAGTTGCTCCAGCGGGGCGGGCCGTATTGTACCTGCGCGCAATGCGCGGATGACGTTGCGACGTACGTGCTGAACCAGCTTCGTCCTCGATACGCCAACACCGCCCAGGGCTGGGCGCTGGCCAACCTGGCGTTGCGCAGCGATCAGGGCCGCACGGAACTGGCCGTGCAGGTCATGGACGCGATGCGCCGCGTCGCAGCCTCGCCGCGGCACGACCTGCCGCCTGAGGGGACGCCGGCACCCTAGGTCGCTCCGGCCCGCGGCGGCACCTCCTGGTCTCGCCGCGCCATGCCGCTCTCGGCTCTCGGAGTCCTCACCTACGTTGCCGGGCTGCTGCTCGGCTTCAACGGCCATGTGGCGGTGCCGGCCCTCGCCGCCATCGCCGGCGTGCTCTGGAGCGTGCACACCCAGCGGGCGATCCCGGCGGCGCTGGGGCTCCTCGTGTGTGGCGGCGCGCTCCTCGCAAGCGCCACGGCCCGATCCGACGTGGCATGCCGCCGGGCGCTGGCGGCGCATGCGCGGCGTGCCCGTGCTGCTGCAGACCGCGGCGTCGCCCGGTGCATTCGCCCGCGCCCGTGCGGCGGCGTGTCCGGTGGCCGTCTCGTTGGCGGTCGCCCGGGGAAGTGCCGGTCCGGGGTTCGCCGCGGTCGCGTCGGGACGGGTGGTCTCCACGCCCCGCGGCCTGCTGATCCAGGATGCGGTCCTGCGTGACGTTCGCCCCGGGCCCGTGCTCACGCGCTGGCGGGCCGCAGCCGGACGCCGGGTGGACTCGCTCTTCGGCGCCGACGCGCCGCTGGCGCGTGCCCTCCTGGTGGCCGATCGGCGGGGCGCTGCCCGCCGAATTGCGCAACCGCTACGCGGCCGCGGGCCTGTCGCACATGCTCTCGATCTCCGGGTTGCACGTGGCCCTCATCGCCGTGGCGGTGGATCTGGTCTTCCAGCTCCTCCGGCTGTCGCGCCGCCGGGCGAATGCCGCAACGCTCGTCGTGATCGGGGCCTACGTGGCCATGCTCGGCGCACCCCCGCCGGCGCTGCGCGCCGCCGTGATGCTCGGGGTCTGGACACTCGCCCGATGGTGGCAGCGACCCACGTCGCCGTGGGCGGTGCTGGCCATCGGCGCGGCCATCCCGCTCGTCGACCCCCGCGCCGTGACCGCGGTCGGCTACCAGTTGAGCGTCGCCGGCGTGGCCGCGCTGATCGGCGCCGCCCGTCTGGCGGGGCGGTGGCCCCTGATGGCGCGACTCCGTGGCGTGACGCGGGGCGTGGCCGGCACGGCGCTGGCGTCCACGATGGCCGCCGCCGTCACCGCCCCGCTCGTCGCCTGGTACTTCGGGCGGCTCAGCCTCATCGGTCCCATCACAAACGTGCTTGCAGCGCCGATCATGGCGGTTGCCCAGCCGATCATGTTCCTGGCGCTCGCGCTGTCACCGGTCGGCGTCGTGGCGCGGTGGTTCGCCGACGCGGCGCACCCGTTGCTCCGCGCGTTCAGCTTCGTGGCCGCGACGGCGGCATCCGTACCGGGCGCGTCGATTGCCGTGGCGCCCTCCACCGCCGCTGTCGCGCTCGGGGGAGTGTTCGCGGCGGCGCTGGTTGCCGCGTGCGTGAGTCGCTTCCCGGGGCGCGCCCTCATGCTCGCCGCCGCCGCGTTGACGCTCCTCGTGTGGACTCCGGTGGCGCCGGCCGGCAGCGGGCGAACCGAATTGCACATGATCGACGTGGGGCAGGGCGACGCGATCGCGCTGCGCACCGCGCGCGGGCATTGGGTGCTGGTGGACGCCGGTCCGCGCTGGCGGGGTGGCGATGCCGGGCGGTCGACCGTGGTGCCGTATCTCGCTCGGCGGGGCGGCGGTCTCGTGGCCTTCGTGCTCACCAGTCCGGCCGCCGATCATGCCGGGGGCGCGGCGAGCGTGCTTCAGGCACTCCGGCCGAAATACTTCCTCGACAACACCGCCACACGAGGAGGCGACGCCTACCGCGCGTCGCTGTTGGCCGCGCGGGCCGCGGGAGTCATTTGGCGGCGAGCGGAGGCCGGCGATTCGCTGGTCGTGGACGAGGTGACGCTCACCTTTCTCGGCCCCGACTCCGCGGGGGCGGGAACCCGCCGCGGCGCGGGCGGTGGAGGCCTCGTCATCCGCATCCGCGTGGGCGCCGTGCGCATGCTGCTGATCGGAGATGCGAGCCATGCCGCCGTCCGGTGGCTTCTCGTCCACGACCGTGGGGCGCTGGCTGCGGATGTCCTCAAGGTCGGCAACCACGGTCGCGATGCCGACACGCCGCCCGCGCTGCTCGCCGCCGTCGCGCCGCGCGTGGCGCTGGTGTCGGTGGGGGCGGGCAACCGCTACGGCCAACCCGGGACATTGCTGGTGCGGCGGCTGGCGGCGGCCGGCGCGCGCGTCCTGCGCACCGACCTCCAGTCGACGGTCGTGGTCAGCACCGACGGCCACTCACTGCGCGTCGCGGTCGACGGCGACGCGTGGAGCGTACCGGTCAGACCGTCGCCAGCGCCTCCTGCTCCGTCAGAGTCGCCACGGTGAGCGCGTGCTCCAGGTCGGCCCAGATGTCGTCGGGCGACTCGAGCCCGATGCTCACCCGCAGCATGCCGGGGTTCAGGCCTTCCTCCTGCCGCGCCGCCTCGCCGATCACCCGGTGCGTGAGACCGGCCGGGTGCTGGATCAGCGAGTCGGTGGATCCGAGACTCACGGCGGGAATGAGCATCCGCACTTCTCGAAGGACCGTCGCCGCGGCTTCGAACCCACCGGCCACGTCGAAGCTGATCATCGCTCCCGGCCCGCTCATCTGGCGGCCGATGAGTCCGCGGGGATCGCCGCCGGGCAGTCCCGGAAAGTAGACGCGCTCCACGGCCGGGCTCGCCAGCAGCCGCTCGGCGATCGTGATCGCGCCCGCCTGGGCCGTCTTCACGCGGACGGCGAGCGTCTGGAGGCCGCGATGCAGCATGTACGCCCCCATCGGGTGCAGCACGGCGCCGGTGAGGATGCGCACCTGCCGCAGCGCGCGGGCCCAGTCGTCGTTGGCCGCGATCACGCCGGCCATCACGTCGCCGTGTCCGCCCAGGTACTTGGTGCCACTGTGCAACGACAGCGTCGCGCCCAGTTCGAGTGGTCGCTGGAGCACCGGCGTCGCGAAGGTGGAATCGACGAGCACCGGCACGCGTCCCGCCTGACGGACGATGTCGGCGATGTCGACGAGGGCGAGCGTCGGGTTGGCCGGACTCTCGATCACGACGAGGGCGGTCTCGGGCCGGATGGCGGCCGCCACGCCGTCGGCGGTGGCCCAGGTCACATCCAGCGCCAGCAGGCGCGACTCGAGCAGGTGGTCCGTGCCGCCGTAGAGCGGCCGGACGGCGACCACATGCGACCCGCGTTGGCGGGCCACGAGCAGCGCCGCGGTGACGGCCGCCATGCCCGAACCGAAGGCCACCGAGTCGTCGGCGCGCTCCAGCTGCGCGAAGGCGCGTTCGAACCGGTCGACGGTCGGGTTGGCCAGCCGGGCGTAGATCTCATTCGCCTCGGGTCGGCCGCCGCTGACCATCGCATCGATGTCGCGGATGGCGTCGGAGAGCTCGCCGATCGGGTAGGTGGTGGAGAGATCGAGCGGGGCCGCATGGACCCCCAGTTCGCGGAAATCTTCGCGCCCGGCATGCACGCCGGCCGTTTCAATGCTGACTGGTGTCATGGAGGTTGCCTCGGTGTATTCCATATATGTAGAATACTGTTCGGTGTACCGTTCTGTCCAACGAACATATTTCGGAATTTCAGTGGAAAATCGACCTCTAGACCAAACGGATCGCGAGATACTGGCCGCCCTCGCGAACAATGCGCGGCTGTCGAACAAGGAACTGGCCGCTCGGGTGGGGCTCGCGCCGTCGAGCTGTCACGAGCGGGTCCGGCGCCTGGTCCAGAGCGGCGCGATCCTCGGCTTTCACGCCGTCGTCAATCCCGCCGCGCTCGGCTACGGCATCGAGGCCATGATTGCCGTGCGGCTACCCCAGCACTCCCGGCAGAACTTCGATGCGTTCCGCGACTACGTGATCACCATTCCGGAAGTGGTCGATGTGTATCACGTGAGCGGCGAGATCGATTTTCTCGTGCACGTCGTGGCGCAGGACGCGCAACACCTCCGCGACCTGGCGCTCGACCGCTTCCTGTCCCGTCCCGAAGTCGGTCACATCGAAACCGAGCTGATCTTCGATCACGTACGGCCGCCGGCGCACGCCTGACCGCGCCGGACTTGCCCCGGTCGCGACACCCGTCCACTTTCCCATTCTCCTCCCCCCAACGAGGATCACCCGTGGTCAATCACTCCTCGACGTCCGTCGTCACCATCGAGCGCTTCATCATCGAGCAGGAACGACTGCATCCCGACGCCAGCGGGGATCTGTCGAACATCCTGTACGATCTCGCACTGGCCGCCAAGCTGATCACCAACAAGGTGCGGAGCGCGGGATTGGTGGACATTCTCGGCTCAGCCAACCACGAAAACGTCCAGGGCGAGATCCAGCAGAAGCTCGACATCTTCGCCAACGAGACGATCGTCAAGGCCATGGACCACACGGGGCGTCTCTGCGCCATGGCGTCGGAAGAGGAAGAGGGGATCGTCCCCATTCCGCGCGAGTTCAAGACCGGCAAGTACGCGCTGCTCTTCGATCCGCTCGACGGATCGTCGAACATCGACGTGAACGTGCCGGTGGGCACCATCTTCTCGGTGGTCCCCAAGATCACGCGCGGCCGCGACGGGGTCATGGAGGACATGCTGCAGCCGGGGCGGCGCCAGGTGGCGGCGGGCTACGTCATCTACGGATCGAGCACGATGCTGGTGTACACCACGGGGCAGGGTGCCCACGGATTCACCCTCGATCCGTCGATCGGCGAGTTCCTGCTCTCGCATCCCAACATTCAGATCCCGCCCGTCGGCCGGTACCTGTCGGTCAACGACTCGTACCAGCAACTGTGGAGCGACGAGGTGCGATTGCTGATGCGTCGCTACCGCGGGCTGGAGGGCGACCGCAAGCCGCTGAGCATTCGCTACGTCGGATCGCTGGTCGCCGACTTCCACCGCAACCTGCTCGGCGGCGGAATCTTCGCCTATCCGCGCAACACCAAATCGCCCGACGGCAAGCTCCGCCTGCTGTACGAAGCCAATCCCCTGGCGTTCATCGTGGAACAGGCCGGGGGGCTGGCGAGCGACGGCACGAACCGCGTGCTCGACGTACAGCCCACGGAATTGCACCAGCGGACGCCGTTGTACATCGGCAGCCGGGATGATGTGCAGTTGGCGGAGAGGATGTTGAAAGGGGAGTTGGCTACGGCGTAACCACGAACCGAAAAGCGGCGAAACCGAGAAACGACGCAGGGCCGATACCACGCAGGACCGAAACGACGCAGGGCCGGTACGGCGCAGGACCGAAACTGCGGGGAGTCGGAAGCACTCCAGAAGCGGGTTGAAACGCCGTGAAACGACGAGGAGCGGCGTGCGACAGCGTGCGACAGCGTGCAGCGGCGTGCGACAGCGATTAGCGGCGATCAACGGCGATCAACGGCGATCAACGGCGATCAACGGCGATCAACGGCCATCAACGGCCATCAACGGCGATCAACAAGGTGGAGTAGCGTTTCGCCTTTCGACCTCCAAGCCGTCCATGCATCCAACGTTCAGCGCAGGCGGGCCGACAGGGATTCGAGCATGCGCCGTGTGACGCTCGCCAGGCCTGCCAGCCGCAGGTACTCTCGTTCTTCGAGCAGGCCATAGTCGTGGCAGCTACGCAGATGATGTTGGGTTTCGCGAAGGGAGCCGACCGCGATTGAGAAGAACCGACGCCGGTCGGCCGTCGTCGGGCGCCCGCACCCTTCGGCGATGTTCGCCCCAACCGAGTCGGCGGCACGTTTCGCCTGGGCCCACACGTCGCCCGACCCCTCTCCCCGCGCGGCCTCCGCTACCCGGCGCACTTCACGGGCCAGCATTCGCGCCGCGTCCCAGACCTTCAGATCCCGCACGTTGGTCGCCGTATTCATAACGGCACGATGCATCCCGGATATGCTGCCTGCGGCTACAATCCACCCCACGCCGTATCTTTCTGTTTCGTAACTTCCCGAATTCGCTGTTTCGTCCTTTCCCAAATCCGCTGTTTCAACTCCTCCACATCCCCGCGGTTTCGGCCCTGCGCTGTTCATGCCCTGCGTAGTCTCGGCCCTGCGTCGTTTCTCGGTTCCGCCTCTTCTCAGTTATATGACCTCATCTGCCAAGTCCTCCCCTTCCGGGCTTTCGATCCCCCCCGTCGTTCGCCCGTCCGACGCCCCCGTCGACTATGCCACCGATCTCGGCGACCCCGGGCAGTATCCCTACACCCGCGGCATCCAACCCGACATGTACCGCGGCCGGCTGTGGACCATGCGCCAGTACGCGGGATTCGGCACGGCGGCGGAAACCAATGCCCGGTTCCGCATGCTCCTCGAGGCCGGGCAGACGGGACTCTCGGTGGCGTTCGACCTGCCGACGCAGATGGGGATCGACTCCGACTCGCCGCGCGCGCTGGGGGAGGTGGGCCGGGTGGGTGTGGCCATCGACACCGTAGACGACATGCATACGCTGCTGGCGGATCTGCCGCTCGATCGCGTGTCCACGTCGATGACCATCAACGCCACTGCCAGCACGCTGCTCGCCATGTACATCGTGGTGGCCGAGGAGCGGGGCATCGCGCGCGACAAGCTCGAGCGGCACGATCCAGAACGACATCCTCAAGGAGTACGTGGCCCGCGGCACCTACATCTTCCCGCCGGAGCCGTCATTGGCGCTGATCGCGGAGGTGTTCCGGTTCTGCGCGGCCGAGGTGCCGAGCTGGAACCCGATCTCGATCTCCGGCTACCACATGCGCGAGGCGGGAGCGACGGCCGTGCAGGAGCTGGCCTTCACGTTCGCCAATGCCGTGGAGTACGTGGAGCGCGCCATCACCGCGGGGCTCGACGTCAATGCGTTCGCCCCACGGTTGTCGTTCTTCTTCGCCGCGCACAACGATCTGTTCGAGGAGGTCGCCAAGTTCCGCGCCGCGCGACGGATGTACGCCCGGTTGATGCGCACGCGGTTCGGCGCCGACGACCGGAGCTGCCGGCTGCGGTTCCATACCCAGACAGGTGGTGTCACGCTGCAGGCGCAGCAGCCGCTCAACAACGTCGTCCGCGTCACCGTGCAGGCCCTCGCTTCGGTGCTCGGCGGCACCCAGTCGCTGCACACCAACGGCTACGACGAGGCCCTCGCGTTGCCCACCGAACAGGCGGCCACGCTGGCCCTGCGCACGCAGCAGGTGATCGGCTACGAGTCCGGGGCCGCGATGACCGCCGATCCGTTGGCCGGCAGCTATCACGTGGAACGGCTCACCGATGAGTTGGAACGCGCCGCGACCGCATTGCTCGCGCGCGTCGACGAACTGGGCGGCGCGGCCCGCGCGATCGACGGCCGGTTCTTCCAGGAGGAGATCGCGCGGAGCGCGTACGAGTACCAGTTGAGCGTCGAGCGCGGCGACACCGTGGTGGTGGGCGTGAACAAGTTCGCCGACCAGGAGGGGTCGCCGGTCATCCCCACTCCCGATTACTCGGAATTGGAGCGCGGGCAGGTGGCGCGCGTGAAGGCCGCCAGGGCCGGTCGCGATGCTTCCGCGCTGGCGCGAACGCTCGATGCGCTCGGGGCCGCCGCCGCCGGTTACGCCGATGGGGCGACGATTGCCGATCGGGCGCCGCTCATGCCCCTGATCATCGATGCGGTGCGCGCGCGCGCGTCCGTGGGCGAGATTGCGGACGTTCTGCGCGCCCGTTGGGGGGAGTACCGGCCCGGCTGACGCCACGGCGAGCGTGGCCCGTGCCCTTGAACGGCCCTCACGCGGCGGGTAGCTTTCGCTGTCTTAAGTCCCCGCGAAATGCCTACTTACGAGTACCGCTGCCCCAACGGCCACGACTTCGAGAAGTTCTACCGCACGATCAGCGCTTCGCAGTCGGAAGTCCCGTGTCCGGAATGCGGTGCCGTCGGAGTCCGGCAGCTCTCGGCCGGCGCCGGCCTGCTGTTCAAGGGTTCGGGGTTCTACCTGACGGATTACGGCAAGAATGCCCATGCCACGCGCGGTGACGCCAAGCCGGCGCGCCCGACGGGTGAGGGCGCCAAGCCCGGCGGTGAAGGGGCGTCGAGCGGTGGTTCCGGGGGAGAGGCCGGCAAGGGTTCGTCCTCCGGCGGATCGGACGCGAAGGCGAGCAAGGGCGCCAATTCCGGCGCCGACAAGAGCACTCCCAAGAAAGGCGATTGATGGCCGGTGACGATCTCCTGCGCGCCGAGCTCACGCGGGCGGCGCGGGCTCTGGGCGCGCCCGACGATGTGACGCCCCTCCTCGAACGTCCGCGCGATCCGGCGTTCGGCGATTGGGCCACGAATCTGGCGATGACGCTCGCCAAGCCGCTCGGCCGGAAGCCGCGCGACCTGGCGCAACAGCTCATCGATGCCATGGATCTCGCGCGCGGCGGCGTTCGCTCCGCGGAGATCGCGGGGCCCGGATTCATCAACTTCCGCGTCGCCACGGACACCCTCGCCCAGGGGTTGCTGGCGCTCGTCCAGGCGGGGCGCGCGTACGGCCGCGACCACTCGGCGGCCGGGCAGGCCGTCAACGTCGAGTTCGTGTCGGCCAACCCCACCGGTCCGCTGCACGTGGGGCACGGGCGACAGGCCGCGCTCGGCGACGCCATCTCGTCCCTGCTCGAAGCCACCGGCTGGGCGGTCACGCGCGAGTTCTACTACAACGACGCCGGGGCGCAGATCATGAATCTCGCCACCAGCGTGCGGGCGCGGATCGCGCAGCTCCACGGGCGCTCGATCGAGATCCCGGAGGGCGGGTACCACGGCGAGTACATCCGGGAGATCGCCCAACGATACGTCGATGGGTACCCCGGCGATCCGGACGGCGCCGATCTGGACGCGGTGCGCCGGTTCGCGGTGCAGGAGCTGCGCCACGAACAGGACCGCGACCTGCAGGCGTTCGGGGTGAAATTCGACGTGTACTTCCTGGAGTCGTCGCTGTACGCCGAAGGGAAGGTGGGCGAGACGATCGATCGGCTCGTGGCGGCCGGCCATACGTATGAGAAGGATGGCGCCCTCTGGCTGAAGACCACCGACTTCGGCGACGACAAGGACCGCGTCATGCGCCGGAGCGCGGAGAAGGGGGGCGAGCCCACCTACTTCGTGCCCGACGTCGCGTACCACGTCACCAAGTGGGAACGCGGGTTCAGGCGCGCCATCAACGTGCAGGGATCGGACCATCACAGCACGGTCACCCGGGTGCGCATCGGGCTGCAGGCGCTCGGCATCGGGATCCCCGAAGGGTACCCCGAGTACGTGCTGCATCAGATGGTGACGGTGATGAAGGGCGGTGAGGAAGTGAAGATCTCGAAGCGCGCCGGCAGCTACGTGACCGTCCGCGACCTGATCGACGAGGTGGGGCGCGACGCGGTCCGCTACTTCTTCCTCATGCGCAAGGGCGACTCGCAGTTGCAGTTCGACGTCGACCTCGCGCGCTCCCAGTCGGAGGAGAACCCGGTCTACTACATCCAGATGGCGCACGCCCGGATGTCCGGCATCTTCCGCGTGGGGGAGATCGACGCGGCGTCGGTCACGGGCGAGGGCGTCGACTTCACCCAGCTCGCCCGGCCCGAGGAAGGAGAGCTGATCAAGGCGCTGCTCGATTATCCGGCGCTCGTCGCCGGGGCAGCCACCGCGCTGGAACCCCACCGGGTGGCCAACTACCTGCACGATCTCGCGGGAAAGGTCCACCTCTGGTACCACTCAGCCCACGTGCTCAACGAACCCGAGCCGGTCATGAACGCCCGGCTCGCCCTCGCCCGCGCGTCGCAGATCGTATTGCACAACGGACTCACCCTTCTCGGCATCTCAGCCCCGGAGCGCATGTGAAGCAGACCGTGCTGGTGGTCGGCTCGGTCGCCCTCGATTCCGTGGAAACGCCGTTCGGCAAGGCGGACAACGTGATCGGCGGATCGGCCAACTTCTTCTCCGCCTCGGCCAGTCACCTCGCGCGCGTGCGCGTGGTGGGCGTGGTCGGCAACGACTACCCGATGAACCGGCTGGAGCCGCTCATCCGGCGCGGCGTCGACTTTGCCGGCGTCGAGACGGCGGATGGACCCTCGTTCCGCTGGCGCGGCCGCTACCGCCACGACCTCAACGTCGCCGAGACGCTCGAGACGCACCTCGGGGTGTTCTCCAACTTCCACCCGAAGATTCCCGAGCAGTTCAGCGACTCGCCGTTCGTGTTCCTCGGCAACATCGATCCGCGCCTCCAGCTCGACGTGCTCGACCAGGTGCGCGAGCCGACGCTCGTCGCCTGCGATACGATGAACTTCTGGATCGAGAGCCGGCGCCCCGAACTGCTCTCGCTGC
Source organism: uncultured Gemmatimonadaceae bacterium (assembly GCA_963822945.1). GTDB lineage: Bacteria > Gemmatimonadota > Gemmatimonadetes > Gemmatimonadales > Gemmatimonadaceae > JAGWRI01. The sequence continues at coordinate 90,307 of CAWGJO010000012.1, read as the reverse complement.
TGGAGCGCGTGGACGCGATCACGCTCAACGACGGCGAGGCCCGGCAACTCACCGAGCAGTTCAATCTGGTGAAGGCCGCGAAGTGGATCATGGATCGCGGCCCCAAGCTCGTGATCATCAAGAAGGGTGAACATGGGGCGTTCATGTTCACGCCGACCTCGGTGTTCTTCGCGCCCGCCTATCCGCTCGAGGAAGTCTTCGATCCGACGGGGGCCGGCGATTCGTTCGCCGGCGGGTTCATGGGCTACCTGGCTCATACCGGCGACGTGTCCGAGGAGAATCTGCGCCGCGCCGTCATCTACGGCAGCGCCATGGGGTCGTTCGCCGTCGAGAAGTTCTCGGTCGAGCGCCTGCTCGAGATCGAGCCGAGTGACGTCGACCGCCGCGTGCGGGAGTTCCACCGCCTGGTGTCGTTCGAAGCGGAGATGCTTGGATGAGCGAGGCCCCTCTCGACTATCGATCGTCCGGCGTGGACATCGATGCGGCGGACGACGCCAAGCACCGCATCAAGCGCCTGGTCGAATCGACGTTCACGGCGGGCGCGCGCGGCAGCTTCGGCGGGTTCGGCGGGATGTTCCGCCTCCCGCAAGACGCGAAGCAGCCCGTGCTCGTGTCCAGCGCCGACGGCGTGGGCACCAAGATCAAGGTCGCCGTCGAATCGGGCCGCTATGACACGGTGGGGCACGATCTGGTGAACCACTGTGTGAACGACATCCTGGTGCAGGGCGCGTCGCCGCTCTTCTTCCTCGACTACGTGGCGTTCGGTGTGCTCGTGCCCGCGGTCGTCGAGGCGATCGTGACCGGGGTGGCCGCGGGATGTCGCGACAACGGGTGCGCGCTCGTCGGTGGCGAGACCGCCGAGATGCCCGGCCTCTATACACCGCCGGACTTCGACCTGGCGGGGTTCATCGTCGGCTATGTGGAGGAAGACGCGATCCTCTCGGCCGAGCGCGTGCGCGAAGGTGACGTGTTGCTTGGCTTGGCCAGCAGCGGGCTCCACACCAACGGGTATTCGCTGGCCCGGCGTATCGTGGCGGAGCGGATGCGGCTGGGGATGAGCGATGCATTCCCGGGGGAGGAGGGCACGGTGGCCGACGTGCTGCTCCGGATTCACCGGTCGTATCTCCGCGGCCCTGCGCCCGGTCCTCGGCCGGATTCGTGCGATGGCTCACATTACGGGGGGCGGACTGCCCGGCAATCTGGGAAGAGTGATCCCCGACACATTGGACGCGGACGTCGATGCGCGTGCGTGGCGCGTGCCGAACTTGTTCGTCCAATTGCAGCGGGCAGGAGGCGTGCCGACGGCCGACATGTACCGATCGTTCAATATGGGGATCGGGATGGTCGTGATCGTCGCGCCTTCCGACGCCGAGGCCGTCATGGCCTCCGTCGCCGCTACCGGATGCGAGGGGTGGCAGGTGGGCCGTGTGGTTCGCGGTTCGGGTCGCCCAAACATTTACCACGCGGAGGAGTTATGAAGGCAAGAGGCATGTTCGGTGCGGTCGGCGCACTGCTGCTGACGGCATCGGCGGCCCTGGCGCAGTCGACGTCTTGTCCGAGCGGTGCGCTCGGGAGTTCTGCGCAGGTAACGCAGGATGCCTGCCAGCAGGCGGTCGACGTGTTCCAATACATGGCGCCGCAGCTCGGCACGGCGATCGCCGGCGGCAACGCGACGCTCGGACAGGGCGGGATCCTTGGCGGGTTCGGCCACTTCTCGCTCGGCATCCGGGCCAACATCGTGGCGGGCACGCTCCCGCAGGTGGATCAGTTCAACACCCGGATCACCGGTGCGAGCCCCGCGCAGACGCTGCCCACGAAGACCAATCAACCGCTGCCCATGCCGGTCGTTGATGCGGCCATCGGCCTCTGGAACGGGCTGCCCCTGGGCGTCACCAACGTGCTCGGGTTGGACTTCCTGGTGAACGTCTCGTACATCCCGAACGTGAATCAGAACAGCCTCAGCGTGAATACGCCCAACGGTTCGCTCAAGTTCGGGTACGGGGCACGTCTGGGGATTCTCAAGGAGTCGATCGTGGTGCCGGGCGTCGCGCTCACGTATCTCAAGCGCGATCTCCCCACGGTGACGCTGGATGGCACCTCGAACGGGGCCTCCTTCAACGTGTCGAACATGGATATCGGGACCACCGCGTGGCGCCTGGTGGCCAGCAAGCACTTCATCATCTTCGGGCTTGCGGCCGGTGTCGGGCAGGATAAGTACAGCACCAGCGCCACCGTCCAGGGAAGCGCGCTGGGGCAGCAGTCGGCGCAGGTCTCGCTGTCGCAGAACATGACGCGCACCAACATGTTCGCCGATCTCTCGCTCAACCTCCCGATCCTCAAGCTCGTCGGCGAGATCGGACAGGCGTCCGGCGGCTCGGTGGCCACGTACAACTCGTTCGCCAACAAGGATGCGAACGCGTCACGCCTCTACGGCTCCGTGGGGCTTCGCTTCGCATGGTAGCGCGTGACTGATCGCGGCGGCTCGGCGTTCATGCGCCGGGCCCTGGACCTGGCCCGCGAGGGCTGGGGCAAGACGGCGCCGAACCCCATGGTCGGCGCCGTCCTCGTCCGCGACGGCGTGGTGGTGGGCGAGGGATATCATGCCCGCTTCGGCGAGGCCCATGCCGAGGTGGCGGCGCTGCGAGCCGCGGGGGAGCGCGCCCGGGGCGCGACGCTGTATGTGACGCTCGAACCGTGCGTCCACCAGGGCAAGACGCCCCCGTGCACCGAGGCGATCGCCGCGGCGGGGGTGAGTCGTGTGGTGATCGCCGTCGGCGACCCCAATCCGGAGGCGGCGGGCGGCGCGCAACGCCTCCGCGAATCCGGGGTGGCCGTGGAGTTGGGGGAGGGGGAGGCGGCCGCGCGCGACTTGAACGCGCCGTTCTTCCACCGGTTCGCGCACCCCGAACGTCCATTCGTCACGCTCAAGCTGGCGATGTCCATCGACGGCGCGATCGCCGCCGCCGACCGGAGCACCACCACGCACCTTACCGGTGCCGAGTCGCGTCGCGAAGTTCACCGCCTGCGGGCGGGCCACGATGCGATTGCCGTCGGCATCGGGACGGTGCTGGGCGACGATCCGGCGCTGACGGTGCGCGATTGGGAGCCACCGCGCATCCCGTTGCGCCGGGTGGTGTTCGATTCCACGCTGCGTACACCGCCCGATTCCGTGCTCGTCCGCACGGCCCGGGAGACGCCGGTCATCGTCGTGGCCCGGGAGCCGAATCCACAGCGGGCGCGGACCCTCGAGGCGTCGGGGGTCGACGTGGTGGTCGCTTCCGGGCTGCCCGAGGCCCTGCAGGCGCTGGCGCAGCGCGGCATCGGATCCCTGCTCGTGGAGGGGGGAGCCCGCCTGGCGGGCAGCTTCCTCGAGCGCGCCGCCGTGGATCGCTTGATTATCTTTCAGGCGCCGGTGGTGCTGGGGCAGGGCGCCCTCAACGCCTTTGCGTTTGCGCCGCCGGGGGACGTCGCGCGCCTGGAGCGCCTGCGGGTACTGGAACGCCGGGTCCTGGGCGACGACGTCATGACGACCTATGCGCTGGGAGCGCCTTAGTGTTCAGCGGGCTGGTTGACAGCGTCGGAACCATCGAGCACGTGACCGGAACGGCGGCGGGACGCGAGTTCCGCATCGCCAGCCGGTACGACGACCTCGCCGACGGCGAGAGCATTGCCGTCAACGGGGCCTGTCTCACCGTGCGCGAGCACGGCCCTGGCTGGTTCACGGTCGCTGCCGTCGCCACCACGCTCGACCGCACCACCATCGGGTCATGGACCGCGGGCCGCGAGGTCAATCTCGAGCGTGCGCTCCGCGCCGCCGACCGGCTCGGCGGGCACCTGGTGCTCGGGCACGTGGACGGCGTGGGGCGCGTGACCGGCGTCGAACAGCGGGGCGACGCGCGGCTGGTCGACCTTGCCCTCCCGCCAGATGTGGCGGACCTTATGGTGCCGCACGGGTCGCTGACGGTGGACGGCGTGAGCCTCACCGTCAACGCGCTTCCGGCGCCGGATGCAGTTCAGGTGTCCCTGATCGAGTACACGCTTCGCCACACCACCCTCGGCGCGTTGAATGAGGGATCGGAGGTCCAGGTGGAGGCGGACGTGATCGGCAAGTACGTGCAGCGACTCATAACGTCCTACAGGACGCGAGTGATATGACTTTCGGATCCGTAGACCAAGCCATCGCCGACATCAAGGCCGGCAAGCTCGTCATCGTGGCCGACGACGAGGATCGCGAGAACGAAGGCGATCTGATCGGCGCCGCACAGCTCATGACGGCCGACGGGATCAATTTCATGATTCGCCAGGCCGGCGGCCTCGTCTGCCTGGCGCTCACGGCGGAGCGGGTGGAGCAGCTCGACCTCGCGCCGATGAGCGAGACCAACCCCGACGAATACCGCACCGCCTACACGGTGAGCATCGACGCCGTGGCGCGGTTCGGCGTGACCACGGGGATCAGCGCGCAGGATCGTGCGACGACGATCCGCGTGGCGGTCGATCCCGCCACGGCGCCGTCCGATCTCCGGCATGGCGGGCACGTCTTCCCGCTCCGGGCCCGCGAGGGCGGGGTGTTGCAGCGCGTAGGGCACACCGAGGCGGCCATCGATCTCGCGCGCCTCGCCGGGCTGTACCCCGCCGGTGTCATCTGCGAGATCCTCAACGAGGACGGCAGTGCCGCGCGCCGTGGCAATCTCGAGAAGTTCGCCGAGCGCCACGGCCTGACGTTCATCACCGTGGCCCAACTCGTCGCGCACCGGCTCAAGAACGAGCGGCTGGTGCACCGGGTGGCCGAGGCGCGGCTGCCCACCGAGTTCGGCGCGTGGCAGATCCTCGGGTACAAGAACGACGTGGATCCGCACGAGCACGTGGCGCTGGTGTACGGCGACGTGTCCGATGGTGAGAACGTGTTGGTCCGCATGCACTCCAAGTGCCTCACCGGTGACGTGTTTCACTCCAAGCGCTGCGACTGCGGCTGGCAACTCGATACCGCGATGCAGATGATCGCCGACGAAGGGCGCGGGGTGATCGTGTACCTGGATCAGGAAGGGCGGGGCATCGGATTGTTGAACAAGATCAAGGCCTACGAACTCCAGGATACGGGCATCGACACCGTCGAGGCCAACGAGCGGCTGGGCTTCAAGCCGGACCTCCGCAACTACGGGATCGGCGCGCAGATCCTGCTCGACATCGGGCTCAAGTCGATCCGTCCCATCACCAACAATCCGCGCAAGATGATCGGCCTCGAGGGGTACGGTCTGCGGGTCGAGGAGCGGGTGCCCATCGTCCAGCCGGCGCAGGAAGAGAACGCCGGGTACATGAAGACCAAGCGCGAGAAGCTCGGCCACCTCCTCGTCTCCTAAATGGCAGAATTTTCGGGATCGCCTTCGGGCCGGGGCCGGCGGGTGGCGGTCGTGGCGAGCCGGTTCAACAACACGATCACGAGCAAGCTGGCGGACGGGGCCACGGACGCGCTCGTGCGCCACGGCGTGGCGGCCGACAACATCGACGTGGTCTGGGTGCCGGGCGCGTGGGAGTTGCCCGCCGCGGTGCGCCGCCTCATGGACAGCGAGCGGTACGATGCCGTCGTCGCGCTGGGCGCCGTGATCCGGGGGGAAACGCCGCACTTCGACTTCGTGGCCGGCGAGTCGGCCCGGGGGCTGGCCAGGGCGTCGGCCGAGTTCGACGTACCGGTGGGCTTCGGGCTGCTGACCTGCGACACGATGGATCAGGCCGAGGCCCGCGCCGGCGGCGCGCACGGCAACAAGGGGTGGGACGCCGCGCTGGCGGCGCTCGAGATGGCCGACCTCTTCGACCGCCTGGACGCATCGCATGAGGGTTGAGACCCGGGCCCGCGCCCGGGCGCTGCAGGCGCTCTACGCGTGGGACCTCCGCGGCGAGTCCGACCTCGAGCGCGTGGCCACCATGATCTGGGACGATCTGGCCATCGCGCCCGAAGAGCGCCGCCTGGCGGGCCTGCTCGTCCGCGAGATACAGCAGCACGGCCGGGAGATCGACCGCGAGCTGGCCGACGTCACCACCAATTGGCGGCTCGAGCGGCTGGGCGTGATCGAACGCAGCGTGCTGCGCGTGGCCGCGGCGGAACTCCGGCGCGGCGAAACGCCGGCGCGCGTGGTGATCCAGGAGGCGCTGCGGCTGGCCGAACGGTATGGCAGCGAGCAGAGCGCGCGGTTCGTGAACGGCGTGCTCGACGCGCTGGCGCGTCGCATGGGCCGCCTCTGATGCGCATTCTCGTCGTCAACTGGCAGGATCGGGAGAATCCGCTGGCCGGGGGCGCCGAGATTCATCTCCACGAGATCTTCGGCCGGCTGGCGGCGCGCGGGCATCGCGTCACGCTGCTCTGCGGTGGCTGGCCCGATGCGCCGCCCCGGGCCGAGTTGGATGGCATCGACGTGCATCGCGTGGGAACCCGGCACTCGTTTCCCTTCTTTGCCCGGCGGTACTATGCCCGTCATCTCGCCGGCACCTGCGACGTGCTCGTCGAGGACGTGAACAAGATTCCCCTCTACACGCCGCGATGGGGCGCCCCACGCGCGATGACCCTGGTGCCGCACCTGTTCGGGGCCACGGCGTTCCAGGAATTTGCCGCGCCCCTCGCCGCCGCGGTGTGGCTCGCCGAGCGGCCGCTCGGACGCGTGTATCGCGGGACGCCGTTCGAGGCCATCAGCCAGAGCACGGCCGACGACCTGGTGCACCGCGGGATTCCACGCGCGCACATCGAAGTGATCTATCCCGGCATCGATGCCGAGTCGTATACGCCAGCCGCAGGCACGCGGTCGGCGGTGCCGACCTTCTCCTATCTGGGTCGGCTCAAACACTACAAGGGCGTGCATCTGGTCATCCAGGCTTTTGCAGCGATGCGGCACCGCGAGGCGGTGTTGGAGATCGCGGGCGCGGGTGACTATCGTCCAACGTTGGAACGACTTGCCGCTTCGCTTGACCTCGGCACGCGGGTGCGGTTTCTTGGGCGTATCAGCGAGCAGGAGAAGCTGGCGCTGTTGCGCCGGTCGTGGGGGTTGGCGTTCGCGTCGCCCAAGGAGGGGTGGGGTATCACGAACCTGGAAGCCGCGGCGTGTGGCACGCCCGTCGTCGCCTCCAACTCGCCGGGCATCCGGGAGTCCGTGAAGCACGGCGAGACGGGCTTTCTGATCCCGCACGGCGACACGCGCGCGATGGCCGAGGTGATGGACCGGCTGGCCGGAGACGCCGCCCTGGTCGAGCGGCTGGGTGTGCAGGCGCGCCGGTTCGCCGAGACCTTCACCTGGGACCGCGCCGCCGACCAGACCGAAGAGCACCTTGCCCGCGTTCACGCGCCGGAGGATACCGCTGGATGAAAGTGATCTTTCACGCCCACCACGCCCCAATTTCCGACCGCATGCGTCGCCGCGCGCGGGTCGGCGTCTCCAAGCTCGCCGAGCGGCTCGGCCGCCCGGTGGACGCCGTGATCCGGTTCGAAGATGACGGGCCGGCCCGGCGCGTCGAGATCATGCTGCACGCGCCGCGCCGGAAGCCGCTCGTTGCCACCGCCAGCGGACGCTACGCCGGCGTGGCCCTTGGCGAGGCGCTCAGCCGGCTCGAAACGCAGGTGGAAACGCAGCGGCGCAAGCGGTTCGCCCGCCGCAAGGCACAGGCGTGAAGAAGCAACTGCTCACTGCCGGGAGCCTGCTGGAGCGCATGCGCGACACGCTCCAGCTGGCGCACGTGGACGGGACCGGGACTCTTGAGCGCGAGATCACGAGTCCGAACATCTCCAGTCCGGGACTCGTGCTCGCCGGCTACACCGAACGGTTCCCCGGGCACCGGCTGCAGGTGTTCGGCGAGACGGAGATCACGTACCTCTCGACGCGCGAGGCGGCGGAGCGGGCGCACGTGCTGCAGCTCTTCTTCTCGCACGCGATTCCCTGTGTCTTCGTGACCAAGGGGCTCCAGCCGCCGGAGGACATGGTCACGGCGGCGGCCGAAGCGCGGGTCCCGATTCTCACCTCCACGCTGAAGACCAACGAGTTCTACACGCGGATCAAGCCGTGGCTCGAGGACGAGTTCGCGCCGACCACGAGTCTGCACGGCTCGCTGGCCGACGTGTTCGGGGTCGGACTGCTGTTCGTCGGCCGGAGCGGGATCGGCAAGTCGGAGTGCGTGCTCGATCTCGTGGAGCGCGGCCATCGGCTGGTGGCCGACGACCTCGTGTTCGCCAAGCGCCGCGGGACCGACGTGCTCATCGGCACCGGGCATGAGATGCAGCGCCACTGCATGGAGATCCGCGGGATCGGGCTCGTGGACGTCCCGGCCATCTTCGGGGTGCGCGCGGTTCGCCAGCAGAAGCGCATCGAGGTGGTGGTGCAGCTGGAGGAGTGGCACCAGGATACGTACATCGAGCGCACCGGACTCGACGGACAGACGGCCACGATCCTCGACGTGGACCTGCCGAAGATCACGGTGCCCCTGAATCCGGGCAAGAACATCACGGTCGTGGCGGAGGTGATCGCGATGAACCATCTGCTCAAGTACAGCGGGTTCGATCCGGCCGAGCGGTTCAACGCCCGGCTCATCGGCCGCATGCGCGAGGCTGCCGACGTGAAACGGTATCTCCAGCAAGATGACGAATAGCGCGCCGCGCGCCATCGTCGCCGGGCACGGCGACTTCGCGGCCGGGCTCGTCTCGGCGGTGGAGGTGATCACCGGGCGGGGAGGCCTGTTCCACGCGGTGGCGGTGCCCGAGTTGAGCGCGGCCGACATCGAGACGCTCCTGCGCGAGACGATGGAACAGACCGGCGCGCGCGTGCTGTTCACCGACCTGCATGCCGGGAGCTGTACCATGGCGGCGCGGCGCATTCTGCGCGGCATGCCGGACGCGGTGCTCGTCTCGGGCGCGAATCTGCCGGCGCTGCTCGACTTCGCGTTCGCGGAATCGAAGCCCGCGGTCACGGCGGCGCGCCACGCGGCCGACCGCGGACGGGCCGCGATCGACGCGGTGGAGGGCACGCCGTGACCCTCGCGCTCTACCGCATCGACGACCGGCTGATCCACGGCCAGGTGGTGTTGGGGTGGGGGCAGCCGCTCGACGCCGGATTCATCGTGCTGGTCGATGACGCCGTGGCGCTCAGCGAGTGGGAGCGTGAGTTGTACCAGATGGCGGTTCCGCCCGGCACCGAGGTGTATTTCCACACCACCGGCGAGTGCCCGGCGGCGCTGCAACGGTATCGCGACGATCCGCGCGCGGGCATTCTGCTCACCGCCGACGTCGAGACCATGCGGGCGCTCGTCGACATGGGCGTGGTGCCCGCTGTGAACGTGGGCGGCATCCATCATCGGGGCGATCGGACGCAACGGCTCCGCTACGTATTCCTGTCGCCGGCAGAGGAGGAGGCGCTGCGCGCGATCGTCGCGCGCGGCGTTCCGGTCACGGCGCAGGACGTGCCCTCGGCGCGGCCCGTGCCGCTGGACGAAGTGCTCGCGACCCACCACGCCCCGTGAACATCGTGGACGTGGTGCCGATCTCGCTCCTCGGAGGCGTGGCCGGGCTGGATACGGTCAGCTTTCCGCAGGCGATGATCTCCCGGCCCCTCGTGGCGGCGACGCTGGGCGGCGCCCTCGTGGGGGCGCCGGCGCCGGGCCTGCTCATCGGGGTCGTGCTCGAACTGATCGCGCTGGAGACGATGCCGGTGGGCGCGTCACGGTATCCGGAATGGGGCTCCGCGTCGGTCGTGGCAGGGGCGATCTACGGTGAGGCCGGCCCCGGCACCGTGGGGGCGCTCATCGTCGCCGTGCTCGGCGCGCTGCTGTTCGCCTGGCTGGGCGGCTGGTCCATGGTCACGCTGCGCCAGCACAACGCCGTCGTCGCGCGCCGCCGCCGGGTGGCCCTCGAAGCAGGCTCGCGCGGCGCCGTGGTCGACGTGCAGTTGGCGGGTCTCACCGGGGACTTCGTCCGGGCGGTGCTCGTCAGCGCGGCGGCGTACCTCATGCTCGTCCCCGCGGAGCACTTCGTGCTCCAACGTTGGACGCTGGGCGAACACTGGTCGCGCGCCCTCCTGGTCGCGACCGCCGCGAGCGTGGCGCTGGGCTCCGCGTGGAAGCTCTTTCATTCGACGAGCGGCGCGCGCTGGTTCTTTCTGGGCGGGCTCGGAATCGGCCTGCTCGTGCTGGCGATGCGATGAGAGAGGCATCGATCGTCCCTCCGCCGCCGCCCGCGCTCCGGGTGCGCGCCGCCGTGCTCCTGCGCCTGCTCGCCATCCAGGGCTCGTGGAACTACGAGACGCTGATGGGGAATGGGATCGCCTTCTGTCTCGAGCCGGCGTTGCGCCGGCTACCTGGCGGGGTGCATACGCCGGCGTTCAAGGCGGCCATGGCGCGTCAGAGTCGATACTTCAACGCCCACCCCTACCTGGCGGCGTTCGCCGTCGGCGCGCTGGCCCGCGCCGAACTGGACGGGGAACCGCCGGAGCGCATCGAGCGGTTCCGCACGGCGTTGTGCGGCCCGTTGGGGAGCGTCGGCGACCGCCTGGTCTGGGCGGGGTGGCTGCCGCTTTCCTCGTTTCTCGCCCTGGCGCTGTTCGGGCTCGGCAGCTCGGCGGCGGTCGTGGTCATCGCCTTCCTCGCCGTCTACAATGCCGGCCACGTGGCGCTCCTGCTGTGGGGCATGCGCACCGGGTGGAACCAGGGCTTGCGCGTGGCGGCCGGACTCGGACACCCCGTGCTGCGGCGCGGGCCGGCGTTCATGGCCCGCACCGCGGCGTTGGCCGCGGGGGTCGCCATTCCCCTCGCGTTCACCCGCGTCGTGGGGGAGGGACGCACGCTGCTCGGAGAGATTCTGCTGGCCACACTCGTCGGCGCCATCGTCGTCGTCAAAGCGCAGTCGCGACTGGAAGGATGGCGGTTCGCACTGCTGATGGTCTCGGCTTTCGTCCTCTTCTCGGTGATCCGTTGATGGCTGAACGCACGGTGACGATCGTCAACAAGGTCGGGCTGCATGCCCGGCCAGCCGCCCAGATCGTGAAGCTGGCGTCGCGATTCAAGAGCGACATCACGATCAGCCGTGACGATCTCGAAGTGAACGGGAAGAGCATCATGGGGGTCATGATGCTCGCCGCCGAGCGCGGCACGGACCTCCTGCTGCGGGCCGATGGGCCGGACGCCGAGGCGGCCCTCGACGCGCTCGCCAACCTCATCGCCGACGGCTTCGGAGAACCCTGATGGATCGCGTGCTCACCGGAATTCCCGCGTCGGCGGGCATCGCCGTCGGGAACATCCACCTCCTGCGGTGGGAGGTGCCGGATGTTCCGCACCGGCTGATCCCGGAAGACCAGGTGCCGGCCGAACTGCGCCGCTTCCACGCCGCCGTGGACCGGGCCAAGGATCGGTTGAATCAGGTACGGGCGCGGGTCGAGGCCGCTGCGGGACGCGAGGAAGCCGCGATCTTCGACGTCCAGCATTCGATTCTCGAAGACACGGACCTGCTGGCCGGCGTCGAGGAGTTCATTCGCCAGAAACTGGCCGCGGAGAAGGCCTTCGACCTCGTGATGCTCGAATGGCGCCAGCGCTTCGCCCGCCATTCCGTGGCGATGCTCCGCGAGCGGGTGAGCGACCTGACCGACGTGCACATCCGCGTGCTCTCCCTGCTCCTCGATCTGCCGGACCACGATCCCGTGGGCCTGGCCCGGGGCGAGCGGGCGATTCTGGTCACGCACGATCTGACGCCCGGGCTCACCGTCCAACTGGACCGCGAGGCCATCGTCGGGATCGCCACCGACGCCGGCACCCGCACGTCGCACGTGGCCATCCTCGCCCGGTCGCTGCACCTGCCGGCGGTCGTCGGGCTGCGCAACGCCGCGCATTCGTTGGCCGGTGGGGAGCGCGCCATTCTGGACGGCACCAACGGCAGCCTCACGATCAACCCCACCGACACCGAGATCGACGAGTACCGCGAGCGCGCGCGCCAGGAGGAGGTGGTCGAGGCCGAACTGAGCCGGCTCTCCGACCTGGAGAGCGTGAGCCTCGACGGCATCCACGTCACGCTGCGTGCCAACGTGGACCTGCCCGAAGAGGCCGAGGCGGCTCGGGAGAGCGGAGCCGACGGCGTGGGGCTCATGCGCACGGAGTTTCTCGTCGTCGGTCGCGCGACGATGCCCGACGAGGAGGAACAGTACCGGAGCTACCGGCGGGTGGTCGAAGCCTTTGCCGGCAAGCCGGTGGTGATCCGCACCTTCGACATCGGCGGCGACAAGCTGCCGGTGGGTGGATTCCCCACCGAACCGAATCCGTTCCTCGGCTGGCGCGCCATCCGCATGTGCCTCGACCAGCCGGCCATCTTCCGGACGCAGTTGCGCGCCCTCATGCGTGCCGGCGTGCACGGGGATCTCCGCATCATGCTGCCGCTCGTCGTGTCGGTGGCCGAAGTGCGTCAGTCACGGGAACTGATGGCCGAGGCGGCCGGGGAATTGGAAGCGCGGGGCGTGGAGTTCCGGCGCGACCTGTCGCTCGGCATCATGGTCGAGACGCCGGCCGCCGCCGTGGCCGCCGATACCTTCACGGGAGAGGTCGCCTTCCTGAGCATCGGGACCAACGATCTGGTGCAGTACACGCTGGCCGTCGATCGCGGCAATGCGAACCTGGCCAACCGGTACACACCGCTGCATCCTGCCGTCCTTCGACTCATCCGCCGAATCGTGGACGTGGGGGAACAGGCCAAGCTCGAAGTCGGGGTATGTGGGGAGATGGCCTCACAGCCGCTCATGGCGTACGCGCTCCTCGGGCTCGGCGTGCGTCAACTCAGTGTGGCCCCGCGGTCGCTGCCGGTGGTGAAGCGCATCGTCCGCAGCGTCAGCGTGCGGGACGCCGAAGTGGCGGCCACGGCCGCGCTGCACGCGGCCACGGCGGCCGACGCCGAAGCCGAGTTGCTCCGGCGCCTCCACGACGCGATCGGCGATCTCGCCCTGCGCTGACGGCGGGTTGCCCGACCGTCCTCGCCCCCCTTATTCTCCCTCAGACGCGGCGCGCTTCGGCGCGCCGATGCCGTTCCACTCACCTTTCACCGAGTCCCCTGTGCGCGACCGTCATCCGTTCACATCCGAATCCGTCACCGAAGGCCACCCCGACAAGGTCGCCGACGCGATCTCCGATGCCGTGCTCGACGCCATTCTGGCCGACGACGCGAACGCGCGCGTGGCGTGCGAGACGCTCGTGACGACCGGAATGGCGTGTGTGGCCGGCGAGATCACCACCAACACCTACGTCCACATCCCGGATATCGTCCGCAACACCATCCGCGATATCGGGTACACGGACGCCGGATACGGATTCGACTCGCACACCTGCTCGGTGCTCAGCACCATCGACCGCCAGTCGTCGGACATCGCGATGGGCGTCGACACCGGCGGCGCGGGCGACCAGGGCATGATGTTCGGATATGCGTCGGACGAGACCGACGCGTTGATGCCGATGCCGATCATGCTCGCGCACCAGCTGACGCGGGCCCTCGCCGATCAGCGGAAGAGCGGCGCCATGCCGTGGCTCCGGCCCGACGGCAAGTCGCAGGTCACGGTCATCTACGAGGACCACCGTCCGGTGGCCATCGACACCGTGGTCATCTCGACACAGCACGCCGCCGGCGTCTCCAACCGCCGGATTCGGAGCGAGGTCATCGAGCGGATCATCGAGCCGGCGCTGCCCGCCGAACTCGTGACCAAACGCCCCAAGTACCACATCAACCCCACCGGCCGGTTCGTGGTCGGCGGTCCGCAGGGCGACGCCGGGCTCACCGGGCGCAAGATCATCGTCGATACGTACGGGGGCATGGGGCGCCACGGCGGCGGCGCGTTCAGCGGCAAGGATCCGTCCAAGGTCGACCGCTCGGGTTCGTATGCCGCGCGCTGGGTGGCGAAGAACATCGTCGCCGCCAAACTGGCCACGCGCTGCGAGGTGCAGCTGGCCTACGCGATCGGCGTGGCCGAGCCGGTCTCGGTGATGGTCGATTCGTTCGGGACGGGCGCCGTGCCGGATCACGCCATTCGGCAGGCGGTCCGCGAGGTGTTCGACCTCACGCCGCGGGCCATCATTCAGGCGCTGTCCCTCCGCAAGCCCATCTTCTCGCCCACGTCGGCCTACGGCCACTTCGGGCGCGAACCGGAGCGGGTGGGGCGGGGCAAACACGCCAGCACGACGTTCACGTGGGAACGCACCGATCGCGCGTCGGCTCTCAAGCGCGCCGTGCGGTGATGTAGCGGGAGGTCGCATGATCGAGATGGTGGTCGCCAAGCTCGCCGTCGATGCGTCGACGCGGAACTATGTCGTGATCCTGCAGGAGAAGGACGGCGAGCGGGTCCTGCCGATCTGGATCGGGCAGCCCGAGGCGGAGTCGATCATCGTGGAGATGCACCAGATCGCGCACTCCCGCCCGCTCACGCACGATCTCTGTCGCAGTCTCATCCAGACGCTCGGGGCCCAACTCGAGCGCATCGACATCACCCGCATCGAGGAGCGTACGTTCTATGCCGAAATCCAGCTCGTGCGCGCCGGTGAGCGGCTGACCGTCGATGCGCGTCCGTCCGACAGCATTGCCATCGCGCTCCGTCTCGACGCGCCCATCTTCGCCGCCGAATCCCTGCTCGCGGAGGGCGGCGACGAATGGGACGGCGGCGACCCCACCGCCGGCCCCGAGTCGCCCGATCTCTCCGCCGAGAAGCTCAAGGCGTACCTCGAGCGTCTGCGCCCCGAGGACTTCGGCAAGTTCAATCCCTGAGCGGTATCCGCCACCCATGCCACTGCGATCGTTGATCGGCCGCCCACTGGCGCGCGCCGCCGGCCTGCTCTTGCTCGCCGGCTCGCTGCACGCCCAGACGCCGGGCGCCGTTCCGCTGGGCCAGCCCCGGTCGGTGAGCGGCCTCGTCCAGCATCCCGGCGCCGACAGCGTGCCGGTTCCGGTGGCGCACCAGCTCGTTGTCCTGCACCGTGTGGGGCAGGACACCGCCGGCCCGATCGACTCCACCTTCACCGACGCCAGGGGCGCCTACCGGTTCAACTACAAGACCTCGGGTTCGCCCGACGCCGTGTACGTCGCGTCGGCGATCTACCATGGCATTGCCTATTTCACCGGGCCGCTCCAGGCGGTCACCGTCACCAGCCCCGACGCCGACATCATGGTGTTCGATACCACGAGCCATGGTATCACGCTCAAGGTGCTCGGGCGGCACATCGTGATCGGCGCCCCCAGCCCGAAGGGGATGCGCGAAGTCGCCGAGGTGTTCGACCTCGGCAATGACGGCACGAAGACGCTCACCGCCCGCGACACGCTCACGCCGCTCTGGACCACGCAGCTGCCGGCCGCCGCCGTCTCGCCGGCGGTGAGTGGCGGCGACATCGCGCCCGGGGCCGTCGCGTTCAAGGGAACCGAAGTCCAGCTGTTCGCGCCGGTGAGCCCTGGTATGCGGCAGCTCGCCGTGGGATTCTCGCTGCCGGCCTCCGCGTTCCCGTTGTCCCTGCCGATGACGGGTGGGGCGGGCGTGCTCGAGGTCATGCTCGAGGAATCGTCGGCGACGCCGAGCATGCCCGGCCTGGCCCAGCGTCAGTCGGTCACCACGCAGGGACGCACGTTCAAGCGGTACCTGGCGCAGGACGTGCCCGACGGCACGGTGCTCCGCATCGAAGCCGGCACCGCCGGCGGCGGATCGCGGACCCGCCTCTTTGCCGGCATCGCCTTCGCGATGGCGATTCTGATGGCGGTGGCGCTCACGTTCGCCATCCGGCGCCGCGTGCCGCGGGTGGCCGCCGACCCCACCCGGCCGGCGGTTGCCTCCGGTCCTCGTCAACGCGAAGCCGTCCGAATCGCTGCTCTTCCAGCTGGCGCAGCTCGACGCAGCATTTGCGCGGGAGTCCGATCCGGTCGGGGAGCGGGTGGCGCAACACGAGGCCGAACGAGCCGCCCTCAAGGAGCGCATCGCGCGGGCGCTTGCCGAGGAGGAGCGGGCGCCGTAGATTCGCGGAGACAATTGAAGCACGCGAGTGCGGGATACGGAAACCGGTGTAATGCCGGTGCGGCCCCGCCACTGTAACGGGCGAAACGTCCACCCAGTATGCCACTGACGCGAGTCGGGAAGGCGGGTGCGGCGGCCCGGAGCCAGGAGACGACCGGCATTCGCGCCACGATCAACGGTTCTCGGGGGAGGACTCGTGGCGGTTCCGGTCGCGCATTGCGCGGATTGACCGGCTCTGCGGACATCCTGCCTCGAACCAGGGATGTCCGTTTTGCGTTTCGCCCCATCGTTCACGTTCGCCCTGCTGCTCGTTGCCTGCGCACCGCCGGCGCGCGATCGGGTCGCGCCGCCCGGACGCGTGATCGACGTGGACGATTTCGGCGACACCCTGCGCTTGCCGGCGCGGCCCCCGCAGCGGGTGGTCTCGCTCAACCCCACGACCACCGAGATCGTCTTCGCCGTCGGCGCCGGCGCGCGGCTGGTCGGGCGCTCGCAGTGGGATAGCTGGCCCGATTCGGCGCGGCGCGTGCCCGACCTCGGGCCCGCCGTGCGACCCAACGTCGAGACCACGCTCGCCGCGCATCCCGATCTCGTGCTGCTCTACGCCAGCGCCGACGACCAGCCGGCGGCGGCGCGGCTGCGCGCCGCCGGTATTCGGGTGGCGGCGCTGCGCATCGACCGCATCGAGGACTTCCGCCGCGCCACACGCGACATCGGAGCGCTGCTCGGCGATTCGGCCCGTGCCGCGACGGTGGTGGACTCGGTCGATGCCACGCTCGCCCGCGTGCGTGCCGCCACGCGGGGTCTGCCGCGGCCCACCGTGTTCATGCCCACCTGGGAGAGCCCGGTGATCGCGATCGGCGGCGGCAGCTTCATGAACGAACTCATCGACATTGCCGGTGGCCGCAACGTGTATGCCGACATCGCGGCGCCGTCGCCCACCGTGAGTCTCGAGGACGTCGTGAAGCGGGATCCGGACGTCGTCCTCGCGAGTCCCGAAACGCGTGCCCGATTGCTGTCCGATCCCCGATGGCAGGCGCTGCGCGCCGTTCGCACGGGCCGCGTGCTCGCGTTCGACACCACGGTGGTCGGCCGGCCGTCGGTGGTGCTGGGGCAGGCCGCGGTATCCCTCGCCCGCCTGCTGCATCCCGGAGTGCTGCCGTGAGCCGCCGGTCGGGGCGCTGGCTCGTCGCGGCGATCGTCCTGCTCGGTCTGTCGCTCCTCGCCGTGGGATTGGGCAGCGTCCGGCTCTCGCCGGGGGCGGTGGTCGATGCGCTGTTCGGTCGCGGCGACGCGACGGCGGTGACCATCGTGCGAGTGCTGCGGCTGCCGCGCGTGGTGCTCGCGATCCTGCTCGGAGCCGGCCTCGGGATGAGCGGAGCCTCGCTGCAAGGGGTCATGCGCAATCCGCTCGCCGAGCCGTACCTGCTGGGCGTGTCGGGTGGGGCGGCGGTGGGTGCGGTGATCGCGGTGTCGCTCGGCGCGGCCGTCGGGCTCGTCCCGGTGGCGGCATTCGTCGGAGCCATCCTCGCGGTGACCGTGGCGTTCCTGGTCGCCCACGCGTCGCCGGGCCGCGGCGATGCCCGGGTCCTTCTCATGGCCGGTGTGATCGTCGGGGCGTTCGCCAACGCCGCCATCATGCTGCTGCTCGCCAACAGCGATCCCAGCACCATGCGCGGAGCACTGTGGTGGATGATGGGTTCCGTGGGCGGCGCCACGTGGACCCAGGCGGCGTGGTTGGCGGGATACGTGCTCGTCGGCGGCGGGTTGCTCGTCGCGTGGGCGCGCCAGATCGACATCCTGTCGCTGGGCGAGGACGCGGCGGCCGGGCTGGGTCTCGAGGCCGATCGCGCCGCGCGCCGCGTCTATCTCGTCGCCTCGCTGGTGGCCGCGGCCACGGTCGCCGCCGCCGGTCTGGTGGGGTTCGTGGGGCTCGTCGTGCCGCACATCGCGCGGCGTCTGGGGGCGGGTGCGCATCGCGGCGTGATCCTCGGGAGCGCGCTCATCGGGGCGATCCTGGTCGTGGCATCCGATCTCATCGCGCGCACCGCGCTGCCGCCGGCGGAGCTTCCACTCGGCGCCGTCACGGCCGTCATCGGCGTGCCATTCTTCCTCCTGCAGCTCCGGCGGCTCCGGTGATCGACTTCGACCGCGTCGTCGTCCGCTATGCGGGAGCGCCCCAGGACGCCGTGCACGACGTGAGCTTCACGGCCCTGCGGGGCCGCATGACCGCCATCGTCGGGCCCAATGGCAGCGGCAAGAGCACGCTGGTGCGCGCGCTGCTGGGTCGCCAACCACTCGTCTCGGGACGCATCTCGATCGACGGCGCCGATCTGCGCACGCTCTCGCGCACCGACGTGGCGCGCCGCGTGGCGGTGGTCACGCAGCGCGAGGACCTGGCGTTCCCGACGCCGGTGCACGACTACCTGGCGCTGGGACGCTTCCCGCACCGCGGCGCGTGGCGTGGCACGATGGCCGCCGATCGGGAGGCGATGGCGCGCGCCGTGTCCCTGGCCGGCATCGCGTCGTTGCTCGACCGCACCGTGGACACCCTGTCGGGCGGCGAGTGGCAGCGCGTACGCATCGCGCGGGCGCTCGTGCAGGGCGGGGACGGCATGGTGCTCGACGAGCCGACCACGTATCTCGACGTCGCGCACGAAATGGAGGCGTTCGAACTGCTCGCGCAGCTGGCCCGCGATGGGATGGCCGTGCTGCTGGTGAGTCACCAGTTGAACCTGGTGGCCCGATTTGCCGATCAACTGGTGTTGCTGCACGGCGGGCGCGTAGCGGCATCCGGGACGCCGGATGACGTCATGCGGGGCGAAGTGCTCGAGCGCGTGTACGGGTGGCCACTCGTCGTCACGCGCGATCCCGCCGTGGGCGCACCGGCGCTCGTCCCGCTGCGCGCGCGTGCGCGCACGGCTCCACCGTCCACCCTGCCACCCCGGAAGCCATGACTCGATGCTCCCTGGCACTCGTGCCGTTGGTCGTTGCGCTGGCCACCCCTGCGTCGCTCGCGGCGCAGGCGCGCGACACGGCACGCGTTGCTCCCGTCGTCACCACCGCCACGCGGATCCCGATCTCACAGCAGGACGTGCCCGCGTCGGTCACCGTGATCTCCGGCGCCCAGCTCCGCGCGCTGGGGATCGTCACCGTTGCCGACGCGCTCGCCGGTACGCCGAGCGCCATGGTCACGCAGAGCGGGTCGGCGGGCGGCGTCACCTCGCTCTTCCTGCGCGGCGGCGAGAGCAAGTACGTGAAGGTGCTGGTGGACGGCGTGCCCGTGAACGATCCCGGCGGCGCGCTCGATCTCTCCACGCTCACCACCGACAACGTGGACCACATCGAGATCCTGCGCGGTCCGGCGAGCGTGCTGTACGGAGCCGATGCGGTGACCGGCGTCATCTCCATCGTGACGCGCGGGGGGGGCACGCGGTCGCGGCTGAGCGTCGAAGCACGGGGCGGCACCTACCACAGCGGCGATGCGTCTGCCGCGCTGCGCGGCGGGCTTGCACGCCCAGACGGCACGAGCGCCGACTATTCGCTCTCGGTGGCCCGCCATCAGACGGACGGCATCTACGCGTTCAACAACCGGTTCGCCGAGAGCGTCGTCAGCGGCCGGGCCGACTTCGTACCCGATGCCCGGGACACGTTCGCGCTCACCGTCCGGTACACGGACTCGCGCTATCACTACCCGACCAACAGCGCCGGCGACGTGGTGGACCACAACGCGTTCAACGCCGGGGACCGAGTAGTGCTCGGTGCCCGCTACGGCCGCGTGTTGTCGCCCGTGGCGTCGCTCCACGTGCTGCTGTCGTCGGATGAGACCACCGGCGGCACGACCGACCAACCGGATACGACCGGGGGCGACCGGTACCTGTCGCTCGACAACGTGCGCCGCCGCGGGGTGGACGCGCGTCTCGACCTGCGCGATCCGGCGGGTCGCGGCGTGATCACCCTCGGCGCGGCGCTCTCCGCCGCCGATCAGAATTCGCAGGCGCAGGGGCTGGCGAGCGGATATGCCTATACGTCCACGTTCGGCGCGTCGCGCCGGAATCAGGCCGCGTACGTGCAGGCCCTCTGGACCGGCGCGCCGCGGTTCACCGCCGTCGCCGGTGCGCGCCTCGACGACAATCAGGCCTTCGGGGCGTTCGGGACCTACCGGGGGGGCGTGAACTACGTGACCCGGGCGGGTACCCGGTTGCGGGCGAGCGTCGGGACGGCGTTCCGCGCCCCCACCTTCTACGAGAACTTCTCCACGGGATACGTCACGGGCAATCCGGACCTTCGGCCGGAGCATGCGCTGAGTTGGGAGGCGGGCGCCGAGCAGTCGCTGCTCGGTGGGCGGGCCACCGTGGGCGTGACGGTGTTCTCGCAGACGTTCCGCGACATGATCGACTACACCGGCGGCACCACCGCATGCGGCTACAGCTACTGCAACGTGGCTCGGGCGCGCGCCGCCGGAATCGAATACGAGGCCACCGCGGCCCCGGCGCCGTTTCTCTCCGCGAGCCTCGGACTCACCCATCTCGACACGCGCGTCCTCACCAGCGGATTCGACACCACCGGCAACGGGCTGTACCACCTGGGCCAGCAGCTGATTCGCCGTCCGGCCACGAGTTGGAACGCCGCGCTGGCCGCGACGTCGCGCTCCCACGGCGGGGTCGACCTGCGGCTTACCTACGTCGGCCGTCGGGCGGACCGGGACTTCCGAACGTACCCGGCCGTGCCCGTGACGATGCCCGGCTACCTCCGCGTCGACGCCGGTGGCACGTATCCGATCACCACGGGCCCGTCCGGCCGTGGGACGGTGCTCACCCTACGGGTCCAGAACGCCACCGGCATCCGCTACCAGTCCGTCTTCAACTTCCTGGCCCCCGGACGAACCGTGCTCGTCGGATTTCGGGCCACCATGTAACGGCGGGCGGGGGACATGCCGGATTATCTTTCCGGCATGCCCCTGCTGGTGAGCGATGCCATCGTCCTGCACGCGTTCGACTACCTCGAGTCGTCGCGCATCGTCCGGCTCGCCACGCGCGAGGGCGGAGTGCGCTCGGCGCTCGCCAAGGGGGCGCGCCGGTCGCAGCGCCGGTTCGGCAGCGCGCTGGACCTGTTCGCGCAAGGCGCCGTGCAGTTGTCCACCAAGCCGGGGCGGGACCTCGACACGATGACGGGGTTCGACGTCACGGGGTCGCGCCCCGCGCTGGCCCAGGACCTGGGACGATTCGCGGGTGCGTCGGCGATCGCGGAGTTGGTGCTCCAGTTCTCCTCGGAGCACGCCGATCCGGCGCTGTTCGACGCCATCGAGGGGGCGCTCGACGGTATCGTCGGGGCCGAGCCGTCCCGCGCGCTCGAAGCCACCCTGGCCGGCGCCTGGCGCGTGATCGCGGTGCTCGGGTTCACGCCGGCCCTCGCCGAATGCGCGGAATGCCATTCACCGATCGACGACGAAGCCGACGCGGTGTTCAGTCATCCCGCCGGCGGCATCCTGTGCCCGCGGTGCGCCGCGCTCGCTCCAGGTGGACGCCGCATGCCGGCCGACGCCCGCCGGGTGTTGCGCGCCTGGACCTCGGGCCGCGCCGATATGCCGCTCGAGGCGCCTGCCGCGCGCGCGCACCAGCGCCTGCTGCGCGAGTTTCTCCAGCACCACGTCGTGGACGGACGGTCGCTGCGCGCGTTCGAGTTGTGGGAACGCGGGCACTGGGGCCCCACGTGATCATCGGAACCGCGGGGCACATCGACCACGGCAAGACGACGCTCGTGCGGGCGCTGACCGGCGTCGATACGGACCGGCTGCCGGAAGAGAAGCGCCGAGGCATCACGATCGAACTCGGGTTCGCGCCCCTGCAGCTCGACGGCATCGGGACGGTGGGGGTGGTCGATGTGCCGGGGCACGAGGCCTTCGTCCGGACGATGCTCGCCGGTGCCGCGGGCATCGACGTCGGACTGCTGGTCATCGCGGCCGACGACGGGGTGCGTCCGCAGACCACGGAGCATCTGGCGATTCTCGAACTCCTGGGGGTGCGGGGCGGCGTCGTCGCGCTCACGAAGTGCGATCTCGTGGAGAGCGACTGGATCGCGCTGGTCGAGGACGACGTGCGAACGCTCGTTGCCGCCACCGCGTTCGCCGGAGCGCCCATCGTTCGGGTGTCGCCCGGCGATGAGGCGGCCCTTACGGCGGTGCGCGAGGCGCTCGTCCGCGCACTTCGCGCCACCACCGCACGCGATCCGGAAGAGCCCTTCCGGCTGCCCGTGGATCGCGTGTTCAGCATCCGCGGCACGGGAACGGTGGTGACGGGCACCACCTGGTCGGGCTCATTGCTGCCGGATGCCGAGGTCCGCATCCTCCCGTCGGGACGCGCCGCACGTGTGCGCGGCGTGCAGGTGCACGGCGCGACCGCCGACCGTGCGCTTCCGGGCCACCGCACCGCCATCGCGCTCGGAGGCACCGATCTGGACGAGGTCCACCGGGGCGACGTGCTCGTCCAGCACCCCGCGTGGGAACCGTCGCTCGTCTTGCGGGCCGACGTGAAGCTGCTTCCCGATGCCCCCGCCGTACTGGGCCCGCGCACCGCCGTACGCCTCCATCTGGGCACGGCGGATGTCGGCGCCCGGTTGGTGGGTCGCGGCGGAGCGCTCGCGCCCGGCGAGGCGCGCCCGGTGCGCGTGGTGCTCGATGCCCCCGTGGTGGCCCGGGCCGGCGACCGGTTCGTGCTACGGCTCCCGTCGCCATTGGCTACGATCGGCGGCGGCACGGTCACGGATCCGCACGCCGGTCGCCGGAGCCGTCCGTTCCCGGCGCTGGGGCTGGATCCGGCGGCACGGCTGGCATGCCTGCTGGCCGAAGCGGGGGTACGCGGCATGCCGAAGCAGTCACTCCTGGTCCGCGTGGCCTCGTCGGCCCGTGAAATCGCGGGGGCCGTGGCGGGAGCGGACGCGGTGGACGTTGCGGGAAGCGACCGGCTGCTGTCGCGCGCCGTCTGGGACGACGCCCGGGACCGGATGCTGGCCTTCGTGGACGAGTTCCATGCCGCCCACCCGCTCGCGTCCGGGGCGTCGCGGCAGGAACTGCGCGCCAGGCTGAGGCTGCCGCCGGAGTTCGCCGACGCGCTGGTGGCCCAGGCCATGGAGCAGGGAACGATCATGACGGACGGGGCGGAGGTGCGTCGGGCCGGTTGGACTCCGGCGCTGACGCCGCGGCAGGCGGAGATTCTGGCGACGATGCTCGATCGCCTCTCGGCGTCCGGTTGGGAACCTCCGGGTGTCTCCGAACTCACGGAAGAGTTCGGCCCGCAGGCCGCCGATCTTCTGCGCGTGGCGGCGGCTCGTGGTGATATCGTGCAAGTTGATGCAAATAGGTACTATAGCACAACAAACCTTAACCAAGTTCTCGGCGAACTCGGGGGGCGTTTCGCTGGCGAGATCGAAGTGACCCCGACCGGGGTCCGGGAGGTCCTCGGGCTTTCCAGGAAGTACGTGATCCCGTTACTGGAATACTGCGACCGCGCCGGCTTCACCCGCCGGCACGGCGACGCTCGCGTCTGGGTCGGGCGGGCCGTGGGAGGGTAGCTCAGAGTCATCCGCCGGCCGGCCAGGCCTGCGGGGCGTCGTCGTTTCCGCCGCGGCCGGGGCCGGTCCGCCCCCTCGGCAGGGCCCCGCGACTCTGGCGCAAGGGCGGCCGGCGAATCCCGCCGGTATGGCGGGTTCGCGGGGCATTGGGTTTGCTACAAGAGCATCGAGGCTCGCCATGCCGGTGTGCCAACCGAGACTGCCATGATCAATCCAGACCGACTGACCGTCAAATCCGCCGACGCGTTGAACGACGCCGTTTCCGAGGCGCGCCGCGCCGGCAATCCCGTGGTGTACGATCTGCACCTGCTCTCGGCGCTGCTCGCGCAGGACGAGGGAATCGTGGTGCCCGTGCTCCAGAAGCTTGGCGTGAACGTGACGTCGATCCGGGAGCAGGTGGCCCAGGAACTCGGCCGGCTGCCCAAGCAGAGCGACGCGCAGCCCAACGTGTCGCGCGAACTGAGCGCCGTGTTCGACCGTGCGGAGGACGAAGCGAAGAAGCTCGGTGACGAGTACGTGTCCACGGAGCACCTGCTGGTGGCGCTGTCCGACGCCAAGAACACCGAGAGCAAGCGGATTCTCA
Organism: uncultured Gemmatimonadaceae bacterium; assembly: GCA_963822945.1. Lineage (GTDB taxonomy): Bacteria > Gemmatimonadota > Gemmatimonadetes > Gemmatimonadales > Gemmatimonadaceae > JAGWRI01. Next base: position 66,175 of record CAWGJO010000012.1, on the reverse strand, counting down.
ACGCCGCCGGCGCCACGCACGCCGCGCTCATCGAGGCCCTCGCGGCCGTGCGCGGCACGCACCGCGTGACCGACCAGAGCCCCGAGAACCAGTACCAGGCGTTGCAGCGCTACACGCGCGACCTCACCGACGCCGCGCGCCGCGGCAAGCTCGACCCCGTGATCGGCCGTGACGAGGAGATCCGCCGCGTCATCCAGGTGCTGTCGCGCCGCACCAAGAACAACCCGGTGCTCATCGGCGAGCCCGGCGTGGGCAAGACGGCCATCGTCGAGGGGCTCGCCCAGCGCATCGTGAACGGCGACGTACCGGAGAGCCTCAAGAACAAGCGCCTCCTGGCACTCGACCTCGGCGCCCTCATCGCCGGCGCCAAGTTCCGCGGCGAATTCGAGGAGCGGCTCAAGGCCGTGCTCAAGGAACTCACCGAAGGCGAGGGCCAGTTCGTCGTGTTCATCGACGAACTGCACAATCTCGTGGGCGCCGGCAAGGCCGAAGGGGCGATGGACGCCGGCAACATGCTCAAGCCGATGCTCGCCCGCGGTGAACTGCACGTGGTGGGCGCCACGACGCTCGACGAGTATCGCCAGCACGTGGAGAAGGATGCGGCGCTGGAGCGGCGCTTCCAGCCCGTCTACGTGGGCGAACCGAGCGTGGAGAATACCATCGCGATCCTGCGCGGCCTCAAGGAGCGGTACGAGGCGCACCACGGTGTGCGCATCACCGACGGGGCGATCATTGCCGCCGCCACGTTGTCCAACCGCTACATCGGCGATCGCTTCCTGCCCGACAAGGCCATCGATCTCGTCGACGAGGCCGCGTCGCGGCTGCGCATCGAGATCGATTCCATGCCGCAGGAGATCGACGAGGTCGAGCGCCGCATGATGCAGCTCGAGATCGAGCGCACGGCGCTGAAGAAGGAGAAGGACCCCGCGTCGGTGGAGCGGCGGGAGGCGATCGAACGCGAACTGGCCGGACTCAAGGAGAAGAGTTCGGGCATGAAGGCTCAGTGGCAGCAGGAGAAGCAGACGCTGGGGAACGTCGGCAAGATCAAGCAGGAGATCGAGCAGACGCGCACCGCCGCCGAGCAGGCCTCGCGCAGCGGCGACCTCGCCAAGGCCGCCGAGTTGACGTACGGTCGCATTCCGGAACTCGAACGTCAGATGGCGGACGCCGAGCGGAAGCTCGCCAGTCACGGCGGACGCCCGCAGTTTCTCAAGGAGGAGGTGACCGCCGACGACATCGCCGAAGTCGTGGCGCGGTGGACCGGCATTCCGGTGTCGCGCATGCTGGAGAGCGAGCGCGAGCGGCTCACCAAGCTCGACCAGGAGCTGGCCGAGCGTGTGGTCGGGCAGGACGAGGCGGTGCAGGCCGTGGCCAACGCGGTGCGGCGGTCGCGCGCCGGGCTGCAGGATCCCAATCGTCCCATCGGATCGTTCATCTTCCTCGGACCTACCGGGGTCGGCAAAACCGAGACGGCGCGGGCCCTGGCCGAATTTCTGTTCGACGACGAGCACGCGATGGTGCGCATCGACATGTCGGAATACATGGAGAAGCACGCCGTGGCCCGGCTCATCGGCGCGCCGCCGGGATACATCGGCTACGAGGAGGGCGGGCAGCTCACCGAAGCGGTGCGCCGCCGGCCGTACTCGGTGCTGCTGTTCGACGAGATCGAGAAGGCGCACCAGGATGTGTTCAACATTCTGCTGCAGATCCTCGACGATGGGCGGCTCACCGATTCGCAGGGCCGCACGGTGGATTTCCGCAACACCGTGATCATCATGACCTCGAACATCGGCAGCCACTACATCCTGGAGCACACGGGCGGCGATTGGGCGGAGACCGAGCGCCAGGTGACCCAGGCGCTGCGCCAGCACTTCCGGCCGGAATTCCTGAACCGCGTGGACGACATCGTCGTCTTCCGGCCGCTGGGCCGGGAGCAGATCGTGCGCATCGTCGACCTGCAGTTGGCCCGTCTGGAGCAGTTGCTCGCCGAGCGGAAGCTGACGCTCGAGGTGAGCGACGAGGCCAAGCAGTTGATCGCCGAGGAAGGCTACGATCCCGCGTTCGGCGCGCGGCCGCTGAAGCGCGCCATCCAGCGGCTGGTGCAGAACCCGCTGGCCATGGAGGTGCTCGAGGGCAAGTTCGCTGAGGGCGATCACGTGCTGGTGACGCGCGGCGCGGGTGACACCCTGGCCTTCGAGCGCGCTCCGGCGCGCGAAGAGGCGACGGCGACGGCGTGACCGCGCTCGACAGCGCGCCGAGCCCCGTCTCCGACGAGGACTGGATGGCGGAGGCGCTGGCCGAGGCCGGGCGCGCCGCCGAGGAAGGCGACGTGCCGGTGGGCGCCCTCATCGTCCGCCACGGCGTGGTCGTCGCCCGCGCCGCCAACCGCACGGTGCGGGATCAGGACCCGACCGCGCACGCGGAGATGCTCGCCATCCGCCAGGCCGCCCGGGTGCTGGGCGACTGGCGGCTCAGCGGCTGCACGCTTTACGTCACGCTCGAGCCGTGTGCCATGTGCGCCGGCGCGCTCGTACTGGCGCGCGTCGACCGGCTGGTGTTCGGCGCCTGGGACGAGAAGGCGGGGATGGTCGGGTCGGTGGGCGATCTGGTGCGGCATCCGAAGCTGAATCACCGCGCCGAGGTGCGGGCGGGGGTCGAATCCGCCCGCTGCGGTGAGGTATTGCGGGCGTTCTTCGCGACTCGACGGGAGGAGCCGCCGGAGGGCTAGTCGAGCGCGTTCCGCATCGCGTTGACTCTGCGTAACTTGCGGTCTATTTTTTGAGACCCCAGGACAGGTGGCCGAGTGGCTGAAGGCACCGGTCTCGAAAACCGGCATACCGGCAACGGTATCGTGAGTTCGAATCTCACCCTGTCCGCTGCTCTACATAGTCGGCGCGCTGCCGCGGTCTCGTTTCGGGCAGCGCGCCGTCGCTTGGATGGGTGGCCGAGTGGTTTAAGGCGCACGCCTGGAAAGTGTGTGTACGTCAAAAGCGTACCGTGGGTTCGAATCCCACCCCATCCGTGAACTGGTCATGTTCGCTCAGCAACTGAGCGCATTCCTGCGCCGCCGGCTGCCGCGGGTGTATCGACCGCTGCGCCGCGCCTACGCATTCGGCGAGTACGCGCGCTGGCGGCTGTGGGCCGGGCGCGATTCGACGGCCGAAGCCTACGACCCGGCGTTCTGGGATCTGCACGCCGACGGCGCCTGGGACTGGACCGGGTTCGCGGCGTGCATCCTCCGGCATACGCGACCCCGCGGCGTGGTGGATGTCGGATGCGGCGACGCAAAGCTGCTCGCCGCCATGCGGACGCTTTCCCCGGATCTGGAACTCCGCGGCTACGACGGATCTGCCACGGCGCGGGCGCGGGCGGCCGAGCGCGGCATCGACGTCCACGCGATCGACGTTCCGCGCTTGTCGCGGCCGGACCGAGCCGCACTGCGGGCTGCCTGCGCGCCCTTCGACGTCGCGCTGTGCCTGGAAGTGGCGGAGCACCTGCTGCCCTGGCATGCCGGGCGCCTGCTCGACGCCCTCACGGGATGCCCCACGATCGTGTTTTCGGCGGCTCATCCGGGGCAGGGCGGCACCCTGCACGTCAACGAGCGGCCGGTGGCCTACTGGATCCAGCGCTTCGAGGCGTTGGGCTATGCGCTCGGATCGGACGACGCCGCGTTCCGGCTGGACCTGGCGGCGGTCCGCGTGCCCCCGTGGTATGCCGCCAACGCCCACATCTTCCGCCGCGTCACCGCCGGCACCCGCTGAACCGGGCCGGCCTCGCGGTCAGTGCTGGTGCGACGCGCCGCCGGAACTGTCGGAGGCGCTCCCGCCGAGCGAGTAGCTCTTCAGGTACAGATTCACCGACCCGATCTTCAGCCCCGACTTCATCTGCACGATCAGTCGGCGGTCGTCGTCGCTGATCCAGATCTCGGCGTGGCCGCCCTCGGAGAACATGGCCGACGTCTTGATCGTCGGCTTGAGCACCAGGCACATGAACTTCCCCGCCGGTACCTCCACTTCCTCCCGGCGCTCCACGTCCACGATCACGGGATTCTTGTCCGCCATGAAATAGCGGTTCCACTCATAGTGCTGGCCGACGGCCAGGGGCAGCGTGCGGACGAAGTAGATGAACGACTGGTCGTCGAGCGGACTGAGCACGGTGAGGCTCGTGTCCTTCCCGTTCTTGGTGTAGATGCCCTCGTCCGGGAAGATCTGATAGATGGTGTTCCGCTTGTACCGGCCTTCGTGGATGTCCTGGTGGTAGCGGTACGACACCAGCGTCTGTGTATCGAACCAACTGGTGTAGTTGTCGTGGACGCCGAACCAGGAGGGGCCCCCATTCACCGAGAACCGGCTGCGCAGGGTCTGGTGTCCACGCACGGTGTCCCGTGCCTCGAGCACCACCTCGGCGCGGCCGACGGGCAGCCAACCGAACTTGGCCTCGAAGGTCATCCGCTCGCCCACCGCGAACGGCCAGTTGGCGGCGGCCCCGGGGCCGGTGGTATCGGGAACGACCGGTGTCTGGGCGGCCATGGACGCGGCCGAGGCCAGGGCCAGCAGTGTGCACGTGAGTGGGCGGAGCATATCGAAAGGAACTCGGAAGGGGGCTTCCGGGCAAGCCGAGATCGCGCCGGCGCGCACTCGCCGCTTCATTTCCGCGGTGCGATTCGCCATATTGTGTCCCGATGCCTGACGCCCCCGTCACGATTCTCGACGCGCGATCGCTCCAGCGAACCCTCCGTCGAATGGCCGACGAAATCGTCGAGCTGAACAACGGTACGGACGATCTGCTCATTGTTGGTATTCAGCGCCGCGGAGTTCAACTCGCGGCGCGCATCGTATCGATGATCGCGGAACGGGAGAACGTGACCGTTCCCCGTGGCGCGCTCGACATCACCCTCTACCGCGACGACCTCCAGACCGTGGGGCCGCGACCGGTGGTCGGCCCCACGGATATCCCCTGGGATATCGACGGCAAACACGTGGTGATCGTCGACGACGTGCTCTACACGGGCCGCACCGTGCGCGCCGCGCTCGACGAGCTGGCCGACTTCGGCCGGCCGCGACGGATCGCGCTGGCGGTCCTCATCGACCGGGGCGGCCGCGAACTCCCGATCCACGCCGACGTGGTGGGGCGTACGCTCACCATACCACCCGGCGCCCGGATCGACGTGCTGGTCGCCGAACTCGACGGCCGCGACGCGGTGGTGCAGATCCCGCCGGGAGCGTCGGCGTGAGGAGCGTCGGGCCGCTGGGCAAGGATCTCCTCGGACTCGAGCCACTGACCGGCGACCAGATTCAACTCATTCTCGATACCGCCGAGCCGTTCAAGGAAATCAGCGAGCGCACGATCAAGAAGGTGCCCACGCTGCGCGGTGCGACGATCGTCAATCTGTTCTTCGAGCCGTCCACGCGGACGCGCGTGTCGTTCGAATTCGCGGAGAAGCGGCTGTCCGCCGATCCGGTGAACGTGGCCGCCGCGAGTTCCAGCGTCACGAAGGGCGAGACGCTGGTGGATACGGCCCGGAATCTCGAAGCCATGCGGATCGACATGGTGGTCATCCGGCACGGCGCCTCGGGAGCCGCGCAGTTCCTGGCCGACCGGATCGAGTCCAACGTCATCAATGCCGGCGACGGCACGCACGAGCATCCGACGCAGGGGCTGCTCGACATGCTGACGTTGCGCGATCACTTCAAGACGCTCGCCGGACTCAAGGTCTGCCTGTGCGGCGACGTGCTCCACTCGCGCGTGGCGCGCTCGAACATCTGGGGCCTGAAGAAGATGGGAGCCGAAGTGGCGGTGTGCGGTCCGCGGTCGCTTCTGCCGAACGCCATCGACGGCATGGGCGTGACCGTCTTCGATCACATCGACGACGCCATTCAGTGGGCGGACGCGCTCAACATCCTGCGGCTCCAGCTGGAGCGCATGACGGCGGGCTACATCCCGTCGCTGCGGGAATACAACCGCGTGTTCGGCGTTTCGCGCGAGCGCTTGAACCGCGCGCCGCGTGACGTCCTCATCCTGCACCCGGGCCCGATGAATCGCGGCGTCGAGATCGATTCCGACGTCGCCGACGGCCCCTTCAGTGTCATCCTCCCCCAGGTAACCAACGGCGTGGCGATTCGCATGGCGGTGCTCTATCTCCTCTCGGGCGGACGTCCGGAACTGGCCGAGGCGGCCAAGGATACCGGAACCGGGGCGGCCCGATGAGCGGCGCCATCCTGTTGCGCGGCGGCCGGGTCGTCGACCCGTCCCAGGGGATGGATGCGGTGGCGGACGTCCTGATCCGCGATGGGGTGATCGCCGAGATCGGTCCGCGGCTGGCCGACGGTGCCGGCGCCGCCGAGGTGATCGACTGCGCCGGGCTCGTGGTGTCTCCGGGGTTCATCGACGTGCACTGCCACCTGCGTGAACCGGGGCGTGAGGACGTGGAGACGATCGCCACCGGCGCGCGGGCGGCGGCAGCGGGCGGGTTCACGGCGGTCTGCGCGATGCCGAACACCGATCCGGTGACCGACAATCAGGCGGCGGTGGGATTCATCGTGCGGCAGGCCCAGCGGGCCAGTGCCGCGCGCGTGTATCCCATCGGTGCCGTCTCGGTGGGCCAGCTCGGCGCCAAGCTCGCGGAGTTCGGCGAGATGGTCGGCGCCGGCGCGGTGGCGGTAAGCGACGACGGGAAGCCCGTGGTCAGCGCGCATCTCATGCGCACGGCCCTGGAGTATGCCCGTAACTTCGGGATCCCGGTGGCGGACCATTGCGAGGAGCCGACGCTCGCCGCCGGCGGCGTGATGAACGAGGGCCTGGTGAGCGCCCGGTTGGGGCTCAAGGGCATTCCGTCGGAAGCCGAGGAGATCATGGCCATCCGCGACATTCTGCTGGCCAAGCGGACGGGCGGGCACGTCCATCTGTGCCACATGAGCACGCGCGGATCGGTGGACCTCATCCGGTGGGGCAAGGAGCGCGGAATCAACGTCACGGCGGAAGTCTGCCCCCATCACATTTCGCTCAACGAAGAGGCGGTCGGGGCGTACAACACCAACGCCAAGATGAACCCGCCGCTGCGCACGCCCGACGACGTCGAGGCGCTCCGCGAGGCCGTCCGCGACGGCACCATCGACGTGATCGCTACCGACCATGCGCCGCACCACTACGACGAGAAGGAGCGGGAGTTCTCCGACGCCCCCAATGGCATCGTCGGGCTGGAAACCGCGCTGGCCGTGAACGTGACCTGGCTCGTCAAACCCGGAATCGTCGACGTCGGCACCCTCATCGACCGGATGTCGGTGGCGCCGGCGCGCATCTTTCACCTGCCCGGGGGCACGCTCCGGCGGGGAACCGCCGCCGACGTGACCGTGTTCGCCCCCACCGCCGAATGGACCGTGGACCCCGCGGCGTTCCGCTCCAAGGGGCGCAACTCCCCGTATGCCGGCATGACGCTCACCGGGCGCGTCCACTACACCCTGGTCGGCGGAGACGTGGCCTATGCCATCCGAGGCGGCACTCCGAGCTGACGTCGTCCGCGTCTGCCAGCGCCTGGCAGCCCGCGGGCTCATTGCGGGCCCTGACGGAAACGTCTCGGTACGGCTGGAATCCGGCCATTTGCTGGTCACCCCCGCCGGCCTGTCCAAGGGCGAACTGACGGAAACCGACCTGGTGGTGGTGGACCCGGAGGGGCAACTCGTTTCCGGGAACCATCGTGCGTCGTCAGAGGTAAGGATGCATATTCGCATCTACCGTCGGCGATCGGATGTAAACGCCGTGGTCCATGCCCACCCGCCGACGGCGACCGCGTTCGGTGTGGCGGGCGAGGATTTCATGGCGCCGGTGCTGCCGGAGTTGGTGCTTCAAGTGGGCGGGGTCCCGCTCGTTCCGTATGCGATGCCTGGTGGCGAAGCGCTCGCCGACCAGTTCGAACCCTTCCTTCCGTACCACGACGCTTTTCTCATGGCCAATCATGGCGCGACGACCGTAGGTCCATCCCTTCTCATTGCGCATCAGCGCATGGAGAGCCTCGAGCACGCGGCGCGCATTCTGCTCGCTGCGCGCCAGGTGGGTCGCGTCACCCCGTTGAGCCCGGACCAAGCCGCGACGCTGCGCGCCGCTGCACAAGCAGCGCGGGATATCGAATGACCAAGCAGACTCCGAATTCTCCTCTCGACGTCGTCACCGCGCTCATGCAGGAGCGCGTCAAGTTCGAGTCCTGGCTCGCGGCGCTGGATGCCCGCCGGGAGTCGACGCCGCAGAACGTGTACGACCGCGTTCGGGCGGACTACGAAACGCGCCTCGCCGGAGTGATCCGCGAGTTGAAGGAACATGCGGCGGCGCTGGAAGAGCAGGCGGAGAAGTACACCACGCGCCTGGCCGAGTTGGCCGAAAAGGAACAGGAACGCCGGGACGCCAGGGCCGAGGCCGAGTTGCGTGCCCACGTGGGTGAGCTGTCGGAAGCGGACTGGAACGCCACCGCCGGTGAGGCGGACGAGGCTCTGGCTGCCATCGCGGCTGAGCAGGCGGTGGTAGGCGCCGACCTCAACCGGGTGCACGAGTTGCTGGGGGCGGCCACCGCGCCGCCGGCCACCCACTCGGCGTCGCCGGCCGAAGCCTCCCCCGCGGTGGCCGACTCGGCGACCGACGATGACGCGGCTGTCGACCGCGCGTCCGGTCCAACGGAGTCCGGCGCCCCGTCGGGCTCGGCTGCGGACCGGAAGACGCCGGAACAGTCCAAGTTCGACGAACTCGCCTTCCTCCAGTCGGTGGTGTCGCCGCTCGCCAAGGGCACCCCGGTGAATGGCCGCGCGGTTGCCAAAGCCGCGGAGAGCGCCGCTCAGACTGCCAAGGCACCGCCCCTGCGGGAGGGTCCGCCCCCCCGCCGAGGCTCGGGGCCGCACGAGGGACGGTCTGCCCCGAGGCCCTCGGGGCCGCACGAAGAGCCGCCGCCGGCGCGCGCATCGTCGCCCGACATCACCCAGGCCGCCAGCGACACCATGGGTGAGGAACTGTCGGAGCGAGCCGGGCGTCCCTCACAGGAGCACGAGTTCATCCGTGAAGACCAGGAAGATGCAGCGGCCGGGCTGGTGGGAAGGGCGCGCGAGCCGGAGCGGCCCAACGACCGTCCCTACGCGGCCAACGTTACCGGGAACAATCCGATCGTGCTCCGGCCCTCCGGGGCGGTGGAGCAGCCCAAGACGCTCAAGTGCGTCGAGTGCGGCGCCATGAACTACCCGACGGAGTGGTACTGCGAGCGGTGCGGGGCGGAGTTGGCCTCGCTCTGATACGGGCGCGACGGCGCGGGCGGATGGCCGACAACGCACCGAGGGCCGCGACGACGTCGCGGCCCTCTGCTTGTACTCCAAACCGATGATCGGCTGCTACGCGCTGCGCGCGATCTGGCTCTTGTGGCGCGCGGCGGCGTTGCGGTGCAACAGGCCCTTGCGGGCAGCCCGATCGGCCAGACGCACTGCCGCGACCTTGTCGGCCGGCGTGGCCCCGGGGGCCTTGGCCTTCTTCAACGCGGTCCTGAGTGTGGCCCGCTGAGCGCGGTTGCGCACCGTGGCCGCCCGGGACTTCCGCATGTTCTTCTTCGCGGATGCGATTTTTGGCACGAGTTCTCCGAAATGTTCCAGTCGATTCGCGCGGTTGCGCGAAGGGGGGAAGCTAGGCGTCCCCCGGGGGGTTGTCAAGCCGAGCCGACCGGCCGGATGTTGTGGCGCCACAGCGCTTTGACACCCCTCGCCGTGTCCGCTAGCTTACCGTCGTTGCCGCCGGCTCAGCCGGCGCCCGCTCCGCGCCAAAACCCCAGCCGTTGCATACTCTCCAGACCATCCTGCTCGTCGGGCCGATCCTGCTGTTCTCGATGATCGCGCACGAGTACGCACACGGCTACGCCGCGTTGCGCCAGGGTGACCCGACGGCGCGCAGCCTGGGCCGTCTGACGTGGAATCCCCTCCGGCATATCGATCCCTTCATGACCATCATCCTGCCGCTCATGATCGGGATCACGTCGAACTGGCATATCGTCCTCGGCGGCGCGAAGCCGGTTCCGGTGAATCCCCGCAATTACCGCAATTTCAGAAGCGGCGACATCATCGTGTCGCTGGCGGGCGTGACGGCGAATCTCATCATCGCGCTCGCCTGCGTGGCCGGGGTCGGGATCGTCGGCGCGGTGGGGCAGACCCTGCCGGCGCTCGGGGGGCGCTCTCCATTCTGCAGGCCATGCTCATCTTCGGCATCTGGATCAACCTGATCCTGCTGGCGTTCAATCTGATCCCGATCCCGCCGCTCGACGGCTCGCACGTGGTAACGCACCTGCTGCCGGCGGCCTGGGCGGTGCGCTACCAGGCCATGGGCCGGTACGGCATCGTGATTCTCGTGGTGCTGCTCTGGTTCGGCGGATCGTTCTTCAACGTCTGGCTGCAACCCGTGATTCATGCGGGCCAGTTCCTGCAGGGGATCGTGGGATCGTTCGTCATGCCGGGTACGCAGCAGTGGATGCCCCAATGACCGGAGAGCAACTGGCCCTCGAATCACCGGCCGGCGACGCGGCGTTCGTCGTCGACCTCAAGGCCTTTTCCGGCCCCCTCGACCTGCTCCTGACGCTCATTCGGGAGGAGCAGCTCGACATCTACGACATCCCGATCGCGCGTATCGCCGAACAGTTCCTGGTGCGCATCCGCACACTCGGGCTCAATGACGCCGCGGACTATCTGGAAATGGCCGCGCGCCTGTTGCGCATCAAGGCGCAGATGCTCCTGCCGCGGGGTGAAGAAGAGGCCTGGGAGGATCCGCGCGCCGAACTCGTTCGGCGGCTGCTCGAGTATCAGCAGATGCGTGAGATCGTGGACCTGCTGGAACATCGGGGCGAGGAGCGGCGCAATCAGTTCGCGCGCGCGTTCGTGCCCCCCGATGCGCCGGCCCCGCCGGCCCCGCTGGCGCTGTCGCTCAGCGAACTGCTCGCGGCGGTGGACCGGGTCCTGCGCGCTGCGCGGCGCCCCGACATGCACGACGTCGTCTCGCGTCCGCTCGACGTGCCGGCGGCCGTGGCGATCATTCGCGACCTGCTCCAACTCCGCGCCCGTGTGCTCTGGACCGAGATCGTGAAGCGCGACGCCGAGCCGTCCTTCGTCCTCTCGACGCTCCTCGGGCTGCTCGAATTGGCGAAGGTGGGCGAGTTGCGCGTGCACCAACCGAAACCCTTTGCGAACGTGGAGATTGAGCGTGACGCCGCTGGCGAAGCTGCTTGAAGCCGCGCTGTTCGCGAGCCCGCGCCCCATCGCGCTCGCGGAACTGGCGGAACTCGATCCCGAAGCGCCCCTCGCTGCGGTAACCGCGGCGCTGGAAGCGCTACGGGAGCACTACAACGTGGACGGACACGGCGTCGAGTTGGTGGAACTGGGCGGCGGCTGGCAGATCCTCACCCGCGCCGAATACACCGAGGCCATCGAACGGGCCCAACTCGCGGCACGTCCGCAGCGGTTGTCCGCGGCGGCCCTCGAGTCGCTCGCCATCATCGCCTACCGGCAACCCATTGCCCGGGCCGAGATCGAACAGGTGCGGGGCGTCAACGTGGGCGGCGTGCTCAAGTCGCTGCACGAGCGCGGATTGGTGGAGGTGGTTGGGCGGGCCGAGGGATTGGGACGCCCGCTGCTGTACGGCACGACGCCGCTCTTCCTCGAGCACTTCGCCCTGCGCCACCTGCAGGAACTGCCGCGTGCCGACGAATTGGCCATCGCACTGCGGGCCGAGCCGACGTTGGTGGAATGAGCGAAGCGATGCGCATCCAGCGCGCGCTGGCGCGCGCGGGTGTCGCGTCGCGGCGGCGCGCCGAGGAGTTGATCGCCGCCGGCCGGGTGACGGTGAATGGCCAGGTGGCGCGCGTGGGACAGAGCGTGGTGCCGGACACCGACCGGATCCTCGTGGACGGCGCGCCGATCGTCGCGCCCCGCGCGACCACGTGGATCCTGCTCCACAAGCCGGCCGGGGTGATGACCACGAAGTCCGACCCGGCGGGACGGCGCACGGTGTTCGATCTCGTCCCGCCGGCGCCCGGCCTGGTCTATGTGGGCCGGCTGGACTACCTGACCGAAGGGGCGCTCCTGATGACCACCGATGGTGCGGCGGCCCACGCCCTCACGCACCCGAGCGGGGAAATCGAGCGCACGTACGTGGCCACGGTGCGCGGCGATGTGCCGCAGGCCGTGCGCGCCGCCCGGCAGGGGGTGACCCTGGAGGATGGCGTCGTGGCGCCCCGGCGCGTCGAGGCCCGGCGGACCGCCGGCGGCCAGTGGGAATTCGAGGTCACGATCGCCGAAGGCCGCAAGCGCGAGGTTCGGCGGTTGTGCAAGGCGCTGGGGTTGAGCGTCGAGCGGTTGGTGCGCACGCGGTTCGGGCCGATCGAACTGGGGTCCCTGCCGAGCGGGGGCACGCGGCCGCTCACCGCGGCCGAGCGTGCGGCCATTGACGCTTGCGTGTCCCGTGCGTCTGGCTGAATAGGGAGAACCGCCGCCCGGCGGCGGGGTACTGATGGGAATGGGTGCGAGCGCCACATCAACTCTTGCTGGAGCGGTCGTGGAATCACAGCAGACATCATCCGCCGACTCACGCCTGGTGCACGACGTGACCGATCAGGTGGCCCGCCGCGTCGTCGGCCAGGACTACATGGTCGAACGCCTGCTGATCAGCCTGCTGACGGGTGGGCACGTGCTGTTGGAAGGCGTGCCGGGCCTCGCCAAGACGCTCACGGTGCGGACGCTCGCCGAGGCGATCGACACGTCGTTCCAGCGCATCCAGTTCACGCCCGATCTGCTGCCCGCCGACGTACTCGGGACCCAGGTGTACGAGCAGGCGTCGGGCAAGTTCGTGGTCAAGAAGGGGCCGATCTTCGCGAACATCATTCTCGCCGACGAGATCAACCGGGCGCCCGCCAAGGTGCAGGCGGCGCTGCTCGAGGCGATGCAGGAAAAGCAGGTCACCATCGGCGGCACGACCTACAAGCTCGACGAGCCCTTCCTCGTGCTCGCCACGCAGAACCCCATCGAGCAGGAGGGCACGTATCCCCTGCCGGAAGCGCAGGTGGATCGGTTCATGCTGAAGTTGCGCGTGGGCTACCCGAGCCGCGACGAGGAGAAGGAGATCATGCGGCGCATGGCGAGCGGCGTGCCGATCGCGGTGCAGCACGTGGCCACGCCACAGGCGATCCTCGAGGCCCGGGGGCGGATCGCCGATCTGTACATGGACGATCGGATCGTGGACTACATCGTGGACATCGTGCACGCCACGCGCGAGCCGGCGTCGGCGGGCCTGCCCGACCTGGTGCCGCTGATCGAGTTCGGCGCCAGTCCCCGCGCGACGATCTCGCTGGCGCAGGCGTCGCGGGCCCACGCATTCCTGCGCGGACGCGCATTCGTCACGCCGGACGACGTCAAGGCGATCGGGCCGGACGTGCTGCGGCATCGCGTGCTCACCACGTACGAAGCCGAGGCGGAGGAGATCACTCCGGACGAGATCGTCCGCCGCGTCCTCGCCAAGATCGAGAGCCCGTGACCCCGGCAGCCACCTCGCGTACGGCACTCGTGCCGCCGGACGTGCTCCGGCAGGTGCGGCTGATCGAGTTGCGCACGCGCGGCCTGGTGAACGCGCTGTTCGCGGGCGAGTACCGCTCCGTGTTCAAGGGGCAGGGCATGGAGTTCTCGGAGGTCCGCGAGTACCAGGTGGGCGACGAGGTGCGCAACATCGACTGGAACGTGACCGCCCGCATGCAGCGCCCATTTGTGAAGCGCTATATCGAGGAGCGCGAACTGACGGTGATGCTCGTCGTCGACATGTCGGCGTCGGAGCGATTCGGTACGCGCCGGCGGTTCAAGAGCGAGGTGGCCGCCGAACTGGCGGCGGTACTCGCCATGTCGGCCATCCGCAACAACGACCGTGTCGGGACCCTGTTCTTCACCGACCGGGTGGAACACGTGGTGCCGCCGCGGAAGGGCCGCCGGCATGCGCTGCGCCTGCTGCGCGACCTGCTGGTGTTCCGGCCGGTCGGCCTCGGGACGGATCTCGCGGGCGCGCTCGACTACCTGGGCAAGATGCTGGCCCACACCGCCATCGTGTTCGTGGTCTCCGACTTCCTGGGCGCCGACGTGGAGCGGCCGCTCAAGCTGCTGGCCCAGCGCCACGACGTGGTGGCCGTGACGGTGGAGGACCCGGCCGAAATCGTCCTCCCCGATGTGGGGCTCGCCCGGCTGGTCGACCCCGAGACGGGGGCGATGATCGACGTCGACACGAGCAGCCCGTCCCTCCGCGCCGCCTACGAGCAGCAGGTGAACGGCGAGCGGGACCACCGGCGCCACCTCCTGCGCCGGCTGTCCATCGACGAGGTGGCGATCCGCACGGAGACACCGATCATCGAGCCGCTGCTCCGCTTCTTCCGGACCCGCGAGACGCGGGCGCGGCGTCGGTGATCATGCGCGCGCCGGGTCTGGTCGTGCTGTTGTCGCTGCTGGCGGCGGGTGCGCGGGCGCAGGCGCCGGCGCACCTCGAGGTCGCGATTCGCCCCGACACGGTCACCGTCGGCCAGCCGTTTCGATTGACCGTTCACGTGCGGGCCGCCGCCGGACGGACCGTGACCTTTCCGGACGGGCCCGACAGCGCGTCCTGGGTGCAGGCGCTGGATCCGCGGGCCCTTGCCGGCGCCCAGGTGGCCGACAGCGTGGATCGCACGGCCACCTACCGGCTGGCGGCCTGGAACGTCGGGACGCTCGCGCTCGACATGCCCGACGTGATCGTGCGGGCGGGCACGACCGTGGAGCGACTGCCGCTGCGCGGTCTCACCGTCTTCGTGAAGAGTGTGCTGCCGGACGATTCGAGCCGCCGGACCCCAAAGCCGGCGCGCGCACTGTTCGTGGGGCGCGCCTTCCCCTGGTGGATCCTCGCCGTGCTCGCGTTCATCGCCTTCGTGGCGTGGCTCGCCTGGCGCCGGCGCCGGCAGGAGCTCGGGCGGCCGCGGCGTCCCCCGGCGAGCCCGTTCGAACGCGCCGAGCGGGAGTTCACCCGCATCGCGGCGCTGGGACTGGTGGAGGCCGGCGAACGCGGGCGGTACGTGTCGCTGGTGGTCGAGGTGGTGCGCGACTACCTGCACGGACGGTTCGCGCTGGCCTCGCTCTCGCTCACCACCGATGAACTCCTCCGCGAGATCGCCGAGGCGCCGACCGTTCCTCACGAGCGCCTGGCGCGGCTGCTGTCCGAGGCCGACCTCGTGAAGTTCGCCCGGCGGGGCCTGACCACCGACCGGGCGCTGGAGTTGGCCCGTGAAGCGCGCGCCGTGGTGACGCATGAGCATGTGGCTTCGACGCCGGCTCCCGGAACGGAGGCCGCATGATCCCGGGCTGGCACGTGGAGTGGGTGACGCCTCTCGCCCTCACGCTGCTGCTCGCCCTGCCGGCGTGGTGGTGGTGGCGGCGCCGGCATCGCGAATCCGGAATCGTCTTCTCCCGCGTCGCCGCCCTGGCCGCGGTGTCGGGCGGACGGCCGGCGCTGGTCGCGGCTCCTCACCGGCATGCGGAACGCCATCCTGCTGCTGGCCATACTCGCCCTCGCCCGGCCGCGGGCGGGCGCGCGGGCCGAGAACGTGACGAGCGAAGGGATCAACATCGTCATCGCGATCGATCTCTCGAGCTCCATGCTGTCGCAGGATTTCCAGCCGGACAATCGACTCGAGGTCGCCAAGCGGACGGTCAAGCAGTTCATCGCCGAGCGGTCCAGCGATCGCATCGGCATCGTCGCGTTTGCGGCCGAGGCGCTCACGCAGGTGCCGCTCACCACCGACTACCCGGTGGTGAACGCGGCGGTGGACAATCTGCAGGCCGGTCAACTCGAGGACGGGACGGCCATCGGGACGGCGATCGCCACCGCGGCCAACCGGTTGCGCGAGGCGCCCGGGCGGTCGCGCGTGATGATCCTGCTGACCGACGGCGTGAACAACCGCGGGTCGATCGATCCACGGACGGCGGCGCGCGCGGCCGCCGACTTCGGCATCAAGATCTACACGATCGGCGTCGGCACCGAGGGCATGGCGCCGGTGCCGGTGGGACGCGGGCTGTTCGGTCTGCGCTACGAGAACCGGCCCGTGGAGATCGACGAGAAATTGCTGACGGACGTCGCGAACATCACCGGCGGCCGGTACTTCCGGGCCCGAGATGCCGAGGCGCTGCGTCGCATCTACCAGCAGATCGATCAGCTCGAGCGGGTGCCGGTGCAGACCACGACCTACGTGCGCTACACGGAACTCTATCGCTGGCCGCTGGGCTTGGCGCTGCTCGGCCTGTTGTTCGAACTGGGGCTCTCGGCGTGGAAGGCGCCCCTGCCATGACCATCGACTATCCCTGGCTGCTCGGGCTCGCCGTCGTGCTGCCGGCCGTGATCGCGGTGGCGCTGTGGCGCGCCGACCGGCGGCGGCGCCAGCGCCTCGCCCGCTTCGGCGATCTGGACGTCGTGTCGCGCCTCATGCCGGCGGGACTGGCGCGGGCAACCGGATGGCGGACGGCGCGGCTCGCCGGGGCCTGCGCGCTGGGGGGCATCGCGCTGGCGGGGCCGCGCTGGGGTTTCGAACGGGCGGTCGACCGCACGCGCGGGTTCGACATGGTACTGGCGCTCGACGCGTCGCTCTCGATGCGCGCCACCGACGTGAAGCCCGACCGCCTCGAGCGGATGAAGGAAGAGGTGCGGCGCCTGCGCGCCATGTCGTCCGGTGACCGCATCGGACTCATCGTATTCGCGGGGCGCAGCTATGTGCTGTCGCCGCTCACCGTGGACGAGAGCGCGCTCGATCTCTTCCTCGACAATCTCGATCCGTCGATCGTCGGGCAGGGCGGCAGCTCGCTCTCCTCGGCCATCCGCCAGGGCACCGACCTGTTGTCGTTGAGCAACGACGGCGCCGACCGGGCGCTCGTCGTGATGAGCGACGGCGAGGCGTTCGAGCCCGAGGCCGATGTGGTCGCCGCCGCGCGCCGCGCGGCCGACAAGGGGATTGCGCTGGTCACCGTCGGGTTCGGGACCACCCAGGGATCCACCATCCCGATCAAGGCCGCCAATGGGACGATGACGTTCAAGCGCGATCAGAACGGGGCCATCGTCGTCACGCACTACGTTCCCGGGATGCTGAAGGCCGCGGCCACCGCCGCGCACGGCACCTTCATCGACGCCGCGACCACCGACAAGGCGGCCCGCATTCGCCAGGCGCTGTCGTCGCTGCGGACGGCCCGGCATTCGGTGCTCGGCGGAGACGCCCGCGTCCCGCGGTTCCAACTCTTCCTGCTGCCTGCGGTGCTCCTGCTCCTGCTCGATGTGTTCGTGACCGACCGCCGTCGGCGCGAGGGGGCGGTCCGTGTGTTGACGCCGGCCACGGCGACGGCGGCGGCGCTCGTCATGGCCGTCTTCCTGGGGAGCTGCGCCGGCACGCAGGAGTCCAGGGATGCCGCGACCGCCTATGAATCGGGACAGTACCCCCAGGCGGTGCGGCTGTACCGGAACGCCATCGCGCACGGCGACCAACGTCCGCGAACGATCTACGACTACGGCACGGCGTATCTGGCCACCGACTCGGTGGAACAGGCCGTCGAGGCCTTCGAGCGGGTCGTCGATCTGCCGGACGCCGAGCTGCGCTATCGCGCACTGTTCAACCTGGGACTGGCGCATCTGCGCCGCGGGCTCAAGGCCACGACGGGCGGCGGAGACGATCTCGATGCGGCGCTCGCGGCCTACAAGAAGGTGCTGCTCATGCGCAGCGATGATGTGGATGCGAAATGGAATTATGAACTCGCCCTGCACGCCAGGCAGTCACAGAGCGGCGGTGGTGGGGGCGGGGGCGGGGGACAGAACAACGAGAATCCGTCGCCTGCATCGCAGTCCCCGCCGCGCGGCGGTCTGGGGCTGAATCAGGCGCGCCAACTCCTGGCCAGCGCGGCCCGCGACGAGCGCGACGTGCAGGCGAAACAGCAGCACAAGACGTCGGCCCAGGTGCCGCCCAACGGGAAGGACTGGTAGCGTGATCGGTGTGCTCCTGATCGCCCAGTTGGCGATGGTCGCCCACGCGGCGGATACGGTCGGCGCCTGCGAACCGCTCGAGGTGTCGGTCGCCGTCTCGGCCCCCGGCTCGGCAATCCCGCGGCTCGTGGCGCCGTCGTTCGCGCCGTTCGACATCATGCGATCGGCCGTCATGCCCCACGTGGAGCGCGACTCGCGTGCCGTCCCGTCCGTGACGGTCGAGTACCGATACGTTCTCGTCACCGACAGGCTGGGCGAATACACGATCCCGTCGTTCGAGGCGCGACTGGGCACGGCCACGGCCCACACCGCGCCGCTGCACGTCCGCGTGTTGCCGGCGTCCGCCGATGCCACGCCGACCGTGATCACGCGGGCCCACATCGGCACCGTCGATCGTCCCGATCTGCGCCGGGCGGCGCCGGAAACGGTGTACGTGGGCCAGCAGGCCGACTACACGGTCACCGTGTTCCTGAATGCCGCGGTCCGGAACCGTCTCCGCCGGAATCCCACGTTCTATCCGCCCGACATGCAGTCCATGCTCGCCTACGACGTTCCCGGGGCCGGGACCGAGCGTCATTCCGGCGGCACGTCGAGCTGCTTCGACGCGCTCGTGTATCGTCGCGCGCTCTTCCCGCTGCAACCCGGACGCCTGGTGATTCCGCCGGCGCAGCTGACCTATTCCCTCCCCAGCGGCGCCAGCTTCTTCAGCCACGAGGTCTCACACGAACTGCAGACCGACAGCGCGGTCATCGTTGCGCTCGAGCCCCCGGAGACCGGCCGGCCCGCGGACTTCGACGGCGCGGTCGGCCGGTTCCGCCTCGATACGCGCGTCGCGTCGGCCACCGGCCGCGTCGGCGACCCCCTGACCATCACCGTGCGCGTGTCCGGCACCGGGAACGTCAAGCTGCTGCCGCGGCCGCGGCTCAGCATTCCATGGGCCTCGGCCGTCGCCTCCGACGAGCGGGTGCACGTCGACTCGGCGGCCGCGCACATCGGCGGCAGTAAGGAGTTCGACTGGATCCTCACGCCGCGGATCGCCGGCGAACTCGACGTGCCGCCCGTCCAGTACGCCTACTTCGACCCGCAGACGCGGCGCTACGCGGTGGCCCGCTCGCGATCGGAAACGGTGCGCATTGCGCCGGGAACGCTGGCGGCGGTCGATACGAGTCATCGGGAGGCGGCGCTCCCCGTGCGCACGGTGTACGACGGGCAGACCGGAACGCCGCTCTCGTCCAATCCGGTGTTCTGGCTCGTGCTCGCGCTCGTGCCGCTACCGGCCGTGCGTGCGCGCTGGCGCGATCGCCGCCGATCGCGCGGAGGGCGTACGATCACGCCGGTGGCGCGTCTGGAATCCGCCGTCGCCGCCGCCGATGCACGGAACGGGCCGGCACTGCGGCGGGCGTTCGTGACGGCCCTCGCCGACCGGCTGGGTATCGAGGCCGAAGCGTTCACGACGGCTGGCGAACTCCGGCGGATGCTGCGGAGAGCGGGAGTTTCTACCGCCACCGCGGACGAAGCGGAAGCGCTCCTGCGCGGTCTCGACGCCGCAGCGTTCTCGGCGGACGGGAGGCTGGCAGACGGTGCCGGCGTGACGGCCATCGCCCTGGTCCGCCGGATCGACGACGAAGCACTGCCGCGCCGCGAACTCCCGTTCCGGTTCATCGCCCTGGCGCTGACGCTGGCCGTGGCCGTCGGCGGCACGCTTCAGGCCGTGCAGGCCGCGACGGCCGCCGACGCGTTTTCGGATGGGGTGGTGGCCTATCAGGAGCATGACTTCCCGGGGGCCCGGGCGGCCTTTGCTCGCGTGGTCGCGGTGGCGCCCCGCGCCGCGGACGGGTGGGTGAATCTGGGAACGGCATCGTGGGCCGTGCACGACACGGTGGGTGCCGTGCTCGGCTGGCGCCGCGGTCTCGGGCTCCAGCCGCTCGCCGGCGACGCGCGCAGCCGGCTGGGCCTGGTCCACGGATTGCGTTGGAGTTCGCCCGGCTATGTGCCGCCGGTGCCATTGAATGCGGTGCTATGGCTGATGGCAGTCTGCTGGCTGGCGGCCTGCCTGATGTGGCACCCGTCGTTCCGGCGGCGCTGGCCGTGGGCGCATCGGTGGCCCGCGTCCCTGGCCGGGGCGGCGGCATTGCTCGGCCTCAGCGCCATCGCCCTGGGCGGGCGCCTCTCGGCGCGCGGAGTAGCAATCGTCCGGACCGATACGATGCTCAGCGCGGATCCCGCCCTCGGGGCCGGGCGTGGCGCCACGGCGGTGACCGGCGAGATGGTGCGCGTCCTCTCGCAGCATGGCGCGTGGGACCGCGTGGAACTCGACGGCGGGCGGCAGGGATGGATTCCGGTGGAGGGGCTCGCCTCGCTCGACGCATCCATATCCCCGGCGGTCGATTGACGCTCGGCGCGCGCATCCGGTAGCTTGCACGCGATGTCCGCTTCTTCTGAACCGACCGCGTCCGGCGTCCCCCGCATTGCCGTCCTCCCGAGCGAGGTCGCCGACCAGATCGCGGCCGGCGAAGTCGTGGAGCGGCCCGCCTCGGTGGTCAAGGAACTCATCGAGAATGCGCTCGATGCCGGCGCCACATCCATCGAGATCGACGTCGAGGAGGGAGGACGCCGCCGCATCCGGGTGAGCGACGACGGTGTGGGAATGGGACGCGCGGATGCCGTGCTCGCCCTTTCCCGGCACGCCACCTCGAAGATCCGGAGCGCGCACGATCTGGTCGGCGTCTCCAGCTTCGGCTTCCGGGGCGAGGCGCTGCCGGCCATCTGCTCGGTGTCGCAACTCGAAATCGAAACCGCGCTGCGCGACGGCGCCGGCACGCGGGTGCGCGCGGCCGGCGGCGTCGTGGAGGAGACCGCCGAGGCGGCGCGGCGCCGTGGCACGACGGTTTCGGTGGCGCACCTGTTCTACAACGCGCCGGCGCGGCTCAAGTTCATGCGGGGAGCGCGCGCCGAATGGCGCGCCGTGCTGGATGCGGTGACCAACGTGGCGCTCACGCGGACGGACGTCCGGCTGACCCTCACGCACGACGGCAAGAACGTGATGTCCCTGCCGGCGGCGACGTCGCGGCGGGCCCGGTTGGCGGCGCTGTGGGGCGGAGAGTATGCCGAGCGGCTGCTCGACGTGGAAGACGTGCGCGGCTCCACGCGGGTTTCCGGACTGGTCGAGCGCCCGGCCGACGTCGGCATCGCCGGCCGGCGTGTCTTCATCTCCGTGAACGGACGGGCGGTGCGAGACCACGGATTGGTGCGCGCCGCCGAATCCGCCTACAAGTCGACCATCCCCGCCGGGGTGCGCCCCACGCTCTTCCTCGACGTGGTGGTGGCCGCCGACGCGGTGGACGTGAACGTTCACCCGGCCAAGGCCGAGGTGCGGTTCCGCGATCGGTGGCCGCTGGAGCGCGTGGTGGAAGACGCCGTGCGGCGCGCGCTGGGCACGCTCGATGCCGGGGCCGTCATCGGCCGGCCGCCGATACCGTTGCCGGGAGCACCGCGGGACGCGTCTCCGGCCGTGGATGTCGAGGCGCTGCGACCCACACGGCAGCCGGGGGAGGGGCTGTTCGCAGACGACGCGCCGGGCGAGTCGCCGCGCGACCCCGCGGCGCCCCCGTCGCTCGCGTCGGTGGGAGCCGAACCGGACATTCCCGTCCCGCCGCTCCTGCAACTCCGCCGCACGTACATCATGTTCGAGGGGGAGGGCGGGGTCGTCCTGATCGATCAGCATTCGGCGCATGAGCGCGTGTTGTACGAACAGTTCATGCGCGTCCTGACACGGGGCGAAGCGCCGGCGCAGCATCTGCTCTTTCCGATGACGCTCCACCTCGGCCCCGCCGAGGCGGAGGCGTTCGATGAGAATCGGACGCTGTTCGAGCAACTGGGTTTCGACATCGAAGGGTTCGGTGGGCACACCCTGATCGTGCGGAGCGTCCCGATGCCGCACCCGCGATTCGAGGCCGAGCGCTGCCTGCGCGAGACGCTCGGCGCGCTCACCGGCGATCGGTTCGCCGCCGTAGCCCAACGGCACGAGCGGCTCGCGGCCACCGTCGCGTGCAAGGCCGCCATCAAGGCCGGCGACTCCCTTTCCCCGGGCGAGATGCGGGCGCTGTTCGTCGACCTCAGCCGCACGACGCTCCCCGCGCACGACGTGCACGGACGGTCCACGGTGGTGCAGCTGTCGTGGGACGAGCTCGAGCGCCGCTTTGGACGAAAGTAGCGTCCGCGTCATCTGCGGTCCCACGGCGGCCGGCAAGTCCGCCATCGCCCTCGCGCTGGCCGAGCGACATGCCGGGGCCATCATCAGCGCGGACTCCCGGCAGATCTACCGCGGCTTCGACATCGGCACGGCCAAACCGACAGCGGAAGAACGGCGGCGCGTGCCCCACTACGGCATCGACGTCTGCGAACCCACCGAGCGCTATTCGGCGGCGGCGTGGGCCGGGGATGCGGAACGATGGATCGAACAGGCCGTGGCCGCCGGTCGCACGCCGCTGCTCGTGGGCGGTACCGGGTTCTATCTGCGCGCGCTGTTCGGGCCGTTGTTCGACGAACCGGCGCTGGATCCCGCGCGGCGCACCGCGTTGGCGGAAGTGCTCGGGACCATGCGGATCGAGGAGCTGCGACGCTGGTGCCGGGCGTTGGATCCCGCACGAGCGCACCTGGGCCGCACGCAGCTATTGCGCGCCATCGAGATCGCGCTGCTCACCGGGCGACCGGTCAGCGCCCTTCACCGCGAGCGGGCACGTCCGCCGCGGTGGCGCGCGCGCTATCTTCTCGTGGACCCGGGGAATTCCCTGGCGGGGCGCATCGAGGCCCGCGTGGACGCGATGCTGGCGGCCGGGTGGGTGGACGAAGCTCGACACCTCTCGGCGTTGGTTCCGGGAGACGCGCCGGCGTGGAAAGCAACGGGATACGGCATCATGCGGTCTGTAGCAGAGGGCGCGACGTCCCTCGAGCGCGGACGGGAGTCGGCGATCATCGAGACGCGGCAGTACGCCAAGCGCCAGCGCACCTGGTTCCGGAATCAATTGAAAGGGGAGCGGGTCACGCGGCTCGATCCCGAACGCCCCGACTCGGCGCGAGTTGCCGATCGCTGGTGGCTGGGGGACGAGGAGGGATGAGGCGGTGAAGATCGGCATCACGTGTTATCCGACGTACGGCGGGTCGGGCGCCATGGCGACCGAACTCGGGATCGCGCTGGCCCACCGCGGGCACGAGATCCATTTCATCACGTACCGCCAGCCCTTCCGGCTGCCGGCATTCCTGCCCCGCGTCTTCTTCCATGAAGTTGACGTCGGCCGCTACCCGCTGTTCGAGTATCCCCCGTACGACCTGGCGCTCGCGGTCCGGATGCACGAGGTGGTGCTCGCGCACCATCTCGATCTGCTGCACTGCCACTATGCCATTCCACACGCCACCAGCGCGTGGATCGCCAAGGAGATGCTCGGCGACCAGCGACCCGACATCAAGGTGCTCACCACGCTCCACGGCACCGACATCACGATCGTCGGGCAGGATCCGTCGTTCCACGCGATCACCAAGTTCTCCATCGAGAAGTCGGATGGGCTCACCGCCGTCTCGCGCTTCCTGCAGCAGGAGACGATGAGCGCCTTCGGGTGCACGGGCTGCCGGATCGAGGTGATCCCCAACTTCGTGGACCCCACGGTCTACGACCGGGCCCGGTATCCCGGGTCGCGCGGCGCATTCGGCGACGGCCGCCCGGTGCTCATGCACATCTCGAACTTCCGGCCGGTGAAGCGCGTGGTCGACATCGTGCGGACGTTTGCGCTCGTCACCGCCGAGATCCCGAGTCTGCTGGTGATGGTGGGCGACGGACCCGACCGGATCCTCGCCGAACAGGAGGCCCGCCGGCTGGGCGTGCAGGACCAGGTGATGTTCCTCGGGAAGATCGAATCGGTGGCGCCGTTGCTCGCGTCGGCCGACCTGTATCTCCTGCCCACCGACCGCGAGTCGTTCGGGTTGAGCGCGCTGGAAGCGCTCGCGTCGGGCACGCCGGTGATCGGCGCCAATGCGGGCGGGCTGCCGGAAGTCGTCGAGAACGGCGTCACGGGTGCGCTCTGCGCGGTGGGCGACGTGGACGGCATGGCCGCCGCGGCGCTCGAGATCCTGGGCGATCGCGATCGGTGGAACACGATGAGTCGCGCTGCCGCCGCCGATGCGCGCCGGCGCTATGCGCTGAACGACGTCGTGGCGCACTACGAGCGGTTCTATACCGAGTCGCTGGCCTAGATGGCCGCCGAGCGCCCGCGCGCGTGACGGAGCATCGGCCGACGTACGACGGTGTGAACGCGGAGCAGTTGGCCGCGGCGTGCGGCGTCCCCGATGTCGTACTGTTCGACCGCGTCGGCTCCACGCTCGACGTGGCGCATGAACGGGCGGCGGCCGGGGCGCCGCCCGGAACGCTCGTACTCGCGGACGAGCAGACGGCGGGACGCGGGCGCCAGGGACGCCGCTGGATTTCCGAACCTGGCGGCGGGATCTGGCTGGCGCTCATCGAACGACCGCGCGACTCCACCGCCGTCCAGGTGCTCTCGTTGCGCCTGGGCCTCAAGGCGGCGGCCGTGCTGGACGAGTTCGCGCCGGCGCGCATCGGGCTGAAATGGCCCAACGATCTTTACGTGCAGGGCGGCAAGCTCGCCGGCATTCTGGTCGAGGCGCGCTGGCGCGAAGGCGCGCTGGACTGGATTGCCATAGGCTTCGGCATCAATGTTCAGGCGCCGCCGGCCATGCCGGACGCGGCGGCGCTTCGTCCCGGTACCCGCCGGCTCGACGTGCTCGCGCGTCTGGTGCCGGCGTTGCGGGCGGCAGCGGGGGAGGGCGGGCAGTTGCGGGCCGGCGAATGCGAGGCATACGCATCGCGGGACATCGCCCGGGGGCGCCGGTGCCGGGAACCCGTTGCCGGCACGGTGGCCGGCATCGATGCGTCGGGGGCGTTGCTCGTGCGAACGCTGGCTGGGCTGCAGGCGGTGCGTGCAGGATCGCTCGTTCTTGAGGAGGAAGTGTGAATCTCGTCTTCGATGTGGGGAACACCGAGACCACCGTCGGGCTGTTCGATGGCGGCACGCTCCGCGGGCACTGGCGCGTAACCTCGGACGTGGCGCGGACCCCCGATGAGATCGGCGTGCTGCTCCGGGCGTTGCTCGCCGGGCACGGGTTCGATCATCATGCCGTGACCGGGGTGGCCATCGCGTCGGTCGTCCCGCCCATCACCCAGCCGCTGGCCGAGGCGTGCGAGCGGTGGGTGTCCCACGCGCGCGTGGTCGTCATCGACCCGACCTCGAAGCTTCCCGTCCGCCTCGAGGTGGACGAGCCGCTCACCGTGGGGGCCGACCGGATCATCAACACGCTCGCTGCCAGCCAGATTCACCGGCACGATGCCATCGTCATCGACCTCGGTACCGCGACGACTTACGATTGCGTGACGCGCGAGGGCGTCTTCTTCGGGGGCATCATCGCGCCCGGGGTGCGCACGTCGGCCGAGACGCTGTTCAAGCGAACCTCCAAGCTGCCGGCCACCGAGCTCGTCGCGCCGGAGCGGGCCATCGGAACCCGCACCGATACGAACATCCGGTCGGGGGTCATGCTCGGGGCAGCCGACGCCATCGACGGGCTGGTGGGTCGCATCAAGGCGGAGTGGCCGAACCCGGAGCCCCCGATCGTGATCGCCACCGGTGGGGTGGCCGAGGCGTTCCGCAACCTCTGCCGGTCCTTCGACATCGTCGATCCCTACCTCACGCTCACCGGCTTGAACCTCGCCTTCGGGCTCCTGGTGAAGTAGACGGCTCACGCGGGTGGGGTCGAACGCCGCGGTCTGCGACCGTGGCCTGCCGCTATGTCCGGAGGGTGCGGACGGCTGGCCAATTCGACGCATCGCGCTTGTCACTTTGGCCGGATGCGCCTGGCACGTAAGTCGCTAAAGGCGAACGAGATACAACTCGATCGTTGAACGTCCGGGCCTTGCCCGGAGTCGGAGTGCCGAGCTAGCTTACCGGCGGGTTAGCACTCAGCGAAGCCGAGTGCTAACGCGTCAGAATTCACCAATCCACACCTCACCAGCTCCATTGGAGGGGCAGTAGCAATGGCAACTAAGAGCGCTTCGGGCGTGAAGGTCGCGCCGCTGGCGGACCGCGTCGTCATCAAGCCGATGGAAGAGGCCGAGCAGATGCGCGGCGGCCTCTACATCCCGGATACGGCGAAGGAAAAGCCCCAGCAGGGCGAGATCATCGCGGTCGGTCCCGGCCGGTACGAGAAGGACAAGCGGGTGCCGATGGAAGTGAAGGTTGGCGACAAGGTCCTGTACGGCAAGTACAGCGGCACCGAAGTGACGGTGGACGGCGAGCAGGTGCTCATCCTGCGTGAGTCGGACGTGCTGGCCGTCGTCGGCTGAGTCCCTTTCCACTCCAACAATTCAGTTCGCAGAGGAACTAGACCATGGCAGCAAAGGAACTCCACTTTGACGTGGATGCGCGCGCGGCGCTCAAGCGCGGCGTCGATCAACTCGCCGAGGCGGTGAAGGTGACCCTCGGCCCCAAGGGGCGGAATGTCGTCATCGACAAGAAGTTCGGCGCGCCCGACCGTCACCAAGGACGGCGTGACCGTCGCCAAGGAAGTCGAGCTGGCGGACCCGATCGAGAACATGGGTGCGCAGATGGTGAAGGAAGTCGCGACCAAGACGTCGGACAATGCCGGTGACGGCACGACCACCGCGACCGTGCTGGCGCAGGCGATCTTCCGCGAAGGCCTCAAGAACGTGACGGCCGGCGCGAATCCGATGGCCATCAAGCGGGGCATCGATCAGGCGGTCAACGCGGTCATCGAAGACCTCAAGAAGATCAGCGTCGCCGACCTCCGGCAAGAAGGAGATCGCGCAGGTGGGCACGATTTCGGCGAACAACGACCCCGAGATCGGCCAGCTCATCGCCGAGGCGATGGAGAAGGTCGGCAAGGACGGCGTGATCACGGTCGAAGAGGCCCGCGGCCTGGAGACCACGCTCGAGACGGTCGACGGCATGCAGTTCGACCGCGGCTATGTGTCGCCCTACTTCGTGACCGATCCGGAGAAGATGGAGGCGGCCCTCGAGGATCCCTACATCCTGATCCACGACAAGAAGATCTCGGCCATGAAGGACCTGCTCCCGGTGCTCGAGAAGGTGGCGCAGACGGGCAAGCCGCTGCTCATCATCGCCGAGGACATCGAGGGCGAGGCGATGGCCACGCTGGTCGTCAACAAGCTGCGTGGCACGTTGAAGGTCTGCGCCGTCAAGGCGCCGGGCTTCGGCGACCGCCGCAAGGCGATGCTCGAGGACATCGCGGTCCTCACCGCCGGTCAGGTGATCAGCGAGGACGTCGGCTTCAAGCTCGAGAACGCCGTGATCGGTGATCTCGGCCGTGCCAAGCGCGTGGTCGTCGACAAGGACAACACGACGATCATCGACGGCGCCGGCGAGGAAAAGAAGATCGAGGGCCGGATCGCCGAGATCCGCGTCGCGATCGACAAGAGCACCTCCGATTACGACAAGGAGAAGCTCCAGGAACGTCTGGCCAAGCTGGCCGGCGGCGTCGCGGTGATCAACGTCGGCGCGGCCACCGAGGCCGAGATGAAGGAGAAGAAGGCCCGCGTCGAAGACGCGCTGCACGCCACGCGTGCCGCCGTCGAAGAGGGCATCGTGCCGGGCGGCGGTGTGGCGCTCATCCGTGCCCAGCGCGCGCTCGAGGGGCTCAAGACCAAGGAAGCCGACGAGCAGATCGGCGTCGACATCATCCGTCGCGCCATCGAGGAGCCGATCCGCATGATCGTGTACAATGCGGGCGGCGAGGGCTCGATCGTGGTCGAGAAGGTGCGCGCGTCCAAGGACGACGCGTTCGGCTACAACGCGCTGACCGACACGTACGAGGATCTCGTGCAGGCCGGGGTCATCGACCCGACCAAGGTCACCCGCACGGCACTGCAGAATGCGGCGTCCATTGCCGGCCTCCTGCTCACGACCGAAGCGCTGATCGTGGAGAAGAAGGAAGACAAGCCGGCGCCGGCCGGCCCGCCGGGCGGCATGGGCGGGATGTACTAGCACGACCGTCGGCGGTGCACAGGCGGCCGTCCGCGGGGACGGCCACCTGCGAACCGCCAACCGGACACGAAATTGGGGCGGGGCGCCATCGGCGCTCCGCCCCTCTTTCCATTTCCGCATCCGGTCTAAATGGCCAGGCTGTACTGGCTCGGCTCCTCTCGGCCCGCCGCGTCGAACGGCCCGACGATCTCGCGTTGGCGGGCAGTCGTCACGGCGCCCCGGTACGCGGTGCGCTTCACCTCGCGGTCCGTGGTGCCCCAGGCCAACTCAGGCGCGTTGCACTTCTCGCTCAGGTGGGCCAGCACGACGTGGCGAAGGTGGCGGCTCACGGTCTCGCGGATGAGCGCCGCGGCGTGCCGGTTGGCAAGGTGACCGTGCGCGCCGGCAATGCGGGCCTGGACCACCGGCGGATACGGACCGGCCCGCAGCATCGCCTCGTCGTGATTGGACTCGAGCACGAGAATGTCCACGTCGCGGCAGAGGGCCCGTACGCCGTCGCTCACATGTCCGATGTCCGTGCACACGGTCGCGCGAAGGCCCGTGGCCCTCGCGGTGATCGTCACGCCGACCGGCTCCGCCGCGTCGTGGGGCGTACGAACGGTGGACACGTCCATCGTCGACAACGAGAGTGAGCCGCCGGCGTCGAAAACGTGCACGTGGCCGCCCGCCAGTTCGGGCGTGTGGGCAACCGTGCCGCGGCTGGCGTGGAGCGTCCATCCCCACCGCCGCGCCGCGGCCGCGGCACCCTTGACGTGATCGGTGTGTTCATGCGTGATGACGCAGGCCTCGATCGATTCGGGGGGCACTCCGATCGCCGCCAGGCGGGCGGCCAGCGTCCGCACGCCGAACCCCGCGTCCACCAGCACCCGGCCGTCGGCCGCTTCCACCAGCACGGCGTTTCCGCCGCTGCCGCTGCCGAGTACCCACACTCTCACGGCTGGCGCACGCTCCAGCGCGTGACGTGCGAGGCGCTCAACTGGGCGCGGGTTCGGTCCGAAAGCACCACGCCGCGCCGCTGCATCATGCGATCGGCCGCGGTGAGGAACTTGCCCAGATCGTAGACCGCGTACGGCGGGCTGCTTCCCCAGGCGAACGGGGGAACGACCTTTGGCATGACGTCGCCGCCGAAGACGTTGGCGCCGGCCCCGATCACGCTCCCCGTCGTCAGCCGCACCCCGATTCCCGTCTTCGCGTGGTCGCCGATCAGCGCCCCCAGAAACTGGAGCCCGGTGTCGCGGATCCCCTCGGGGGTCCAGAGCGAAACGGCGCCGTAGGTGTTCTTCAGGTTGCTGGTCACGGTGGCCGCCCCGAGGTTCACCCACCGCCCCAGGTACGAGTGGCCGACGAAGCCGTCGTGGCCCTTGTTGCTGTGACCGAGGATGATCGACGTGCTCAGCTCGCCGTGCACCTTGCAGGACTCGCCGATGGAACTCGCCGCGACGCGGCCGCCGCTCACCACCGAGTTTTTGCCCACCACGCACGGGCCGGCCAGGCGCGTGAACGCCTGCACGGTGGCCCCCTGGCGGATGAGCACCGGCCCCGCGGTGACGTCGAACATGACCATCGGTTCCACCGTGGCGCCGCGCTCGACGAACACCGGATGCTCACCCACCCGCGGCGCCTCGTCGGGAGGAAGGAGCAGGGCTCGGTCGCTCAGCGCCGAGATGTCCTCCATCAATTGGGCCGGGAGATCGCGGATGAAGTGCCACACCTCGTCGATCCAGCGGCCGTGCACCTGCGCGGTCCGGCCGGCCGGCGGTGCCAGGGACTCGAGCGTGCGCGTGCCGTCCGCCAGTTCATCGGACGCCACGGGGGCTCGAAGCCGCACCGCGGCCACGCGCCCGTCGCACAGCCAGACGTCCGCCTCGGGGGCGTGCGCCAGCGCCACCGCGCACCGCGAATTGGCGAGAACCGCGCCGGCGGGGAGCGTATCGTGCACGGACCGCGGGGCGTCGCGCTCGGAGAAATCCCGCAGGTGCGACGCGCTCACGAGACCGGCGCAGGGACGCCCCATGGCCGTCTCCCACCGTTCGCGAAGCAGCGTGGCGCCGGCCCGCAGCTCCGCTACCGGGCGCACGAGGGCGAACGGCTCGAACCGCCGCGCGGTCGCGTCGTCGTAGAGGAACAGTTCGCTCATCGGGGTTCCCGCACCGAGGCCGGCAGTTCCATCAGCAGTTCCTTGAGCGCGTGCGATTTCTCCACGGTGGTCACTACCGTCAGCCCCCCGCACGTCACCACCACCAGATCGTCGACGCCGTAGAGCACGACCGTGCCCTCCTCGGCATGGACCACGTTGCCCGTCGCCCGGACCGCGTACGCGTCACCGGACATCGCATTCCCCTGCGCGTCCAGCGCCCGCACACGCCGCAGCGCACCCCACACGCCGATGTCGTCCCACCCGAAGTCGCCGGGCATCACGAGCACGCGCGTACTGCGCTCCATGACGCCGACGTCCACCGAGATCGGTTCGACGCTCGCGAAGAACGCCGCCAGATCGTTTGGGTGCGCCGCGAGCGCGGGGGCGACTTCTGGCGTGTGCGCCCGGAGTTCGCCGAGATAGTCGCCCACCCGCCACACGAAGATCCCGGAATTCCAGAAGTACCCGGCGTCGCACATCTCGCGAGCCCGCTCGGCACTCGGCTTCTCGACGAATCGGGCCACGCGGCGCACGCCGGGCTCCACCTCGGCGGCCGGCTGGATGTACCCGAATCCCGGGTCGGGACGCGACGGGACCACGCCGACGGTGACGAGACTCGCGTGGCGTTCGGCCGCGTCGGCCGCGCGGGCCAGGGCGCGTCGAAACCCATCCGCGTCGGCCACCGCCCAATCGGCGTGGACGGAGAGCATCGTCGCGTCCGGGCCGTCGGTGGCCGCGATCCGCTGGGCGGCCCACGCGAGCGCCGCGGCCGTCCCGGCCGGCTTCGGTTCCGCGATCAGGTGCTCCGGCGGAATCTCCGGGGCCAGGGCGGCGATCGCGGGCACGAGCGAAGCGTTGGTGAGAATCAGCGTGTGCGATGGGTCGGCCAGTGGTCGCACCCGGTCGAGCGTGTCGCGGAGCAGGGGCTGGGTGCTCACCAGCGGCAGCAGTTGCTTGGGGCGCTCCGGGGTGCTCAGGGGCCAGAACCGGGACCCCACGCCCCCGGCCAGGATGACCATCCATCGACTCATGCGAGACCTGCTTCGCCGCTATCGCTCGTCAGTCCGACCAGCTCCGCGGCGCGTGCGTACAGCCGTTTCGGGCTGAATGGTTTGGTGAGGAATTCGCTGGCCCCGATGGCCATGGCGCGGCGCTGGTACTCGGCTTCGCCCGCAGCGGTGAGGATGATGCACGGCAGGGCGCGCCACCGGGGATCGGCGCGCATCGCCGCCAGGACGTCCAGCCCACTCGTCTCCGGCATCATCACGTCGAGCAGCACGAGGTCGATGTGCGGCGTCTTCTCGAGGATCTCGAGCGCCTCCCGGCCGTCGTAGGCCAGCGAGACGCGGAACGGCCCCTGCTCGAGCTTCATCTTGATGATGCGTCCGATGTGGGGCTCATCATCGGCGACGAGCACACGGAACTCTTCGGGCTCGGACGGCACGGATCACACGAGCGCGGCGATCTGGCCTCGATTCCGCCGCAATTCGTAGAGCAGCGGTCCGACGTTGGCGCTCGGAGCCAGCAGCACGAGCAGCACCGCCTCGCTGGTGAGACTCGAGATCAGCGCCATGCCACTCGCGTGCTCCAGGACAGCGGTCACCAGTTCGCCGCGCCCGCTGTTCACGCCGAGATCGTCGGCGGCGGCCATGATCGGGGGAATGCGGGCGGCCATGTCTTCGGCGTCGAGCCCCTCGACTGCCTGGCTGTCGATCAGTAGTCCGTCGCGGCCAAGGATGACCGCGGCTTCCACGCCGTCGCGCTGCCGGATGGCGGCGACGAGATCGCGTAAACTCGCCATTCCCGCTCCTTGGAAAGTGTTGGCGAAGCTAGAGATGCACTTCGCCGAAGTCAAGCGACGGCAATCGCTTGAAGTCGATTGCCGCGCACGGTATCCTTCGCCCTTACGATTCCCTCTGGCCGTGTCTGCCGGCTCCTAGATGATGCGACGACTTTCCATGGTTTTCGGTACGGCCGCGGTCGTACTATGCGGAGCCTGCGGGGCCCTCAAGCCCCCCAAGGCTCAGTTCTCGACGATGTCGAACTCGCCGATCGTATTCGCGCTGAACGGAGGCCCGCCGGCCACGCCGGCCGGCATCGATTTCCTGACGGCAACGGCGGCGCCCGTGGACGCGAACTTCTACTTCAACGTCGCGCTCGACATCGACTCGGCGGGGAACATCGTCATCTATCCGGCTCGCCGTGTGGCCAACGGGCTCTCGTCGGCCATCAGCGTCGGCCTGCAATCGGTGCCCGGGTCCTTCGCCGACTACCTCCAGGCGCGGAAGAGCGGCTATACGTTCGACTCGACGCTCGTCGTGCCGGTCGGCCAGGTCGTGGCGGTCAACGTGCTCGACGCCACCACGTGCACGGTGTACTCGTTGGGATCGTCGTACTTTGCCAAGTTCGTGGTCGACAGCATCGATCTCGCCCATCGGGCCATGTATACCGAAGTCGTTTCCGATCCCAATTGCGGGTACGTGTCGCTGGGCCCGGGCATCCCCACCAAGTGAGTCATGCACGACCTTCGTATGCTGCGCGAGCAGATCGACGTGCTGCGCGACGCGGTTCGACGCCGTGGCGCCGCCGAGACGTTGCTCCCGGTCCTCGAACGGGGTGAAGCGCTGGACCGCGAGCGGCGCGCACTCATCACCAGCGTCGAGGAGAAGAAGGCGGAGCGCAACACCACCTCGCAGGAAGTCGCCAAGCGCAAGCGTGCCAAGGAGGACGCCGAGGCCCTGATCGCCCATGGGCGGGCCCTTGGCGAATCGATCGCTGCTGACGAAGCCAGACTGGGCGGGATCG
The DNA here is from genome assembly GCA_963822945.1 of uncultured Gemmatimonadaceae bacterium. GTDB lineage: Bacteria > Gemmatimonadota > Gemmatimonadetes > Gemmatimonadales > Gemmatimonadaceae > JAGWRI01. The sequence goes on along the minus strand of CAWGJO010000012.1, from coordinate 33,127 downwards.
AGACCGCGGTCCAGCAGGTTCTGCTCGAGATTCCCAACGTGCCGCTCGCCGACGTGCCGCCCGGCGGCGAGGACGCCAACGTCGTCGTGAAGCAGTGGGGTACCCCGCGCGATCCCGCCGGCGTGAAGCCGCACTGGGACGTGATGACGGCGCTGGGGATGATCGACCAGGAGCGCGCCGCCAAGATCAGCGGTTCCGGATTCGTGGTCTACCGCGGGCGCGGATCGCGGCTGGTCAGGGCGCTGCTCACGATGTTCATGGACGTCCACGCGCAGGAACACGGCTACGACGAGGTGTGGCCGCCCCAACTCGTGACGCGCACGACCATGACGGGCACAGGCCAACTGCCCAAGTTCGAGGACGACGCGTATTCGACGCGGGACGACATGTTCCTCATCCCGACGGCCGAAGTACCGGTCACGAACCTGTACCGCGACGAGATCCTCGATGGCGGGCAACTCCCCATGGCGTTCGTCGCCTACTCCCGCTGCTTTCGTCGTGAGGCCGGGTCGGCCGGAAAGGACACGCGCGGCGTGCTCCGCACGCACGAGTTCGACAAGGTGGAATTGGTGCGCTACGCCGCGCAGGACGATTCCGCCGCGCAGTTGGAGCTGCTCACGCGCCACGCCGAAACGATGCTCGAACGGCTGGAACTCCCGTATCGGCGCAAGCTGCTGGCCGCCGGCGACACCGGGTTCTCGTCGGCCAAGACGTACGACCTGGAAGCGTGGGCCCCGGGGGTCGGAGCGTGGCTCGAAGTCTCGTCGTGCAGCACTTTCACGGATTTCCAGGCCCGGCGGGCGAACATCCGCTATCGGCCGGCGCCCGGCGAGAAGCCGCGCTTCGTCCACACGCTCAACGGGTCGGGATTGGCCTTCCCCCGCACCATTGCGTGCCTGCTCGAGCACCATCAGCAGGCCGATGGGTCGGTGACGGTGCCGGCCGCCCTGCGACCGTATCTGGGATTGGACCGGCTGGCGTGAGCCGCGCGGCGATCGAGACCCCCGCGGGCAGCCCGTTGGCGGGCATGGCCCGGGAGGTCGCGAACGAGTTGCACGCCCCGTTGTCTAGCATGGGCGGGTGGCTCGAACTGCTCGAGGAGCGCGGGCAGGGGGACCCCGGCCTGCTTGCCATGGTCGCGCACATGCGGTCCGATCTCGACCGCGTGGAGCGTGTGGGGCAACGCGTGGAACGGATCGGGGCCGAACCACGGCACGAGGCGGTCGATCTGGCCGTCGTGGTCGACCGGGTGGCCGACTACTATCGGGCCCGCGTCCCGTCGCTGGCCAACACGTTCGTCATCGCCGTCGAACCGACGGTCGGATCGCCGCACGTGGCCGGCGACGCCGTGCTGCTCGAATGGGCGATCGAACTCCTCGTCCAGCGTGCGCTGGACGCACGTGCCGGACGCGGTGGTCGCATCACGCTCTCGGTGGCCCGCGTGAAAGGCGGCGCCTGCCGGGTCCGTGTGGCCGACGACGGTCCCGGCGGCGCGGCCGCCGGCTCCGCGGCCGCGGGGGCCGGCGGCGTCGCGCTCGCCGGGCAGATCGTCGAGGTGCATCGTCTCGGCACGCTCGGCGTCGGATTGGTCGACCAGGGCACGGCATTCGACGTTATGATTGAGTGATGTCTCGAACTTCCGACGACGCGCTGCTGGACGGTCTCAACCCCGCGCAGCGCGAAGCCGTTCTCCATCATGAAGGCCCGCTCCTCGTGCTCGCCGGCGCCGGCTCCGGCAAGACACGGGTGCTCACGCGCCGGGTGGCCCGCCTGATTCAGGCGCATGGCGTGCGGCCCTCCGAGATTCTCGCCGTCACGTTCACCAACAAGGCGGCCGGCGAGATGCGCGAGCGCATCGCGGCGCTTCTCGGCGCCGAGCCGTCCGGCATGTGGGCCGGCACGTTTCACAGCGTGGGCGCTCGCCTGCTGCGCCGGGCGGCGGCTCTGGTCGGGCGCTCGACATCGTTCACCATCTACGACGAGGACGACGCGCAATCCGTGGTGAAGCGCCTCATGCAACGCCACGGCATCCCGCACAAGCAGTACGCGCCGCGCGCCGTACGCGGCGCCATTTCCGACGCCAAGAACGCGCTCGTCTCACCCGAAGAGTTCGAGTCGCTGGCGCGCGATCCGTTCGCCAAGGCGGTCGCCCAGGTCTACGCCGACTACGAGCCGACCCTGCAGCGCGCCAACGCCGCCGACTTCGACGACCTCCTGCTCCTGCCGGTGCGGATCCTGGAGCAGCATCCCGAGGAACTGGAGCGGCTGCGCCGCAAGTTCCGGTACCTGTTGGTGGACGAGTACCAGGACACGAATCGGGCGCAGTACCGGCTGGTGTCGCTGCTCGGCGCGGAACACGGCAATGTGTGCGTCGTCGGAGACGACGATCAGTCGATCTACGGCTGGCGGGGCGCCGATATCCGCAACATCCTCGACTTCGAGAAGGACTTTCCGCAGGCGCACACCGTGCGCCTGGAAGAGAACTACCGGTCCACGCCGCCGATCCTCGAGCTGGCGAACGTCGTCATCGCCGCCAATACCGGGCGCATGGGGAAGACCCTTCGCCCAACGCGCAGCGGGGGCGATCGCGTGGTGACGCTGCGCGCCCTGGACGAGCGCGACGAGGCCGACTGGCTGGTGGAGGAACTCCGCCGCCAGCGCTCGGCGGCGGGGTGGCAGCTCCGGGATTTCGCCGTCCTGTATCGCACGAACGCCCAGAGCCGGGCCATGGAAGAGGCGCTGCGCCGGCACGCCGTGCCGTACCGCCTGGTGGGCGCGGTGCGCTTCTACGACCGTCGCGAGATCCGCGACATGATGAGCTACCTCAAGCTCGTGGCCAATCCGGCCGACGACGAGGCGTTCCGGCGCGCCGTGGCCGTGCCGCGCCGCGGGGTGGGGGACGCGACCATCGAATTGCTCGCCGAACGCGCCCGCGCCGCCGGCCTGCCGATGTGCGAGGCCGTTGCCCGAGAGGAGTGCCTGGACGGCATCCGTCCCGCCACCCGCACGGCGCTCACCGAATTCACGGCGCTGATTTCCCGGTTCCGAGAGCAGGCCCGCGAATCGGCGGTGGACGAACTGTTGCGCGATCTCGTCGACGCCACGAAGTACGCGGAGTACCTCCGGGCCGAGGGCGAGGAGCTGGCGCGCGACCGGCTGGACAACGTCCGCGAACTGATCGCCGGCGCGTCGGAGACGGTGGCCGACGTCGAGGGCGAGGTGGGGCTCACGCCGCTCGACCTGTTCCTGCAGCGCGCGTCGCTGGTGGCCGACGTGGACAAGCTCTCCGCCGACGCGGATGCGGTGACCCTGATGACGCTGCACAATGCGAAGGGACTCGAGTTCCCGGTGGTGTTCATCGCCGGACTGGAGGACGGTCTCTTCCCGTTGGCCCGCGCCTACGACGATCCGGCGATGCTGGAAGAGGAGCGCCGGCTGCTCTACGTCGGCATCACGCGCGCGGAGCGACGGTTGTATCTCCTCCACGCCGAGTCACGGCGACGCAATGGAGAATTCACGCCCTCGCGGCCGTCGAGCTTTCTCGCGGCCATCCCGGACCGCATGCTCGACCAGCAACAGACGATTCGCGTGCGGAGCAGCGGGCGGGGTGTGATGGCCGGCCTCGAGGGGCGGCGGGACCGTGGTGGCGTTGGCGGCTGGGGGGGAGGCTCGTCGCTGATCTTCGACGACGATATCTTCCCAGCGTCGGCGGCGGCGCGACGCCCGGGGCGCCCCCTCGGATCGTACGCCGCCCCCGAGGACGAGTCGCAGGATGCCGCGACCATCGCCGTGGGCGCGCGCGTCTCGCACCGGAAATTCGGGAGCGGCACGATCGCGGAGATCACCGGCGCGGGGCTCCAGACGAAAGTGCGCGTGGATTTCGACGACGAGACCATCGGTCGCAAGACCCTCGTCGTCGCGCAGGCGAACCTCGAACGCGGAATCGACTAGTGGCGGTCTCTCTCGACGATGTGCGGCACATCGCGTCGCTGGCGCGCCTCGGACTCACCGACGAGCGCGCCCGGGCCCTGACGGCCGAATTGAACACGATCCTCGGCCACATGGACGAGCTGGCGAAGGTCGATACGACGGCGGTGTCCGCCGTCGAAGAGGATCTTCCCGGCATGCCCCTGCGCGCCGACACCCCGCCACCCGACGCCCTGGCCCACGGTCCGGACGCGTTCGCACCGTCGATGAAGGATGGGTTCCTGCTCGTGCCGCGCCTGGCGACGCACGAAACGGAGGAGGAGTCGTGAGCGCCGCCGCGCGCGAGGCGGTCGCTGCCTCGGCCCGCCGCGCCGATGCCGTGAATGCCGGCCGGGACGGGCTCAACATCTTTGCGTGGCGCGACGACGCCGATGCCACGGAGCAGGCCAATCAGGCACCCGACGGCCCGCTGGCGGGCACGCCGGTGGCCGTCAAGGACAACCTCGCAACGCGGACGCTGCCCACCACCTGCGGCTCCCGCATCCTTCGCGGGTACGTGAGCCCGTACGAGGCGACCGTGATCCGTCGGCTGCGCGCGGCGGGCGGAGTCGTGTTCGGCAAGACCAACATGGACGAGTTCGCGATGGGGTCGTCCACCGAGCACAGCGTCTACGGCCCGACGCGCAATCCGCACGCCCCCGACCGCGTGCCCGGCGGATCCTCCGGCGGGTCGGCGGCGGCCGTCGCCGCGGGCATCGTCCGCATGGCCCTCGGTTCCGAGACGGGCGGGTCGGTGCGCCAGCCGGCGGCACTGTGCGGGGTGGTCGGTGTGAAGCCTACGTACGGACGGGTGAGCCGGTACGGGCTCGTCGCCTTCGCATCGTCCCTTGACCAGGTGGGAACGTTCGGCGCGTCGGTCGATGACGCGGCCGGATTGCTCGGCGTCATCGCCGGGCACGACCCGCACGACGCAACCTCTGTCGATCGGCCGGTGCCGGACTACCGCGCCGCGTCGGCCGGCTCGCTGCAGGGCGTCGTGGTCGGCAAGCCCCGGGAGTACTTCCCCGACGATCTCGATCCGCGGGTCCGTGATCACTGCGACCGTGCGCTGGCGTTGCTCGAGGAGCAGGGGGCGGAGGTCCGCGAGGTCTCGCTGCCGCACACCGCCCTCGCCATCCCCGTCTACTACATCGTCGCGCCGGCCGAAGCCTCGTCCAACCTCGCCCGATTCGACGGCGTGCGGTACGGGCTGCGGTTGGACGGCGACGGGTTGCGCGGGATGTACGAAGCCACGCGGTCCGGCGGCTTCGGGGCCGAGGTGACCCGCCGGATCATGCTCGGAACGTACGTGCTCTCGGCTGGCTACTACGACGCGTACTACCGGAAGGCGCAGCAGGTCCGGCGACTGATCACGCGCGACTTCGAGCGCGTGTTCGCCGACGGCGTGCACGTGCTGTTCACGCCGACCACGCCGCGGCCGGCGTTCCGCATCGGCGCCACCACCGATCCGTACGAGATGTACCTGAACGACATCTTCACGGCGACCGCGAATCTGGCAGGCGTGCCGGCGATGTCGCAGCCCATCGGTCGCGTCGACGGGCTGCCGGTGGGCGGGCAGTTCATCGCGCCCCACTTCGACGAGGCCCGCATGTTCAGCGCCGCGTACGCACTGGAACGCGCCCTGGGCGAGGAGGCGCATCGATGAGCGACGCGGCCTTCGCGGCGTATGCCGAACGCTATGAAATGGTGGTCGGGCTCGAGGTGCACGTGCAGTTGAAGACCGCCACCAAGGCGTTCTGTTCCTGCTCCAGCGCCTTCGGCGCGCCGCCCAATACCAACGTCTGCCCGGTCTGCCTGGCGCTGCCCGGCGCGCTGCCGGTGCTCAATGCGCGTGCGGTGGAACTCGCCGTGCGGGCGGCGCTGGCTCTCGGGTGCACCGTGCACCCGACGTCGGTGTTCGCGCGCAAGAACTATTTCTATCCGGACCTGCCCAAGGGCTACCAGATCTCGCAGTTCGACAAGCCGCTGGCCACCGGCGGCGCGGTGGACGCGGGCGGACGCGTCGTGGGCATCACGCGCCTCCATATGGAGGAGGATGCCGGCAAGTCCGTTCACGACCGCTTCGCCGGCGGCACCGCCATCGATCTCAACCGGTCGGGCGTGCCTCTGGTCGAGATCGTGAGTGAGCCCGACATGCGGTCGGCCGCCGACGCCGGCGCCTACCTGCGCGCGCTCAAGCAGATTCTCGAATACGCGGACGTCAGCGACGTGAGCATGGAGGAGGGTTCGTTGCGGGTGGACGCGAACATCAGCGTGCGTCCCCACGGCGCCACGACCCTCGGCACCAAGACCGAAGTCAAGAACATGAACTCGTTCTCCGGGGTCGAGCGCGCGTTGGCGGCCGAGTTCCTGCGGCAGTGCGCGCTGGTGGACGCCGGTGGCGTGGTCGAACAGCAGACGATGCTCTGGGACGGCGCCGCCGAGGAAGTGCGGCCGGCGCGGTCGAAGGAGGGAAGCCACGATTATCGGTACTTCCCCGAACCCGACCTGCCGCCGCTGCATCTCGAACCGGCGTTCGTGGCGGGCATTCGCGACGCGCTGCCGGAGTTGCCGGCGGCGCGGCGGGCCCGTTATGCGTCGGCGTTCGGGCTCGGGGAGTACGATATCGAGGTGCTCACGGCCAACCCGCGGGTGGCCGACTACTTCGAGCGGGCGGCGAGTGCCACCGGCGATCCGAAGGCGACCGCCAACTGGGTGATGGGCGAGGTGCTGGCGGCGCTGAAGACGAGCGGCCAGGACATCGCCGACTTCCCGGTGGGGCCGACGGATCTGGCCGCGCTGCTCACCCTCGTGCGCGACGGCGTGGTGAGCCACACCGCCGGCAAGCAGATCTTCGGCCTCATGTGCACCGACGGGGGGGAGCCGGCCGACATCGCCAAGCGCGAGGGGCTGGTGCAGGTCTCGGACGAGAGCGCCCTCGACGCCTGGATCGGCGAGGTCATCGATGCGATGCCCGCCGAAGCGGAACGGTTCCGCAACGGGGAGAAGAAGCTCCAGGGGGTGCTGATCGGTGCCGTGATGAAGCGGTCCAAGGGCAGCGCCGACCCGAAGCGGGTGGCTCAGTTGCTCGCCAAGCGACTCGGGTCGTAGACCGGCGCCACGAGGGAGCGCGCGAAGGGGAGGCTCGGCGCGGGCATGCCGAAGTGCTCCACGGCATGTTCGCGCACCGCATCTTCGCCGCCGATCCGGAGCGCCTGCCGGCGCACCCGCTTCGCGCGCCGCAGACGCTCGTCACCCGACGGGTCGTGCTGGTAGGGTTCCGAATGGTCGAGCCGGTTCATCAGGTCGATGATGAAGTCGAACGAGCGCTCCAGGTACGCCGAGACGTCGGAGTCCTGCAGGTCCCACCGGCTCTTCTCGGCCATCAGCTGGAAGATCCGCTGCCAGGACTCCGAATCGGCCACGTGCACCATGCCGCGAAAGATCCGCCGGTTGGTCTGCGTGCTGAACAGGGTGGGGCTCAGGATGCCGTCCAGCAGCGCGTCCGAGGTCGCGTGGTCGAGCAGGATCAGATCGCGGGCCCGCCGGCTGTACCGCTCGCCGAGGTGCGTTTCGAACCGGCTCTCCCAGTAGCTGTGTCCGATGGACGACGTGGATGACGTCACGGTGAGCTGCATCGGCACGAAGTAGTTGTGCGCCACCGAGTCGGCGGCCAGATGTGCGAGGTAGCCCAGCGCGAAGGCGCGGAGCGGCTCGTCGGAGGCCGCTTCGTGGATGTCGAATCCCACGTCCCACGAATGGCAGTGGCGGCCGACGGGGGCGTACTTCTTCGCGATGCTCGTGTCGGCGGCAATGGAGCCGTACAGGAAATCGTAGGGAAATGCCCGCAGCAGATCGGCGATCGCCGTCGGCAGCAACTGGGCGGAGCGCAGCACCGCGTCGCCCAGGAACACGTGCGTTCCCGGCGTCCACGCGTAGGCAGCGTGCGGGAGCGCGATCAAAAGAAAAGCGGCGATCCCCAGCATCGCCGCGATCCGACTTCCGGTCATGTGGCGCGCCGCCGACGGCGCAGTCGTGGGACCCGCTCGCGGGAATCGTCGTCCCCCTCGGGGGCCGGCACCGGGGCGTCGTCCTCGTCATCGACGTCCTCGGACGCCGCGCGTTCCGCCAGCCGTTCCGCTCGCTGGTCGCGCCGCGACCGGTGTCGGCGAAGCGCCCGCACGCCGGCCCGGATCCCCCGGGCCGCCGATGCCGTGGTGAGAAACAGATCCTCGGCCTCCTCCTGGACGGCGCCCAGCAGCGCGTCGAAGTCGCGCACCCGGTCGCCCGCGATGTCGGCGATTTCGCGCAACTGTCCGTCGAACTGCTCCACGGTCTCACTCAACCGTTCGACGTCACGGCGCACCGTGGCCGAGATCTCCTCGGCGTTCTGCATCACCCCGCGGGTGCGCTCCACGACGGGGCCGAAATCGTGACGGAGCCCGTCGATGACCGCGGTGAGCTGCTTGAGCCGGCCGCGGATGTACCAGGCCAGCGGAAAGGCCAGGAGGACGAGCAACAGGAGCAGAATGGCCAGCACACCGGTGGCCACATGCGTCAACTGGTCGAACCACCCGCGCTCGACGATCTGCCGCGTAAAGACCGTGTCGGGTAGCGTCGCGACGGCCTGCAAGATCCACGCGCTTCCGCGCACCATCGAAGCCAGCATCATGGGTGGTGCAAAGATCGTACGCAGATATACACCGTGGTGTCAAGCGAGTTACGAGCGCTTGACGCACCATCCGTGTACCGGGCATTCTTCGCCATCGCGTTTCCCTGAGTTTTTTCGCCGGCTACGTCATCCATTCGCGTCATGAGCGCTCTGCAGTTCATCGTCCACGGGGGGAACCCGCTTTCCGGTACCGTCCGGCCGGCGGGCAACAAGAACGCGGCGCTGCCCATCGTCGCCGCAACCCTGCTCACCGACCAGCCGGTGACCCTCACCAATGTACCGCGGATTCGCGACGTCGAAGCGCTCGTCGAGCTGCTGCGGTCGGTGGGGGCGTCCGCCCAATGGGCCGGCCGGAACGAGCTGCACGTCCACGCGCGGACGGTGGAGGCGACGCGACTCGACCCGGTGCTGTGTGCGCGCATCCGCGCGTCGATTCTGCTGGCGGCGCCCCTGCTCGTTCGCGCCGGCTCGGTGACGCTGCCCCCGCCGGGAGGCGACGTGATCGGGCGCCGGCGCCTGGACACGCACTTCAACGTGCTGCGCGAGCTGGGGGCCGAGTTCACGCTCTCCGACCACTACGACCTCCGCACCAACGGGTTCGTCGGTGCCGACGTCTTCCTGGACGAACCGAGTGTGACGGCCACGGAGAACGCCCTCATGGCGGCTGCCGCGGCCCGCGGCACCACCGTTCTGCGCAACGCGGCCAGCGAGCCGCACGTCCAGGATCTGGCGCGGTTCCTGGTGGCGCTCGGCGCCACCATCGAGGGCATCGGCACCAATACGCTCACCATCGAGGGCGGTCACACGTTCGGGGCCGCGTCCCATGAGATCGGGCCCGACCACATCGAGGTCGGGTCGTTCATCGGGCTCGCCGCGGTGACCAACTCCGCATTGCGAATCGAGCGCGCCGGCGTCGAGCACCTCCGGTCGACGCGCATGGGATTCGAGCGCCTGGGGGTCGTCTGCCAGGTGGAAGGCGCCGACCTGCTCGTGCCGGCGGATCAACCTCGGATCATCCAGGCCGATCTCGGCGGGCACGTGCCCAAGCTCGAGGACCAACCCTGGCCGGCGTTCCCGGCCGATCTGATGTCGATTGCGATCGTGACCGCCACGCAGTGCCAGGGCGTGATCCTGATGCACGAGAAGATGTTCGAGTCCCGCATGTTCTTCGTCGACAAACTGGCCAGCATGGGGGCGCGCATCGTCTTGTGCGATCCGCACCGCGCGCTGGTCATCGGTCCGTCGCCCCTGCACGCCGGCAACGTCGATTCGCCGGACATCCGCGCCGGCATGGCCATGCTCCTGGCGGCGCTGGCCGCGCCGGGGCGGAGCACCATCCACAACGTGCAGCAGATCGAGCGGGGGTACGAGCGCATCGACGAACGGTTGCGGGCGCTGGGCGCCGACATCGAGCGCGTGGAGGTTCGCGGGGAGTGATCGCCGCGCCCGACGGGGTGGACGTGGTGCCCGAACTGGTCGCGCTGGGGTTCCTCGCCTATACCACCACGCGCGCGTTCGGGAGCCTCGGGCTGGCCGGCGAAGAGCCGGTTCGCGACGTGATGGGGCGGTGGCGCCTGGTCACGACGCACCTGGAGGCGGCGGAGATCCCGCGCCTCGCCACGGCGTCCCAGGTGCACGGCGCTCGCGTGCTCACCCACGGATCGGATTGGCGCGGATGGCTTCGGGGGCCGGCGGCGGACGGACATGCGTGCCGGGCCGGGGCGGCGACGGCGCTCGCCGTCACGGTGGCTGACTGCGTGCCGGTGTTTCTGGCCCACCCCTCCGGGGCGATGGCACTGCTGCACTCCGGGTGGCGGGGGACGGAGGCGCGGATCGTGGATGCCGGGATCGACGCGCTTGCGGATCTGGGCTGCGCCGCGGCGGAACTGACGATGCACTTGGGCCCCGCCATCTGCGGACGGTGCTACGAGGTGAGTCCGGACGTCTATGGGCGGCTTACCGGACGGGCGGTGGATCGCCCCACTCCGGTCGATCTGCGTTCGCTCATTGCCCGCCACGCGCGCGAGCGGGGCGTCCGGCGCATCACGGTCGCCGCCCACTGCACGCGGTGCGACAACGATCGCTACTTCTCGCACCGGGCCGGCGACGCCGGTCGTCAGATTTCTGTGATGGCTGCATCGCCGCGCGAGTTCGCTTGACTCACTAGCGACGACCCTGTAGCTTCACGCTCATGCACGGCGAATGCCGCGCGCCATGTGGGGGATGCTCCCCACATTTTTTTGTCCTGTAAAGGCACTTGTCACAGTACGTGAAGCAAGAGCTAGAAGTTATTGTCAATCAAGAGGTTGACGCGCTTGGATTCGACCTGGTCGAATTCCGGCGTGGGGGCACGAAGTCGCGTCCTCTCGTCGAAGCTCGGATCGACCGTCGGGACGGCGGGAAAGTCACGGTGGACGACTGCGCACGGGTGTCGCGGGCCGTCGAGGCCCGGATCGATGCCAGTGGGTTGTTGTCCGATCGGTACGTGTTGCAGGTGTCGTCTCCCGGCGAGCGGCCGTTGCGAACGGCGGCCGAGTGGGGCCGGTTCGTGGGACGGTGGGCCAACGTGCTCAGCCCGGCGTTGGGCGGAAGGTTCGAAGCGAAGATTCTGGCGGTGACGGGGCCGGCTGGCACCGAGGCTGTGGAACTCGAACTCGATTCGGGCGAGCGCCGCACGGTGCTGCTCGGAGAGGTGAAGGAAGCGCGGCTGGCGTTCCGCGTCTAGCGCTGTTCAATGGAAGGGAAGCGGTGCCCGCGGCGGCGGGGGCCACGAACGGTGGTCGGCGTGTGGCGCCGACCCATGATGAGGATGCGTGGATGGTAAGCTCAACGGAGATTTTGGCCGCATTTCGCGAGGTGTCGAACACCAAGCAGTTGGACCGGGCGGAACTCTACGGGCTCCTCCAGGACGGCATCATGGCGGCCCTCGCCAAGAAATACGGAGCGAACGTTCAGGCCGAGGTCACCATCGACGACGCCAAGGGCGACATCAAGATCGTGTTGCTCAAGACCGTCGTGGACGTGGTCGAGGACCCGAGTCGCGAGATCGCGCTCGAGGATGCGCGGTTGTACGACGAGGAGTTCGACGCCGGGGACGTGCTCGAGGAGCCGGTGGACTTCGCCGTCTTCGGCCGCGCCGCCGTGCAGGCGGCCAAGCAGCGCATCATCCAGCGCGTGCGCGAGGGCGAACGGACCCGGATTCGCGACGAGTTCACGTCGCGCGTCGGGGAACTCCTGTCGGGCGAGGTGCAGCAGATCGAACGCGGCAAGCTCGTGATCATGCTCAACAAGTTCCGCGAGGCGGAGGCGATCGTTCCCTACCGTGAGCAGAACCACCGCGAGCATTTCCACCAGGGCGAGCCGGTGCGCGCCGTCTTGAAGAAGGTCGAGGAGACGCCCAAGGGGCCGCGGCTGATCCTGAGCCGCGCCGACGCGCTCTTCGTCAAGGCGCTGTTCAAGCTCGAGGTGCCCGAGATCCAGCAGGCCATCGTGGAGATCAAGGCGACGGCCCGCGAGGTGGGCAGCCGCACCAAGATCGCCGTGTTCTCGCGCGACGACGCCATCGATCCAGTGGGGGCGTGCGTCGGCCTCAAAGGCTCGCGCGTCCAGGCCGTGGTCAACGAGCTCGGCGGGGAACGCATCGACATCGTGCCCTGGTCGCCCGATCCGGAGCGCTTCGCCAAGCTGGCCCTCGCGCCGGCGCGGGTGGCGCGCGTGTTCAGCGATCCGGTTACCAAGACCATTCAGGCGGTGGTGGACGAGGACCAGCTCTCGCTGGCCATCGGGCGGAACGGACAAAACGTGCGGCTGGCGTCGGAACTCACGGGTTGGAAGATCGATCTGTACTCGAGTCGCGAGTGGCTGGAGCGCGGAGGCGAGGGCGCGATCTTCGCGCCGTTGCCCGAGGAGGAGGGGGATGTGGCGGACGTGCCGCTCACGGAGATCGAGGGCATGCCGCCGGCCACCGTCGCGATCCTGGAGGAGGGGGGCTATCGTACCCTCAACGACATCATCGATCTGGAGCGCGACGACTTCCTGCGGTTGCCCGGCATCACGCTCGACGACGCCGACCGGCTGATGGCGATTCTGGCCGAGTTGACCGAGGAAGGGGCCGCCGACGAGGCCGGGGCGGCCAGCGGCGAGTCAGCGTCCACGGAGTCTGGGGAGACGGGACCATCGGCCGAAGCCGAGCCCGAGACGCCCCCCGACGGGGACGGCGCGGCGGCTTGACGCCGGAGCAGGCGCGACGCGCGCTCGGCCTCGTGGGGCTGGGGATTCGGTCGCGAAATGCCGTGGTGGGGGTCGAGCAGGTGCGCGTCGCGGCAAAGAAGGGAACGCTGGTGCTGGCGCTGGTGGCGGCCGATGCGGCGGCCAACAGTCTGGACAAGCTGCTGCCGCTGTTGCGGGCGCGGCGGGTCCGAGTGGTCGAGGGACTGACCACCGGTCAGTTGGGAACGGTAGCGGGACGGAATCAGACGGCCGCGATCGGTATCATCGATCGATCGCTTGCCAACGGAATTCTTGGTGCGGTGGAATCGGGGTCGACAGGGCCCAGTTAGGAGGTTGGATTGAGCAAGCTTCGCGTACACGACATGGCTGGAGAATTCGGAGCCTCGGCTGAGGAAGTGATCAGCCTGCTCCGAAATATGGACGTCCCGGTACGCAGCCATCTGAGCGTGCTCACCGACGACCAGGTGGCGCGACTCCGCGCGCGCTGGGAACGCGAGAAGCGCGCGCGGGCCGGGCGCGGCGCCGATGCGCCCAAGACCAAGTCGCGCCGTCGCCCCACGACGAAGAAGACGGCCACCAAGACCGCGAGCAAAACGGCCAAAGCCAAGACGGCCAAGACCAAGACCGCCAAGGCAACCACGGCCAAGACGCCCCGCGCCAAGCGAGCAGCGAAGGCTGCGGAGGCGGCCGAAGCCGCGCCCGTCGTGGAAGCGCCACCGGCACCGGTGCGGCGCCGCCGCAAGGCGGCCGACGTAGCCGCGGCCGCCGCAGCGGCCGAGGCCGCTCAGAAGGTGGAGGAAGAGAAGAAGGCCGCCGAAGAGGCCGCTGCGGCCGCGGCCGCGGAGGCCGAGGCGGCCGCCGCCGCCGCCGAGGAAGCGCAGCGCGCTGCAGCAGCCGAGTCGCTCCCGGTCGAAACCCCCGTGGAGGCCGAAGCGCCCGCGGCATCCGAAGCCGTGGAAGAGCAGGCGCATCCCGTAGTAGAGGAGCCGCAACCGGCCCCGGTACGCAGCGAGCCGCAGAGCACCTCCGCGCCGTCCCGGGAGCGTCAGCGTCCGCGTCCGCGCCCGGTCACCCCGGGGGCGCCGCGCCCGCGTCCGGTCGCCAGCAGTTCGCCCTTCATGCCGCCCCGTCCCGTGGCCTCCGCGGCCCCGGGCGGCGGCGTGGCCACCCCGCCGCGGCGCGACGACAAGAGTGCCGGCAAGGGTCGCGCCCGAGCGTGGGCGCCGCAAGAAGGGGCGCCGCGGCTCGGTCGATCAGGGCGCCGTGGACGCGAACATCTCCAAGACGATGGCCGCCATGCGCGGCACCCCGTCGCGGCGCAGCTCCAGCGACTCGCGGCGCGGGCATCGCGAAGAGGTGCAGGCGCAGCGCGCCGCCGAGGCGGAGCGCGAGAAGCGGCTCGTCCGCGTCAACGAGTTCATCACGGTCAGCGAACTCGCCCAGATCCTGAAGATCCAGGCCACCGAGATCGTAGCCTTCGCGTTCAAGAACCTGGGGCTGATGATCACGATCAACCAGCGGCTCGACTTCGACCAGATCGAGCTGATCGCCGGCGAGTTCGGCTTCCAGGCCGTACGCGAGGACGCGTACCAGGCCGAGGACGTCGTGCCTACGCAGGAGGATCAACCCGAGGATCTCGTGTCGCGGCCGCCCGTGGTCACCATCATGGGCCACGTGGACCACGGCAAGACGTCGCTTCTCGACTACATCCGCCGCGCCAACGTCGTGGCCGGCGAGTCGGGCGGCATCACGCAGCACATCGGCGCGTACCACGTCTCGTTGCCCAACGACAAGTCGATCACCTTCCTCGACACCCCGGGCCACGAGGCGTTCACGGCCATGCGCGCCCGCGGCGCGCAGGTCACCGACATCGTGGTCCTCGTGGTCGCTGCGGACGACGCCGTCATGCCGCAGACCATCGAAGCCATCTCCCACGCCAAGAACGCCGGCGTGCCGATGATCGTGGCCATCAACAAGATCGACCTGCCGCAGGCGAACGTCGCCAAGGTCAAGCAGGATCTGCTGCAGCACGGCGTCGTGCTCGAGGAGTTCGGCGGGCAGACGCTGAGCACCGAGATCTCGGCCAAGAAGGGCACCAACGTCCAGACGCTGCTCGATCAGCTACTCCTGCAGGCGGAGATCCTCGATCTCAAGGCGAACCCGAACCGTCCGGCCACCGGGTCGGTGATCGAGGCCCAGCTCGACGCGGGGAAGGGGCCGGTGGCCACGGTGCTCGTGCAGAACGGGACGCTGCACGTGGGTGAGGACTTCATCTGCGGCATGCACTCGGGACGCGTGCGCGCCCTGCTCGACGAACGCGGCAACGACGGTCAAGGAAGCGGGACCGGCGATTCCCGTGCAGGTGCTGGGTATCGAGGGCGTCCCGATGGCCGGCGACCAGCTGCTCGTGGTCGACGAGGCGTCGGCGGCGCGGGAAATCGCGCAACGCCGCCAGCGACTGGACCGCGAGGCGAAGAGCCGGCGCACGTCGCGTGGCGTGTCGCTCGAGGACTTCATCGAACATGCGGCCAGTGGCGAGCGGCGCACGTTGCGCATTCTCATCAAGGCCGATCAGGGCGGTCCGGCGGAGGCACTCGCCGATGCGCTGCAGCAGCTGTCCACCAGCGAGGTGCAGGTGGAAGTCGTGCACCGTGGCGTGGGCGCCATCTCCGAGAGCGACATCCTGCTGGCCAAGGCGTCGGGCGCCGTCATCATCGGCTTCCACGTGCGTCCGGACAACAACGCACGCACCGCCGCGGACCGCGAAGGGGTCGACATCAAGCTGTACCGCATCATCTACGAGGCCGTCGCCGACGTGCGGGCGGCGCTCGAAGGCATGCTGCGTCCCGAGCAGCGTGAGATCATCTACGGCGAGGCCGAAGTCCGGCAGATCTTCAAGGTGTCGCGCGTCGGCACCATCGCCGGCTGCTACGTGCGGAGCGGCGTGATCAACCGCCAGGGCCGGGTGCGGGTCATCCGCGACGGCGTCGAGTTGTACGACGGCGCCATCGCCTCCCTGCGGCGGTTCAAGGAAGACGCCCGCGAGGTCAAGGATGGCTTCGAGTGCGGCATCGGCGTTGAGAACTTCAACGACATCAAGGTGGGCGACGTCATCGAGTGTTATCGGACCGAGGAAGTGGCGCGGTCACTCGAATCCTCTCCCGCCACGTAAAAGGGGCTGCGGCGCACGGCATCCCCGCGCGCCGCGCCGGAGCACGAGCTTCAATGGCTGCAGACAACCGACGTCCAGACCGTGTCGCCGAGGCGATCCGCGAGGTGGTGGCCACGTTCCTCGCCGAAGGGGTCAAGGACCCGCGCGTGGTCGGCCTGGTGACGGTCACCGGGGTCGATCTCACGCGGGACCTGCGCCACGCCAAGGTGTTCGTCAGCATCATGGGGTCCGACGTCGAGCGCGCGGCCACGATAGAGGGGCTGGCCAGCGTGGCGGCCCACCTGCGGGCCCGCGTCGGCCGCGAGCTCCGGTTGCGTCTCGCGCCCGAGATCACCTTCCGGCTCGACGAGAGCATCGCCCGGGCGGCACGGATCGAATCGCTGCTCGCGCAGGTGCGCGATGGGAAGCCGGTGGATGGGCCCCGGGACGACTGACGGCCTGCTGCTCGTGGACAAGCCGGCGGGCGTGACCTCGCACGACGTGGTGGCGACGGCGCGCCGGGCCTTCGGGCGGTCTCGCGTCGGGCATGCCGGCACCCTCGACCCCTTCGCCACCGGCCTGCTGGTACTCCTGGTCGGGCGCGGCACTCGCCTCATTCCCTATCTCGACGCCGAGCCCAAGAGCTACGAGGCCACGATCCGGTTCGGCGCGGAAACCGACACGGACGACGTGACGGGTCGCGTGGTCCGCGAGGCCGCGCCGCCGACCGAAGACGCCGTGGCGGGCGCCCTGGCCACCATGGTGGGCGATCTCGAGCAGCGGCCGCCCGATTTCTCCGCCAAACAGGTGGGCGGTGTCCGCGCCTACGCGGCGGCGCGCCGGGGCAGCCCCCTCGATCTCGCACCGGTGACCGTGCGCGTCCACGCATGGACGGTGGGCGAGCGGCGCGGCGCCGACCTCGATGTCACGGTGGTCTGCGGCGGCGGCACCTACGTGCGCGCGCTGGCGCGCGACCTGGGCCGCGCCGCGGGGAGCGCCGCTCATCTGGTGGCGCTGCGCCGCACGCGGGCGGGGCGCTTCGACGTCGCCGACGCCGCGACTCTGGCCGACGTCCAGCAGGAGCGCGCCGCGCTGCGTCCGCTCCGCGAGGCCGTCGCCCATCTGCCCGCGCAGCCGCTGTCGGCGGACGAATTGCGCCTCGTGTCGCACGGGCGCAGCGTTCCGGCACGCGTGGCCGGCGATCTGGTGGCGCTCGTCGACGGCGACGACCTGGTGGCCGTGGGCATACGGGACGGCGAGGCCTGGCAACCGCGGGTGGTGGTGCGCGATGCCTGAACGCCCCTCGCCGCTGCCGCCGAACGTCACCGGCACCGTGGTCACGGTCGGCACCTTCGACGGTGTACACCGCGGCCACCAACACGTGCTGGAGCGTCTTCGCGCTCGCGCCGCCCGGCTCGCCCTCCCCACGCTCGTCGTGACCTTCGAGCCGCACCCGCTCGAGATCATCAGTCCCGAGGATGCGCCCGGCCGCCTCACGGTGCGCGAGGAGAAGCTCATTGCGCTGGCCGGGTGTGGCATCGACTACGTGGCCGAAATCGCGTTCACCCCAGCCTTCCGCCGGCTCAGTGCCGAGGCGTTCATTCGCGACGTGCTCGTGGCGCGCTACCGGGTGCGGGCCCTCCTCATCGGGCACGACCACGGCTTCGGCCGCGGGCGCGAGGGCGATGCGGAACTCGTGCAGGAGATCGCGCGCACCGCGGGCTTCGACGTGGATGTGGTGGATGCCGTGGCGCTCGCGTCGGGCGGCCGGCTCTCCTCGAGCGTCATCCGCGAGGCGGTCGCCACCGGCGACCTGGCCAAGGCGGCACGGGGGCTCGGCCGTCCGTACGAGGTCCTGGGCCGGGTGTCGACTGGCGCAGGGCGGGGACGGGGCCTCGGCTTCCCGACCATCAACCTCGAACTCCCCTCGTCACGGAAGCTGCTTCCGCCGCTCGGTGTCTATGCGGTGCGCGTGACCAGCGCCGAGGGAACCTTCGGCGGGATGATGAACCTCGGGCCGCGGCCCACGTTCGGGGACAGTGCCACGACGCTCGAGGTGCATCTCTTCGACGCCGGAGGCACGTGGTACGGGCGTCCGGTGGGCGTGCAGTTCGTGGCCCGGCTGCGTGACACGATGAAGTTCAGCGGTCCCGACGCGCTGGCCGCGCAGTTGAAAATGGACGCCGAAACGGCGCGCCGCGCGTTGACGGAAGTCCGCTCGCCGGATACCCTTATAGGTTCCGGATAAATCCATTTCTCCCACCTTCGTCGCATGTCGAACCTGAAGTATCGCCTGCTGACCATCGCCGCCTCCGTGCTCGTGGCCGTCTGGTTCCTCATCCCGAGAAACCAGGTCGTGCAGTTCCGGGGCGCCGACGGTATGCTGCACGACACGACCGAGTACCACGTGCCCCTCCGTCGCGGCCTGGATCTTCAGGGCGGCATCCACCTGACGCTCGAGGTCGACCAGTCCAAGCAGGCCATCGCGCCCGACAAGATCCCCGACGCCATCGACCGCGCGCTCAAGACGGTCCGTACCCGCATCGAGGGGTTCGGCGTGTCCGAGTCCGTGGTGCAGAAGGCGGGCAACGATCGGATCATCGTCGAGATCCCGGGCTACGACGACCCCCAGCGTGCCGAGAACCTCGTCAAGCAGCAGGCCTTCCTCGAGTTCCTGATCACCGACAAGACGCAGGCGCTCGACAAGGTGCTGCCGCGCTTCGACCAGATCATCAAGCAGGCGGGACTCGTGGCGTCCACCGGAAGCACGGCCACCGGCGCGGCCGGCGCTGCGGGCGTCGAACCGGCGTCGCAGGGTTCCGCGGCGGGGCTCCAGGGACTGCTCGGCGGGGCGGACACCGGCAAAGCCGCCGCGAAGAAGGACACCGGCAAGGCGAAGGTCGACACGACGGCCAAGCTCGACACGGCGGGACAGAAGGCGGGCGCCTTCTCGGGCGACATCTCGCCGGGTGGAATGCCGGGCGAGTACTTCGTGCCGTTCAGCAAGGTGCCGGACGTGCGGCGCTATCTGGCGCTCCCGGCCATTCAGGCGGCCATCCCTCCGGGCAAGCGGATTCTCTGGGGTACCGACTCCACGCAGGTGGGCAGCGAATGGTATCGGGCGCTGTACGTGACCGACGCGAAGGCGATCACCACCGGGCAGTACATCACCGACGCGCGACCGTCCCAGACGCCGACCGACGGGACGGTGGTCGAATTCACGCTCGACAACGTCGGCGGCCGCCACTTCCGCACGGAAACCGGCCGCCATGTGGGCGACTACATGGCGATCGTTCTCGACGGTCGAGTGATGGGACGCCCTCCCGTCATCCAGAGCGCGATCGGCACCCGGGGACAGATCACGATGGGTGGCAAGGATCTCGCCGCCGCGCAGGACCTGGCGCTCGTGCTTCGCGCCGGCGCGCTGCCCGTGCCGCTCAAGGTGGCCGAATCGGTGGTCATCGGCCCGCGACTGGGCAAGGACTCCATTCACAAGGGCTTCGAGGCCGGGGTGATCGCCATGGTCATGATCGTGTTGATCATGACGGTCTACTACCGGTTCGCCGGCATGCTGGCGGTCGGTGGTCTGGCGATCTACGTCCTGTACACCCTGGCCACGTTGGCCGGCTTCGACGCCGTGCTCACGTTGCCGGGTCTCGCCGGTCTGGTGCTGTCCATCGGTATCGCGGTGGACGCCAACGTGCTGATCTTCGAGCGCATCCGAGAGGAGCTCGATCGCGGCAAGACGGTCCGCACCGCCATCGACGAGGGATTCCGCCACGCGATGCCGGCCATCGTCGACTCCAACGTCTCGACGATCCTCACCGCGTCGGTGCTCTATCAGTGGGGCAGTGGTCCGGTGCGCGGCTTCGCCGTCACCCTGATCGCCGGTGTGGTGGCGTCCATGTTCGCCGCCATCTTCGTCGTCCGAACCTTCTTCCTCCTGTGGCTGAACCGCTCGCGCGGCGCCCAGACGTTGAGCATCTAAATGCTGCGCATTTTCCACAGCACCCGCTACGACTTCATCAAGTACTGGCGGCACGCGGCGATCATCACCATCGCCTTCATCGTGGTGGGACTGAGCGTGCTGGTCGTCGGCGGACCGCACTACAGCATCGAGTTCACGGGCGGCACCACCATGCAGGTGGAATTCGCCAAGGCACCGAACCCGGACGTGATCCGCTCGACCGTCGACCGCGCGGGCTTCTCGGGCTCGACCATCCAGCAGTTCGGGTCGCCCACCGAGTACACCATCAACGCCCAGGCCAAGAGCGGATCCGAGCTCCAGTCCGCCGCCGACACCACCGCCAAGCAGATCGAGACGGCGTTGCACGCGCAGTTCGGCGACACGTCCCAGGTGCGGGTGATCTCGTCGCAGTTCGTCGGGTCGCAGGTCAGCGCCGAGTTGCAGCGGAACGCCATGATCGCGGTGCTGATCTCGTTCCTCGTGACCCTGGTCTACCTGGCCATCCGCTTCGAATGGCGCTTCGGCGTGGCGGCCGTGGTGGCTACGGCCCACGACGTCTTCACCACGCTCGCTTTTCTGTCGATGATGCGGCTCGAGATCTCGCTCACCGTCGTCGCCGCGATCCTCACGGTGATCGGGTACTCGCTCAACGACACGATCATCATCTTCGACCGCGTGCGTGAAGATCTGCGCAAGCAGCGCAAGGAGTCGCTGCGCGACACGATGAACCGCGCCATCAACGAGACGCTGCCGCGTTCGGTGCTGACCCACGTGACCACCCTGACCGCGACTCTGGCGCTGCTGATCTTCGCCGGCGAGGTGATCCGGCCGTTCTCGTGGATCATGGCGTTCGGCATCTTCACCGGAACGTTCAGCTCGATCTACGTGGCGGGCGCGCTGCTGCTCTGGATCGAAGCGAAGTTCCCCCGCGTCGTCGAAGGGCAGGGGAGTAGTGGCGCCGCTGCCGCTGCGGCCCGCCGGCGTAAAGTCGCGCCCTGAACTGCACCCGAACCGCCGCCGACGAGGCGGCGGTTCGACGATCCATGGCCACCTTCATCGACAGCCACGCGCATCTGGCGGATCCGGCGTTCGATGACGACCGGGCAGCCGTCGTCGAACGCGCCCGGCTCACGGGCGCGCTCGCCGTGGTGTGCATCGGCGAGTCGCTCGCCGCCGCCGCCCGCGCCCGGGCGCTGGCCGCGGAATTCCCCGGGTTCGTGGCGTACACCGCCGGCATCCATCCGCACGACGCGGCGGCCTTCGACTCCTTCGCCGATCCGCCGCGGCTCGCCGAGGAGTGCCGCCTTGGCGCCGTCGCGATCGGGGAGTGCGGGCTGGACTACCACTACGAGCACTCGCCGCGGCTCGCGCAGCGCCGGGCGTTCGCGGCCCAACTCGCCCTGGCGCGCGACCTGCGCCTCCCCGTCGTCGTCCATACGCGCGAGGCGGAGGACGACACGCGGGCCATGGTCGAGGAGGCCGGAGCGGGCGGCGTTCGCGGCGTGCTGCACTGCTACACGGGGTCGCATGCCCTCGCCGAAGTCGCCCTCTCCGTGGGGTGGTACGTGTCGTTCAGCGGCATCGTGACGTTCAAGAAGTGGGATGACGATGCGCTGCTGCGGCTCGTGCCCGACGAGCGCCTGCTGGTGGAATCGGATGCGCCCTACCTGGCCCCGGTGCCGAATCGCGGCAAGCGCAACGAGCCGGCCTGGGTGAGTCTGACGCTGGCGCGTGTGGCCGCCGCGCGCGATACCGACGCCGCGACGCTCGGCGGCACGGTCACGCGGAACGCCGCGCGCCTGTTCGGTCTGGCGATGCCCGAGGTCGTCTGAGTAGGTTCCCGCGGTTCGCCTCACATTCGAAATGACGCCCGGCCGAGAGCCGGCCACTGCGCGGAGACGCTCCCTGATGCCCAATACGCTGCACACCGACCAGGCCCCGGCGGCCATCGGCCCGTACTCGCAGGCCGTCGTCCACAACGGTTTTGTGTTCACCGCCGGCCAGATCGCCATCGATCCGGCCACGGGCCAGGTGGTCCAGGGCGATGTCGTGGCGCAGACCAATCGGGTGCTGGCCAATCTCGAGGCCGTGCTGGCCGCCGCCGGCTGCACCTGGAACGATGTGGTCAAGACCACGGTATTCCTTCACGACATGAGTGACTTCCCGGCCGTCAACGAAGCCTACGCCCGCGCGCTGGGCGATGCGCGTCCGGCCCGTTCCACGGTGCAGGTGTCCGCGCTCCCGCGGAACGTGCTGGTGGAGATCGAAGCCATCGCCGCCGTTGGATGAAGCGGTGAGCGCGTCGATGCCCGAGGGCGAGCTGCTGCGCCTTACCGGGTTCGCCCGGTGTGCCGGTTGCGCCGCCAAGCTCGGTCTGGGCGATCTCTCGGAAGCGTTGAAGGGCGTGCCGCACCAGACGGATTCCCGGTTGCTCGTGGGCCGGGAGACGTTCGACGACGCCGGCGTGTTCGTGCTCGCGCCCGATCTCGCGCTCGTGCAGACGGTCGACTTCTTCGCGCCGATCGTCGACGATCCGTACCTGTTCGGCCAGATCGCCGCCGCCAACGCGCTCTCCGACGTGTACGCCATGGGGGGCGAGCCGTTGACGGCGCTCAATGTGGTGGGCTTTCCGGCTGGCCGCCTGCCGCTCGACGTGCTCGGCCGCATTCTGCAGGGCGGGCAGGACAAGGTGCACGAGGCGGGCGCGGTGGTCGTCGGTGGACACACCATCATCGACGAGGAATTGAAATTCGGCGTGGCGGTCACCGGACGGGTGCACCCGGACCGGATGCTCACGAACGCTGCGGCCCGGCCGGGCGACCGGCTGGTGCTCACCAAGGCGCTCGGCACCGGTCTGCTCGCCACGGCGGAGAAGGAGGGGACGTTGAGCGGCGACGACGCGCAGGCCCTCCACGATTCGATGCGCACGCTGAATGCCGCAGCCAGCCGGGCGGCGGTCGAGTTGGGAGTGCGTTGCGCCACCGATGTCACGGGCTTCGGGCTCCTCGGGCACGCGTCGCACGTCGCGCGGGCCAGCGGCGTGACGCTGGTGATCCACGTCGCCGCCCTGCCCATGCTCCCCGGCGCCGACCGGGCCTGGCGCGACGGCGTTCGTACCGGCGGGGCGGACCGGAATCTGGCCTTTCTGCACGACAAGGTCGCCTGG
Organism: uncultured Gemmatimonadaceae bacterium; assembly: GCA_963822945.1. Lineage (GTDB taxonomy): Bacteria > Gemmatimonadota > Gemmatimonadetes > Gemmatimonadales > Gemmatimonadaceae > JAGWRI01. The sequence goes on along the minus strand of CAWGJO010000012.1, from coordinate 9,975 downwards.
AACGACGCCACCGACACCCAGCGGGCCATCAGCCTCGACCCGCAGACGTCCGGCGGCCTGTTGGTTGCCGTCCCCGCCGAACGCGTGCGGGACTATCTTGCGCGCGTGCCGGGGGCCGTGGAGATCGGCGAGGTGCGCGCCCCCGGCGCCTCACCGTTGGTGCTCGCGTGACTCGGGGAGTGGAGGGGGCCTGGTGGCTTCCGCAGTCTTCAAAACTGTTGCGACCTGACGACGTCGGGTTGGGTGGGTTCGATTCCCATGCACTCCCGCCACCGAGCTGCCGCTGCCCGAATCCCGTCAGACCGGCTTTGCGCCCGTTCTGGCGCGCCATCGTCGGCCTGTACCTGTTGGTCCTCATGGCCCCCGCTGCCGCCGCCCAGGGGGCAGATACGGCGAGCCGCGGGCCGGTACAGATCCCGCGCACCGTCACCGATACCGCCAGAGGCCCGAGGCCCGAACGCCACCCGCCACTCTCTCCCGGGCGCTCGTTCGCCTACTCGTTTCTCGTGCCCGGGTCCGCCCAGACGGCGCTTGGACGCCCCCGGGCATCGGCCCTCTTCATCGCGTTCGAGGCCGTTGCGGTCACCATGCTGCGCCAGGCGCAGTTCGATCTGCGGCAGGCCCGGAACGCCGGTGCCGACAGCGTGGTCGTATCGTGGTGGGATCCCGCATCCGGCCAGGCGTCCCGCGTCGTCCGCCCGTCGCCGTACAACACGGGCCTGGTTCGGAGTCGACAGGCCCACGTGGAGGACTGGATCGCGGCGATCGTCGCCAACCACCTGTTCAGTGGACTCGACGCCTATGTCGCCGCCAACCTGTGGGATGTGCCCGCGGAGCTCTCCGTGAAATCCACGGCCTCCGGCGCCAACGTCGGACTTTCGGTCCGCGTCCCGTGACGGCCGCGGCGCCGATCGGTGTCTTCGATTCCGGCATCGGCGGCCTGACCGTGGTGCACGAACTCATGCGCCAACTGCCGCACGAGAGCATCGTGTACTTCGGCGACACGGCGCGCGTGCCGTACGGCAACAAGGGACCCGAAACGGTCCAGCGCTACAGTCGCGAGATCGCCGACTTTCTCGAGTCACGTGGTGTGAAAGCCATCGTCGTGGCGTGCAACACGGCCACGGCCCACGCCCTCCCGATGCTGCGGGCCGAACGCACGATCCCGGTCATCGGCGTCGTCGAGCCCGGCGCACGGGCGGCCGTCGCGGCCACCCGGTCGGGCGCCATCGGCGTCATCGGGACTGCCGGTACCGTGCGTTCCGGCGCCTACGAGCGCGCCATCCGGGCGCTCCGTCCGGACGCGCGAGTCTCCGCGCAGGCCTGTCCGCTCTTCGTGCCGCTGGTCGAGGAGGGGTGGACCGATCGCGAGGCCACGCGGCTGATCGCGCACGAGTATCTGGAACCTCTCGCGCACGACCGGATCGACACGCTCGTGCTCGGGTGCACGCACTATCCGTTGCTCAAGCCGCTGTTGCACACGCTGCTCGGCGCCGACGTCCGGCTCATCGACAGCGCCGAAGAGACGGCGGCCGAGACGGCGCGGGTGCTGGAGGCGGCGGGCCTCGCCGCGCCGAACGACGCACGGCCCACCTATCGATTCGTGTGCTCCGACGATCCCGCGCGGTTTCTCTCCCTAGGCCAGCGCTTTCTGGGTGGGGCGATCGATCACGTCGAGCGCCACCCCCTCGGCTGAGCCGTCCCAGCGCCGCAACTCGATCCGGTCGGCCGTGACGCGGAGAAACGTGGGGGCGTCGAGCCACGATCCGGCGTTGGCGTACACGCCGCCCGGGGGCATCCGCTCGAGCGCCGCGACGTGGGAGTGCCCGAATACGAGGAGTTCCACGGACGGCGTGGCGGCCAGTCGGGACGCCGCCACCGCCCGCAAGCCGGCGCCCCCATCCCGGGCGGCATACGACCGGCTGGCGTGGGAACTTCCGCCGGCAAGCGCCGTGGCGACATCCGGGTGCAGCCATCGGAACGTGCGAATTGCCAACGGGTTGCGAAGAACGCGGCGGAGCATTCGGTACCGTCGGTCTTCGCGGTCCCGCAACCCGTCGCCGTGCTCGATGCAGGTGCGCCACCCCGCCAGATCGCCGGTCCACGGACCGACGTGAAAGTCCACGCCGACGTCCTCGCGCAGGATTGGACCGCCCCAGCAGTCGTGATTGCCGGCGATCATCAGAATCGGAATCCCGGTATCTCGCAGGTCGGCCAGCGCCGCCAGTACGCGGAACGCGGCCCGTGGCATCACGTGTCGCCACTCGAACCAGAATTCGAACAGGTCGCCATTGATCACCAGCGACCCGGCGCGCCCACGCAGCGAGCCCAGGAACGCACGGAGCTGGCGTTCCACCGCATCCGGGGCGAATCCCAGGTGCGTGTCCGAGAAGATGTAGCACGGTGATGGGAGCACGCGCTGATTCTAGCGTCCGCGTCGCGTCTTTACAAACCGGTTCGGCGCTCTATTGTTCGCGCCAGATGAGCGTTCCGTCCACGAGTCGCACCCCACGCGCATGAGCCACGTTCAGCGGAGCGAATTCCGGGTGCGCTATGCCGAGTCCGATCAGATGGGCGTGGTGTATCACGCCAACTACCTGGTCTGGTGCGACGTCGGACGAACAGACTTCATTCGCGAGTTCGGGGTCAGCTACGCCGAGTTGGAGCGCCGTGGACTGCTGCTGGCCGTCTCCGAGGCCAGCCTTCGCTACCACGACTCTGCCCGATACGAAGACCGCGTCGTGGTCGAGACCCGTCTGGCGGACGTTCGGTCGCGCGCCATCACGTTCGACTACCTCATCTCGAATGCCGACACGGGAACGCGCCTGGTTTCTGCCCGCACCGTGCTCGTGTCCCTGGACCCGTCGGGTCGCCCCTCGGCGCTGCCTGCCGAGTTCCGTGCACAGCTGCAGTCGGCGTTGTAGCCGTCTCGCGGCCGGCGTGGCGCTCGTGGCGCTCGCCGGCTGCGTTCCACGGTTGGGCCCCCTCCGCGGAACGCCGGTGCCGGCGCGATTTCCGGAAACCACGCTCGGGCACCATCACCGGCGGATCGTCTTCCGGTGGGAACTGAACGGGCCCGATCTCGTGGCGCGTGGGGAGGGGGCGGCCAGGGTCGCGCCTCCGGACAGCGTCCGGTTCGACTTCTTCTTGGCAGGGGGAACGGGGAGCGGGGCAGCCGTACTCGTGGGCGGCGACCTGCGGTTACCCCCGGGAGACGCCGCGGCGGGCTTCGTGCCGCCGCCGGCGCTCCTCTGGGCGGCGCTCGGACGCCTGGCGCTTCCCCCGGTGGCGGACACCGTCGCCCGGCTCGACGGAACCACCCTGCGAGCCGACATGGGGCGGCCCGTGGAATGGCGGGTCACCTTCGAAGGGGGGAGCCTCCGCCGGCTGGAGCGGGTCCAGGGGGGGCGGGTCCAGGAGTGGGTGACGCGCACGCCGGATGGGCACATCCGCTATCATGATGAAAGTGACCGTCGCACCCTTGATCTCGTCATCACTACATCGGCCGATACCGGACCATTCGATGACTCGCTGTGGTCGTTTCATTAGCGCGTTGCTGCTCGCCGCCCTCGCTGGATGTGGGGTGCACTATGGGTTCTCGAAGGGCACGTTTCCGCCGAACATCAAGACGATGGCCGTGCTCCCCTTCGACAACGCCACGGCGTCGCCGGATGTGCAGCGCGAGTTGTTCGACGCCATGAACAGTCAGCTCGACAAGCGGCTGGGGGTCCGGGAGGCGCCGGAAGCCCGTGCCGACGCCGTGGTCAGCGGAAAGATCACGGGATATCAGGCCGATGTGCCGGTTTCGTTCAGCGCGAATCCGAATCAGGCGGTGTCCGCACGCCGGAGACTGGAGATCACCGTCGACGTGAAGATCGTGGATCAGGCCAGCGGCAAGATCCTCTGGGAGCAGAAGGGCATGACCGCGTCCGGCGAGTACGCCGAGCGCGCCGAGGCTGACGGCCGTCAGCAGGCCATCAAGCAGCTCGTGGACCAGATCGTCACGGGAGCGCAGTCGCAATGGTGAGGGCGCGCAGCGGCCGCAGTTCGCTGGGATGTCTGTTCACCCTGCTTCTGCTTGCCGCCGGACTCTATTTCGGCGTCAACATCGGTGAGGCGTACTGGAACTTCTACCAGTACGAAGACGCCATGAAGCAGGAATTGCGCTTCAATGGCGTACGTCCCGATTCGCTGATCCTCGCGCACCTCTGGATGGAGGCCGACTCGCTCGGGCTTCCGGAGGACGCGAAGGAGATCTCCATCGAGCGCGATCCCCGCGACCGGACGATCCGGCTGTCGGCCGACTACGCGGAGCAGATCGAACTGCCGCTCACCGTCCGGACGTTCATTTTCCACCCCCATGCCGAGGACACGTATTGAGCGACGCCGCACCGCCGCAAGCGCGGATCATGACGTGGGATGAAGCGCGGAGTTGGCGGCAGCGAGTATCGGGGCGGGTCGTGTTCACCAACGGCGTGTTCGATCTGCTCCACCCGGGCCACATCGACCTGCTGCTCGGGGCGCGTCGCCAGGGGGACGCGCTGGTGGTGGGACTCAACACCGATGCGTCGGTCCGCCGGTTGAAGGGCCCCAGCCGTCCCGTGCGCACGGAAGCGGAGCGCGCCTACGTCCTGGCAGCGCTGGCCATGGTGGACGTGGTCGTGTTGTTCGAACAGGATACGCCGCTCGAGCTGATCCGCGCGCTCGAACCGGACGTGCTGGTGAAGGGCGGCGACTACACCGAGGCCACGATCGTCGGTGCGCCCGATGTGCGGGCGCGCGGCGGCGCCGTCGTCGTCATTCCGCTGACTCCCGGTCAATCCACCACTTCCATCATCGAGAGGCTCCGTGGCTGATTCCTCCGTTCCCGTTCGCGCCGCACGCGCCCACGACGCCCTGCGTCCGGTCACCCTCGAACGCGGGGCCGCGGCGTACGCTGAAGGCTCGTGCCTGGCGAGTTTCGGCAACACGCGGGTCCTCTGTACGGCGTCGGTGGAGGAGGGAGTGCCGGGGTGGCGTCGGGGCAGCGGGCTGGGGTGGATCACCGCCGAGTACGCAATGCTGCCCCGGGCGACGCACACCCGGACGTCGCGGGAGCGCGAGAAGCTTGGTGGCCGGACGCAGGAGATCCAGCGGCTGATCGGGCGGAGCGTGCGGGCGATGCTCGACGGCTTCACCTTCGGCGAGTACACGGTGCGCCTCGACTGTGACGTGCTGCAGGCGGACGGCGGCACGCGCACCGCCGCGATCACGGGCGCTGCGGTGGCGGTGGTCGACGCGTTCGCCTGGATGGTCACCACCGGTCGTGTGCCGGCGTCGCCCGTGCAGCGGCGCGTGGCAGCGGTGAGCGTGGGCGTGGTGGGAGGCGTGCCGCGCCTGGACCTGGAGTACGCGGAGGACGTGGTGGCCGAGGTGGACATGAACGTGGTCATGAGCAGCGCCGGCGAGTTCGTGGAGGTCCAGGGGACGGGCGAGCACGGCACGTTCGGCCGGGGGCAACTCGACGCGTTGCTCTCGCTGGCCGAGACGGGGATCCGCGCACTCGACGCCGCGCAGCAGCGAGCGCTGGGCGGGTGACGCCGCGGGTCGTCCTGCTGGCGACTCGCAGCCCGGGCAAGCTCCGGGAACTCCGGCCGATGTTTGCGGCCGCGGGGTGGGAGGCGCGAGATCTCGCCGAAGCCGGCCTTGCCGAGCAACCGGAAGAGGCGTCCATCGAGGCATTCGCGACGTTCGAAGGGAACGCACGCGCGAAGGCGCGGTATTTCCATGCGCGGGGCGGGGGATTGCCCGTGGTGGCGGAAGACTCCGGGCTCGAGGTCGTGGCGCTTCACGGAGCGCCCGGGGTCATGAGCAAGCGCTGGAGCGGTCAGCCCGAGCTCGAGGGCCGCGCCCTGGACGAAGCGAACAACGCGCTGTTGCTGGATCGGTTGCGCGGGAGTTCGGACCGGCGGGCGCGCTACGTGTGTGTTGCCGTGTATTTCGACGGCGTCCGCGAGTTGACGGCGCGTGGAGAGGCGGCGGGCCGGATCGCCGAATCGCGGCGCGGCGGGGCGAACGGTTTCGGATACGATCCGTACTTCGTGAGCGACGAGTTGGGGCGCGCCTTTTCCGAGGTGACGGCGGAGGAGAAGGCGGCGGTGAGTCATCGGGGGCGGGCGTTCGCGTTGCTGTTGCGATCGATGGGCGAACGCCGTTGACTGTCGCGCATCGGTCCGATAGAATTACGGGCTCGCGGGGCGTAGCGTAGCCTGGTATCGCGCCTGCTTTGGGAGCAGGAGGTCCCCGGTTCAAATCCGGGCGCCCCGACCTGATCGAAGGGCGAGGAGAGGCGGCCTTCGTTGCGAATGAAGCGCCAGTAGCTCAGTTGGATAGAGCAACAGCCTTCTAAGCTGTGGGTCGGGGGTTCGATTCCCTCCTGGCGCACCACGCGGGAAACAGAGAGGGCGCCGTTAGCTCAATTGGCAGAGCAAGTGACTCTTAATCACTAGGTTGTAGGTTCGATTCCTACACGGCGCATGAGGGGCAGCACGCGGGGCGAGCGCAGGTGGAAGAAGTTGTGAAATTGTTGGGGCAGGCGCTTGACGTGATATAGTGTTGCCGGTTATTGTTAGAGGCTGTCACTGATACGTGACAAACAAGCTGATTGATAATTGAATCGGGAAGACAAATGGATGTGCGAGGCGAACTCGTCGAGCCGGTTCCGTTCAGGGAATCGGGGAGAGTTCAAACTGAACATTCTGTGATTCGGACACGCTGTCTACGCGACAGCGTGGGCAGCGTTTTCGAGAGAGCTATTTCGAACTCATTGGAGAGTTTGATCCTGGCTCAGGACGAACGCTGGCGGCGTGCTTAACACATGCAAGTCACGGGGGCCCGCAAGGGCAACCGGCGAACGGGTGCGTAACACGTGAGCAACCTGCCGATGTCTGGGGGATAGCCGGCCCAACGGCCGGGTAATACCGCATACGCTCTCTGGTCGGCATCGACCGGGGAGGAAACCTCCGGGGGACATCGAGGGGCTCGCGGCCTATCAGCTAGTTGGTGAGGTCAAGGCTCACCAAGGCGACGACGGGTAGCTGGTCTGAGAGGATGGCCAGCCACATTGGGACTGAGATACGGCCCAGACTCCTACGGGAGGCAGCAGTGGGGAATCTTGCGCAATGGCCGAAAGGCTGACGCAGCGACGCCGCGTGTGGGAGGAAGCCCTTCGGGGTGTAAACCACTGTTGCCCGGGACGAAACGCCTTTTTCGAGAGGCTTGACGGTACCGGGTGAGGAAGCACCGGCTAACTCCGTGCCAGCAGCCGCGGTAATACGGAGGGTGCGAGCGTTGTCCGGAATCACTGGGCGTAAAGGGCGCGTAGGTGGCGTGGTAAGCGTGCGGTGAAAGCCCGGGGCTCAACTCCGGGTCGGCCGTGCGAACTGCCATGCTTGAGCACGGTAGAGGCCAATGGAATTCCGGGTGTAGCGGTGGAATGCGTAGAGATCCGGAAGAACACCGGTGGCGAAGGCGGTTGGCTGGGCCGTTGCTGACACTGAGGCGCGACAGCGTGGGGAGCAAACAGGATTAGATACCCTGGTAGTCCACGCCGTAAACGATGGGCACTAGGTGCTTGGGGGAGCGACCCCTTGAGTGCCGGCGCTAACGCATGAAGTGCCCCGCCTGGGGAGTACGGCCGCAAGGCTGAAACTCAAAGGAATTGACGGGGGCCCGCACAAGCGGTGGAGCATGTGGTTTAATTCGACGCAACGCGAAGAACCTTACCTAGGCTTGACATGCACGGGACGGTCTCCAGAAACGGAGGCTTCTCTTCGGAGTCCGTGCACAGGTGCTGCATGGCTGTCGTCAGCTCGTGTCGTGAGATGTTGGGTTAAGTCCCGCAACGAGCGCAACCCCTGTCCCTAGTTGCCAGCGGGTAATGCCGGGAACTCTAGGGAGACTGCCGGTGCCAAACCGGAGGAAGGTGGGGACGACGTCAAGTCATCATGGTCCTTACGTCTAGGGCTACACACGTGCTACAATGGCCGGGACAGTGGGCTGCAAGCGCGCAAGCGTGAGCCAATCCCTTAAACCCGGCCTCAGTTCGGATTGTCGGCTGCAACCCGCCGGCATGAAGCTGGAATCGCTAGTAATCGTGGATCAGCTACGCCACGGTGAATACGTTCCCGGGCCTTGTACACACCGCCCGTCACGCCATGGAAGCTGTGAGTGCCCGAAGTCCGTGTCGGAACCCGCAAGGGACCAAGCGGCCGAAGGCAAGCGCAGTGACTGGGGCGAAGTCGTAACAAGGTAGCCGTAGGGGAACCTGCGGCTGGATCACCTCCTTAACGGATTACACGAGTAGGCGCGCTTCGGCGACGCTGAAAGTCTTCCGCAAGTCGCTCGTCTCGACACATCCCTTCCCGATTCAATTTCTGCTGGCGCCCCGTGCAGGTGCGGGGCGCATGCTGTTTGACAACGGATGGATGGTAGATCGTGGGATTAGCGAATCATCATGAGAAGACTATTTCGACGAAGGCTGAAGAAAGAGTCACTCGTAGAGAAATCGCGCGTGCTTTGCTTGACACGACTTTGTAGTCAAGCGAACGAAAGCAAGTGGGGGATGCCTGGGCACACAGAGGCGACGAAGGCCGTGGTAAGCTGCGATAAGCCAAGGGGAGCGGCACACACGCATCGATCCTTGGATGGCCGAATGGGGAAACCCGGCCGCCGGTAACGGCGGTCATCCCGTCGCAAGACGGGAAGCGAACCTGGGGAACTGAAACATCTAAGTACCCAGAGGAAGAGAAATCAACCGAGATGTCCGTAGTAGCGGCGAGCGAACCGGACCGAGCCGAACCGATCTCCTTGTGGATCGGGGTTGTAGGACCCACAGACGGTTCCATCGAAGTCAGCGGAAGTCCCCTGGAAAGGGGCGCCAGAGACGGTGACAGCCCGGTATGCGAAGACGACGTGGTGGAATTAGTGGAGTTCCTGAGTAACGCCCGGTACGAGAGTCCGGGCGTGAAACTGGGGGGACCACCCTCCAAGGCTAAAGACTCCTGTGTGACCGATAGTGAACGAGTACCGTGAGGGACAGGTGAAAAGCACCCCTGTGCGGGGAGTGAAAGAGATCCTGAAACCACTTGCTTACAAGCGGTCGGAGGCAGCAGCGGGCTTCGGCTCGACTGTCTGCTGACGGCGTGCCTTTTGCATTATGATCCGGCGAGTTGCTCCTCGCGAGCGAGGCTAAGCTGGTCTCCAGCGAAGAAAGCCAGAGCGAGTCCTGTAACGAGGGCGATTACAGTTCGCGGGGGCAGACCCGAAGCCAGGGCGATCTACCCATGAGCAGGGTGAAGCTGAGGTAACACTTAGTGGAGGCCCGAACCGGTGTGGGTTGAAAACCGCTCGGATGACTTGTGGGTAGGGGTGAAAGGCCAATCAAGCCTGGAGATAGCTGGTTCTCCCCGAAATCTATTGAGGTAGAGCCTCAGGGCATGGTCCGTGGGGGTAGAGCGACTGGATGGGCGCGGGAGCCAAAGCGGCTTACCAACCCCAACCAAACTCCGAATACCATTGGACTGGACCCTGGGAGGCAGTCGTTGAGCGATAATGTCCAACGGCGAGAGGGAAAGAACCCAGAGCCACAGCTAAGGTCCCAAAGTGATCACTGAGTATCGCGAAGGATGTGTTCGTGCCGTGACAACGAGGAGGTTGGCTTAGAAGCAGCCATTCCTTTAAAGAGTGCGTAATAGCTCACTCGTCCAGCGTGAACGCGCCGAGAATGGTCGGGATTAAGTGATCCACCGAAGCTTGGCCTGCTGACCTAGTCAGCGGGGTAGGGGAGCGTTCCGGTAACTGTGAAGGGTCCGTGGAAACGTTGACCTGGAGTGGCCGGAAGTGAGGATGCCGGAATGAGTACGCGCAAACGCGGGTGAAAACCCCGCGCACCGTAAACCCAAGGTTTCCTGCGCCATGGCAATCAGCGCAGGGTGA
>CAWGJO010000011.1:0-18385 GCA_963822945.1 uncultured Gemmatimonadaceae bacterium | reverse complement strand
GCCTTGCTTCACCGTCCACGGTTCCGTAGCGTTGGCACGAGTACCCCGCCCTCCGAGGATCCATTCATGAAGAAGCAGATCGCCCTTTTCGCCGCCGCGCTCACGGTGGGCGCGCTGGCGTTGGTGCCGCGCCACGCCGCCGCGCAGAACGCCGCCCCGGTCGCCGACACCTTCCAGCCCCTGGACGTCTTCCAACTCGAGTGGGCGTCCGCCCCGGAAATCTCGCCCGACGGCCAGCAGGTCGTCTTCGTGCGCCAGGGCTACGACATCATGAAGGACGACACGCGCTCGGCGCTCTGGATCATGAACGCCGACGGCACCGGCCTGCGCGCCCTCGCCGCCGACGACAAGAGCTACTGTCACCGCGCTGGTCGCCCGACGGCAGCCGGCTCCTCTTCGTCTCGAACCGGAGCGGCTCCAACCAGCTCTGGCTGCGCTGGATGGACACCGGGCAGGAGGCGGAGCTCACGCACCTGGCCAGGCCAGTCGCCGGGCAACATCGCCTGGTCGCCGGACGGCAAGTCGATCGCCATGACGCTGTTCGTGGCGCAGGCGCACAAACCGCTGGTCGACCATGCCGCCGAGCCCCAAGGGCGCCGACTGGGGACCGCCCTGGCGCGTGGTCGACCGGCTGCACTACCGGCAGGATGAAGTCGGCTGGCTGCCGCGACGGCTACACGCATATCTTCGTGCTCCCCGCCGACGGGGGCACGCCCCGCCAGCTCACCTTCGGCGACTACAACGACGCCGCACCGGCGTGGTCGGCCGACGGCAAGTCGCTGTACTTCTCCTCCAACCGCCACGACGGCTGGGAGTACGACGTCGCGAACACCGAGATCTACCGGGTGTCGGCGAACGGGGGCGAGCCGCAGGCGCTCACCAGCCGGCAGGGCCCGGACAACGGGCCCACCGTCTCGCCCGATGGGCACGCGCATCGCGTACATCGGCTTCGACGACAAGTACCTGGGCTACCAGGTCCGGCACCTGTACGTGATGAACGCCGACGGGAGCGCCAAGCGCGAGGTGGCGGCCGACTTCGACCGCGACTTCGGCAATCTGAATTGGAGCCATGACGGCCAGGGACTCTACTTCCAGTACGACGACCAGGGCGACACGAATATCGGCTTCGTGGACGTCGCGACGGGCAAGATCGACGAAGCTCGCCGACCACGTGGGCGGCCTCTCCATCGGCCGGCCCTATCCCGGCGGCACCTACTCCCTGTCGAACACCGGCGTCTACGCCTTCACGCACAGCCTGCCCGACCATCCCGCCGACGTCGCCGTTGGGAGCCGGGGACAGACCGAACACCGACTCACCGACCTCAACGCCGACCTCTTCGGACCACATCGCGCTCGCCGACGGCGGAGGAGATCCACTACAAGTCGTCGTTCGACGGGCGCGAGATCCAGGGCTGGATCCTCAAGCCGCCGCACTTCGACGCCTCGAAGAAGTACCCGTTCATCCTCGAGATCCACGGCGGGCCGTTCCTGAACTACGGCGACCGCTTCACCGCCGAAGACCAGCTCTACGCGGCCGCCGGCGCGGTGGTGCTCTACGTGAACCCGCGCGGCAGCACGAGCTACGGCGCAGGAGTTCGGCGATCTCATCGACCGCGACTACCCCGACCACGACTACGACGACCTGATGTCCGGTGTGGACGCCGTGGTGGCCAAGGGATACGTCGATCCCAAGCAGCTCTACGTTACCGGCGGCAGCGGAGGCGGCGTGCTCACGGCGTGGATCGTGGGGCACACCGGCCGTTTCCGCGCGGCGGTGGTCGACAAGCCCGTGATCAACTGGTACAGCTTCGTGCTCAACGCCGACGGCATCCAGACCTTCGCCAAGTACTGGATGCCCGGCATGCCCTGGGACAACCTCGAGAAGTACATGGCGCGCTCGCCCATCAGCTACGTGGGACACGTCACGACGCCCACCATGCTCATCACCGGGGAGCAGGACCACCGCACGCCCACCGACGAGGCCGAGCAGTTCTACGGAGCGCTGAAGCTGCGGAAGATCCCGACGATGATGGTGAAGGTGCCGGACTCCGGCCATGAGATCGCCCTCAAACCCAGCAACATGATCGAGAAGACGCTGTACACGCTGGCCTGGTTCCGGAAATGGGGGATGCCGTGAGCGATCGCGGCACCAACGTTCAACCTCCACTCGAGGTGTCGATGAAACGTTCGCTCGTATGCTGCCTTGCCGGTGCCGCGATTCTGGCGGTTGCCGCCTGCGCCAAGTCGTCCGAGCACCCGGCGGTGCAGGGGAAAGACGTCAACACGCCCGGCAGCTATCTCGCCGTGAACGGCGGAAAGATCTGGTACCGCGTCACGGGCACCGGCACCGGCACGCCGGTGATCCTGCTGCACGGCGGTCCCGGCTTCTCGAGCTTCTATCTCAAGTCGCTCGAAGCGTTGGGCAACGACCGTCACGTGGTGCGCTACGATCAGCTCGGCGGGGGGAAGTCGGACCACGTGACCGACACGAGCATGTTCAACATCGCCCACTTCGTGGAGAACCTGGACTCGCTGCGCCGCTTCCTCGGGTACGACCGCGTGGACCTGTACGGCCACTCGTGGGGCACGATCCTCGCCGTGGAGTACTACCGGGCCCACCCGGAGCACGTTGCGAGCCTGACGTTGGCCAGCGCCGCGCTCGACATCCCGGCCTGGCAGCGCAACGCCCGGCGGCTGCTCGAGACGCTGCCCGACTCGATGCAGCGCGCCGTGAAGGTCAGCGAGGCCAAGGGGGACTTCCAGGCGCCGGCGTATCAGGCCGCCGTCAACGAGTTCTACGGGCGCTACGTCTGGCACACGCCCGTCGAGGCGGACCTGGACAGCACCATGTCCACGGTGAACGAGGGGATCTACAACTACATGCAGGGCCCCAGTGAGTTCACGATCACCGGCACCCTGAAGAACTACGACGCCACAGGATTCCTGAAGCAGATCAAGGTGCCCGTGCTCTACACGGTGGGCTCGGACGACGAGGCCGACACGACGACGGTGAAGGGTTTCGCCGCGGCGACGCCGGGCGCACGCGTGGTGATCATTCCGCACGCCGCGCACATGACGATGTGGGACAATCCACAGGCCAACCTGGCGGCCGTGCGCGATTTCCTGCGCGAGGTGGATTCGACGAAAGCCAAGCCGTGAGTCGGGCGGGGCGGGCGCTCCGGCGCCCGCCCCGTCACCGCAACGCCGCTGCGCGGGCCGCGACGGAGTCGGCCCCCGCGGTATCGTGCACCATCCGCAGCGCGCGCGCGAATGCCTCGAGATCGGGCCGGAGCTGCGTGGAGTCCTTTTTGAATCGCGTCGCCTTGAGCAGCGGTACGAGGCGCCGGTACACGGGCACGGCGTCGACGAACCGGCGCTGCTTCATGTAGAGATCCGCCAATTCCTGAAGCGCGTACGTCGCATACGGGTTGTTCGGACCGGTGGCCGAATCGAGAACCGCCACCGAACGCCGGAAGTGCCGCTCGGCGTCGGCCAGGGAATCCATGGCGACCAGATTCTCTCCCAGGGCCTCGTGCGCGAGGGCGATCTGGGCCGGCACCTTGTTGCGGAGCGCGAACGTCAGCGCGAGGCGTTGATCCGCTGCGGCCTCGCGGTAGCGATGGATCTTGTTCAACCCAACCGCGAGGTTGTAGTAGCTGTAGTGCAGCCCCGCCGGCGGAGGGCCCTTGGCCCGCGCGTACAGCTCGATGGACCGGTGGTAGTGCGGTAGCGAGGCGGGGATGGAATCCATGTACTGGTAGAGATTCGCGAGTTCGAGTTCGTCGTGGGCGAGCTTCAGGCTGTCGGGCCCGGACAACCGCTCCGTGATGGCCAAGCCCCGCTTGTACATGGCCAGCCCCTCGGCGCCTTGCCCGATCGATGCGAGGTCCACCCCGGCGTTCATGAGCCGGCTCGCCGTCTTCGGATGATTCGGCCCGAAGACACGCAGCGTGAACTCCGCGGCGCGGCGGTTGAATGCAGCCGCCGAGTCCGCCTGACCGGCGCGGTCGTACCCGTTGCCGAGATCGGACATCGCATCGGCAATCCGCGGATCGTCCGGCTTCAGGAAGCGCTGGTCGAGTGCCAGTGCCTCTCGCGCATCGCGGATGCCCTCGGGAAAGTGTCCGCCCAGTATCTCCAGGTTCCCTCGGGCTCCAACCAGGTACGCATACCGGACCGAATCGGCGCGAGGCTGCAACGCGTAGAGGGCGAACAGCCGATTGAGCACGGTGCGGGCCGAATCAAGGTGATACGTATTGAGCAGCAGGCCGAACAGCGGATAGAGTCCACCGGAAACGCCGAGCGAGTCGCCGGCGAGTTCGCGAATCCGGACCGCCTCCGTCAGCGCGGCCATCGCGCTGTCGGGACTCCCGCGGATGTTGGCACTGGTGGCGAGGTCCACCAGGATCCTCGCGCGGAGCGGCGCGTCGGGGCCGTCCAACGAGTCGCTGAGCGCAAGCGCGGCGCGGAACATCGTGTCCGCTGCGTCCAGCCGGCCGATGTTCTGGTACACCGCGCCGAGCGTGGCGAGCAGTTGGCTCTTCACGCGCGGCGCGTCGGCGAGCGCCGTGTCCAGTCGCGCCCGTGCCTCATCCACCACCGCGGCCACGGTCAGCGTGTCCCCGTGTGTACGCGTGGGGTCGGCCCCCGTGAAGATGTTCTGAAGAAACGTCGTCACCGCTTCGGCGCGCTGCGCTTCCTGTCGGGCGGTGTTCCGTTCGCCTGCCAGTCGCTGGACGTAGAAGCCCGAGAGGCCGATGATGGCCACGGTCGTCACCGTCACGGCGGCAACGGCCGCACGGTGGCGGCGGATGAACTTGCCCGCGCGGTAGCGGAGCGTGGCCGGGCGCGCCGAGACCGGACGTCCGTCGAGGTAGCGTTGCAGATCGGCGGCGAACGCTTCCACCGAGGGATACCGGCGCTCCGGCTCCTTCCGCAACGCCGTCAACAGAATGTTGTCGAGATCCCCCTCCAGATCGGCGCTGAACGCCGCACGGCCGGTGCGGGCCGCCGCGCTCGGCCGTGGCGGTTCCTCGGTCGTGATCCGGCGTTCGAGTTCCGCCGGCGTCGACCCTTCGACATCGAAGGCCAACCGTCCCGTGACCAGCCGGAACAGCACCAGGCCGAGTGCATAGACATCGGTGGCGACCGTGGGGCGGAGCCCCTTCAACTGCTCCGGGCTGGCGAACGCCGGTGTCAACGGACCGAGGCCCGTGGTCTCCGTCTCGTCGCCGCCGCCCAACAGCTTGGCCACGCCGAAGTCGAGAAGCTTGGGATGGCCGGTGGCGGGCACCAGAATGTTCGACGGTTTGAGGTCGCGGTGGACGATGAGCGACTGATGGGCGTGTTGTACCGCGCCCATCACTTCGAGGAAGAGTTGGATGCGCGCGTCGAGGCCCAGCGACTCTTCGTCGCAGTAACGGTCGATGGACCGCCCGTCGATCAACTCCATCACGATGAAGGGCGATCCGTCGTCTGCAGTGCCGCCATCCAGGAGCCGTGCGATTCCCGGGTGAGCCAGGCTGGCCAGCATCTGGCGCTCGGCAAGGAAGCGTCTGGTGCTGCCGGGATGCGCCAGCCCGCGCCGCAGGAACTTGATGGCCGCCGTGGCCTCGTAAAGGCCGTCGGCCCGATGCGCGCGATACACGGCGCCCATCCCGCCGTGCCCGATCTCCTCGTCCAGCACCCAGGCGCCCACGCGATGTCCGGCACGGGTGGGGAAGGCGACCGCAGCGACGGCGGCGGTCGCCGCGGCGATGACGGGGTCGGCCCACGCGTCGGCGGCCGAGGCGTAATCGTCGCGCAGCAACGCGACCACTTCGGCGCGCAACTCGGCGTCGTCGCCGCACGCCTCGGCCAGCCGCCGCTCGCGTTCCGCAGGCGCTGCGTCGATCAGCTCGTCCACCAGCGCCGCGATCCGGCGCATGCGCTCCGTATCCATCCCGCCTGGCCCCCCGCGGTCCTATTCGGGTTCCTGTAGCAGCCGTCCGAGCAATCGCTTGGCGACGCGCAACTCGCGGTCCACCGTCGCCGGCGAGATGCCCTCGATCTCGGCCATCTCGTCGTACGTGTAGCCGCCGAAGTACGCGAGTTCGAGAATCTCCGCCTGCCTCTTGTTAAGCGTAGCCAGACGCTCCATCGCCTCATCGAGCGCCAGAATTTCCTCGGCACGTCCCGGCGCTTCCGCCATCCCCTCATCGAGCGTCACGGGCCGGGCCGAACCGCCGCGCCGTGATCCGCGCCGCGCCCGGGCGTAATCCACCAGCACGCGCCGCATCGTGGTGGCGGCCGCCGCCAGGAAGTGGCGTCGCCCCTGCCAGGTGACGTCGGCACCGACCAGCCGCAGGTAGGCCTCATTGATCAGACCGCCGGTCTGCAGCGTGTGCCCGGGGCGCTCTCCCCTTAGCTGCCGGTGCGCGATCTCCTCGAGCGTGGGATAGAGGATCGCCATCGCGCGGTCGCGCGCGTCCAGATTGCCGTCCCTCCAGGAAAGCAGGAGTCCGGTGATCTCGGAACGGGGGCCGTCGGCCGCCGGGGGGGTGGGCGCTGACGGCGGGGGCGGGGCGGCGGGGCGATGCAGGCATGGCGGGTCGGAACTCCAAGTCAGGGGCCAACGTAGCGCGGTTGCCCCCGGTCCGTCCAGCGGGCCGTGAGGGAATCCGCGCCTGAATTCCGCCTCCCAGGTAACGGCACTGCGTGCGGGCTTTCGGCTTTTCGCCGCCTGGCCCCGCCCGCGACGACTTCGAGAGGAGGTTCACCATGCGTGGTTCCCCTGTACGGCCCCTGGCGATCTGGGCCTCGGCGACGCTGCTGGTATTCGCCACGGCTCGCTGCAGCGATTCGACCGCGCCGAAGAACAACGGCTCGTCGACCAACACGAGCGGGTGCAGCAGCGCCAAGGATCTCACCACCTGCCTGCCGAGCTGGAGTCAGTTCTCGCCACCCAAGGCTTCGAAGAGCCCCACGCCAACCGGAACACCGACGACGACCGAGAAGAACGACACCCTGAAGCAGATCGACAGCACCGGGGCGTTGGTTTCGCTGGGTAACGTGACCTTCGAGTGCACCGATTCGACCTTCAGTTTCGTCGACAATCCGGAAAAGGCGCTCTCGTTCAACCTCGATCAGACGGTCGTCTGGCCCGGCGCGCTCATTCAGGGGAAGAGCCATCGCGACGCCAAGACCATGAGCGACCTGCTGGAGCTGCCGATTCGGCAACGCACGCCGGTGACGGTGACGATGAACTTCAACAGCGCCGACAACACGCGAACCATCGACAATCCCGATCAGGGATCGGTGAACCAGGCGGTGCAGGACATGGTGGGCAAGGCGCAGGCCGGCGGGCTGGTCACGCCCAGCAACATCACCTTCGACGAAAAGAGCTTCAGCTCGGAGCAGCAGGCGGCGGAGGCGTTCGGGGTCTCCGGCCGCTACCTGGGCTTCCAGGCCACGGCCAAGGGCTCGGTCAAACAATCGGTGAGCCGCCATGTGGTGGTGGCGCAGTTCCAACAGCAGATGTACATCGCCGGCGTCACACAGCCGGCCACTCCGGCCGACTTCTTCAGCGACGCCTTCACCTCCGCCGAGTACCAGACGCAGGCCAATCTGGGGCGCATCGGCGTCGACAATCCGCCGTTGTACGTCTCACGCATCGGGTATGGGCGCATGATGGTGTTCGAGATGAGCGCCGAGGCGAAGTCGTCGGAGATCGAGGCGGCGCTGAATGCCGCGTACAAGGGGATCGCGGGCGGCGTGAGCGCCTCGCTCAGCGCGCAGGACAGCGCCGTGTTGGCCCGCTCCGAAATCCGGTTCAGCCAGATCGGCGGCGCCGACTCGAACGCCCTGGCCGCCATCCACTCCGGAAACCTCGCGGACTACTTCACCAGCTCCCCCCCGCTCACCAGTGCGGCCCCGCTCTGGTTCGAGTTGAAGACGCTCACCGGACAGGTGGCCCAGGTGTCGGAACCGGGGACGTACACGCAGACCACCTGTGTGCCGAAACTGCCCGGGAGCTTCGACTTCCTGCCGGAACAGACCCTGAACATTCCCTTTGCCGCGGGGACGCAGCGCCGCACCCTGCAGGCCGACGTGAACGGCGACGGGAAGATGGATCTCGTGTTCGATGAACTGCAGACGTCGCCGTCGCAGAACGTGGTGCACGTGGTGCTGGCCAACGGCGACGGCACGTTCACCGTGAAGGCGCCGGTCACGAGTCCCGATGCGCCGGCCGAAGGATGGGAGAACTTCACCCTCTCGGCGGTGGATATGAACGGCGACGGCAAGGCCGACCTGGTGTGGAACGCCCTGACCACCACCGACAACGTCGTGTATGCCGCGATCTCCAACGGCGACGGCACGTTCACCTGGCGGCCGCGGCAGGAGTTGCCCGCCGGCGGCTGGAATACCTATCGGCTGATCACGGCGGACATGAACAACGACGGGCGGGGCGATCTCGTGTGGACCAATGCCGGGAGCGGCTCGACCTCGATCCTCCGCACCTACTTCGGTCTCGCGCGCCCCGACTCCAGCTTCGAGATGATCCCCAACTACGTGGACCAGTCGGGCAACTTCGCCGGGGACGAGACCGTGGCCGCGGCACAGTTGGACGGCGTGAACGGCGCGGACCTTCTGTTCAACGACCTGAGCGCCTCGAACAACGTGTCGCACGCCGATCTGTTCACGCCGACCTCGGACAGTACCGGCACCCTGAGCCTGCGGACAGCCACCGTCTACAACATCAGCGGGTGGAGCCCGGTCTATACCACGCGCGTCGGGGACATCGACGGGCGAAACGGCGCCGATCTGGTCTTCGTGCGCAGCACCGACCCCACGGCCGCCAACGACGGATGGATCCACCGCGCCCTGAACAACGGCAATGGCACGTTCACCATCCAGCCACCGCAGCATGCGCCCCTCCGCGCCAACCCGACCGTTCCGTACCTCGCCGACTTCAACAACGACGGCAAGGAAGACATTCTCCTGAACCATCTGGACAATTCCACCAACCAGGTGCTGGTGGGATTCGGCACCGACAGCGGAACGTTCACCTTCCCGTCCGGCGTGGTGACGGCCCCCAACACCCCCCCCGAAGGGTGGGCAGTGTACGGCCAGGTCTACGTGGGCGACGTGAACGGGGACGGCAAGGCCGACATCGTCTGGACCAATCCGTCGAGCACGACGGAGGTGTACGTCGCGCTGTCGAAGTAGCACCGGGCCGGCGCCGCCGGGAGGGCCCCGGCGGTGCCGGCACCGGCGGGTGCCGCGTCCCGACGGACTGCTACGGCACCCAGGTGGTGACGTCGGCCGCCGCCCGGCGGGGTTTCGCGTCCGGCACGGCGGCCGGCTCGCCGAGCTGGATCAGGGCCACGATCCGCTCGCCCTCCGGCACACCAACGGCCGCACGCGCGCGCGGATCGTCCATCACGGCGCCCGACTTGAGGTGCGTGGCGAGCCCGGCCGCCGCCGCGGCCAGCATGAGATTCTGCACGGCCATCATCGTCGCCGCGTAGTCCTCCTCGCGGATCTCGGGATTCGCGTCGAGGGTCATGCTCACGGCGATCTCGGCGGGGAGCGCCGCCTCGGCGGCCGCCACCTTCTCGGCCACCGCGCGCGCGGCCTCGGGGTCCTCCACCTTCTTCGCCTTGCGCGCGCCGAGCGCGGCCCCGTAAGCGCGCCGCGCCTCGGGCCCGAGCACGTAGAAGCGCCACGGTTGGGTCATGCGGTGGTTGGGGGCCGAGCACCGCGCCGTCGAGCAACCGCTCGATCTCCTCCCGCGCAATCGGCCGGTCGGTGAATTGCTTGATGGAACGGCGGCTGCGGATGGCGTCGAACAGGTCCATGGGAGCACAGGGGCGAGGGTGGACAATGCGGGGTTCTGTGTGCAACAATATCTCTCCCACGAGTTCTTCAGAGAAGGCTTCTCATGCCACGCACGCACCTAATGGTTCTCAGCGCCGCCACCATTGCGCTCTTCGCCGGCATTCCCGCCGTCGCCGCCGGCCAGGGCAATCCGTTCGCCAAGCCCAGCACGCTGCCCTTCCAGGCGCCGCCGTTCGACAAGATCAAGGACAGCGACTACCAGCCGGCCTTCGAGCAGGGCATGCGGGAACAGTTGGCGGAGATCCAGGCGATCGCCGACAATCCCGCTCCGCCCACGTTCGAGAACACGATCGTCGCCATGGAGAAGTCGGGGCGCATGCTCGACCGGGTCTCGGAGGCCTTCAACGCGGTGGTCCAGGCCAACACCGACGACGCGCTCGACCGCGTCCAGGCCGAGGAGACGCCGAAGCTCGCCGCGCATCACGACGCCATCTACATGAACCCGAAGCTGTTCGCCCGGGTCAAGGCGATCTACGCCGAACGCGACAAGCTCAAACTCGACCCGGAATCGCGGATGCTGCTCGAGGTCTACCACGACGACTTCGTGCGTGCCGGCGCCGCCCTCTCCGACGCCGACCAGGCGCGGTTGCGCGCCATCAACAAGGAAGAGGCGACGCTCGAGACGGCGTTCGAGCAGAAGCTCATCGCCGGCACGAAGGCCGGGCGTTCGTCACCGACAAGCGTCGGACCTGGCGGGGCTGACCGACGCCGAGGTGGCCGCCGCCTCGAACGACGCCAAGGGTCGCGGGCTTCAGGGCCAGTACCTGATCCCGCTGCAGAACACCACGCAGCAGCCGCTGCTCGCGTCGCTCACCGACCGCGCGGTGCGCAAGCAGATCTTCGAGAATTCGTGGACGCGCACCGAACGGGGCGATGCCAACGATACCAGGGCCACGATCGCCCGCCTGGCCGAGCTGCGCGCCGAGAAGGCCAAGCTGCTGGGCTATCCGAACTACGCGGCCTACGTCCTGGCCGACCAGATGGCCAAGACCCCGCAGGCCGTCCAGAGTTCCTCGGCCAGCTCATCGCGCCCACGGCGGCCAAGGCGGCGGACGAGGCGAAGCAGATCCAGGCGCCATCGACAAGGACGGGAAGCGCTTCACGCTCGAACCCTGGGACTGGGAGATGCTACGCGGAGCAGGTGCGGAAGGAGAAGTACGATCTGGACCAGAACCAGCTCAAGCCCTACTTCGAACTGAACCGGGTGCTGCAGGACGGCGTGTTTTACGCCGCCAACAAGCTGTACGGCATCACCTTCAAGGAGCGCCACGACATCCCGGTCTACCAGAAGGACGTGCGCGTGTTCGAGGTGTTCGACCACGACGGCTCGCCGCTCGGGCTCATCTACTTCGACTACTTCAAGCGCGACAACAAGAGCGGGCGGCGCCTGGATGGACAACTTCGTGCAGCAGTCCAAGCTGCTGGGCACGAAGCCGGTGATCTACAACGTCGCCAACTTCACCAAGCCGGCGCCCGGCCAACCCGCGCTGCTCACGTTCGACGACGTGACCACGATGTTCCACGAATTCGGCCATGCGCTGCACGGCCTGTTCGCGAACCAGAAGTACCCGAGCGCTTTCGGGCACCAACGTGGCGCGCGACTTCGTGGAGTTCCCGTCGCAGTTCAACGAGCACTGGGCGCTCGACCCGGAGGTGCTCCGGCACTACGCCGTGAACTACAAGACCGGCGCAGCCGATGCCGCAGGCGCTGGTGGACAAGATCAAGAAGTCGCGACCTGGAACCAGGGATACGTCGCTGGGCGAGTTGCTCGCGGCCGCCGAACTCGACATGCAGTGGCACACGCTGCCGGCCGGGCGACCGGTCGGCAGAACGTCGACGCCTTCGAGACGAAGGCGCTGCACGACACCGCACCGACTTCCCGCAACGTGCCGCCGCGCTACCGGTCCAGCTACTTCCTGCACATCTGGGCCAACGGCTACGCCGCCGGCTACTACGCGTATCATGGACCGTGATGCTGGACGACGACGCCTTCGCCTGGTTCAAGCACCACGGCGGGCTGACCCGGGCCAACGGGCAGCGGTTCCGGGACCTGATCCTGTCGCGGGGCCACACCGAGGACTACGGCGACGATGTTCCGGAGCTTCTACGGCAAGGACCCCGACATCGGGCCGATGCTGGAGCGCTGGGGGCTGCCACCGGTGAAGGGCAACCCCGGGGGCTGACTGCCTCCGGGGCCGCGGGCCCGCCGCACCGACGACGCCCTCACCGCGGCTCGGCGCGAATTGCCGGCCGCCACTTCTTCACCAGCCGCTCCGCCGTCGCCACCGGATCGCCCACCGGTTCGGTGCGGAACACCGGCGTGGTCTCGTGCGACCAGCGCTGCTCCCTCTCGCACGACGCCGTGGCGAACGGCTTCCGGTCGAACGGCTTGCCGCTGTCCAGCGACGCATTCAGATCCTTGAAGAACGCCTTCCACCGCGGCAAAAAGTACGAGGTGAACATCCCCTCCCATTCCTTGAACGCGTAAAGGTTCAGGTCGTCGTTCTGCCCCTCGGTGCACTTGGTGCCCCAGAGCGTGATGATGTTGCGCGCGTTCCACTCGTACAGCCGCCGCTCGGCGTCGGTGGTGCCCCAGCGCCTGGCGTCGGCAATCCACCGCCCGAGCAGGAACTCGGGCCGCGTGCCCACCAGCGTGTCCAGATCGCGCAGCAGCGACTCGATCTGCCGCTCCGCGCCGAGCACGTCGGCACGATTCCGGCGGTCGTACGCCGATTGCAACTGGTTCACCAGCGGCAGCCCGAGCTGCCCCAGCACCTGCCGCGTGAGATTCACCACGTCGTAGCGATAGGCGTCGTTGCCGCCCAGCGCGGGCGCCGCGGCGAGCAGGGAATCGAGCGCCCGGGCCACCACGCGCTCGTCGTACGGCGGAATGGGCTCGGTGCGGTACGCGCGCCCCTTCATATAGAACTGCGGACGCTCGGCCAGAAAGTCGCCCGTCTGCGCCGACGACCGGAAGGCCGTGGCCAGCAACAACTTCCAGGCGCTCCACGCCGAGGCGTTGAACCGGCCGTACCGGCGCGTGATGTACGCGCGCGTCCACGGGGTCACGTCGGGAACGGTGTCGCGCCACACCTGGTCGAACACGAAGTCGGGAACGATCGGGTTGGTGCCCAGCCCTTCCATCGTCATCCCCAGCCCTTCCATGCGCCCCTTGTCCGGACTGCGGATGGCGGTGTCCAGGTTGGCGGCGATCTGCGGCAGGTCGCCGTTCACGCTCACCTTGCCGCCGAAGTTGTAAAGCACGTTCCAGATCCACGGCTTGCCGTAGAAGGCATGGCGCACCTTCCACCCCGGCGACCGGTCGCCCCACAGGTCGAGCACCAGCATGTGGTCGTCGGGCACGGCGCCCAGCAGCGCCTCGGCCTGCGGGTCCTGCCAGAACTTCTTGCCGTACACCAGGAACCAGGCCTGGATCACCCAGGTCGCGCTCGTGTCGGCCGAGCGCATGGCGTTGTAGATCGCACCGCCCATGCCGGCCAGGAAGGTGGAGTCGTTGGACGGCGGGTCGATCTCGTTGAACGGATCGGCCGCGTACAGGTGATCGGTGCCGAACAGTTCCGTCTGCCGCTGGATGAACCGCCGGCCCATGCGCTGGAAGAGCGAGTCGTGCGGGTCCAGGAACCAGGTACCGGAGAACCCCGCCGACCAGTCGCCCGTCTGGTGGATCTTGGCGCCGGGAATCACCTGCGTGATCGACTGGGGCACGTGGCCGGTGAAGCCCTGCAGCACGGGCGTCATGCCCAGCGAGCGTTCGCGCGCCAG
Organism: uncultured Gemmatimonadaceae bacterium; assembly: GCA_963822945.1. Lineage (GTDB taxonomy): Bacteria > Gemmatimonadota > Gemmatimonadetes > Gemmatimonadales > Gemmatimonadaceae > JAGWRI01. The sequence continues at coordinate 4,722 of CAWGJO010000011.1, read as the reverse complement.
GATCTGCCGTTCCAGCGTGACGTGGCTGTCGATCCAGCTATCGGGGAGCGGGCCGCCCAGTCCGTCGATGTTCGCCATCCAGCCCCAGGGCAGATACGCCGGGCCCACGATGAAGTCGCCGATCTGCTTTCGGCTGAATCCGAACTCGCCGAGCACCGATCGCCAGACGGCTTCCTGTCCCGTGACGGCGAGCGGCGCGTTGATTCCCTTGAGCGCCATCCAGTCGATCATCGGCTGCCAGTCCTTCCAGTTCCACCACGCCATGGAGTACGAGAAGGTGCAGTAGTTGAAGAAGTAGCGGATGCGGTAGCGGGTACTCACGCGCACGGGGGCCGGGACGCGGGGCAGGGGCGTGGGCAGCGTGATGGGCTTGAGCGGCAGCGACGCGTTGGCGCCGGCCACGTGTTCCAGATACCAGTTGAGCGCCGAGGCGATGGCCACGCCGGACGAACCGCGCAGCATCACCTTGCTGCCCACGTTGGCGACCTCGAACACGTCGAGGCCCGCGCTGTCGGGGATCGCGGCGACGTCGAAGCCCGCGGCGCTGGCCGGGACCACGCGCGCCACCAACGCTCGGGCGGCGGCCAGGTCCACGGGGCGCGACGTCTGCGCGCCGGCCCGAGCCGGAAGAACGCCGGCCACGGCCAGCGCAACGAGAGCGGGGACGACGCGCCGGGAACGGGCGATGAGGAGAGTCATGTCAGGTGGACCTTGCTGTGCGTTGCTGCCACCATACCGTGGCGCCGAGCGCCAGCAGGCTCAGCACGAGAATGGCGGTGGCCACGACGTTGATCTGCGGTGGAAAGGCGGCCCGCCGCGCGCCGTACACGTACAGCGGGTACGTGACGCGCGTGCCGGAGTTGAACAGGGTGATGATGAAATCGTCGAGCGACAGCGCGAAGCTCAGCAGCGCGGCGGCGACGATGCCGGGCGCGATGAGCGGCAGCGTGATCCGGCGCGCCACGCGCATCGGCGTCGCGCCGAGATCCATGGCCGCTTCCTCCAGCGTCCAGTCGAAGCCGCGGAGCCGCGCCCGCACGGTGATCGCCACGTAGCTCACGCAGAACATCACGTGCGCAATGACGATGGTGCCGAATCCGGTGGGCGCGCCGAGCTGCAGGAAGAGCGCGAGGAGCGAGGAGCCGAGCACCACCTCGGGCACCGTGAGCGGCAGGATGAGCAGCGCATTCACCAGGCCTCGGCCCCGGAAGCGGTAGCGCGTGAGCGCCAGCGCGATGAGCGTGCCGAACACCGTCGCCACGGCGGTCGCCACGGCGGCCACCTCCACGCTCAGCTTCATCGCGTCCACGAGCGCGGGATAGCGAAACGGGTGCAGCCAGGCCGCCAGCGAGAACGCGTGCCACACGAAGTTGAACTTCCCCGCCGGCTGATTGAAGCTGAACAGCACCACCACGAAGATCGGCAGGAAGAGATAGAGCAGCACGAGGCCGGCGGCCGCGTCGAGCATGCGCCCGGACCAGCGCGGGCCCACCATGCCGTGGCGCGCGCGGGCGCTCACGCCAGTTCCTCGGTGCCGAGGAAGCGCGTGTACGCAACCACCAGCACCAGAAGGATGGCCATCAGCACCACCGAGAGCGCCGCCGCCAGCGGATAGTCGCGCACCACCAGGAACCGCGTCTGCACCACCGACCCGATCATCTGCTGGTTCGGTCCGCCCAGCAGTTCGGCGTTGATGAAGTCGCCGGCGGCCGGGATGAAGGTGAGCAGCGTGCCGGCGAATACCCCGGGCAGTGACAGGGGAAAGACGACGCGCAAAAAGGCTCGTCGCGAATTGGAGTACAGGTCCTGGGCCGCTTCCACCAGTCGCCGGTCGATCTTCTCCAGACTCACGTAGATGGGGAGGATCATGAACGGCAGAAAGTTGTAAGTCAGTCCGCCGAGCACGGCCCAGACGGTGCCGAGCAATGCCCCTCCGGCGGCAGCAGGTGCAACGCCCCGAGCGCGTGCACCACCACCCCGTTGTCGTTGAAGATCGTCTTCCAGGCGAAGGTGCGCACCAGGAAGGTGACGAGCAGCGGCAGCGGACGAGCCCGAGCAGAAAGTGCTTGAACCGCCCCGACCGGAAGGCGATCACGTAGGCCAGCGGATACCCCATGACGAAGGCGGCGACCGTGGCCACGAACGCATAGCCGAAGCTCCGCGCGAGGTGGCCGCCGTACTGCGTGAACGCCCGGGCGTATCCGTCCCACCAGGCACCGCCGGCGGTGGCCATGGACGTGCGCAGCAGCGCCGCTACCGGCACGATGTAAAAGAGGAGCAGCCAGAGGGTTCCGGGAGCGATGAGCAGCCAGGGGGCCAGCGGGTGTCGGTTGCGCGGGGCGTCTGCATCGAGGGATGGGTGGGTGCGGTCTCGCCGTACACCCCTATCGCCTGATAGAACATCCGGTGTACTCGCGGTTCCTCGTCGTCATTCAAGGGTCGGAAGTCGTGGAGCCGGGCGCGCAACTCGGGCCCCGGATTCACGAGGGGATGGCGGCGAGCGCCGGGGCGGTCTTCGCCAACTCGGCGCCCGCGCCCTTGACCGGCGAGATGTAGCGCGTCGCCCCGACGATGCGCGCCGACACCGCAGGCTGGTAGACGTAGTTCATCCACGCCATGGCGGCGTCCACGCGTCTGGACGTGACGGGAATGAACATTTGTCGGTGAAGCGGATGTCCGCCTTCCTGGTCCGCGAACCGGAGGTCGAGGTTGTCCCCCGCCAACCCCGGATGTCGCCCGACCAGCCGATGGCCACGGCGATGTTCCCCGAGGCGAGATCCTCCGTGTACTCGGTGCCCGTGAATGCCCGGACCTGTCCGTTCTTCCGGTATTGCGTCACGAGGGCGCAGGCGGCGGCCACGTCGGCGTCGGTGGCCCGTTCCGGCGCCACGCCCGGGACAGCATCACGAGCCCGAGCGTGTCGCGCACTTCGGTCTGCATCGTCACCCGTCCCTTGAACGCCGGGTCGAACAGATCGCGCAGGCTCGTGAGGTCGCGGCCGGTCTTGCTCCGGTTGTAGGCCAGCCCGGCATGCCAGACATCCACGGGATGGAGTAGCGGCGGCCGGGGTCGAAGCTCACGTTCCGCAGTTCGTCCACCAGCCGGGTCTTGTCGGGAAGGCCTGTCGTCGAGCGGCGGCAGTAGCCCAGCCGGATGATGCGGGCCACGTCCAGTCGGTGAGCACCACGACGTCGCGGTCGATGCTGTGCCGCGGGCTAGCGGCTGCGCGATCTTGGCGAAGTACGCGGTGTTGTCGCTGACGTCCTCCCTGTAGTCCACGTGGATGCCCGTGGCGTTCTCGAAAGCGGACCGTGGCCGAGTCCATATAGATCGGCCAGTTCGAGATCCTCACGGTATTCGCGGCGCGCGGCCGGTGCGCGCCGGCGCCCGTCGCCGGTCGCACGCGGCGAGGAACGATCCCCCCACGGCGAGCCCTCCGGCGGCGAGTGCGGTGCGCCCGACGAACTCTCTGCGGCTAATCGCGCGCGGCCCCGGCGGACCCTGCGGTCCTCGCGGGCCCCGCGGCTCCTGCGCCGCCGATTCGTGCTGCCATGCGGTCGCCACCGCATCCCGGCGCGTCCCAGCCGGCAGCAGGCGCGCCGCCCCCGGCTCCACCCCGCGTACGCCGAGGCGCCAGGCCGGACCCCTTCGATCGCCTCATCGGGCCCACGTGCGCCACGATCTCCGTCCCTCGGCCGCGCGCATCCCGAGGCGCAGCACCGAGCCCTGGAAGATCGCGCTCTCACGGTGACCGGGATGGAGTCACGCCGGCGATCGGCGCAGCGATACGCGGACTCGCTCGGGACGCACCATCAGGTCCCCGCTTCGCCCAGCTGCGCGTCGGGACGATCACGACCTCGTGACCGCCCGCAATGCGCGCCAGCCTCCCCATCCGCCCGGCCCCACCCGCGCCGGCAGCAGGTTGGCGACCCCGATGAAGTCGGCGACGAACACGGTCGCCGGGGCGCCGTAGATCTCCTGCGGCGTGCGACCTGCTCGACCCGTCCGTTGTTCATCACCGCGATGCGGTCCGACATCGTGAGCGCCTCCTCCTGGTCGTGCGTCACGTACACGAACGTGATCCCGACCTCCCGCTGGATCCGCTTGAGCTCGAGCTGCATCGCCTGGCGCAGCTTCAGATCGAGAGCGCCCAGCGGCTCGTCGAGCAGCAGCACGGCCGGCAGTCCACCAGGCCCGCGCCAGCGCCACGCGCTGCTGCTGTCCGCCCGAGAGTTCCGCCGGCTTCCGGCCCGCCAGCCCGTCGAGCCGCACGACGTCGAGCGCCTCTTCACGCCGGCGGCCCGCCTCCTTCGCTTCGAGCACCCCGGCTGCGCGGCCCGAACGCACGTTGTCGACACCGTCATGTGCGGGAAGAGCGCGTAGCGCTGGAAGACCTTGTTGACGTTGCGGCGGTAGGGCGGCACGCGGGAACGTCCGGCCCTCGAGCAGGACGCGCCCCGAGGACGGCCGCTCGAAGCCCGCGATCATGCGCAGCGTCGTCGTCTTCCCGCAGCCGCTCGGACCCAGCAGCGCGAAGAACTCGCCCGGCGGAATGGCGAAGTCCGCGTCGTCGACCGCGACGAAACCGCCGAACCGCTTCGTCACATGGTCGACCGCGATCACGGGCTCGGGGGTGAGGTCGCCGGCGTCAGTCATCATCCGGATTGCGCAATGAACGGAGTGGTCGCGAGTCAGGGCGGGCTGGGGCCGGGGTCGCGGGCG
>CAWGJO010000010.1:0-9499 GCA_963822945.1 uncultured Gemmatimonadaceae bacterium | reverse complement strand
CCAGGTGGTGCTGAGGATGATCGGACTGGCGTCGTTTTCGTGTACTGCTGTGTAGGGGCGTCCGATCGTCGAGGCCCGATGCACTCATCCCACAGCAGAAGCGCCAACATGAAACGAGCATCCTCGAACGCCGTGAGGCCCGCGTCAGGGACGCCACGCAGGGTTGCGAGAACCGGGGGGAAGGGCGAAGATGGGGCCGTATCCTTCCTGCCCGGCCCATGGAGCCAGACGCTCAGGCGCAGATTGGCGAAATCACCGCCGTGTTGCGCGCGATCGACCAGGGACAGCACGCGATCGTGGACCGGGTGGTGCCACTGGTTTACGATGAGCTGCGCCTGATGGCGCGCCGCCAACTCGCCGCCCAGCGTGTCGGCCACACCCTCAATACCACGGCCCTGGTACACGAGGCGTACCTCAAACTCGCCTCGGCATCGCCACGCCCCTGGCAGGACCGCGCGCACTTCCTCTCGGTCGCCGCGGTGGTCATGCGCCACATTCTCGTCAACTACGCGCGGGCGCAGCACGCCCAGAAGCGCGGCGACGGCCAGGCGCTGGTCACCCTCGACGACAACCTCGTGGGCGGCGACCTGCGTTCCGACGAGCTGCTGCTCCTCGACGACGCGCTCGAGCGGCTGAATGCCGCGCACCCGCGCCAACGGGCCATCGTGGAGTATCGCTTCTTCGGCGGCCTGACCCACGAGGAGATCGCGTCGGTGCTCGGCGTGTCCGTGCCCACGGTGCAACGCGACTGGCGCATGGCGCGCGCCTGGCTCGTGAACGAGTTGAAGGTCCGGAAAGAATGAGCGCCGACCGCTGGACCGTGATGCAACGGGTCTTCGAGGGGGCGCTGCTGCTGCAGGGAGACGACCGGCAGCGCTACCTCGACGCCGCGTGCCGGGGAGACGAAGCGCTGCGACGCGAGATCGACGCCCTCCTCGCTGCCGACGAGGAGGGCAACTCGCTCCTCGATGGCATCGCCGGCGACGGCCTCGCCTCGCGCGATGAGGACCTGGTGCCCGGCACCATGGTGGGCGCCTGGCGTATCGCCCACCGTCTGGCCGAAGGCGGCATGGGCCTGGTCTACCTCGCCCAACGGGCCGACGGCGCGTTCGAGCAGGACGTCGCCCTGAAAGTCATCAAGCGGGGGATGGACTCCCGCGAGATCGTCGCCCGCTTCCGGGCCGAACGACGAGATCCTGGCGCGGCTGCAGCACCCCGACATCACCCGCCTCGTGGACAGCAGCGTGACGGGACGACAGCCACCCCTGGTTCGCCATGGAGTACGTGGACGGCAAACCGATCGACGTCTACTGCGACCAGCAGCGGCTGACGGTGGCGCAGCGCCTCGACCTCTTCATCGAGGTGTGCGCCACCATCCAGTTCGCGCACGCGAAGCTCGTGGTGCACCGCGACCTGAAGCCGGACAACATCCTGGTCACGCACCGCGGCGAGGTGAAGCTGCTCGACTTCGGCATCGGCGAGGTCCCTGGAACGGACGACAGCCGGCCGCAACTCACGAAGACCGGAATGCGTCTCAACACCCCGGCCTACGCCTCGCCCGAACAGCTCCGCGGACAGCCCGTCTCCACCGCCACCGACGTCTACTCGCTCGGCGTGGTGCTGTTCGAATGCTCGTCGGGCAGCGCCCCATGCGCGGGTGGCGCGACACCGAGCCGCCACCGCCGGACGCCGTCCCGGAAAGTCCGCTGGCCGCGCTCGTCGGAGCCGTCAGGGAAGTGGCCCGGTCGCCCTCCACGACGTGTGCACCACCCGCGACACCCGGCCCGACCGGCTCGAACGCCAGTTGCGCGGGGATCTCGAAGTCATCTGCGCCCATGCCCTGCAGGTGGAAACGGAACGTCGCTACGCGTCCGTGGAAGCCCTCGCCAACGACCTCATACGGCATCGGAGCGGGCAGCCGGTGCTCGCCCAGCCGGACAGCGTCGCGTATCGCGCCCGCAAGTTCGTGTCGCGCAACCGGACCGGGGTCATCTCGGCGTCCGTCGTGCTGCTGCTGATCTCATCTACCGCGGCCTTCTATACCGTTCGCCTGCGAACCGAGCGAACCCTGGCCAGCCGCGCGGCCACGCGTGCGAACGACGTTTCGACCTTCCTCGTCAACATTTTCAAGCGCGCGTCGCCGCAGAGCCCCCATCAACTGACAACGGCTCGTCAACTCCTCGACGATGCCGTGTCGGGTATCGATACGCTCGCCAGGGATCAGCCGGTGCTCTATTCAAACGTGCTCCTGACCACGGGAATGGTGTATCGCGAGATGGGCGACATGAAGGCCGCCGAGCCGCAACTCCGGAAGCTCGTGCAGGTGAACCGGACCATCTTCCACCAGCCCGCGGTACCCTCCATCCAGGCCAAGAGCCAGCTCGCCACGACGCTGGAGGAAGAGGGCAAGTTCGCGCAGGCTGAACCGTTCTTCGAGAGCGCGCTGGCCGAGGCCCGCGCGCTGCCCAACGATCCATACGCCGTCGCATACTGCCTCAACAATCTCGCCCGGCTTCGCCTCGACATGGCGCGGTACGCCGAGGCCGAACCGCCGCTGCGCGAAGTGGTCGCGATTTACGGTCGACCCATCGCGATCCCCGCCGAGGGCGCTGCTCCGGCAGTCTCCCCTTTTGCGGCCTCCGCACCCTGGTTCCATACCGAGTGGCGTGCAACCGCGCTCCGCAATCTGGGCCGCGCCGTCCGCCTGGAAGGGCGTTTGTCCGAAGCCGACTCCATCTTCCGGCTGAGCGTGATCGATTCGCGCGCGGCGGGTCCAACCGGCACGCCGCAGGTTGCCGAGACACTCTTTGAAGACGCCGCGCTCCAGATCGACCTCGGTCGTCTCGACTCGGCCCGGACGCTCGCCCTCGCGTCGCTCGCGATGCGACACGCCAAGTACCTGAAGGGGCACGCCACCATCGGGCAAAGCCTCGTGCAGTTGGCGTCCATTGCCCGCCGTCAGGGGCGGCTGCGCGCGGCCGACAGCCTCCTCACACGAGGCGACTCGATTCTGCGCGCCATGCTGCCCGCGACGCATGCCTGGATCGCCACGGCGGAACTCGAACGCGCCGAGCTGCTGCGCGCGCAGAAACGTCCCGCCGCCGCCGCGTACGATTCCGCGCTCGCCGGCCTCCGCACGGCGCTCGGCGCGGACCATCCGGACTATGCGGAGGCGCTGGTGCACTACGGGAGCTACGTCGCTGACCAGCATGGATGCGCGCGGGCGGCGCCGCTGCTCACCAAAGGGCTTGGTATGCTGGTGGCGCGCTTGGGCGCGGGGAATCCTCGGGTCGCCAGGGACCGGACGCTGGCCGGCCGGTGCGCCGTTCAGGAGGCGAGGGGCCCAATCTAAAGCAAGATGATCGGTTTTCGGGTGGTTCCGTGTTTGGAGGGACAGGGGGATGCAGCCGTGGTTCCCCGCTCCTGACCCTCCGACCCGGAGTTACTCCGATGCCCGCCCGTGCCACCGGCCATCGCCTGGCCGCCCCGCACCAGCGGCGACGCCCAGTGCACGCCGCCGCGGTTGCCGTCCTCGCCCTGCTCTCCGTTGCCGGATGTGGTGGTCGGTGCCGGTGGCGACGGCCCCACCGCGCCCGGCAACCACCCTCCCACGCTCGCCAGCCTGACTGTGACGAGCTCGAGCACGACCTATCTGCGTGCCGACCTGGCGGCCAGCGCCAGCGATCCCGACCGCAACCTGTCCCACGTCGTCATCGCCTGGGGTGACAGCACCACCACCGATTTCACTTCCGGGTTGGACACGCTCGCTGCGACGCACGACTACGCCACTGGCGGCAGCTACACCGTGACGGCGACCGCGTACGACGACGCCGGCAATCAGGTAACCAGGGATACCTCGTTTCAGTTCGCCGCCCCACCCAGCGCCTGCGATACCGTGGTCGCGGCGCTCTACGTACTCGCCATCTGCGAGAAGGTGCAGTCCAACTTTGACGGCACCGACATCACCGCGAGCCAGGGTCATACGGCCGACACGGTCAGCGTGATGACGAGCCACGGGTCGTACGACTTCTTGATTGCGTTGACCCATCTCGATCCCGGCATACCGTGGCAGGGCCCGCCCTGGACGTTGCTGCTCACCGCGAGCGGCACGTTCTCGAGAACCAAGGGCAAGAGCTCGGTCATCGTGACCGTCTTCGACTGCGACCAATTCGTCATCTGCAACACGGGGCCAGGCGAAGTGAAGGCCTTCTCGTGGTGAAGTCCGCGCGGCGCCCTGCGCCGGTTCCCGGCTCCCGGCGTCCAACCGTCCGACCATACGAGGATTTGAATTCCTGTTTCTGAGCGGACATCTCATCGAAAGGGGGAACGATGTCGCGGTATTCACGATGGACGCGCGGGCGGGCGCTGGCGCTGGCGGTCGCCGCCGGCTACGCGGTGGCGGCGTGCGGGGGGGCGGCCGATTCCACGGGGCCTGGCGACGGCAACGGCAACACGCCGGCGGCCAACGATCTGTTCGTGAGCGCCACGACCGGCAACGATGCCGGTGGTGGCACCCAGCAGCAGCCGTTCAGGACGATCGCGGCCGCGCTCGCGGCGTCCGATTCGGGGCAGACGATCCGGGTGGCCGGCGGCATGTACGCCGAACGGGTCGTGCTCAAGTCGCACGTGCGCATCGTCGGCGGATACGACCCGGCCAGCTGGCAACGGGACACCGTGCACGATTCCACCACCATCGGCGACTCGGTGATGACGGTGGTGGGGCTGCACGTCAGCGACGTCGTGCTCGACGGTCTCCATCTGCGCAATCTCGCGGGCAGCGTCTATGGGGTGGTCACCTTCGACTCGAGTGCCGGCATCGAGATCGTCGGGAGTACGATCTCGGCGCCCAGGGGATTTCCAGGGCGTGACGGCTTCTTGTGGGGTAACACGCGGCCGGCCCAGGCCGCTGACGGAAGCCCAGGGGCGGATGGAGGGGGCTGCGTCTCGAGACAAAGCCGGGGGCGCGGGAGGAACCGCGACGTGGGGTGGGAATTACGGCGGGAATGGCGGCGAGGGTTCACTTGGCGTTGGCACGGACGGGACGCCCGGACCACCGTCACCCATCGCCGACGGAGGTGTGGGCGGAACGGGTGGGTATGGGCTCGAGGACGGTTCGGCTGGGGGGTCTCCCTCCGTGATTCCGCCACCGGGCTCTGCCGGTGTTGGAGGCAGTTTGGGACTCGGGGCGTACTCCATCACCGACGGATACTCCGTGTTGGATGGTCGCTCCGGCGAACATAGCCGGGACGGCACCGGCGGCGGCGGGGGCGGGGGAGGGGGAGGGGACCCGTTTCTCCTTCAGTGTGGTGGGGGGGGGGTGGTGGCGGCCAGGGCGGGCGGGCGGGGAACTCTGGTGCCCCGGGGAATGGCGGCGGACCCGCCATCGGGCTGGTCGTAGGGCGCGCCAGCGATGTGCGGCTGGTCAACTCGATGGTGATCACGGGTGGAGGCGGCACCGGCGGCGCGGGGGAGCTTGGCCAGCTCGGTGGTCTGCCCGGGGCAGGTGGCAAGGGCGGAGCGGCAAAGGGGACAGCCGGAGCAGGTGGCGACGGTGGCGCTGGCATCGAGGGCGGGCGGGGTGGCCCGGGTGGTGGCGGCGCCGGTGGGGCGTCCGTCGGCGTCCTCGTGTTCCCGAGTGGGGTGTACACCCCGACTGCCGTGGTGTACGAGGTCGGGCCTGGCGGCGCCGGCGGCGGGAGTCCCGTGGACACCTCGGTGGGCGCACCCGGCGACTCCGCGTCGGTCAAGAATCTGCCGGGATAGCGCGGCGGCCCCGTCGGCCACTTCTCATGTGGACGCGGATGATCGGTTTTCCGGTGGTTCCGTGTTTGGAGGGTCAGGGAGATGCAGCCGGGTCTCCGTTCCTGATCCTCCGACCCGGAGCTACTCAAAATGCCCGCCCGTCCCACCGGCCATCGTCCGGCCACTCCGCACCAGCGGTGACGCCCCGTGCGCTCCGCCGCGGTCACCGTCTTCTCCCCGCGTTCCGTTGCCGGATGCGGCGGCCGGCGTGCCGGTAGCTGTCGCCGGGGTTCCGATTCACTGAGGCGGTATGACGGAAACGCTGCGGGCCGGCTCCCGGCGTCCAACCGTCCGACTATACGAGGATTTGAATTCCTGTTTCTGAGCGGACATCTCATCGAAAGGGGGAACGATGTCGCGGTATTCACGATGGACGCGCGGGCGGGCGCTGGCGCTGGCGGTTGCCGCCGGCTACGCGGTGGCGGCGTGCGGGGGGGCGGCCGATTCCACGGGGCCTGGCGACGGCAACGGCAACACGCCGGCGGCCAACGATCTGTTCGTGAGCGCCACGACGGGCAACGCTGCCGGTGCTGGCACCCAGCAGCAGCCATTCCAGACGATCGCGGCCGCGCTCGCGGCGTCCGATTCGGGGCAAACAATCCGGGTGGCCGGCGGCATGTACGCCGAACGGGTCGTGCTCAAGTCGCACGTGCGCATCGTCGGCGGATACGACCCGGCCAGCTGGCAACGGGACACCGTGCACGATTCCACCACCATCGGCGACTCGGTGATGACGGTGGTGGGGCTGCACGTCAGCGACGTCGTGCTCGACGGTCTCCATCTGCGCAATCTCGCGGGCAGCGTCTATGGGGTGGTCACCTTCGACTCGAGTGCCGGCATCGAGATCGTCGGGAGTACGATCTCGGCGCCCAGGGGATTTGCTGGGAGCGGCACCCTCGGGTGGGGCACGACGCGGCCGGACCGGGCCGCGGCCGGCAGCCCAGGGGCAAAGGGAGGGGGCTGCCTCGGGACCAAGGCCGGGGGCGCAGGGGGGAACGTGACGTGGGGTGGGCTTATCGGCGGCGATGGCGGCGCGGGACAGTTGGGCAGTGGAGCTGACGGGCTGTCCGGCGAAGGCTCCGGAGGTAACGGCGGTACGGGAGGGGGTGAGTTCGGCGCGGGTAAGCCCGGGGCGTCTGCCTCCGCGGTTTCCAACACGGGACGTGCTGGTCGCGGAGGCACTTCGGAATTCGGGTACTCCATCACCAACGGATACTCCTTGGAGAACGGCGGCTACGGCCAATTCGGCGGCGACGGCGCGGGTGGGGGCGGCGGCGGCGGGGGAGGCGGAAACTTGGCTTTCGGTCAGTGTGGCGGGGGCGGGGGGGGTGGGGGCCAGGGCGGGGTGGGAGGGAACCTTGGTGACCCGGGGAGTGGTGGCGGACCAGCCATCGGGCTGGTCGTAGGGCGTGCCAGCGATGTGCGGCTGGTCAACTCGATGGTGATCGCGGGTGGAGGGGGTAACGGCGGCGCAGGGACGCTTGGCGAGCTCGGCGGTTTGCCCGGAGGAGGTGGCACGGGCGGAGCGGGCGTGGGGGGAGGCGGCGCAGGTGGCTACGGCGGGGGTGGCATCGAGGGCGGGCGGGGGGGCGCGGGTGGTGGCGGCGCCGGTGGGGCATCCGTCGGCGTCCTCGTGTTCCCGAGTGGGGTGTACACCCCGACCGCCGTGGTGTACGACGTCGGGCCCGGCGGCGCGGGTGGCGGGAGTCCCGTGGTCACCTCGGTGGGCGCACCCGGCGATTCCGCGTCGGTCAAGAATCTGCCGGGATAGCGCGGCGGCCCCGTCGGGCACTCCTGTGGTGGGCGAGCCGGGAGCCGAACGGCCGGATCGACCTGAGTCGGTCCGGCCGTTCGATCCGTGCGAGGCCCAATGTAGACGCGGATGATGGGTTTTCCGGTGGTTCCGTGTTTGGAGGGTCAGGGAAATGCAACCGGGTCTCCGTTTCCTGATCCTCCGACCCGGAGCTACTCAAAATGCCCGCCCGTCCCACCGGCCATCGGCCGGCCACTCCGCACCAGCGGTGACGCCCCGTGCGCTCCGCCGCGGTCACCGTCTTCTCCCCGCGTTCCGTTGCCGGATGCGGTGGCGGGCGCGCCGGCTGCGATCAAACCAGAAGGAGAATTCAGTGGGGTCATCTCATCGAAAGGGAGGAACGATGTCGCGGTATTCACGATGGACGCGCGTGCGAGCGCTGGCGCTGGCGGTCGCCGCCGGCTACGCGGTGGCGGCGTGCGGGGGGGCGGCCGATTCCACGGGGCCTGGGGACGGCAACGGCAACACGCCGGCGGCCAACGATCTGTTCGTGAGCGCCACGACGGGCAACGATGCCGGTGCTGGCACCCAGCAGCAGCCATTCCAGACGATCGCAGCCGCGCTCGCGGCGTCCGATTCGGGGCAAACGATCCGGGTGGCCGGCGCCAGGTGCCGCCGAACGGGGCGTGCTCAAATCGAACGTGCGCATCGTCGGCGGATACGACCCGGCCAACTGGCAACGGGACACTGTGCACGATTCCACCACCATCGGCGACTCGGTGTTGACGGTGGTGGGACTGCACGTCAGCGACGTCGTGCTCGACGGCCTCCATATGCGCCAATCTCGCGGGCAGCAACTACGGGGTGGTCAGCTTCGACTCGAGCGCCGGCATCGAGATCGTCGGGAGTACGATCTCGGCGCCCAGGGGATTTGCTGGGGGTGACGGCTTCGGGTGGGGCACGACGCGGCCGGCCCCGGCCGCTGACGGAAGCTCGGGGGCGAAGGGAGGGACCTGCCTCCTCGGGACCAAAGCCGGGGGCGCGGGGGGGAGCGCGACGTGGGGTGGGAGTGACGGCGGACAGGGCGGCGTGGGACAGTTGAACGGTGGCGCGGACGGGCAGGAGCGGACCACCGTCATCAGTCGCCGACGGAGGTGGGGGCGGTAAGGGCGGGTCTGAGTTCCACGACGGTGCGGGTGGGGGGTCTCCCTCCGTGATTCCGGAGACGGGACCTTCCGGTAATGGAGGCAGTCCGGGATTCGGGGGGTACACCATCGTCGACGGATACTACTCGATGCGGGGTTCCTACGGCCAATATGGCCTGGACGGCACCGGTGGCGGCGGCGGCGGTGGGGGCGGCGGGGACGCGATTATCGTTCAGTGTGGTGGTGGGGGGGGTGGTGGCGGCCAGGGTGGGGTGGCCGGGGGCGTTGGTTCCCCGGGCATGGGTGGCGGACCGGCCATCGGGCTGGTCGTAGGACGTGCCAGCGATGTGCGGCTGGTCAACTCGACGGTGATCACGGGTGGAGGGGGTAGCGGCGGCGCGGGGGCGCGTGGCGAACTCGGCGGTCTGCCCGGAGGAGGTGGCGCCGGCGAGCGGCCGCGGGGGGAGGCGGAGCAGGTGGCGCCGGTGGGGCTGGCATCGAGGGCGCGCGGGGGGGCCCGGGTGGTGGCGGCGCCGGTGGGGCGTCCGTCGGCGTCCTCGTGTTCCCGAGTGGGGTGTACACCCCGACCGGCGTGGTGTACCACGTCGGGCCCGGCGGAGCGGGCGGCGTGGGCGGCGAGAGTTCCGTGGACACCTCGGTGGGCGTACCCGGCGATTCCGCGTCGGTCAAGAATCTGACGGGATAGCGGAGAGGCGCCGTCGGCCAATCCTGTGGCAGGCGAGCCGGGAGCCGAACGGCCGGATCGACGAGAATCGGTCCGGCCGTTCGTCTGTCCGAT
>CAWGJO010000009.1:0-10317 GCA_963822945.1 uncultured Gemmatimonadaceae bacterium | reverse complement strand
TGCCCGCTCCCGTGTAGCCGTGACAGACCGAGCAGTTGATGGCGAAGTACTTGCGGCCGTTCTCGAGCGACCGCGCGTCGGGCGGGATCGGATTCTTGAGCACGGACATCGAGTCGATCGTCGCCGGCAGCTGGGCGCGACTGTAGATGAAGCCGGGCGCGACCGACCCGTACACCGAAACCGAGCTCTGCGGGTTGCCCCGTGCCGGGATGGTGTCGGCCTCACTCTGCCACGGGTGCCAGCTGGGTTGCCGCTTGAAGTCGGTGAACCAGGAACACCCACTGACCATCACGGCCACGTAGGCGAACGCTGCGACGCGGAGGACGGTCCGATGGAGGCTAGCGTTCACTGCGCACCTCCTCGGCTCCGTGCTCGCGCATCAGCGCGGCCGCGGCGTCGGCCTTGTCCGGGGTCGTTTCGACCCAGACGCCGAAGTGCCCGCCGCTGAAGCGCGGATCGTAGCCCACCGTGGTGGTGAGCCGCGGGATACGGGAATTGGCGAACATCCCGAAGACCGTCGCGAGCGAACCGACCAGCACCATCACCTCGAAACCGAAAATCGTGTAGGGCACCCAGGCCACGATCGCCTTGCCGCCCACGACAAGCGGCCAGTAGCGCGAGACCCAGACCCAGATCCAGTAACCGAAGGTGCAGCCGAGCATGCCGCCGATGAGCGTCCACCGGCGCACGTGGCTCTCGGGCCGCGCCAGCACCTCGTCGAATTCGTGATGCGGCGTCGGCGTGTACACCGTGAGATCGCCGAAGCGCGCTTTCTTGAGCGCCTCCAGCGCATGCACGGCGGAGTCGAGTTCGTGGAAGGCCGCGATGACGCCTGGCATCAGTGGGCCCCTCCTTCCGCCGGTTGGCGCCTGAGGCGCGCCGGGATCAGTTCCTTGAATTCGGAGATGGCCATCACCGGCATCTGCTTGATGAACAGCAGGAACCACATGAAGAACCACCCGAAGCTGCCGAGCAGGATGCCCATGTCCACCCACGTCGGCCGGTACGTGCCCCACTGCCAGGGCTCGAACTCATGCGACAGCGACGGGATGATGATGACGAACCGCTCGAACCACATGCCGATGTTGATGAAGATCGACAGGATGAACAGCCAGGTCGGGTTGCGGCGCAGTTTCTGCGAGAACAGCGACAGCGGCAGGAGGCAGTTGCAGGTCAGGATGATCCACTCGGCCCAGGCCCACTGGCCGAAGGCGCGCTGCCACCAGTACTCCTGCTCGAAGCTCGTGCCGGCCAGCCACCCCATCTGGAACTCGGTGAGGTAGGCGAGCCCCACGACCATCGAGACGAAGAGGCACATCTTGGCCGCCGCATCGAGGTCGTTGAGCGTGATGTAGTGCTCGAGCTTGAAGAACTTCCGCATCGGGATGACGATCGTGAACACCATCCCGAGGCCGGAGTAGATGGCCCCGGCCACGAAGTACGGCGGAAAGATCGTCTCGTGCCAGCCCGGCATGTTGGCCATCGCGAAGTCGAACGACACGACCGAGTGCACGGACAGCACCAGCGGCGTCGCGAAGGCGGCCAGGAACAGATAGGCGCGGGCGAAGTGGCGCCATTCCCGGTCGGAGTTTCGCCACCCCAGCGAGAGCGTGGCGAACAGCCGCTTCCGGATCGGGTTCTTCTCCCGGTCGCGCATGACGGCGAAGTCGGGAATGAGCCCGACGAACAGGAAGGTGGCCGACACCGTGAGGTACGTGAGGATCGCGAAGACGTCCCACACCAGCGGGCTCTTCGGATTCGGCCAGATCAACCGCCAGTTCGGATAGGGCACCAGGTAGAAGAACTTCCAGGGGCGTCCGAGGTGGAGGATCGGGAAGAGGCCGGCCGTCATGACGGCGAACACGGTCATCGCTTCGGACACGCGATAGATGCTGGTGCGGAAGCCGGCCCGGAACAGATACAGAATGGCCGAGATCAGCGTGCCGGCGTGACCGATACCGACCCAGAACACGAAGCTGACGATGTACACGCCCCACATGACGGGGGGCTGGTATCCCGCCACGCCAAGGCCGGCGTAGATCTGATAGATCCACGATCCGGCACCGACGAGCAACGCGAGGATGGCCAGCGTGAGCAGCGCGAACCACCCCAGAGTGGGGCGCATCGTGTTGATGATGTCGTGATCGATCTGCTCGTACGTCTTGATGGCCGGGAAGTGCACATCCGCCGACGCGACGTTGGGGCGGAGTTCTTCGCCCGATGGGAAGGGCGCAGCAGTCGTTGCCATTACCGAGCCCTCCTCAACTGTTGGACGCCGTTGCCGGCGAGGGACGGGTCGACCTTCTTCAAGTAGACCACCGCGGGGTAGGTGTTGATTTCCTCGAACACGGTGTACGCGCGCTTGTCCTCGATCAGCTTGTTCACCGACCACCGTTGTCTGCCGCATCGCCGAACGTGATGGCCCGCGACGGGCAACTGGCCGCGCACGCCGTCGTGAACTCGTCGGGGATCAGCTCGCGATGCTCGAGCTTGGCCCGGCTCTCGGCCTCGCGGATGCGCTGCACGCAGAACGTGCACTTCTCCATGACGCCCTTGCCGCGCACGGTCACGTCGGGGTTGAGCTGCCAGTTGAGCGGCTCGGGGAACGCGTACTGCCGGCTCGTCCTTCTCGCCGTAGCCGAACCAGTTGAAGTAGCGGACCTTGTACGGGCAGTTGTTGGAGCAGAGAGCGTGCCCACGCACCGGTTGTAGACCTGGATGTTGAGTCCGTCGGCGAATGGTAGGTGGCGAACACCGGACACACCGGCTCGCACGGCGCGTTGCCGCACTGCTGGCACATCATCGGCACCACGCGGGCCTCGAACTCCTCGCCGAACTTGGCGTCGGGGTCGCCCTCGAAGTACCGCTCGATGCGAATCCAGTTCATCTCGCGGCCGCGGACCACGTTGTAGCCCGTCTTCTGCACGGCGTACACGCTGGCGTTCTGCCAGTGGGCGCCCACCGTGGGAATGTTGTTCTCGGCGTAACACGCGGTGACGCACGCCGAGCACCCGGTGCAGCGCGAGAGGTCCACGGTCATCGCCCAGCGGCGCTTGGCCATGCCCAACGGATTCTTGGGATCGTACATCCCGAGATGCGTGCCGGAATCGGCCGCCGTCGGCGCGCCGATTTCACCCTGCGCGTCGGCGGCCACGGGCGCGCGCATGCCGGGCAGGTACTCGTGCGACGCGTCGCCGGGCAGCGGCGCCTCGGGCTTCTCCTCGGCGTGGCCGCCGAGCAGATCGGTGATCGAGATCGCCTGCGCGATCCGCGGCCGGTGGCCGCCGAGCCCTCGGTGGAGGGGATCATCTCGTGGTCGCCCGTCTTGGTGAGCGACGCCTTGGTGGAGGTCCACACGGAGCCACCGGCCGCGTCGGCCGCTGCCGGCACGATATCGAACGGGTTCACGCCCACGCCGCGCGCGTACCGGCCGTACCCCCACTGAATGTCTTCGTGGCGTCCTGCTGCACGGATCCCAACTCGCCGCGGTCGGCGCCGAGCGGTGCCCCTGGCCCAACGCAATGGCGATGGTGTCGGGACGCACGCCGAGGTACAGATATGCCGGCGCCTTGATCGAACCGCCGGATGTCCGGACCTCGACGATGTCGCCGCGCTCGATCCCCATCTTGGTCGCCGTCTCGGGGTGCATCTCGACCCACGAACTCCAGACGATCTTCGCTACCGGATCGGGGAGTTCCTGCAGCCACGGCTTGTTGGCGCCGCGGCCGTCGCCGAACAGCGGATGCGGGTACGTCATCAGATAGAAGTCACCCGTGGCCGACTCGAGCGCCGGCGCCTTGGACGAACCCGGCGCCGCCGACCGCACGGACCGCACCGGCATGCTCCCGCTGACGATGCCCTTGGGAAGCCCGGCCGCGAACGCCGCCGGTCCGCCGGCAAAGTGCGCCATGACCCACGCGCGATAGTCCTTCTGCGGGAAGCGCGACGCCACCGCCGGATCCTTCTGCGCCAGCGCCAGCATGACGTCGCCCGCCGCGCGGGTCTCGCGGAACACCGGATCCATGGCGGGCTGCTGCAGCGACAGCGTGCCCTTGATCGGCTGCGCGTCGCCCCAGTTCTCGAGTGCGTGCAGGTCGGGCAGGATCAGGTCGCACAACTCGACGGTCTCGTCGGGTTGCGTGGCGAACGCCACCTTGAACGGCACCTTGGCGAACGCCTCGGCGAATCCGACCGACTTGGGCAGGTAGTACGCCGGGTTGGTGCCGCGGACCATGGCCACGGGCACCGCGCCGCTGCGCATGCGGTCGACCGCGTCGGCCAGCTCCGAGTAGCGCGAGACGCCCTCGAACGCCGTGAGCGGCTGATCGGGATGCACCGTCTTGCCGACATTGCCGGCGGCCTTGTTGATCTCGGCCACCGTCATCGCCACGTCGAGGGCGTTGTCGGTGCGGACGCCGGAGAGCACGAGGCTCGGCTTGGCGGCGGCGAGGTCCCGGGCCAGCGCGCCGAGCACGTCGGCGTTCACGCCACTCGCGGCGGCGGCCTGCGCGATGCTCGTGCCCCCGCGCCCGACGGCGCCGAGCAGCGCCTGCGCGATGGCGAGTTCACTGCCCGGCTTGCAGGCGATCCACTGATCGGAGTTGAGCCCCGTGAGCGAGCGCCGCGGGCCGATGTAGACCACGCGCGGCGCGGTGGCGAAGTTGGTGCGCGCGTCGGCGAAGTCGAGTTGCTGCGGCACCGAGGCGCCCCAGCCGTCGAGGTAGTCGGCGCCGAACGAGATGACGAGCTGCGCCTCGGCGAAGCTGACGCGCGGCCACGACACGCCGTAGCTCCGGCGGTTGGCCTCGAGCACCGCCTGGTCGGCCTCGAAGTCCACACTGAGGTGGGGCTTCATGCCGAACGCCGCGAGCCACTGGTCGAGGAACTCGGGGAAGCTGCCGCTCTCGTGCTGATTGAGGAAGACGGCGTCGCCCGCCGACTGGCGGCTGCGCACCTCGCCGAGCTTCTGGCTGACCATCGTGAGGGCGTCGTTCCAGGCGATGGGCTGCCAGCTGCCGTTCTTCTTCACCATCGGCGTGCGCAGGCGGTCGGGATTGTAGAGCGCCTGCAGGGCCGACTGTCCGCGGGCGCAGATGGCGCCGCGGCTGAGCGGATGGTCCGGGTTCCCCTCGAGCTTGATCGTCCGGCCGTCGCGCGTCTCGGCGATCACGCCGCACGCCGCCGCGCACTCGCGGCAGGTCGTCGCGTAGTACGTGGACACGCCGGGGACGGTCTCGTCGGGCGAGACTAGGTAGGGAATCAGTTTCCCCGCGTTCTCGGGGGTGCAGCCGGCCGCGCCGACCGCGGCGCCCGACACGCCGAGGATCTTCAGGAAGTCCCGGCGCTTGACGCCGCTCTTCTTCGACTCGTTCACGTTGGACTTGCTCATAATCAGTAGTGACAGACGGAACAGTCGTAACGCGCTTTCTTGCGCAGGGAGTCGGGCGTGGCCGTGACATTCTGATCAGCCGCCGGAAGCTCGGCCCCACCGTGCCCGTTGGGCACCATCTCCACCATCTGCTCGCCCTGCTTCGGGTCGTATCCGTTGACGTGGCAGTTCACGCACCAGCCCATGTTCAGCGAGGCATACTGGTAGACCTTGTCCTCGGTCTGGATGGGGCCGTGGCAGGTCTGGCAGGTGACGCCCGCGTTGACGTGGCGCATGTGCGGGAAGTGCACGTACTCGGGGAGCTTGTGAATGCGGATCCAGGGAATCGGTTTCGCGGGCTTGCCGGTGAGCCCGGCGTATTCCCAAAGCTTTTGAATGCCGACGCTCTTGCGCTTCGGGCCGAGATCGGAGGCGGGCCGATCGGGACCGATCAGCGTGTGACACCCCATACAGGTCGAGACCGCCGGGAATCCGGGGTCGGGCGACTTGTTGGCCGTGTAATGGCAGTAGATGCAGTTGATGCCGAGCTTTCCAACGTGGACCGAGTGCGGAAATGCGATCGGTTGCGTCGGCGAACTGTTCTGCGAGGATGACGCGCCGCTGTAGGCGGAGAGGATCACGGCGCCGGCGGCCAGAGCGACCAGCCCCGGAATGGCGGTCCACTTCCTTCGCTTGGTCATCGCGATGTGGTGCGGAAGGGTATCACGTTGGGTACGGGCGGCTTGTGAAGCGGGTGAGTGCTTTGTGAACTATTTCACAAGTCTGCGGGCGACGAAAAAATCTCACTGCGTTGGCCAATTCGCGCAAGTATTGAGAGACAATTACTACGAAAACATTCTCTCACCCGGCCAGACCCGGTTGGCACTGAGCACGTCACCCGAACAACTGCTCGGGATCGGCGAGCCCCGCCGGTGCGCGATCGTCCGGCAGCAGCGCCAGATTCGCCCGCGGATTCTGCGTGAGCCGCAGCGGCCAGTGCGTGCCGTATACGAAGCGGCCGGGGCCGATCGTGTCGAACAGCTTGGCGAGGTGGTCTTCGGGCGGACCCCAGATCCAGGAAATGTCCCAGACGACGCGCTGTTGCTCCGCCGGGGTAAGCCCCCAGTGCACTTCCTCGATCAGTTCGCGCCCGGCCGCGGTGACGACGAGCCGCACCCGCTCCCCTGCCCTGGCCAGTGTCCGGATGGCCGCCGCGGTGAGGTCGCCGGCCCGGTCCAGCGGATGCCGCTGGCGCAGGTCCTCGAATCGCACGGTGAGCAGGAGCGCCAGGCGGGACTCTCCGCAGGCGATCGCGAACTCGGAGAGCCGGGCATCGTGCGGGCCCATCTCCCAAATGGTGGGATACACGCGCACCGCGGGCGCGCCGGCGTCCGCCGCGGCGCGGAGCGCGCGCTCCCAGCGCGGCCAGTTGGGACGGATGGTGGGCACGGGTCGCAGGACCGGCGCGTGTGGGGCGACGGCGGTGTAGAGCTGCGCGTTGCCGGCGGAAGGATCCCGGTAGAACGCGCTCGGCAGGTGGCCCACCCACGCGCCGGTCAACCGTTCGCGCTCCAACACGCGCACGAGTACCTCGGGATCCGGATGCGGCACGTAGCGGAATGGATACGGCCCAATGAGCGCGTTGACGTCGATCATGCGGGCCCCGGCGCGGGGTGCGACGACGCGTGCTCGACGCGGCCGAAGCTGCCGGGCGGGAAGATGCGCACCGCATTGTCGGCGCGGATCCGCGCACGTCATCGGGCGTCAGCCGGATGGCTTCGAAGCCCATCAGCTTGGCGAGCCCGGTCTCCATGGTCACGTCGCTCCCCCAGATGAGCCGGTCGACTCCCAACCGGAGAACCGCTTCATCGAGCATGCCGCGGTCCACGCCGCTGCCCGAGAGATCCGCGAGGATGTTCGGGACGTCGGCGATGGCCGCGAAGGTGTGCATGTAGTCGCCGCCCCCGCCGATGTGCGCGAGGATGAACGACACCGTCGGGTGCCGGCGCGCGAGTTCGGCGAGGTCCAGCCCGTCGGAGATCTCCTGCGACGGCCACTCGCGGGTGCGGTGCTGCCAGATGTGGTGCAGCACCGGGAGCCCGTGGCGGGCCGCCGCCTCGCACACCGGATCGAGCAGCGGATCGCTGGCCCGGCGGCTGGCGGCAAGCTTCACGCCGACGGCGCCGCGGGCCACGCAGCGTTCGATCTCCTCCACGGCGTGCGCCGTGTGGTTCGGATTGACGGTGGCGTACGCGCGTACGCGGTCGGCGTGCGCGTCGGCGAAATTGAGCATGGCGTCGTTGCCGGCGCTCACGTCGCGCGGCGACGGGAAGTAGACCGGCGACGAGAAGCCCCAGCTGCCGAGCACCGATGCCACGTGGTACCAGATGCCGATGCGATCGCCCGCCCGCAGGCGTGCGGCGTTCACCGCGTCCCAGTCGGACCGTCCACTGCCCGCGTGCCAGAAGTGGGCATGGGCGTCGATGAGCGGCTGGGTCCAGCGAGCGGCGGGGCGTCAACGGCCGCGGTCACACGCCCTCGCGCATCTCGACCAGGGCGCGGCTGGCCGCCGCCTCGATGGCGCGGACGGCCTCGTCGTCGTGCGCCACGCACGCGTAGTTGTAGGCCCCACGCTTGAAGAGCACGCCGTGGGTCATGGCGCGCTGGAGGAAGTCGGATTCCACCGCGGGGTCGTCGAAGCGCAGGAACCACATGGGATCGAGCCCGTCGAGCGCAACGCCTTCGACGCCGCTGGCGGCGATGGCCGCCGACACCACGCGCCGCATTTCGGCGCCGTTGGTGGCCAGCGCGTCGCACACGTCGGCCTGGACGTGCCACTCGATGACCGCGAGCGCGGCGGCGAGCGCGCCCGCCTCGCCGGCGAGCGTGGTGGAGATCCAGGTGCGGTTCGCGGCGTCCATGAGGTCCTGGCGCCCGCAAACCGCAGCCAGCGGAAATCCGTTGGCCATCGCCTTGCCGAAGGTCGCGAGATCGGGCGTCACGCCCAACACTTCCTGGTAGCCGCCCGGCGCCAACCGAAAGCCCGTCTTCATCTCGTCGAATATCAGGGCGGCGCCCTTCTCATCGCACAGTTGTCGCGCGCGGGCAATCCATGCCTCGGACGGCAGCCGCTCGACCACCGGTTCCAGGATCACGGCAGCCAGCCGGTCGCCCGCCGTGGCGACCGCCGCTTCGAGCGCCGCGACGTCGTCGAACGGCACGCGGATCACCTCGCGGCGCGCCCCCTCGGGCACGCCGGCGGCGTCGCTCGCCCAGTCGTGCCAGCCCAGGTAGCCCGACGCCACCACGACATCACGCCCAGTATACGTGCGCGCGATGCGGACGGCGGCCGAGGTGGCTTCGGCGCCGGTCTTCATGAAGCGAACCTGCTCGGCGCACGGGATGATGCCGCACAATCGTTCGGCCACCGCGACCTCGAGTGTGCTGTTGAGACCGGATACGTGCCCACCCCCGATGGCGTCGAGGACGGAGCGCGTGACGTTGGGCTCGGCATAGCCCAGCGCCACCGCGCCGAGTGCCATCGTGCAGTCCATGTAGGTCTCGCCGTCGTCGGCGACCACGTGGCAGCCCGACGCATGGACGAAGTGCGTCGGCGCCGACGGAGTGTCGGTGCCGTAGAGTCCGGCCGGGCGCTTGCTGCCGGTGGACGCGCCGCCGGCAATGACGGAGGCGGCCCGCGCCGTCCATCCGAGATCGGGGGCTTCCTCGGGGAGTTCGCTGTCGTCTTCGGGCGTCAGCGTGTCGTCGTCCGGCGTATCATCCACCTCGGTGGCGGCGTCCGTCGGGCGGGATCAGCGGCCGAGCCGCGATCGAAGAGTCGTTTGAAGACCATGGGAATGAAGAATGTCGGCCCGGGATCGGGCGTCAAGACCGCCCGATGCGGCGGAGGTAGTTCACGACCTCGAGGGCCATGGCGCGGATGAGCGAGAGTTCGCGGGCATCGGGCGCGGCGCGGTAGGTGAGCGATCGCACCGTGCGCATGATGTGCTCCGACACGCGCGTCTTGAAGAATTCAATGGCGTCGAGCGAGCGCTCGACATCGGCAAAGTACTGCTCGAACTGTTCGGGCGTTGGCGGCGGCGCCGCCTTGCGCGGCGGCGCGACGTCGCGGGTCGCATGCTGGGCGGCCAGATGGAGTTCGTAGACGCCCACCAGGACGGCCTGCGCCAGATTGAGGGAGGCGTGCTCGGTGGTGGGGATCATGACGGCCGCGTGGACGCGGTCGAGGATGTCGTTGGGCAGGCCGCTGTCCTCGCGG
This sequence comes from uncultured Gemmatimonadaceae bacterium, assembly GCA_963822945.1. Taxonomy (GTDB): domain Bacteria; phylum Gemmatimonadota; class Gemmatimonadetes; order Gemmatimonadales; family Gemmatimonadaceae; genus JAGWRI01. Next base: position 670 of record CAWGJO010000009.1, on the reverse strand, counting down.
CCGAACACGTAGGCCACGGGACCGTCGGCCGCCGCGGCGAGGGAAACCGCCGCTTCGTCGCGCGGCGTGGTCACCGCCCACCGCGCCGCACGGCGACGCGCGGTGAACCCGACCACGCGCACGCAGCCGGCGATGGCGGCATCGAAATCGTCGAAGTGCGCCATCCGATCGATGACGTCGCGGGTATTGTGGGCGATGCCTTCGAGGCGGACCGGATCGTAGGCCACCGGGCGCACCAGATGCAGAGTGCCGACGCCCATGTTCTTCATCGCCCGCACCGTGGCGGCGATGTTCACGGGATCCTGCGGCTCGTACAGGACGACCCGCACGTGATGCAGGCGCGATGCGGTCACGTGACGACGGTGAAGTGCAACAGCCGGGCCGGATCGTGGCGGTCGCCGCGCAGGTACACGAATTCGCCGTCGGGCCCGCTCAGGATGAGCTGCCCCCGGCGCCGCTCGCGGCCGGGCGCCGTCTCGTTGACGAGCACGTCGAGCGCCAGATCGCTCCCCACCTGAAGGGGCTCGCGCATCGGCACCTCGATCCGGAGTTCGTACCCTTCGCGCGTGCGGCGCCACGAGCTGCGCCCGGGTTTGAGGCTGCCCCACCCGTCGATCGCGCGCGCCCGCACGACGCCCGCCTTGGCCTTCGGGTCGGGCACGAGCATCCA
>CAWGJO010000008.1:0-9390 GCA_963822945.1 uncultured Gemmatimonadaceae bacterium | reverse complement strand
GCAGACGTCCCAATTGCTGCCCGTGGAACATGAAGTTCGCGCGGGAAGTCCGGAAGCCAGGATTCAGGACAGAGGCCTGTGATCGACCATCGCCCGCCGGACCGACATATGGCCGACACGGTGCCGCGCCACCGCGCAATCGATCCCGGCCTGAGGAACGCTCGGAAGGCACCGGGCCACGTGGACCGGGCCCACGGCTGCCCTCCGATCATGTCCCGCCGTGCTCCCGATACCAGTCCCGCCCAGGAGTGACCACGAGTACACCTTGGGCGCACGCAGCAACCGGTTCGACCCCGGGATCAGCGGGACGGACAGGAGAAGAACGAAGGACAACCCCATGAGGGCGCCGAGCCAGGGCATCGAGCGACTCGGTCCGAGACCGATCAACCAGCACCTGATAGAGAAACGTGTATCGCCAGAGCCAGGCCAGGGCGCCGGGGTCGTTTCCCGTCAGTTGACTTTGATCCCCGGCTGCCCGCCCTGCATGTCCGGCGCCGCAGCGGACCTACGATCTCAACATCTCCCTGCAGGAACAGCAGCACCTCGGTGTTCTCCAGCGCGTGCGACTTCCTCGAATCCGCGTCCGGCGCCGCCCTCCATGGAACCGGCACCGGGCCACATTCGAGCGTTCCGTTCGTCGGCACGGGCACGGGTCCATCATCGCCGGCGGGAAACTGGTTCGATTGGTCAACAACATCGTAGCTGTCCAGCGCTGCGCTGTCAGCTCTTTGATCCAGCGAGACTACGCGCACGCTGTCGGCGGCGACTTGAAACTGGCCCAGCGCGTACTTCACCGTCGGGCATTCCGCCGCGAGCTTCGGCCAACGGCTTCGGCACGAATTCCTGTCGCGCATCGATTGGAGTGGCCACGCCGGGACACGTACGCAGGCACGATGCCGAACAGGCGCTCAGACCCTCTCGGGTTTCTTCGTGTACAGACGATCTTAATTACGTCTGGAGATTCGCTGGTCCCACGCGAGGTACTCCGTGACCAGCTTCAGGTACATCACAGGTTGAACTTCCCTGCACGTTCTGCGCCGTTAGCGGCGGAGACCGTGCGGCGAACCGCGGAACGGTCGGCCCGCGGCACCGACGGCCACGGGCCCGGCACCCACGAGCACGACAGAGCCCTTCGCGAGACAGATCGTAGGGCTTCGTCGGAACGCCGCTGAGGTTCGTTCACCTACAATCTGGCGCTCATCGAGTCCGTTTCCTCCGACCCGATCGAACCGGACCGGGCGGCTGATTACATAACAATCAGCAGAAATAGAATCGTTTCGACGAGGCGGACCACAAAACACAGCGGCGACGCGGCGACGTGCGGCGTTTTTTTCTGTCCCGTGTTCATCGTGCCCGCGATCGGGCCGACGCCCAGCGCGTTTCATCGCGTCCTTCGCCTGCAGCCCAAGATCCACTGCGAATACCCAGTTGGCCTGCAGGATGGACCAGTTAAGTCCTCGAGAACACGACAAGGCCCCGCGTGATCATACCGACCCACCACATCAGCAAAGACTCACCGCGCCACGCGGCCATGAAGAACTACAAGAGCCATCCGGACGAAAATACAGAGAAAAAATATATTCGCACTCCCGAAATCGACGAGTTCGACGAAGTCGCCGAAGCACATCGACGCGTCCGCCCACTCCAGCCCGGAGATGGCGATGAATGCGCCCCAGTCGTAATCGACGTGCCAAATGACGCCAGCGTCAGCGCCCCAAAAAGATAGAGCCACCGCGTTCACGTACGTCGGCATACCACATCAGCAGCGCGTCTTCCATGCCAGGGGATTGGCCCAATCCATTCCTCGGCGCGTCGGGTGGCTTCGTTCATGGCGTACCTCTTCCTCTTCGGCGGATCACTGCCGCCGCCCGGCCCGAACAAGACGAGGCGGAACCGTGCCCGACACCACGAATGCCACGACAAGACACGGTCCAGGCGATGATGATGTTCGGGATAGCCAGGTTGAAGATCCGGAGTACGACATGCGGAAGCAGCCGACAAGCTCTGCGTAGTCAGAGGTTCCATGAAGAGACTCCTTACCCCATCGCCAGACGCGAGCAGTACACATGGCGTACCAGAAACGTCACCGAAGGGTCCGAACGGCGAGGACCGATGAAGCGGCCCGACGCCATTGCTTAGAGCGAGTCCGCCGCCAACTACCACTCCGCTCCGTTCACTCGGGGGTTTCTCGCCCTGTTTTCTAATGAGATCTCGATATCAGTTTTCTCGGCGTACACCTCTCCCAGCTTTCTCCCCCGTCGAACGTGAAGACTCCGCGGGAGATGAAGAAGTTCAAGAGTTCGAGGCGCGGGCGGTGATTTCGGGAGAAGGACGCGAGCACGCTGGCGACAGATGTCCTCGCCGTGGGCGGAGGTAGAACTCCACGCTACGTTAGAGAAGGCTTGGCGGTGGAGAGACGGCGAGGCTCACGGACCTCAGTCGGAGTGCGGCGGCTTTGCTCTGTTGTTGGCGGACCCGCGTGTGCGTCGTTGGCCACGTGGCCGCCCACTCACGTCGCCGAGCCGCCTTTCTGCGCACGTCCGCCGACATGCGCTCCGCGAACAGATAGGCACGCCGGAGCAGTCTTCCCCGGCTCGCCGAGTACACGACGGATTCCTCCTGTACTCCACGTCAGTCCCCTCGCCTCGCCCTGCCGTCCCTCCCATGCCCCGTGGGACCCTCCTCCGCCGATGAGGGGTCAAAAACCGGCGCCGGCCCCCGCGCCTCCTGCCCCATTCAATAAATTCCTGCCCAGCGCTTGAAGAGGCCGATTCTGGCGTACGGGAGCTCGTCACGGTTCGTGAAGGAGCTGAGCCACCTTGACGATGCCGGGGAAGATTGCCTATCCCGGGCAGGCCGCCCCGCTGATCCGTGGGATCGACGCCCTGGTCGACCTTGCGGATCATCAGTTCGGCGTTCACGGCGTCAAGCACTTCTTGTTCAAGGACGCGGGCGAAGTCAGACAGGAGATGACGGGTTTACTTCAAGAGATCGGAGCCAGACAGTTCGGCCGAGTACCTCCGATCCACGATCGCTCTCTTTCCGGGGGACGCTGCCGCAGGAGGAGCCGCTGCCGGTCGACGCGGTCGGCTGGGATCGAGGTCGGGCGGAGATCGCCCATCCCAGTGCACCCTCCTCGACCGCCGGTCCCGACGCACCCTCACACGTGGGCTATGCCCCGCCCTGCATCGAGCATCCCAGGAAGACGCCGAAGCCAGGTCGAACAAAAGGTGGACCTACAGGCGCGAACAGTTGATATGCTCGAGCAGCGCCTCGATGTCAGCTCAGTTTATGAAGAAACAGACTCCTCGCGTTCTTCGACCGCGTCGCCGAGTGGGTCGAACCGGACGGCTGCGATGCGTTCGAATAGCATGTCGATTCGTCCGGATGCTGACCTACATCGACGTAGTCTACGTCTACGCCGGCGCCAACGGGAGGGGGATTCCTCGCCGGTGGACTGGGGAGCGTGGCGGTCCCACGCCCTCACCATCTGGACGAAGGCGCTCGGCACGAAGTCGGCGTACGGGTGTCTCGCCGGCGTGCCGGCGATGGTGCCGGGCCGAGGAAGATACCCACAAGCCAGGCACTAGAGCGATCAATAGCGGCTGGAGGAGGAGGCCAGGAAGAAGGGCAGTCGCAGACACGCCATCAGCGGTCCGACAGGCTGACGCAAGTCGATCGCGAGTCTTCGCGCGCAACCGACGAGTTCGTCGACCAACTCTACCGCACCTTCATACGAGAAGAACGCCCGACGATCTACCACCGACCCTCGAGCGCCTCGCCGAGTTCTACGAGAGCCACTCCCGTTCAATCACGTACAACGATCCCCACGTCGGAACGCCGCAAAGCAGCGCAGGGTCACCTCTTGACCGCGGACGGAAGATCGAGCACAGCTCCGCAGCAGAGCACCAGCATCGACCCTCTCGACAGCACAATCGATCCCCGCATGGCCAACTTCATGAAGAAGATCCTCGCGCTCTCCACAAGCGATTAGGTCACCATCGCCAGTCGATTGCCCGCCACCACGGCCGCCGCCGGTTCGCCAGAGCATACGAGTTCCTAACAAGGCTTCGAAATGAAGATGATGACAGGACACGTCGTTCCACGGAGTAAGGTGTCGGCCTGATCGACCGTACCACAGCGCCGCTTCATAACTACAAACATGTGGAACAGAGTTACAATCGAAATTGCCCCAGGATCCATTTCCCCACGGCGGCGTGCAGAATCTCTTCGACCTGTCGATCAACGCCGCGACCAGAGCATCCGCAGGCGCTGCAACGTACTTCAACTGGCTTCATCATAAAGCACGCGGGGCCTCAGTACTGCGCGAGCGTTCTTCGCCCCCTTGCCGGGTTCATCGACTTTCCCCCCAGCTGCCAAGGATATTCACAGTCGTCGCCCATTCGGTCCGTCTCGCCCCTCCCGCCGCCGACGCCGCGAGCCATGCAGCCATCCTCGTACGCGTGCGCCATTGTCCATCCCCTGGTGCAGCCGCCACCGCGCCGCGTTGTTCGCCGACGTGCTCGCCGGGAGGACGGACGCCGGACTCGCCCAGATTCACCAACATGGCCGACACGAGAAGAGCAGGAGAAGTACTGATCGAGGCTCGGTCGGCTCCGCGACTTTATTGTTTCCATCGAAGGTACGACTCCGCGAAGACATCGCTGATGACCATGACCGCCGACCCAGCAGTTGACGGGCATCTGACCGGCCCGAGGCATTCCAGGCGCTGACGTGGGCACTCAGCACCATGGACGCATTCCCGCATTATGGCGCAGAGCAGGCGGACCACGACATTCTGCCAGGATTCACACCAGAGGGGCTTCGGACGTACGTGGAGAAGGCGCCACACTGCGCGCCGCCGCGGAGAATCGATCACCATCGAACAATTTATGAGCAATATGGCGCTCGCGGTTGCGCGCACCCACCAGTTGCTCCAGATGAACTCATCCGTCACCCGATGAGCGAAAGATGCCGCAAGGCCGGTCTTGCTTCGTCAGGACGATGTCGTCAGCAGCCCTGAGCGCGCCGCTCTGCCGAAGAAGGGCTGGATCCCGACAGCCATCGATGACGACTTTCCCGTCTTCGGAAGGGCGTATCGCGTTCTGACCGCGCAGGAGTGATCTCGCCGTTCGATCAATGACAGTCGAACGAGACTTCGCGCTGATCTGGCTATGCAGGGGCGCCCCCGGCAATCGCTGGGACGAGAAACGCCCACGGAGCATAGCAATACCAAAGAGGGCCAGCCCATGACATCGAGCCGCGAAGGGCAGCTATTCCTCCGCGCCCTGAAGCGCACGCAGAAACACAGTGGCGACGACTTGGATCTAGCGGCGTTCCTCTCTCCGGCGCGTCGCACACAGACGTTCAAGCAGTCGAACTAGACTGCCCACGAGCACCATCACCCTGGCCACCCGAGATCGTTGGGCGAGCGTGGTTCAGATCCTCAGCGTCCCGATGCGGCTGCGGACGATTGCCCTCGAGGTTGCGTCCGGTCACCACACGCCGAACTCGTCAGTCTACTTCTCCGACGCGACCATCCGGAACGGCCGATCTACATACAGCGTGAACCCGCGCCCCCGCCGCGTCACTCCGGCGGAGTCCAAGGCGTAATCGCCCACTGCCGTTACGACCCGATCTGCTGGCCGATATACCGCCTTCGACGTGGATACGCGGATGTTGTGGTTCACAAGGACGACGTTGCCGGAAAGATCGACCTCACGACCAGGCATGCTCACCAGGACGCTGTCCGCGGTGAACAACACAGCCGTCGCCTGACCGGTATCCACCGCGATGGTGACGCCGAAGTACTTGAGCACCGTCTGATCCGCAAACGTACTCGCCGAGTCGCTCGTAAGCGTTGCCCGGCGGATACCCGTACCGCCGGTCAGAATCGAGGTGGTCCTGTAGAGCACCTGTTCGGCGGACCGGTGATCATTCCCCATCCGGGCGCTCGTTGGGTCGGTCACGGCGCATGAGGCAAGAGGGACAACGACAATGGCCACTCGTACCCAGCGTCGCACGCTGCACGCTGCGCGGGACAATTTCACCAGGAAGTGTTCGCGAACCGTCGACAGGATCGCGACGACACGGCATTCGGGCATCAGGAAGCGTCCTCACTCTGACGTATGCGCATACTGCACGAATCGGCGGCGCTTTGGCATCTGCCGTTGCCGTACACCCGAGCGTTGCACACGTGCCCGGGGCACCGGCTGACGGGGGCGGTGGCTCCAGGCGCCCAAACGCTGGCTCTTGACGATATGGTAGTTCATCGACCATAGTGTGGTAGACCATCTACCACACTATGCCACCTCGCCCTCCACCCGCCCCGACCTCCTGCCCGGCACGCTCGACATGCTCGTCCTGAAGACGTTGCTCTTCGGACCGCGCCACGGGCACGGCATCGCCAAGTCAATCCAGCAGACGACCGAGGGAATCCTCACCGTCGAGCACGGGTCGCTGTACCCCGCCCTGCACCGCCTCGAGCGCGACGGCCTGATCAGCGCGAAATGGGAGGTACCGGCCGGTAAGAACCGCGAGTACAAGTGCTATCGTCTCACGGCCGCCGGGCGGAAGCACCTCGTTCACCAGGAAAGCAAGTGGGCAGAAGTCGTCCGGGCGATCGGTCGCGTGTTGAAACCGGCCGCCGAGGGGTAAGGAGTGCTGGAGCGGTGGTTCCGACGCGGCCGTAGCCCGACGGACGAGGAGATCGCGCGCGAGCTGCGTGACCATCTCGAACTCGAGGCCGATTCTCTACGCGATGCCGGCGACGACGCGGCGGCCGCCGCCCGCCGCCGCTTCGGGAATCTGACCAGCACCGGGGAGGACGTGCGCTCAGTCTGGAGGTGGGCGTGGTGGGACCAGCTCGTCGCCGACCTACGGTTCGCCCTCCGCACGCTCCGCCGGAGCAAGGCGTTCGCGACGTTCAGTGTGCTCGCCCTGGCGCTGGCGATCACCGCCAACACGACGATGTCGAGCCTCATCGACGCCATCCTACGCCCGGAGATCCCGCTTCCGAACCCGGGGCAGCTGGTAGTGGCCACGTTCAAGGGCGGCCCCCGCCCGCCGGGGGATGTCGCCACCCCGCCACGTTCCGTTGGCGTCCGCGCCGTCCTGGGCAACTCGGGACGCACGTACGACGGCGTCACCGACGCGCCCAACATGCTGGCGGGGGACTTGCGGCCGATTCAGGCCGGCGATCACTACGTGCAGGCACAGTTTGCCTACGTGAGCGGGAATTTCTTTCAGGTCATTCGGGCGCGACCGCTGCACGGCACGCTGTTTCGCGACTCGGCGGCTGCGGCGCGCCACGAGATCGTGATCAGCGACCACCTGTGGCAGGAAATATCTGGCGGTACGAAGGGATTCGCGCCATTCGAGATCTCGGTCGAATACGCGGTCGCGAGTGCGACCTTCACTGTGGTTGGCGTGTTGCCCCAGAATGGCGCGCCGCCGCTGGGCGCCGACATCTTCCTGCCGCGGGCCGGCGCCCGAGTGGACGCGGCGCTGATCCGGTTGCGTCCCGGCGTGACACAGCGGCAGGCGCTGGATGAGTTGAACGTGCGCGCGGTGGCGATCGACCCCTTCCACTCGCCGAGGGCGCACGTCGAACTTGCGCCGGCGATCGTGTCCCCCGCGCAGCACCTCGACCTGGTCGCGGCCCTGGCGGCGTGCACGCTGGCGGTGCTGCTCATCGCGTGCGCGAACATCGCCAATCTGCTCCTCGCCCGCGGGCTGGCACGGCGGCAGGAGTTGGCCACGCGGTTGGCCTTCGGCGCGAGCCGGCTGCGCGTCGCGCGGTTGCTCTTTGCCGAGAGTGGACTCGTCGCGCTCGCGGGGGGCCTCCTGGGCGGCGTCTTCTCGTTGTGGACGATTCACGCCGTCCGGGCGACGCTCCCCGCGAACCTGCAGTACCTAGGACTCGTGCAACCCCAACTCTCCTGGCGCGTGGTGGCCGCAGGGATCGGACTCACGGTGGTGGCCGCCGTGGTGTTCGGGGTGGCGCCGGCGGCGCTGCTGTTGCGCGGGGACATCAATGCGCTCATGAAGAGCGGCGACCGCCGGACCACCGTGGGCGGCTCCCGCTTCCGCCTCCTGGTCGTCGCCGAGGTGGCCGGCGCCCTGACGCTCGTCGTGGCGGGCTCGCTGCTCGGCGCCGTCGTGGGGCGCGTGAAGCTCGTCGACTACGGCTACGACGCGAGCCATCTGGTTCGTGCCACGGTGCAGGAGGCGACGCCGCACCAGGCGATCGATTACAACCGAGGCCCTTCGCCCGCGCAACTTGCCAAGCGCTACTCCGAGTTGCTGAGTCTGCGCGCGATGCCTGGAGTCGCCGGAGCCACCGAACAGTGGCCCTGGTTCATGGGAGGCAGCCTCCGGATTGACGATCCCGGGGGCGGCGACCCGCGGTCGCTGGTCGCGGCGTCGCGCATCGTCACGGTCGAGCCATCGTATCTGCGGGTACTCGGTATGAAGGTTCTGCGCGGCCGCGATTTTCACGCAAGCGAGGACGACCCGCTCCCGTCGGTGATCATCGATCAGAACGCGGCGCACTGGCTCTGGCCCGGCGCGGATCCGATCGGGCGCCTCATCCAGTTCTCGCCGCGCCTGCCGTGGATGCGCGTGGTCGGCATCGTCGGCACGCCGATCTTCGGTGTGGGCTGCATGGAGGGCCCCTGCTCCGAGCCGGTGTTTCTCATCGCGACCGGGACCACGTACCCCGGGCGCGCCTTCCAGACGCAGTTCGTGATCCGAACCACAGGAGATCCCCAGGCCTTCATCGGGCGGCTACAGCGGAAGCTCTCCGCAGATTACCCCGGGCTCGGCGCCCTTCATCGAAACCTGGGACCAGGTGACCGGGTTCGCCCCGCTCACGAAGATGTACGACTTCGTGGGAACGCTGGTCGGGTCGTTCGCGGCCATCGGGCTGCTTCTGGCGTTGATCGGGGTCTACGGCATGGCGGCCTATGCCGTGGAGCAGCGGGAAACGGGAGTTCGGCGTGCGCATCGCGCTCGGCGCGCAGTCGCGCGACATCATCCGGATCGTCCTGCGTGACGGGAATGCGACGGCGCTGTTGGGGCTCGCCGTGGGCCTCCTCTTCGCCAATTGGGCGGAGGGACTCCTGGCGCACTACCTGTTCGGCTACGACGGCATGGCGCCCTACTTCATGGCCGGCGCGATGGTGGTGTTGTTCGCGGCCACCGTGCTGGCCGGCATTCCTCCGGCGCTGCGCGCGGCGCGAACGAACCCAGTGGACACGCTGCGGGCGGAGTAGCTGATGGCTCGCGGGTACTCGGCCCAAGTCACAGCGGTTCCTTACGCATTGTCCGGATTAGAGTTCGACAGCCGCACGAAAGCGGTAACTCAATACAGTCTTGTCGGCACACCTC
>CAWGJO010000007.1:0-3759 GCA_963822945.1 uncultured Gemmatimonadaceae bacterium | reverse complement strand
GCACTCCTCCCAGGAGGTGTGCCCTCAGAGCTACAGCGCTGACGGTTGACGGAGCGAACGTGGCTCGACCCGCGCGCTGCAGGCGGATCCAGACCGTCATTCCGCCAGTCCGCCTGGTCCAACTTTCAGGGAGGGAGGCCCGCTCCCAAGCGGAGTTTGCACTCCTCTTCATCGGTGTGCCAATGGACGACGATCCGGCTTCGACGAGTCAACGGAAGTGAGGGTCTTGGCGTGGTCGACGTGCCGCATCTGCACTCACCTCTCATGGCGCTGCCCGGCTGCTCGTTCAGTCCGCTCGCAGCGCCACCGCCGGATCTACCGCCGCCGCGCGCCGCGCGGGAAGGAGGGACGCGGCCGAAGCCGCCGCGCCCAGGACCAGGCCCGCGACGGCGTACGTGGCCGCATCGGTGGCCGAGACCCCGTAGAGTAGCGACGCCAGAAGGCGCGTCGCCCCCCATGCACCGGCGAGTCCGATCACGACGCCAATGAACGTCAGCGTGAGTCCCTCGCGCGCCACGTCGAGCACGAGCGCGCTGCGGCTTGCCCCGAGCGCCGCGCGGATGCCGAACTCGTGCAGCCGGCGTGCGACGCCGTAGGCCATCACGGCATAGACACCGACCGCCGCGAGCACGAGCGCGAGGGCGCCGAACAGCGCGATCAGCACGGTCTGGGCGCGCCGCGGCGCCAGATGGTCGTCGAACAGAGTGCTCAGCATCCGCACGTCGTACGGCGGCAGCGACGGATCGACCCGGCGCATCGCCACGCGCAGCGCGGCGACGAGTTGGTCGTCGGGGATGGCGCCACGCACAACGAGCGACACGGTGGTCGGCATGCTTTCGCGCAGTGGAACGTACGCCTGCGCGTCCCGCTCGCCGAGCGCGAAGTAGTGCACGTCGGCGACGACACCGATGACCACGCGCTCTTCTGGCGCTCCCATGTACGCCGCGTCGACGGTGCGCCCGACCGGGTCGACCCCGGGCCACAGCGAATCCGCCGCCATGCGGCTGATCACGATGACACCGGGCTTGACGGAATCGTCCGCCGCCGTGAACCACCGGCCGCGGACGAGGGAGATGCCGGCAGCGCGTCTGTAGCCGGTGTCCGCGCGAATTATGCTGGCAGACTGGCGAAGTCCGGTGCTCGGTGCACGGGGCGTGGGATTCGTCGCCCCCACGCGCATCGGCTCGGGCGATGCGCCCACCGAGAGGCCGACGCGGATGCCGCCGAACGTCATCGGAAGCACGTCCACCGCACCGACGGCACGGATGCCGGGGACCCCTTGGAGTTGCCGCGTGAGGGCGTCGAGCAACGCGCGCTCGCCGACCTGTCGCGCGCGGTACGGTGCGTCGACCTCCGCCGGCACGAAGGTGACCGCCATCGTGGCCACGTGATCGGGGCGAAAGCCGGTGCTCACCGCGAGGAGTCGATCAAGGCTGCGCAGCATGAGCCCGGCGCCGGCCACCAGCATCACCGCGAGCGCTATCTCGACGACGGCGAGCAGGCGGCGCACGCGGCGCGACGTCCCGCCCGCCGCCACACCGGTACTGCCTGCCTTCAGTGCCTCATGGGGGTCGGTTCGCGAGGCGCGGAATGCGGGCCAGAGTCCCGACACAATGGCTGTGAGCGCGACCAGCAGCGCGGCGAATCCCAGGACCCGCGCGTCGAGACGCGCCGGCGCCACGTCCGCCAACGCCGGTGGTAGTAACTGCCGCACGAGGCCGAATGATGCCGGCGCGAGCGCCAGGCCGCCTGCTGCACCGGCTGCGGCGAGGAGCGCGCTCTCGGCGAAGAGTTGCCGCACGATCCGGCGCCGTGTCCCACCGAGTGCCGCCCGCACCGCGATCTCACGCGCCCGGGTGGCCGCACGTGAGAGCTGCAGATTGGCGACGTTCGCGCACGCGAGCAGCAGGAGCAGCCCCGTGGCGCCGAGGAGAATGAGCATCGGCCGCCGGTCGCCGTATCCGAGCGACGCCTGCAGCCCCTGGAGCGGCTGACGCGGAATCCAGCCCGCGGCCTTGGCCCCCGTCTGCGCTCGCCAGGCCGCCTTCATGCGGGCGCTCGCCGCGTCCATCGTCACGCCGGGCCGCAACCGTCCAATCGTGACGCTGCTCAGCACCTGCCCCTGCACGGCGTCGAAAATGTGGGGAGAGGGCACCACCGCCATCGGGATCCACACATCGCTGCGGTGCGGGAAGGCGAACCCCGGCGGCATGATGCCCACGACCGTATACGCGTGACGATTGAGAGAGATGGTGTGGCCGAGAATGGGGGCCCCACCGAAGTCCTGCCGCCAGCAGTCGTCGGACAACACCACCGCCGAGGCTGGGGCCGCGCCCGCGTCGGTGTTGATGAAGGTGCGGCCGTGGGCGGCCGGCACGCCGAGGGTCCGGAAGAACGAGGGCGTGACGATGCTCGTCTTCAGGCGAACGGCGCGCGACGGATCGTTCACGTCGAGTCCCGCCGGCGCTTCGATATAGGTGGCGACGGAAGTGAAGATGTCGTGCAGCCGCGTGGCATCGAAGGCGTCGATCGGGTGCCCCTGACCGGATGCGTTGTGCCGAACGTGCAACATCACACCCTCGAGTACCGCCAGACGGTCGGGCTGCGTGAAGGGCAAGGGGCGGAGCATGGTCGCGTCAACGGCACTGAACATCGCGGTAGTCGCCCCCGTACCGAGGGCGAGGACGGCAACCACGGCGAGCGTGAATGCTGGCTGGGCGCGCAGGTGGCGCGCCGCCATCTGGAAGTCGACCCACGCGCCGCGGCCCCAATCCCTGAGCCGCTGCCAGTGCAGCCAGGTACGGCGGCGCCGATGTAGCGAGCGACGCACACGCGCGATGTCCCCGAACTGCGCGCGCGCGGCCTGCCGCGCCCGCGCGGGGCTCAGGCCTTGCGCCAGGAATCCGTGCTCCAGCTCCTGCAGGTGAAACGCGAGCTCGTCGTCGACATCCGCCTCAGGGGCGGCGCCGAAGAAGCGCAGATACCGGCGCCAGAGTGGTTCCGGGCGGGGCATGGTCAGGTGCCCGCGCCGCGGGTGAGCCTGAACACGGAACGGTTCACGCCCGCGCCGGTTGGACGGTGACCGGGATGTCGAGCGCCGCGAACACGGCGCGCGCGTATCGCGTCCAACTCGCGGTCTCCTCGCGCAGCCGTTTCCGTCCCGAGGCCGTGAGTGCGTAGTACTTGGCCCGCCGGCGATCGTCGGTCAGACGCCAGTCGGCGTCGATGAGGCCACGCTCCTCGAGGCGGTACAGCGCGGGATACAACGACCCATCTTCGATCTTCAGCGCGTCGCCCGTCGCCCGTTCCACCCAGCGCGCGATCGCATAGCCGTGCGCGGGCTCCGCGCTCACGGCCTTGAGGACGAGGAGATCGAGCGTGCCGCGGAGGACCTGCTGTCTGAAGCTCGGCAAGGTAGAGTCCTAGAAATTCTAGGCCACACCATGTCGCCGCCGCCCTAGGAAGTCAAGGACGGACCTCCTGGCGCGTCCGGTGATCGTTTCTCGGCCCGGAGGAACGCCGAATATGGTCTCACACCGCCAACGTACCCCGACGCCACGGCCCGTCGAGCGGCCGCCGTACGGAAGGGCACGATTCCAGGATCCGCCTGCCACGGCCGGAAATGGAGCCCCGTTGAACCGGGGCTCTGGACTGAGGAGCAGCCTGCCAATGACGCCCGCGGTCCAATTAGCTCTTCCTCTTGATGGTTCGCGCCCCTGTTTCGAGCGGAATCTCGAAACGGGTGAACGGATACACGTC
>CAWGJO010000006.1:0-74711 GCA_963822945.1 uncultured Gemmatimonadaceae bacterium | reverse complement strand
AGCACCTCGGCGAATCGCAGCTTGTCTACCAGCGTCTCCGCCACCTCGGGCGACGGGACCGCCGCAGGAAAGCGTTCGCGAAGCCCGGCCGGGAGCGCCGCTATGGCGGACACCCAGTAGTCGGAACACGGAATGAGGATCGCACGCGGGGTGCGGAGCCCTTCGAGATAATCCGCGAGGCTGGTGTCCTGCGCGCGCCTGGGCGCCGCGCGGTACCAGCGCGAGTGGCGCACGAAATCGTCGCGGTCGGACACGACGAAGGCAGGGATTCCTGCATGCGCCAGCGCGCGCACCACGCCCAGCGGCGTCACGCCGCTGCCGAACACGAGGGCCGGCCACGCCGCACGATCGTTCACAGGCCCCTGACCGCGGGGCGGAGGCTAGAGGAGCGGCGCAGGCCGGCATGCGGCCAATATACGCCCAGCGCGCCACCCGCACCCGGCTCACGTGCGGTCGAGTACCGCAGCAAAGCCGAACTGGTACGGCGACTGGTACCAGGAAGTGATCGGCGAGCGATTGAGATGGTAGAGACTGTCGCCCGACCGCACGGCACCGCCGAACGCAGACAGACAGCAGGCAAGGCCGGCGCGCCGCACCGCGTCCCGGTTCTCCTCGAGCATCTGTTGGCGTCGGCCGTACGGATAGCTGAAGAAGGTCACCGGGCTGCCAAGCTCGGACTCGAGACGCGCCTTGGATCCGGCAATTTGGTCGAACGCCTCGTCGCCGACCGTGACGCCGAGATCCACATGGCTCATGGTATGCGCGCCGATTTCGAAGCCCCGCGCATGCAATTCCCGGACCTGGTCCCACGTCATCCATTCCGACTTGATGCCAAGTTCCTCGTCCCACCACGCCACGTGGTCCGAGCCCATGAAATCGGCGACCATAAAGAAGCAGGCCGGCAGGCCGAAACGCAGCAGCAGCGGCGCGGCTTCCTGGAAGTTGTCCCGGTACCCGTCGTCGAAGGTGATCACCAGGCACCTGCTCACGTCGTCGCCTCGTTGGAGGCGGTCGAGCAGTTCGCCGAGGGAGATCACGGTGTAGAATCGCTTGAAGAACGCGAGGTAGCCCGCGAACTCGCCGAGTGTGTTGCTGATCGGGTTGCCCGCATAGCGATCATCCACGCGATGGAAGACCACGATCAACGCCCGGCCTCTCGAGAGCCAGCGGTGGAGCCCGGTACGATATATGACCCATGCCAACGCCGCCTTGAGCCGGCCTTTGACGCGAGCGAGGTGATCGGTCAAGCTACCTCCAGTTGGGACCCGCCAACACGGTCGCGCGATTCTAATGGCTTGGCGGAAGCTGCGCCATATGGCAGGCGAAGTTCCCAAAATTAGCGCCAGCCGCATCCCGGGGAGAGAAGAACCTCGGCGACATCGCTGAGGAGCTTCGCCGAGCGAAACGCCATTGGCGAGAACGTATGGCGGCCCTTACACTTCCTTTGTGCGCCTGCAGGTACGCCCCAGGGCTACGGAAATTCAGTTGGTACTGCGGTACCGGAGTGTGGATCGCTGGCAGGATCTCCACTCGTTCCCAAGGACACCACCCACGCCATGAGGACGACGGAAGTCGAGAAGGTACCCACCGAAAGTGCGGTCCCCCGCACCCTCTCCGATGGCAGCGGCCGTCTCAGAGAAGGTGAACCGTTCGATCTGGACGAGGGCATCGATGCCGTGCAGGGTAAGACGCACGTGCAGCAGTCCTGTCACGGCGCCCGGCCTGAACACGGGATTGACGACCGCCCCGGCGCGCGCAATGTCGGTGCTTCAATGATAGGCCTTCGGTCCGCTTATTACCGTTTCCTCCCTTGCCTAGAATGGCGATCGGGGCAAAATTTACTCCCGCGTTCTCGCGGGGGCTCACTGAGCCTTTGCCACGAGATGCTGTCCTCCCTGCCGCTCCTGCCCAGACCAGTGCGTGGATGATCATTACGACGGGATTACGCAACACCTGCTCGCCAATGGCGAAGGATCGCTCTCAAGCCTCACCGGGCGCCTGCAAGTGATCGCCGACCGCTGCATCGGAGCGATCGGACCTTGCTCCGGGATCGTGGCGAACCGGAGAACATGAGATGGCAGTGGCTGAACCCGCCGCCCGCCGAAGAGTTGTTCTGCTGTCGTACTACTACCCGCCGAGCCCAGAGGTCGGCGGTTTTCGTGCGGCCAAGGTCGCACGCGCTCTGCAGCGCGCCGGATTCGATGTGATCGTGGTCACCTGCCGGCTGCCGGATGAAGGTAACGAGGATCGGCCGAATGCGGACGGGGTTCGAATCATCACCGTTCCGCTCGGCTGGAATCCTCGTCAATGGTACGCTTCGCTCAAGCGGCGCTTGCGCCCCACGCAAGCCCGACGCACCGGCCGCCGAGCCGGCAAGCGAGGCGGGCGGGTACACGGTTCCGACGCGGGTCCCGTTCTGGAAGCGCGCCATCTTCTCCCTGCTCTGGCTCCCGGACGACCGTCAGGGATTCATCGGTCCCGCCGTGCGGGCGGCTCGATCACTGCTCCGGCGTGGCGACATCGTGTACACGACGGCGCCGCCCTTCTCGATGCATCTGGTGGGCCTTCGACTTGGCCTCGGCAAAGACCTTCTGGGTCGCTGAATTTCGCGACCCATGGACGGACAACGCCTGGAAACCTGGCATGTGCGCACGGCACTCACCGACGCGCCTCGAGCGGCGCTTCGAGCGCCGCACGCTGCGCCGCGCGAATCTCGTCGTCGCCGTCTCGGACGGGATCCATCGCATGTTTCGCCGAAAGGTCGAACGAGCCGACACGCGGCTTCTGCTCGTTCGGAACGGCATCGATACGCTGCTTCCGCCGTCGCGGCCAAAGCGCGCGCGGACCCTTTCGAATCATCCACGTGGGGACCTTCTATTACGGCCGCGACCCCAGACCGTTCCTCGCGGGACTGGCCATGTTGCGCAACCGACGGGGGCTTACAGCGGACCAGCTGCAAGTCGACTTGGTCGGACAGTGCAAGTGGTTCCACGGCATTTCCGTCGAACAGGAGGTGGAGCGTCGAGGCTTGACGGACCTCGTGCGCTTCCACGATTGGATTCCCCACGCGGAATGCCAGCGGCTGATCACCGAAGCCGACGCCCTGCTGTTGCTCGCCATGCGCCAGCCCGACCAGGTTCCGAACAAGTTGTATGAGTACCTTGGCACCCGCGTGCCGGTGTTGGCCCTGGCGGACGACGAGGGCGAGAGCGCACTCATGCTGCGGCAAGCAGGCGGGCATCAGGTGGTGGCAGACGAAGATCCGGCCGCCGTGGCGACGGCGCTGGAGGCATTGCTGGAAGCCCGCGGGACGCCGGCGGGCGGGCCCATCCTGGAAGAATGGACGACAGACCGTCAGATGGCTAAGCTCGTCGAAGCACTGGAGGGTTTGCAATGACCTGGGACGACCTGATGACCGCGGCCCGGCAGGGACGTGGGGTCTTGCGCTACGCTCGGCCGGCCTGGCGCAAGATGCTGGGCTTCCGCGTCCCCGTGTTCCGCCCGCTGGCAGCGCTGCTCTACGCCGAACGAAACGCGCGAGCCATCTTCCTGCCCCTGCTGGCCCAGAAGTTCTATCGCGAGCCGTTGTTACGCTACCGCTGCGCCCGTGTAGGTGAGCGCCTGCATCTGGAAGGTGCCATGCCGCAGATCTTCGGGGACGGCCGGATCGAGCTTGGGGATGACGCTTCTATTGGTGGCCGGTGCACCTGGGTCGTGGGATTCAAGGTATCGCAGGGAGCAGAGTTGATCATCGGCGATCGGGTCAGCCTCAACTTTCAAAACATGATCAGTGTGGCCCGCAGTGTCCGGATTGGCGACGACACGATGGTGGCGGGCGGGGTCCAGATCTACGACAACATCAGCCATCCCGCTCTCCCCGTCTCGCCGATTGCGTCACGATTCGTTCACGCTCGAGGAATCGGCCCCGGTTGTGATTGGGAAGAACGTATGGCTCGGCACCAGATCGATCGTCATGCGCGGAGTGACGATCGGCGACCATTCCGTGATCGCGGCCGGCTCGATCGTCACCCGAGATGTGCCGCCGTACACCCTGGCGGGAGGCTCCCCGGCCAAGGTGCTCAAGGAAATCGAACCCGACTGACGAATGTACGTTTTGGTGGTATCCACCGAGCCCGTGACTACTCACCACCGTACGCTTGGGCCGTGGGCCACCGGCCGGAAAGCGCCGCGCCATCACTTGGACACACTGATGTAGACGTGGTCGAGATATATGTACTGCGTGGCCGGTGGCGACATCGGCGTGCCGCCACCGCCATAGGTCGGACTGAAGTCGACCTCCACCACCTGCTTCGTGCCACCGACCGGAATGAGTTGCAAGGAAGACCCGTCCGGCGTCGCACCGGAGTTGGATTGCTCGACTCCGTCCAACCAGAACTTCAGCGTTCCGTTGGCGAAACCGGGGTCGTTGAGCGCGATGTACACCTCGTACTCGTGCCACTTGCCCCGTGACCCGATGTCGGCCACACTCCTCGGCCAGTAGTCGCGGTCCGCACCCCCGGTGTTTTCGGTTTCAACAAACGGGTAGACTGGGCCCGTCGTGCGCTGTGGCACGCTGAACTCTACTACTGCGGCTGGGAGCGGAGAATTGCCTGCACCATAAATGTAGAACAGCTTCTGATGGCCCGGCCCGAAAAAATTGGAGGACAGTCTGACGGCAAAGGTGAGATAGAGCTTGGTATACCCTGGAGGCAGTCGATAGGCGAGCGTAGCCGGCCCGCTCCCGTACGATAGCGACCCTGAGAAGATGAACTGGCTGACTGACGGCGGCGACACTGGTGCGGTCGCGTCGGATGTCCTTCTAAGCGAGCCTACACCGTTGAAGGTCCACCCTTCCACTGTCTCTTCGTCCGTGATCGCGACCGAATCGAATGGGCTATCGATAAGCGGCGTCATGCCGGCCGGTTCGTGCGCGCGCCAGACCATCGTTGACGGCGGCTGAACGGGGCGTGTGGGGGCCGCGCACACGGCTAGGGGGATGACCGCCAGCGCGGCGCCGAGAATGAAGGGAGCGCGCATGCAAGCTCCTATGACGGAGTGATAGTTTCGCCGGGGTCGACAGCCCGCGCAGAAAGCATCAGAGAGACTGGAGGGTCGGACCACGCCGCGGCCAAGAACGCCAGCGTGTCGCGTATCGCGCGAGGACAGACGATCGAAATAAACGACTCGATGGCTTCAACGAATCGTTCCTTCGCCAGGAAATTGCGCTCAGCCATATCGCGTACCGTCTTCCCTAATGCTTCGTTTGTTCGAAAGCGCAGGGGAGCAGATGCCCCTGGTGCGCAGCGATCGTTCGAGCGGCGGCCCCTTGGTCGCGCTCGGAGCACCCAGAACCCTAGTTTTCGCACCAGTGGACGCGACCCGCAAGTCTGGCCGCGAGCCCAGTATGGAGAGCGCGGTGCCGTACGCGTCGAACACCGGGCCCCAGACCACAAGGTTGTTGCGGCTACGGAAGACGCCGCCCGACGTGGTGCCCACAGCGAAGCGCAGGCGAACGATCAGAGGCGGTAGCGTGGGCAGGTCGCATTTCGACGGTACCGGGGGCACGAGGGAGGTGGGAGAGGCGGGCCCGCCGAAAGTATGTCCTCACGCGGCCGGCCGCATCCGGACTCGCCAGACCGTTGGGGCGCTTGGTGACCCCCACCACGGCGGCCGCCTGCCGCCCCCCCCAGCTTTCAGCCCAGGCGAGGCCGCCCCCCTTCCGGCCGATGGGCCGGACCAGCCAACAGTCCGCGCACCGAACGATGGATCATCACGCCAAGCTACGCTGGGCGCGCAAGCACCTCGAGGCGCTCCAGGCCGACATGAGCCGTTTCATGGCGGCAACGCCGTACGAACTCACCGTGCGCTTCGACGAGAAACGACAGCACTACATGGCGGCGCTTCGGGCGCCCAAGCCATTCCCCCGGGACTGGAGTCTCAGAATCGGGGACATCCTCCACAATACGCGCGGCGCGCTGGACAGTCTGGCGTACGCCCTCGCGGCGAAGCACCTCGGGCGGTCGCCGTCGGACGACGAGGCGGAGCAGATCCGATTCGTGATCGTCGACGACGCCGCGGCGTGGCCCGCGGACGCCATCCGGCGGCTGCGCCACCTGAGCCCGGCCGCAACGGCGGCCATCGAGGCCCTCCAGCCGTACCATCGGATGACGGTCAGATACGGGCACCCGCTCTCGGTGCTGCGCGATCTGGCGCACGTCGACAGGCACCGGCACATCGCGCTGTTCGCCGAGGCGCCGAGCAGCGCGGGTGTCGCCGTCGAAGGCCCGGGGCTGCCGCCCGGGTCCCGGGTCACCGGCTGGCGGGGCCGGCTCGTCGCCGGCGCCGAGATCGCCGTGTTGGACGTCAAGGATGCGTCCGGCCGGAAGATCCCCCCGGCGCGGCGTGAGGGTCTGCGCGCGTCCGGACAGCTGAGCCCCGAGGTCACCTTCGCCGACGGCCCGCCCGCCTACGGCGGGTCCGTGACCGGCTACCTCACGGCATTGCACACGCACATCCTGCACGACGTATTCCCGGCGCTGGACGCGTGCCTCGAGGCCCCGGCCGGCCGTCGGGTGGGTCGCGCGGTGCCGGCGTGACCAGGCCTGGAGGCGGAATTCCGAACCCGGGTGTTCTCGATTCCTAGTCCGGCGTCTGGTCCGCGGCGGTTCGCCGTGGCTTCACTGCGTCTGCCCTGACGCGCTTCCAGATGGCACCAAGCCGCCGCCGGTCGGCGGTGCTCATACGGCTGAGGAGTTGCTCGCGGACGATGCGGTTGTGGAGCGGCCGCATGGCATTGAGGCGCGCCTCACCGGTCTCGGTGAGCACGGCGTGAAAGCCCCGGCGGTCGCCCGCGTCGACTTCGCGGGCCACGAGCCGCTCGCGCTCGAGCCGGGTCACCAGGTGGGTGAGACCGGCCGGACTCAGGGCCGCCGAGCGTGCCAGCTCCGCCATCCGGAGCCGGCGGTCGGGCGCATTGGCCAGGGTGATGAGCACGTCGAATTCCGCCACGGAGAGGCCGTGCTGGGCCCGCAGCCCCTGGTCCAGCGCTCGGAGCACGCGGTTGGCGGCCAGCAGGGTTCCGTGCCAGGCCTCGAACTCGTCGGGGCGGAGATACTCGGGTGTTCCTCTTGCGTGTTTGGGCATGGGGACAATATACTTTCCTTCGAAAGGAAACTTCAACCCTTGAGGAACCGTTATGTACGCCCAGATCGTGACCTTCCAGGAAAACCCGGACCAAGTGGATGCCGGGATCGCCCACGTCCTCGACGACGTCATTCCCGCCCTGGAGCACGCGGCGGGCCTCACCGGCCTCTGGCTCGCCAACCGCGAGAAGGGCACGCGCCTCTCGATCATGGTATGGGAGTCTGAGGCCGCGGCCTCGACGGCGATGGCCGAGGTCCAGAAGCGGGTCGCCGCCAGCAAGCACGCGCGCCCGTCTCCCGCCTCCATCGAAAAGTTCGAGGTCTACGCCATGGTGGGCGTGGGGGGCGCCGCAGGCGTGGTGAAGCAGGTCATCGGCGCGATCGAAGGGGGAGACTTCACCGCCGCCCGGGCGCTCCTGCGCGACGATTTCCAGTTCAGCGGACCCGTCCCCCAGCCCATCGGCCCCGACGCCTGGCTCGGCGTTCATCAGGGGCTTCACGCGGCCATGCCGGACCTTCGCTTCAACGCGACGAATTTCACCGACGCCGGCGGCACGGTGCGCTTCGACGTATCGCTGACCATGCGTCACACGGGCACGCTCGCCATTCCCGCGCTGGGAATCCGCGATCTCAAGCCGACCAACAAGTCGATCGCGCTGCCGCCCGAGTCGGCGACCGTGGTCGTGCGCGACGGAAAGCTGGCCTCCTGGTCGAACGTGACGCCGGAGAACGGGGGCGTGGGGCGGATCCTGGCCGAGGCAGGCGCCGGATGAATCGGCTTCCGGGCGCTGGACCAACTCCGGCACGTTCGTCCCCACTCACTTCCGCGTGCATCACGGCACGAACCGTGGCTAGAAGAGGAATGGAATCATCCGCCTGGTGCGCGCTGCGTACGCCGCGTACTCGGGATACCCCGCCGTGAGATACCGCTCTTCCAGATGCATCCGAATCGCGGCTCCCACCAGCACGAGCAGCGCAAGACCGACGACTGGCGGCGCGAGGTGCGCTGACGCCCCGGCGAAGGCGAAGAGCACCAGCGCGGTGTAGATCGGATGGCGAATGAACCGGTACGGACCGGACGTCACGAGGCGCCCCTTCGTCGGATTCGCTGTGGCGTGAAAGCTCCGCAGGCCGAACGTGATACGGGCAGAGATCATGAGGACGACGGCGATGGCCTGCACGCCGATGGCCACCGGCGCGTGCGCGAACAGCGCGCCCATCGCGACAAGACCGAGGATGCCGCTCGCCATGAGCAGGTAGCCCAGCAGGGACAGCGTTTTCATCGCAGAACTCTCCCGTCCACGAAAGGTTCAGGGGCCAATCTACGGGTGCCGCTTGCTCGCCTATTCCGCCGGCCGGCAGGAGCGCACTAGATTGGCGAATCATATGCCCACAACGCTCGGTGTCGAAGTCTTCGTTCCGGAATTGCTGCGCACCTACTGCGGCAACGCGCGCACGCTCGAGGTCTCCGGGGGAACGGTACGCGCCGTCCTCGAGGAGATCGAGCGCGTGCACCCCATGCTCTACGTCAACGTCTGCGACGAGACGGGCGCCGTTCGCCGCCACATCAACATCTTCGTCAACGAATTGCACATGCGCGATCTCGACGGCCTCGATTCCGCCCTCGCCGCCGGCGACGTCGTGATCATCCTTCCCGCCGTCTCTGGAGGTTGACGATGCCAGATCGTGTGCTCCTCACCATCGGAACCCGCAAGGGACTGTTCGTTGCCGAAGCGGCGAAAGGCCGGCGGCGGTTCGCGCTCCGCGGGCCGTTTGCGAGCGGCGTCGCCGTCTACTCGAGCATGATCGACACGCGTGGCACGCCCAGGATCTACGCCTCGAGCTGCAATCCGTTCTTCGGCATGAAGGTCCTTCGCTCCACCAACCTCGGGAAGACGTTCAAGGAAACGAAGTCGGCGCCGGCGTTCCCCAAGGATGACGGCCGGGCGCTCGCCAACATCTGGTCGCTCGAGCCCGGCGCGGCGAGGAACGAGATCTGGTGCGGCGTCGAGCCGGCGGCGCTGTTCCACAGCCGCGACAGCGGCGACTCGTGGCAGATGGTCGAGGGCATCAGCAACCATCCGCACGCGCGCAAATGGAACCCCGGCGCGGGCGGGCTTTGCCTGCACACGATTCTGCGCGACGGCAACCGCATGCACGTCGGCATTTCGACGGGCGGCCACTACGTCAGCGAAGACGGCGGGCAGACGTTCAACCCGTCGAACTCGGGCGTGGGAGCGGGATTCACGCCGGATCCGTACCCGGAGTTCGGCCAGTGTGTGCACAAGATCGTGGGGCACAAGGACGCACCCGGTCGCCTGTACATGCAGAACCACGGCGGTTGGGGCGAGTGGGACGGGCCCGGCGGTCGACGGCCGGACATCGGCGTGCTGCGCAGTGACGATTACGGCCGCACGTGGAGGTCGATCGCGAAGGGGCTTCCCTCCGATTTCGGATTTCCGGTGGTCGTCCATCCGCACGATCCCGATACCGTCTATGTAATGCCGCTCGCGCCCGCCACGCGCACCTGTCCCGACGGCGCGCCGGCCGTATGGCGCAGCGAGAATGGCGGCGACTCGTGGAAGCGGCTCGCGAAGGGACTGCCGAAGAAGGACACCTTCTTCACCGTCCAGCGCGACGCGATGGACATCGATGAACTGCAGTCGCCGGCGTTGTATTTCGGAACCACGACGGGGCAGCTCTGGATCGGGCGCGACGGGGGCGATGAATGGGAGTGCGTGTTCGACGCGCTGCCGCCCATTCACAACGTGAAGGTCGCGGTGGTCTGACCGGGATCCGCGACTAGCGCGTCGCGAACCAGCGAAGCAGCAGATAGACCACGATCCAGAACGCGACGATCCCGGCCACGACGGACTTGCGTAGGGGCGGATGACGCGGCGCGTCGGCCGCGTCCTGCCGCTCGATCCGGCGGCGGATGTCGACCGCCCGCGCGGCGTCGGCCTCGCTCACGGACAGCACGTGGCGATGCAGGTACGGGTCGTAGGTATCGTCGACCGACCGGACCTTGATCCCCGCGGCTTCGAGGGCAAGCCGAACGATTTCGGCGTGCGCGGCGTCGGGGGTGTGAAGGATCTCGATCATGGGTGGCGGATCGAAGTGGGCCGGAGGGGGCGATGCGTCTCAGGCGGATGTGCTGGCGCCGTGGGGGGATCGGAGACTTGCAAGGCTACGGCTGTCTGACCGTACTGCCACTTTCACCTTGAGGCGCCCGTTCTTCGGCGGCTGAGACTCTGAGTACCTGGCACGCAGGGCGAGGGTAAGTTCCAAGCTCTGACAACTCGTGACATTAGCTCTCACCGGCGGAGGGGGGCCGTCGGAGTAGCCGGGAGGTCTGAACCAGCAAGAAACCGGTGAAGAGTAGCGCACTGAGCCGCCAATTGGCGGCGATGCCGGGATCAACGAGGTACGCCGCCATTGAGCGAAATATCAAGAGTGCCAGCAACGCAACCGCCAACCTCGTATTGAGCCAAAGATCGAGCAAGTACATCGGGAACCCGGTCACGAGAGTGAGTGCCCACATGACTTGAACCGGCTGATAGGTATCGACCGTGCCTGCGGCGATGAGGAGCCCGAAGATAGAGTCGAGCCCGAGGACCAGGCCTGCAAGCAGCGTCAGCGGGTCAACACCACGCCCAGTTCGCTTCTTGGATTGAGGCATGCAACGTCCGCCTATCTGAGTTAGCCGGAGCCCGCAAACGATGACTCGGCCATGTGAGGCACCCCGCGGGCGTGGCCTGAAAATGTTCAGGCACCAATCCGCCCGAAAAGACGCTACTCGCGCATTTCGGAAGCGTTCTCCTGATCGTGGCTGGACAGTGGCCCGAAGTACTTCCACCCGAGTTCCCCGACTACGACTCCGGCAATTGCTTCACATACGATGAAGGAGACCACCTCGAGTGGCAAGAGAAACTCGGAGCCGGGAGACGCGATCATCAGCGAAGTCAGCACGAACGGAACGACTGAGCCGATGCTCACCCAAATGGCCGAACGCTCACTCCTGGCATGCTTCCAAAGTTCAGCGATGAGAGTCGCACTGGAGGTCCACCCAGCGAGTGACAACACGAAACTTTGCGCTGGGCCCAAGCCGGAACGAATAGTCGAATCACCG
The DNA here is from genome assembly GCA_963822945.1 of uncultured Gemmatimonadaceae bacterium. Classification (GTDB taxonomy): domain Bacteria; phylum Gemmatimonadota; class Gemmatimonadetes; order Gemmatimonadales; family Gemmatimonadaceae; genus JAGWRI01. The sequence continues at coordinate 63,440 of CAWGJO010000006.1, read as the reverse complement.
TGGGCAGCACCGATCGCCGTGATTCCACCGAACACGACGCCGAGTAATGTGCCCATGATTGTCCCAGCGGCGATTCAATGCGCGGCAGATCACTCTTCTGGGTCAACGTCAACGAGATCACCCTCCGCGGATGGCCATTCCCCGCATGCGCTCGCGGCCTGTTTCTCCGCTCAAGCGGCCTCGAGGAACCTTCAGGCGCCAATCTGGGGGAGCCGCCCGAAGACACAATAAAACGCGACCCAACCTTGGATCACGGGCACGCCTCGCTCAGTCCGTGGAGTACTCGATGGTGAAGCGGTCGCGCGCGACGGATGTGAACACTGCACGGCACTGAGCCCCGTTGGCGTCCGTGTACGTGAGGGTGAAGCCAAACGTCGGTTCGATAGCGCGGAGCCCACGGATCGACACCGTCACCCTCGCGCCTGGCTCCAACTCGGATGACGGGCTCACGCGGGCCGATCCGTGCTTGCACGCCACGTCGAGGTTCCGGATGGGCAGCGGACCCTCGTGCGCGAACACGAACGTGCCGCCGTCCATCCCGATGCCGCTCGTAACGTAGTGGAACTGGGGATTCGGGTCGGGCGGCGGTAACGGAGGTTGCTCGGCCTCAACGGCGCGAAGGCGTGCCCGGTCGCTGCGCAGCGAGACGTACGAGATCACCAAGACCGCCACGCCGGCGCCCACGTTCCTCCAGCTGAAGCTGAAGTAGAACAGGGACGCGAGAATAGCGACGGCGCCGACGACCACCCCTGAAGCATCTCGCAAAACCCAAGAGCGCCAATGGCTCGGGCGACTGTAGAGCCCTCCACGTCGCGGCGGCCTCTTGCTGCTGGTCAATTCTATCCTCCGGTCTGTCGCCAGTTGAACCGGTGACCACAATCGGCAGCGACCAATCTGGCGGCGCCCCCCGAAACCACAAGAATGCGACCCAACCGAACTGGTTGAGTCGCTTTCAGTTGCCCCTCCTGGGATCAAGCCAGGACTCTCCTGATGCCTCATCAGCGCGTGTGAACGACAGAACTCGTTGCTAGGCCACGAGTTCTCGGGCGGGTGGCGGGCGGATCAAGATGATCCGCCAAGAGTAGCGGGGCGGCATGGCGCTTGGGCAGGGCGAGGGCCTTGGTCATTATGACCCTTGTCGTATGGCCCACCGTTCACACAGGAGCCCTCGCATGGAACCGCTGCTCGCTACGATCACCAAGGATGTCCGCGCCTACACCGGCGCCACGCACGTCGCCGCCGTCCAAGCGGTGGCCGATCCCCACGTCCCGGACTGTTACGCGGTGCGCTGTCGCGTGGCGTGGTCCTCGCGCCCGGACAGCGTGCGCGTAGAATTCCTCTGGCACGATCTTCCCACCGCCACCGCGCGAGTCGAGGCGTTAGAGGAAGTCGAGTTCGGGTGCTGGCCGCCCCGTGTCCGCTGACCGGAGGAACGCTATGGCACGCAACAGTCGTTTCACCTGGGGGCCCGGTGATCTCGTGAAGGTCCCGCCGAAGTCCGCGAACCACCTCCCCGCGCTGCTGGATGCCCTGCGCCCCACGCTGACGGTGATCGGCCGATGGGCCGGAGTGGGCCGGAGTGCGGCGATGGCGTGGCAGCAGGGCACCTCAACGCCCAAGCTTGCCACGCGGGCCCAGCTCGTGCAGGCAGTGCGGCAGCACGCCGCTGCGCTCCTGACGCTCGCGGACGCGGTGGAGCGGGAAGGCGAGCGGCGCAAGTAAACTCGTGCAGCGCGCGGGTGGACGGCGTGCTACAACTGGCGGTGTCCGGAGCGGAATTCCTCGAGTGCTTTCTCATCCGCCCGTTGCGCGTCTTGAGCATCTTCGACCAGTGGAATAGCCGTCTTCAACACGAGGTTTGGAAGTGTCGGGATCACCCGGCGCGCGATTGGGTAGAGCCGTTCTTGGAGGCGGATCAAGATTGACCTGACGGCCAAGGGTTGACTCCGATACTCCGCAACGTCTTTCTCGTTGATTGCCACCGCCTCAAGCCATTTGCGCTTGGCGGCAGCGGCCGCCTTGAGCGAAGGAGATCTCAGTTCGAGTCGCAGAAGCGATTCCGCGTCGTCCGGCAGTTCGTCCATCGTCGCGTCTGGTGCGGGGGCAGCCCATCGGTTGGTGTTCCCGTCATGTCGCCACGCCGAAAAGTCTTCCCGACGCCTCTCCTCATAGAGCATAAAGTCATCGTAGGCGTGGCCGACTGCGGTGAATGAGGTTCGAGCGCGGTCGGTGACCTGCGCTAACACAACGAGCGCTACTTCTAGGCGCATGAACCCACCAACAACATCTGGGGCCTCGTCGGCAATTTGCGAGATGAGGCCCTCAATCCAGCGATGAATCGTGGTGGGGACCGGAACCGGGGGGTAGCCCGTGTATGGGAGAAGCCCCGTCTGCTGCATGCGGGAAATCTCCGCGTCGATGCGGTCGAGTTCGGCCAGCAGCGCCTTGGCCACACCGCGCTGCCGTCGCAAGGCAGCCCGGTCTTGCTGCGCGCCTGCTGCCGCCATGCCGACGTACAGCGACAAGAGACTGAGTCCGACGGTAACGACGATAGCGAGCATGGGTTCGGCCTCAATCGTTCATTGACGGCGCGGTGGGCAATCATCGCGCCCGGCAGCGGCTACCACAGCCTGCGTCGGCGCCCCTCGGCGTGAATGAGGCGGGCCAGATCGTTCCTCTCGGTGGTGGTTGTGCAGCCTGACAGTGAACGCGACCTGTAGTTCTTTGATCTCGTCGTCGGTGCGGGTATGCAGGTAGTCTTGGGGCGTGTTGCAGCGCGTGAGGTAGGGCGATCACTTGACGCTCGTGACAAGGCGCAGAGAACGCCAGAGAAAAACTTGAACCGGTACCATTCAGGCATGTGGATCAGCTTGGTTGCGACGGTGATATTCTGTCGTGCAGGACAAGTGTCCCGTTGAGTGCCGCTGTTGCGATTGGATTTGATCGGGTCGCCGTCAGAACTAGCGTCGACGGTGGCGAAGTGAACGAAGTTGCTCATCGGCAAGGACCTCAGGTGTTGGCGGGGCGCCGTTCGGCAACAGACCAACGGACTTGGGGGCGAGTTCAACCTTGAACACGGCGCCGTCGAACGTGCACCGAGCATTGAGCCCCCACTCGCGCGGGCGAAGGCTCCCAACGGCCGGAATGTACGCGAGGTGAATCGTCGGCAGTTCGAAGCGCCCGTCCGGAATCAAATTGGCCTCATGCAACGTGAGCCTTACCACACCGAGTTGCACCATCACGCGATCATTCTTCGACAGTGTCACGACAGAGTTGGAGCCGGTCAGGCCTAGGATTCCTACCGGTCTCCCGTCGGGGGCGACAATCTCACAGCGGGCGTCTGGGCAGGAGATATTGGCGCTCGGCTGACGTCTAAGCGCAGGATCAGGCTCCTGCGACGCTGGGGGACCGAGCGTTCGAACTGCCTCAGGCCTGGCCGGGACGATCAGCAGAATGTTTCCTTCCGAGCTACCGCGAATGCGCAGGATTTCGGGGACTGCCCCTGCGACCCGTCAGTTTCGGGCGGTCCGGGCCCCGCAGAAATGCGGCGTGTCCCCTGTTCTCTTCATCGAGATCGGTCACTCGGGCCAGGAGCAGCGCTTGACGCCCATCCGTGCAGCGATGCCGCCCACGCGCGCTGCGCGCTGGAAAGAACAGGCGGGTTGGCAGTGTCCCCTCGCGTGCCGGGAGGAGCAACCAACAGGTCTAGGATCAGCATTTGGCCGTCCCCGACCTGTACGAGGCGCGCCTCTTCGCCCCTCTTAAGCTCTTGGTGAGGCGCTGATGGGTGCGGTTGGCGGTGATCAGGAATCGAATCTGCAGAGCCGCTTGCCACGGCGTGTCCGGCAGCGGTAGGGCCGGAGCAAGCAGTTGCACGTCCCGGGGGGTCGGACGGTAGTGAATCTGGCCGGAGGCATGCACGCTAATCTTCGGGATACCGAAGTCGCGGTTCATCGCATACACCTCCTTCCCTTCAACCCAAAACTTCCAGATGGAGGCGATCGGCTGGCCGGATTGGCCGGGTCCTATACGGAGAGACTTCCCTGACGTCAACAAGTTGTAGGCGGCGTCGATGTCGGCGTGTTGATGCCTGCGAAGGATCAAGCCGAAAACTGACCGTTATCGACGCCCACGACAAGGGAACGACGCCAGACAGCGTGGGTTCAAAGAACTAAAAACCCCACCTGCCGAAGAATTCGCCGGTATCCGGCTACGCTACGAACGTCGTCGCCGCCTTGGTCGCCTCGGCATCCGCGTGCTGGTATGACTTGAGGACGGTCGCGGTGTCGGTCCACCCGCCCCCAGCGGCCACGTCCTTCAACGGCAGCGCCTTCCGCGCGGTGGCCCACCCTCGGCGGAAGGGGTGCCAACTGCCGCCATCGAGGTGGGGGAGCTTGGCGAGCCGTTCGGCGTTCCGCATCCAGGTGCGGGGCGGGAATTGATCGAGCGGCTGGTGTGGGGTCCTTTGCGCCCGGGAACACCCACCCTGCCCCGACCTGTTTGCCCCGCCGCCGCTGCCACACGAGGAGCGCGTCGTGCGCGGGCTTGTTCATCGGCAGCGTGTGCTCGTGGCGTTTGCGATTCCGAATGGCCCCGGCGTACCAGGTGATCCGCCCGTGGGGCGCGTCGGGCGTAGCGGTGAACACGATATGCTCCCAGCGGAGCCCGAGAATGGCGCTGATCCGATGGCCGGTGTGCCACGCCAGATGCAGCAGCGGCAGGAATGCGGGCGGCAGTTGCGGGGCCACCTGGCAGAGCGCCGCGTAACGGGCCTTCGTGACCACCGGGCGGCGAGGCTCGTGGTCGATCCGCATGGCGTCGCGGGCGCGTTTGGTCGCCAGCGGGTTCGCGTCAATCAACTCCTCACCGCACGCCCAGTTCAGCGCGATGGTCGTCGCCACCAAGTCACGCCGCCCAGCGGGCGCATGCCCCTCCGCCACCCGCGCAGCGAGGTAACGTGCGAGGTGAGAGGGTTTGATGTGGGCGATGGGCAGATCGGCGCCGAGCGCCGCCGCCACACGGCGTATCGAGGCCAGGGCGTCCCGCTTGTACCCCTTCGTGCGCCCCGCGAACCCGTCCCGTTCGTAGCGATCCGCGAGTGCGCTCAACGTCAGCGGTCCCCGGAGCCGATGGCGCGTGGGATCCTCATCGCCGCTCTCGGGCGGGGCGGATGCGAGTTCTTCAATGAACTCCGCGCCCAAGCGTCGCGCCTCGCGTTCCTGCTGCCGCGTCGTGGTCCCGAGATCGACGCGCCGACACTTCAATGAGCGGCTGATTTGCTTGCCGCGCACCCAGCGGAACACGTGCAGCGTGCCGCCGGATTGATACTCGCCCACGCGGACCACCAAGCCGGGGTGCTTGGGGTGCGTGATGCGAGTGACGGACCACAGTTTCCGTTTCATGGAGTCTCCTGCGGAGGGGTGGAAAGGGCCGCGCGCCGAAGGTGTGCGCGGCTGGGGACCGCCCGAGGTCGGGAGGGGCGGCCAGGACCGCCGGGCTGCTTCACCGGCAGATCACTGCGACGGATGCGCGGGGCGCCACGACGCCCGGCATTGGGGATCAGGCCACGCTTGACCAGCGCGCCGAGGTGTCCGGGCGTGTAGCCGGATTGCCGCGCGGCATCGGCCAAGGACAGCGTGTCCTCGCCGAATGCGGTCCACGCGCGTTCGAGTTCAGCGGCGGCGAGTTCCCACAGTTTGGCCGAGTTGGTATCGCCGTACTCGCGGAGGTAGTCCGCTCGCTCCCGCCACTCGGCTGGCAGGTCGCCAATGGATGTGTGTTTCACACATATCCAGTGACCTACACGGCCCTTTCTCGACTCGCGGCTCGCGGCGGGACTATTGAGGGGACTCTTGAGGCGCCACGATTCCGGGGGGCATGCAAAAAGCCCGCAGACGGTGGAACGTCCACGGGCTATTGCAGTTGCCCCTCCTGGGATCGAACCAGGACTCTCCTGATCCAGAGTCAGGCGTGTTGCCAGTTACACCAAGGGGCATCTACCTCGAACGTATAACTGCGCGCCGAGGCCCCCAAAGTTAGTTTTCGACTTACGCAAAGGCAACCCTCGCCGCCGCCCCCGAAAGTCGAGCTTAGTCCTGTTCATTTCTAGACTTACGCCACGCTCCACCTCCCCGGCCAGTCGCCGCCGAACGGCCACCGCGCTCGCCCTGGCAGCGGCCCTTGGTCTGGGCGCCTGCCGCGAAGGCGCCCTTCCCCTCGCCGGCACCACACCGGGCGGCCGCCAGCGCGTGGAACAGGCCTTCACCGCGCTCTACGAACGCTACGCCAACATCCACCACGGCCCCCGCTACGCGCACGTCCGCGACCGGCTGGCCAGCACGGTGCTCGTACCGTCGCACGTGTTCGACGACACGACGGTCTGGACGCGTGAACCCGATTCGCTCACCCGCCAGCTCGAACTCAGCGAATTCGTCACGCCCGCGGGCATCACCGAGCAGGAAGTGATGGACTCGGTGCCCTGGCCCGCGAAGCTGGGCGACGCCAAGCACCTGGTGCGCCTTCGCAAGCTCGGCGACGACGACTACGCCTGGGACACCGACGTCGCCATCGCCTTCGGCAGCATCAGCGCGCGCGACGTGGCGGACGGCATCGTCGGCCTCCTCACCTCGGCGGGCGCCCGCAGCGACAGCGCCATCCGCGCCGACTATCTGGCCGCGTTCCCGCGCACGAGCGCCGTGGCGTCCCAGCTCTTCTCCATGGACTCGCTGCTCGCCGAGCGCCAACCGGACGGGTCGGAACTGGTGACGATGCACTTCACGCTCCACCCCGACCGGCTGCGGGCCAGGTACCCGGCGTTCGCCGAATACATGAAGAAGTACGTCGGCCCCACGCAATACGACTTTCATCTGTCGTCGCATGCGGGCGCCGAATACTTCTCGGCGCGCTCCGACGGCCCGCCGGTCGTGGTGCGGGCGCGCGTGCTCGGACGCGACTTCCTTCCCCTCGCCGGCGGCGAACGCCCGCTCCCCGATTCGCTGGTGCTGTCGGGCTCGTTCTCCACCAAGGTCAAGTTCTTCCGGGTGGGCGTGCACCACTTCACCTCGGACTTCGTCATCGCGCGCTCGGCGCACGAGCGTTCGTGGACGCTCCACTTCGGACAGGAACCCGACTGGCTGCTGCCCTTCGCCGCGGCGCACTTCCTGAGCGCGCCCCTCAAGCGCCCCTTCCAGGGCCAGGGGATGTGGTACGAGGTCTCGGTGCGCGACACGGCCGGCGCGCAGACCATCCTCACCCGGCGCTCGCACGCGGAAGTCCACGAGAGCTCCATCATGCGCTTCATCGGCGGACTGATCTCGCGCGTGCTCCTGGACCAGAACGGTGACGTCGAGAAGCAGGAATTCGCCTTCTTCGGCCACGCCTTCGACGCAGCACGCTCCGATTACGGAGCGCTCCTTCCGCCGAAGTAGCTGCCTTCGGCCAACCGTCTCAAAACAAGAACGCCGCGAACACTTGGTTCGCGGCGTTGCCATTGTTGTTTGCCACGCTCGCCGTCATTGGAACTCTCCGTCCTACCGAACGGCGGCGGGCAATTATTTTTGCGCGAGTTGCCTCGCGAATGGAGCTGAGGGGGATCGAACCCCTGACCTCTGCAGTGCGATTGCAGCGCTCTCCCAGCTGAGCTACAGCCCCGAAAGGCCCGAGACGCCGGAAAGACTGCGCTGCCCGTTCGCACCCGGGTTCCTACAGCAACGGCCCCGCGTGCGGGGCCGCTCGACTGAGTGAATCCTAGTCTCACGACCCTCTACAGTCAAGGTGACGACCGGCTTGTGCTTACGGTCACAACTCGCGTGCCCACGCCATCCGGTCCCCCGGCCGGCCCGGACCCGGGACGGCGCACCCGCCCGGCCCGGGACCCGGATGTTCCCTTGCTCGGCACCCCGGGCCGCCCTAGCATGCCCCCCATGTTCGAAGATCTCCGCCCACTGGAAGTGCACCGTGCCGCCGACCGCATCGCGGCCCACGCGATCCGCACCCCGCTGCTCAAGAGCGACGCGCTGTCGCACATCGCCGGCGGCGATGTCTACCTGAAGCTCGAGAACCGCCAGGTCACGGGCTCCTTCAAGTTGCGCGGAGCGCTCAACGCGCTGGCCACACTCCCTCCCGACGCCAAGCGGCGCGGCGTGGTCGCCTCGTCCGCCGGCAACCACGGACTGGGCGTCGCCTACGCCGCCAGAGCGCTGGGCATAGCGGCCACGATCTTCGTGCCCGCCAACGCCCCGGAGGTCAAGAAGTCGGGCATCCGCGCGCTCGGCGCCACGCTGGACGATTCGCAACCCGACTACGACGCCGCGATGGCGGCGGCCAAGGCGTTCGGCCGCGAACACGGACTGACGTTCATCAACCCCTGCCTCGGCGACATGCTCCTGGCAGGCCAGGGCACGGTGGCGCTGGAAATCATGCAGCAGCTTCCGGAGCTGCGCACGCTCGTGGTATGCGTGGGCGGGGGGGACTGTTGGGCGGATGCGCCTCGCTGCTGCGCCGCGAAGCGCCGCCGGTCCGCATCGTCGGCGCGCAGAGCGACCAGACCGCGGCGATGGCCAGGTCGGTGGCCGCGCGCCGAGTGATCGAGATCCCGGTGACGCCCACCCTCGCCGACGGCCTGGCCGGCCAGATCGACGAGGAAGCGCTCGACATCGGACTCCACGCGCTCGACGACATCGTGCTGCTCACCGAGGAGGAGATCGGCAAGGCGATCGCGCTGCTGCACGTCGCGCACGACCTGAAGGTCGAGGGGGCGGGCGCTGTCGCCACCGGCGCGGTGCTGTTCAACAAGTCGCGGCTCGAATTTCCGGCCGCCGTCATCGTCTCGGGCGGCAACATCGACGACGCACGCTGGCGCGCGGTGCTGGACCACTCCGCTTCCTGACTGTCCGACTGTCCGACTGTCCGACTGTCTGACTGTCCGACTGTCCGACTGTCTGACCGTCCGACCGTCTCTATATTGCACCCCCATGTCCCTCTCCCTCGGCCTGCTCGGCACCTCCGCCTCGCGCCCCACGGTGGAGCGCAACGTGTCTTCCGTGGTCCTCGTGCGCGAGGGCGAGACGATCATGTTCGACTGCGGCGAGGGCACCCAGCGCCAGATGATGCGCTACGGCGTGTCGTTCTCCCTGCGCGACATCTACTTCACGCACTTCCACGCCGACCACGTGATCGGCGTGATCGGCCTCATGCGCACCATGGCGCTGCAGGGACGCACCGACGCCATGCGACTGTTCGGCCCCCGCGGCGCGGGCCGGCATCTGAAACGGGCCAAGGAGTTCGGCGTCGATCGCATCAGCTTCCCGGTGGAGATCGTCGAACTGGACGCGATGCAGCGCGTGGAGTACGGCGACTATGCGATCGTGCCCTTCCCCGTGGACCACGGCCCGGCGACCTCGTTCGGCTATGCGCTCATCGAACAGGTCCGCAAGGGACGCTTCAACCCGGAGCGGGCGCGCGAACTCGGCATTCCCGAAGGGCCGCAGTGGGGGCAGATCCACCGCGGCCAGGCGGTGACCCTTGCCGACGGGCGCGTCGTGGAGCCCGGCGAACTCGTGGGCCCCGAGCGTCCGGGCCGCACGGTGGTGGTCACCGGCGACACACGCCCCTGCGAGACCACCATCGAGATGTCACGCGACGCCGATCTGCTGCTCCACGAGGCCACGTTCGCGGATGAGGAGGCGGAGCGCGCGCGGGAGACCGGGCACTCCACGGCGAGGGAAGCGGCGGAGGTCGCCGCGAAGGCCGGCGTGCGCCGGCTCGTGCTCACGCACCTGTCGGCGCGCTACTCGCGCGATACGTCCGACCTCGCCCGCGAGGCGCGGGAAGTGTTCCGCGACACGGTCGTGGGGAAGGACGGAATGGAGATCGACGTGCCCTACCGCGACGCGGGAGAGGGCTCAGTTCCGCCCAGAGTGTGATGTCTCCGAACGCCAGACGTCGTGCGCCGGATCGGGACGCGACACCGGCATCGACCGGCGGAAGAGCCGCGCCAGCATCTCCTGGTCCAGCGACTGTTCCACGAGCTTCGGATCGAGTCGGCCCGTGACGCTGCGCGCCTCGGGCCCGTGGCTGATGTACCAGTTGTACCGGTCGAGGCGCGTGTGCTGCCCGTCGGGGTGCCGGAAGTACACCACGGCGTTGCTGGAAGCCGGAACCGCAACCTGAACGGTGTACTGAATGCCGTCCGGCGCGTTGTAGGTGAGCATGGGTGGGGTTCGGGAGAGTGAGGAAGGTCGAGAGCGGGAGGTCAGCCGACCAGCGAGGGCTCCAGCGGTTGGCGGCCGGCGTACCCGCCGTCCACCTCGTGCCAGAACTGGATCTCGGGCTCGCCCAGGCGCCAGCAGAGCAGGATCCGGCGGCCGTTGATCTCGCTGGGGAAGTCCACGAGTCCAAGCCGCGGATCCTTCATCTCGATGCCGAGGGCGCCGAGTTCGCGCTGGAAGCCCGAGATCTCGCGGGCCCGCGCCTGAACCTCGCGCTCCAACCGCTCGGTGTTGGCACGCTCGCTCTCGGCGTGCGCGTTCGGAGGCCGCGAGGTCGAGTTCGAGAATCTTCTCGCGCCATACGGCGTGCTCGCGCACCACGTCAGCGACGATCTTCCGCACGAGCGGCAGCGTCGCGTTTGCCTGATCGACGGTGAATAGCTTCATGTCTGGAGTATACCCAGAAGCGCGCACCCCGAACAATGCACCGGCGGGCGTCAGGCCTCTTCCTCCTGTCGCCGCTCCGCCTCACGTTCCTCCAGCCGCCGGCGGCGGCGGGCCTCGGCGGCCTCGTACCGGCGTAACTCTATGGGACTCTCCGGCTTGAGCGCCGGGACGCCCACCGGGCGCCCATTGCGGTCCACGGCCACGAAGGTGAGGTAGCAGGAATTGGTGTGCCGCCGCAGGCCGGTGAGCAGGTCCTCGGCCTCTACCCGCACGCCCACCTCCATGGAGGTGCGCCCCACGTAGTTGACGCTGGCCTTCATGACCAGCAGGTCGCCCAGGTGGATGGGCTCGCGGAAGTCCACGCGGTCGATGGACGCGGTGACGACGGAGTTGCGGCAGTGGCGCAGCGCGGCAATGGCCGCCGTCTTGTCCATCATCGAGAGCACCACGCCGCCGAAGACGTGGCCCAGGTTGTTCGCGTCGCCGGGCATCATGAGCTGCGACGACTCGTGTTGGCTCTCCTTGACGGTCTTCGTGGCGCGCGCGGATGGGCTCATGGCTGTACGGGGCGCCGGCGTTCATCGCGCCGAGCGGCTGGTCGAGGGTTGGACCGGGTGAGGACGGCCGGGTGCAGCAGCGTCGGACCGGGCGGCGGACGGTGCGCGGCCACGCGGACGTTGTCGTCGTACAGGGCCGCGTCGTTGAACGCGCGTTTCAGCGCCCGCCGCGTGGTCGAATCGATGGGCGGCTCGTCGAGCCAGTACACGCGCCGGAGCGGCGTGTGGACCTGCGCCACACTGAAGCTGCGATGCGACAGGGAATCGACCAGCGTCACGTCGGCCACGCTGTCGGCCGTATCGATGCGCGCAACCACACTGTAGCCCGGCCGGGCCCACCGTGCCTGGCTGCTGTCGCGGCTGGTGGGAAGGGTCGGACGGACGGTGCCCCACCACGATTCGGAATCGATGGGAATGGGGAGCAGCGGGAGCGCGCCCTGCCCGTCGCGCCGGCCGGCGATGCGTCCGGCGAAGACGATCGCCGGATGCCCGTGGACGTCGGTCAACCGAAAGCTCCGATCGTCGAAGCTCACCTCCGACAGCACGAGCGACACGACGTCGCCCAATGCGTGCTCCCCGTTGCGCGCGGCATCGATCACGGTCTGATACGACCGCCGCCCCTCGGCGATCATCCGCGGCGCCTGCTCGGATGCCGACGAGATCGGCGACGCCCACGGGATGGCCCACCCGCATGTCGACCACGGTGCGCCAGGTGGCGTGGTATCCGGGGTTCGGCCGGGTGCGCGTGTCGGCGTGGTACTCGAGAGACAGGAAGGGCCCGTGCACCGCCAGCAGCGAGACGTCCGACGTGGCCACCAAGCGCGGGCGGTCGGCCACCGGATCGTCGGGGCCGAGCGGCACGTCGTCCGGGTGCGACCGTTCGTAGTCCCGGGTGACGCGATCCACCAGCGTATCGGTGAACACGGCGGTGGAATCGCCCGTGATGAGGTCGCGGGAGAACACGAGCTGGCCCACGAGCAGTGCGTTGTAGTACGAGTGGTCATCGTCGGCCACGTACAGCTCGTGGAACCGGCCGCCGTACTCCGCCAGCACAATCGGCGAACCACGCACGGAGAGTCCGTCGTCGCCGCTGGTGACCCAGTACGTGGAGTCGCCGGAAACGAGCAGGAACTCGGCCCGCGGCGGAGTGACGGCGGGAGAGTGGACGGTACAGCCGGCGAGGAGCAGGGCTGGGAGGAGGAGGCGGCGAAGCATTCAACCAAGATACAGCGGGACCGAGATACGGCGCAGGGCCGATACGACGCAGGGCACATCCAGCGCAGGACCGAAACAACGCAGGGCCGGTACGGCGGGGATTCGGAAGGGTGAAAACGGCGGGTGGGTGGTGAAACGGCGTGGGATGGAACGTCGCACCCGACCGGCGGCGGCGCCCTGGGACGGGGCGAATCCAACTCGCAGTTGTCAGGGCCGCAGGCCCCTACCCCTTCCCCGTGGCTTCGGCCCTGCGTGGCACCGGCCCTGCGTAGTTTCGGCCCTGCGCTGTATCGGTACTGCGTCGTATCGCCCTGGCGTAGTATCGCCGTTGCGTCGTATCGGCCCTGCGTGGTTTCGGCCCTGCGTCGTATCGGCCCTGCGTAGTACCGGCCCTGCGTAGTTACTCAGTTCCGCCCTATCGCGGTGTTCATCCGCTCCACTTCCTCCGCGCTCGAATAACAGCTCATCCCGATTCTGACCGTTCCGTCCGGCTATCTGTCCCAATCGCTCCATCACCGTGGTCGCGTAGTAATCGCCGTTCGACACGAACAGCCCCGCGGTGGCCAGTCGACGCGCAATCGCCGTCGTCTCCTCTCCCTGCTTGATGAACGACAGCGTCGGCGTGCGCGGCTGCCCGGGGCGCGGTCCGAACAGCGTCACGCCCGGTGTCGCCTCGAGCCCCGTCCAGAGCTGTTCCAGCAGCGCCATCCCCCGACGGTGCAGTTCGCCGTACGCCGCCGCGAGCGCGCCGCGCCGGCCGCCGGGCGTTCCGCGGGGTGCGAGGCCGGCCAGGAAGTCCACCGCCGCCGCCGCGCCCACGATGGCCTCGTGATTCTGCGTCCCCGTTTCCAGCCGCTCGGGCGACTCCTGCGGCGCCGGCGCCAGGCGCGGCACGTCCGTCGCCTCGATGAGCGCGCGGCGCCCCCAGAGAATGCCGATGTGCGGTCCGTAGAACTTGTACGCCGAGCAGGCCAGGAAATCGCAGCCGATGGCCTGCACGTCCACCAGCTGGTGCGGGGCGTAGTGCACGGCGTCCACGAACGACAGCGCGCCGTTGCGCGTGGGCCAGCTCCGACGCGGCCCGCACGTCGCTGATCGTCCCCAGCGCGTTGGACGCCGCGCCGATGGCTACGAGCCTGGTCTTCTTGTTGACCTGGCGCTCGAGGTCGTCCCAGTCGAGCGTGCCGTCCTCCGGGCGCATCCGCGCCGTGCGGATGGTGACCCCGCGGTCCACGGCCAGCGCCTGCCAGGGCGCCACGTTGGCGTGATGGTCGAGTTCGGTGATCACGATCTCGTCGCCCGGCCCCCACGCGCGGCCCAGTCCGCGCGCCAGATGGAAGGTGAGCGAGGTCATGTTCTGGCCGAACGCGATCTCGTCGGCGTTCCCGTTCAGGAAGTCGGCCAGCGTCGCGCGCGCCGACGCCAGCATGGCGTCGGTCTCCTCGCTCGTCGGGTAGGCCCAGTGCGTGTTGGCGTTGTGGTGGAGCAGATAGTCGGCCATCGCGTCCACCACCACCTGCGGCACCTGCGTGCCGCCCGGCCCGTCGAAGTACGCCACCGGGTGGCCATTGTGGGTGCGGCGCAGGGCGGGAAAGTGCGAGCGGATGGTGTCCACGCTCGCCGCGGTCGGCTGTTCGGTCGTCTTGGGCATCAGGATTGTCGGGTTACTTGATCTCGGTGCCGCCGAGTCGTTCGATCATCTGCACCGCTTCCACGTGATCGGCTTCCTCGCCGAGTTCTGCGTGCGCCATGCGGAACAGTTCGGCGGCGAGCTGGAGAATGGGTGACGGGATCTTCTGCTCGCGCGCCACCTGCGCCGCGATGCCGATGTCCTTGTCGAGCAGGGCCAGCCGGAAGGTGCGCGGGAAGGCGCGGGTGAGCACGCGTTCGGGGAACAGGTTCTCCGAAGTGTTCGACCGGCCGCTCGATGCGTTGACCACATCGAGCGCCACCCGCGGACTCACGCCGGCCCGCGCGAGCGCGGCCATGCACTCGCCGGTGGACCACACGTGAATGGCCAGCATGGCGTTGTTCATGGCCTTCACGGCGTCGCCGGCGCCCACGGCGCCGCAGTGCACGATCTTCTTGCCGAACGACTCGAGCACCGGCCGCGCGCGCTCCAGCGCCTTGGCGTCGCCACCCACCATCACGGTGAGAATGCCCTTCTCGGCGCCGCTCGTGCCTCCGCTCACCGGTGCGTCGATGAAGGCCACGTCGTGCTCGGCCAGGCGTTCGGCGATGCGCGCCGACGTGCTGGGGTCGCCCGACGTGCAGTCCACGAACAGCGCGCCCTTCTGAATGCCGGCGAGGATGCCGTCGGGCCCGTCGAGCAGGGACGCGACGTTCTGCGAGGTGGAGAGGCAGGCGACGACGACCTGCGCGCCGCGTACGGCGTCGGCGGGCGTGGCGGCGGCGCGCGCCTTGGTGGCGGCGGCGAATTCGCGCGACCGCTCGGCGGTGCGGTTCCAGACCGTGAGATCGAAGCCGGCGGCGGCCACGCGCTGGGCCATGGGCCGGCCGATAGCGCCGAGTCCGAGAAATGCGACAGAGGTCATTGGCGTTGGGTGAGGGCGTCCGGAAGTTCGCGGACGCGACGGGACGCGTCAACGGACAGAGCCAATGCTAACTTGGGGGGCATGTACACCCGCCTGTCGATTCCGGGGATGCGCAGCAACTACTGCGTCACGGCGGTGTTCACCGCGCTCACCGCGGTACAGGGCATTGCGCACGCCGAGGTGACCATCGGCGCGGCGGTGATCGAGCACGACGGGCGGGCGACGGCGGAGGCGCTGAGGGCGGCGGTCGCGGTGGCCGGCTACGACGTGGCGGAGGTGGTGGAGGAGCGGAGGCGGCTGGTTTGAACCAGTAGGTGGGTAGGTCGGTAGGTCGGTAGCACCGCGTTCGTAGTTGCCCGACCTACCGACCTACCCACTCACCGACCTACCGATGTTCAGAAGTTCAACCAGTACGACCCCTTGATCAGGAACGTATTTCCGGGATGTGCCCGGAACAGGTTCCGGTAGTCGCGGCCGAACTGGAAGGTCCCCGGATCGAGTCCGTCCTGCTGCCGCTGCTGCGACCAGACGAAGTACAGCACCGAGCCCGGACGGTACTCCCACCGCACCACGGTGTTGGACCGCAGTTGTTTGTAGTTGAAGCCCGAGAGGCCGGCAGGGTTGCTGTACGGCTTGTATCGGTCGGCGAATTGGGCCGCACGAGGGTCGTTCAACTCCACCCAGTCGGAGTAACTGCCGCTGGTGACGAACGGCTGGGCGTACACCTGCAGCGAGAGGTTCGGCGTGGCGGTGAAGTTGAGGCGCGTGGTCATCGACAGCGTGTGCTGGTCGAGCCGCGCAAAGGTGTAGTGCGTGGTGTCGCTGCCCATCGCACCGTAGTTGCCGTACCATTGCGCGGCGCTGACGTTGTGGCTCCAGTCCGCTCCGATGTCGGCGCTGAACCGGCTCGACACCCGGAGACTGACGCTCGGGCCGACTTCGGCGTACGAGGAGCGTCCCTCGTCACTGCGGTCCCAACCGGCGCTCAGCGCCGGGACGATGGAGCGCCGGCTGTCGCCGCTGACGTTGGCCCACCCCGAATAGCTGCGTGACTGAGCCAGCGCCGGGCCGCCGCGCGAGCAGGTGGCGCACAGCGACGGGACCGCGGCGTCCACATTCGCCCCCATCCCGATGGACCAGTTGTTCTGCAGCGTGCTGTTCCAGTTGATGTTGCCGCCCGCGTCCTCGCGCATCCCCTGGGCCGAGAAGTTGGTCCATTCGTTGATGTTGATGCGGAGGTTGCGGTACACGCGCGTCGGGTTGTTGAACGCGAACTGGTACCAGAGATACTGGTTCTGCGCGTTCGCGTGGCTCAGAAATCCGACGTCGTTGATCTCGAATCCGGGGGACAGCCACTGGTACCCGACGGAGAATCGGGTGAACCCACCGCCGAGCTTGTTGAAGTTGAGCTGCGCCGACGTGCCGCCCAGCGACGTGCGGGTACTGTCGTACGCCAGGTTGTCGTCGGGCCGCTGGTAGTCGTGCACGAAGCTCTGCTGGGTGGCGGCGATGGCCTGCGCCGACCCGGCCACCCGGCTGGCCGCGACGTAGCCGGAGACGCTGTAGCGGCGGTTCAGGAACTGGTTGCGGAAGTCGATGCCGCCCGCCATCGCGTCGTTGCGCAGGTAGGGCGCGCTGTACTGGTCCAGGGTGCGGCGCACGCTGGTCACCATGACGCCGATCCCGCTGGCGCCGTCGCGGAAGTCCTGCTGCAGCCGGCCCACGAAGTAGTTGGTCCGGGGCTCGATGGTCGCATGGCCCGGCCCCTGCTCCCGGCTGGTCACCGCATCGAGCACGCCGATCGAGGCGCCGCTGGCCAGCCGCCCGGTGAGCTTGCCGGCTCCGAGGATCGTGGTCTGTTCCGGATTCCCGTCACCGGTGTACACGCCTCCGAGCTGCGGCGAGCGGCCGATGCGGCGCGAGTAGAACAGGCCGGAGCACACGCCGTTGTTGCAGTTGACGTCGAAGCGGAACAGTCCCTGGCCTTCCAGGAAGAAGGGGCGCTTCTCGGGAAAGAAGGTCTCGAAGGCGCTGAGGTTCAGCACCGACGGGTCGGCTTCCACCTGCCCGAAGTCGGGATTCACGGTCGCGTCCACGGTGAGGTTCGACGTCAAGCCGTACTTGATGTCGGCACCGGCGGTGGCCGAGGTGCGTTGCGCGTAGCCGTTCCCGACCGAGCGCGTTCTCCGTCTTCGTCACGGTATAGGGCGACACTTCGAGGCGATGGGGCGAGGCCAGGCCGGTGAACCCCGGAACCGCCGCGAATTGCGAGGCGATCCCCGTGCGCGAACGGCTGTACAGCGGCCAGCTGTACCGCTCGCTGAACCGCGCCACGTCCCGGTCGATCATGATGCCGAAGGTGTTCTCGTGCTCCGACGGATACCGGAGCTGGCTCAGCGGGATCCGGAACTCCGCGGTCCAGCCCAGCGAGTCGATGCGGGTGGCGACGTCCCAGACGCCGTCCCAGGACTCGTCCTCGTCGCCGTCGTTGTACGTGTAGTAGTCGCGCTTCACGCCGGCCGGATTGACCGCGAATTCGTAGCCGGTGCGGAGATCGTGGTACGAATCGATCATCACCTTGATCTGGTCGGAGGCCGTCTTCACGTCCCGGCGACTGAGCAGGGCGACGATGCTGTCGGGGTGCGGATCGTAGGCCCGCACGAAGAAGTACAGATCGTGCGCGTCGTAGGCGATGCGGGCGGTGGTCCGGAAACGGGGGTCGCCGTTGGGGGTCGGGTCGAACTCCCGGAACGCGGTGATGAGGCGGGCGTTCTTCCACGCGGGATCGTCGTCGCGCCCGTCGAGCACGGGGGGCGTGGCCACCGGGGCCGGAAACGCCGTGGGCGCCGACGCGTCGGCGACCAATGGCCGGTCGGAGGACGCATTGCGCGAGCACCGGCCGCTGGGCCGGCAGGAGGACCGGGACCAACAGGGCCGTAACGAGTGCAAGACGATTCATGAACGAAACGAGGTGCGGGACTGGGGGAAGGTCGGGGTGAGGGGCCGATTCGCGGTTGCACGTCGTTGGACAGCACATCCCGGCGAAGGGTTGGCATGCGCGGACCGCCGCGCGGATATGCACGGGTGCTCCGAACGCATATGACCTCGTGCCTTGTCCCCCTGTGCGGGCGGGCCTAACTTGACGCGCGCTGTTACGGAGGGACCTGAGCGGGGGGCGAACGGTCCCTGCCCACGTTCGTCGCCGAAAAGACGCCCTGCGCGTTCCAGGGAGGCCGGGAAATGACGCCACCTCAGCACACTCCGGAAGACCGGCCGGTCGCGGCACTGCTCGCGCCCGACATCCTCGCGCTCCTCGACGACTCGCCCACCGCCGTCGCGGCCGAGACCGAGGAGTTGCACGCCGCCGATCTGGCCGACGTCGCCGAGCTGCTGCCGCGGGAGAAGGTTCCCGCCCTTCTTGCCGCGCTGCCGCCGCAGCGCGCCGCCGACGTGCTCGAATACCTCGACGAGGAACTCCGCGCCGAGGTGCTCGAAGCGATGTCCGCGCGCCAGGCCGCCGCCCTCGTCTCGGAGATGACCCCGGACGATCGCGCCGACACCCTGGAGGAGATCGAGGAGGAGCGCGCCGAGGAGATCCTCGCCGCGATCCCCGCCGAGGCCCGGCGCGAGACCGAACGGCTGCTGGCGTACGAGCCCGACACGGCCGGCGGTCTGATGACCACCGAGTTCGTCTCGGTGCCCGCGTCGATGACCATCGAGGCCGCGCTGGCGAGCGTGCGAAGCATCGCGCGCAGCGGGCGCCGCGAGGCGATGTACCAGATCTACGTCACCGACGATGCCGGCCGGCTGAGCGGCGTGCTGTCGCTGCGCGAGCTGCTCGCCGCGCCAGAGGGCGGGAAGGTGGGTGACTTCGCGTGGACCGAGGTGGTGACGGTGCCGGCGCAGAGCGACCGCGAAGAGGTATCGCGCGCCATCTCGAACTACGACCTCGTGGCCGTCCCGGTGGTGGACGAGAACAATCGCATTCTCGGCGTGGTCACGGTGGACGACGTGATCGACGCGATCGAGGAAGAGCAGACGGAAGACGTCCAGAAGTTCGGCGGTATGGAAGCACTGGAAGAGCCGTACATGCAGATCGGCTTCTGGCGCATGGTGCGGAAGCGCGGCGGGTGGTTGAGCGCGCTGTTCCTGAGCGAAATGCTGACCGCCAGTGCGATGAACCATTACTAGGACGAACTGGCCAAGGCACTCGTGCTCACGGCGTTCATCCCGCTGGTCATGAGTTCGGGCGGCAACTCCGGGTCACAGGCCACATCATTGATCATCCGCGCGTTGGCCCTGGGTGAGATCAGGTTACGAGATTGGTGGCGCATCGCGCTTCGGGAGATCCCCACCGGTCTGATGCTGGGTTCCATTCTCTGCGTGCTGGGTATCACCCGTATTCTGGTCTGGCAGCACATCGGGCTCACCAACTACGACCTGCATCACGACCTGGTGGCGTTCACCGTGGGCGTGTCGCTCATCGGCATCGTGACCTTCGGATCGCTGGCCGGCTCGATGCTGCCGTTCGTCATGAAAGAGCCTGGGATTCGATCCGGCGAGTGCCTCGGCCCCCTTCGTGGCGACGCTCGTGGACGTCACGGGCCTGATCATCTACTTCACCGTCGCCAAAGCTGTTTCTCACTGGCACGCTCCTCTGAGTGCGGTGAACTCGCGCCGATCCCCAAGCCCCCGCCCCGAACAGTGATGACCGAAGCCGCCGCGACGACGCGGGGCGCCAGGCTGGCGCGCCACCGGACTGATCGTGATCAGCGCCACGGGCTTCGGCGCGATCCCGATTCTCACGTCGCTCGCCGAGCGGTCGGGCGCCTCGCTGCTCAACGCGCTGTCGTGGCGCTATCTGCTGGGCACCGTCATGCTGGCGCTCCTGGCCGGCAGCGTGAAGTCGCTGCGGGCGCCCCTGCGCCGGCTGCTGCCCGTGCTCCTGTTCGCCGGCGGCGCGCAGGCATTCATCGCCTTCGTGAGCCTGTCGGCGCTCGACTACATCCCCGCGGCACCGCTCAGCTTCCTCTTCTATACGTATCCGGCCTGGGTGGCGGTGATCGCTGCCGTGCGCGGCACCGAGCGCATGACGCCCACGCGTATGCTCGCGCTCGTGCTCTCGCTCACCGGCATCGCGATCATGGTCGGGACGCCGAGCGTCGGCATCCTTCACCCCATGGGCGTGGCGCTGGCGCTCGTGTCGGCGTTCGCCTACGCCATGTACATCCCGCTCATCGGCTACTACCAGGTGCAGTTGTCGGAGTCGATCGCCGCCGTGTATTCGGCACTCGGG
Organism: uncultured Gemmatimonadaceae bacterium; assembly: GCA_963822945.1. Taxonomy (GTDB): domain Bacteria; phylum Gemmatimonadota; class Gemmatimonadetes; order Gemmatimonadales; family Gemmatimonadaceae; genus JAGWRI01. Next base: position 43,162 of record CAWGJO010000006.1, on the reverse strand, counting down.
GCCGGCGTGTTGCTCGTGCTCATCGACCTGTTCACCAACCACGCCACCGTCGTGCTGTCGCCCCACGCGTGGATGGCCATCGGCGCGTTGGCCCTCTGGTCCACCGCCATCGCCTTCATCGCTTTCCTGCGCGGACTGCGCGTGCTGGGGCCGGTGCGCACGGCGATCATTTCCACCGTCGAGCCCTTCTGGACGGCCCTGCTCGGCGCCTCGGTGCTGGGCCAGCGGCTCACGACCGCAACACTCGGCGGCGGGGTCCTGATTGCCACCGCGGTGGTACTGCTGCAGTTGCGGAGGGGGACGGTGGAGTAAGGAGTCGGACAGTCGGACAGTCGGACAGTCGGACAGTCGGACAGTCGGACAGTCGCGCGAACCATACGCTGGTCCACCGCCCGGCGCCGGGATTATCTTCTCTTCGAGGCCATTACCGGAGCACTATATGGAACAGGTGAAATTCAAGATCGAAGGCATGACCTGCAATCACTGCGTGCACGCCGTGAGCAGCCGGCTGGCGAAGACGCCCGGGGTTACGGTGGATGACGTGCAGATCGGGTCGGCGACGATTCACCACGATCCGGCAGTCGCAACGATCGACCAGATCGAGGAAGCGATTGCGGATGAGGGGTATACAGCATTCCTGGAAGGAGCGAACTGAGAACCAGCGCAGGGCCGAAACCACGCAGGGCCGAGACTACGCAGAGCCGAGACTACGCAGGGCATGAACAGCGCAGGGCCGATACGGCGGGGAAGCTGAAGCAAGCAAACGGCGGATGAAATTGAAAACGGCGAGAGAAGCGTCATCGCATTCTCTCGCCGTTGCTCTACATTCGCTGTTGTAGGCCGAAGGCCCCACCCTTTCCCCGCCGTTTCGGCCCTGCGCCGTCTCGGCCCTGCGTGGTATCGGCCCTGCGTAGTATCGGCCCTGCGCAGTCTTTAAGTGGCACTGGTTCTCGGTGTTGTGCCCCTCACTCTCCCCATGCGCTCATCACTCCCCGCTCCATCCATTCATACTCCCCACTGAGCACCTTCTGGCTCAGGGCGTAGATCGCCTGGTCGTTCGGACCATAGAAGTCGCGGAACAGCTGGTCCACCCGCCGGCGGGCCTGGCGGCAGAATACGTCCGCCAGTTCGAGCGCCGCCGCGTTGCCCCGGCGGGCCTCATCGTCGGCCCGGACGCACGCCGCCGCGATCGCGAACAACTCCGCCCCGATGTCCACGCCGCGGAACAGCACCGCCTGCTTGCGCTCGAGCTTGGGACCGTAGCGCACCATGGCGTGAAAGAGCACACGCGCCAACTTGCGCGCCCGGCGCTCCGCGAACCGCATGTGCCCCGTCAACCGGCCGAACTCGCCGAAGCCGCCGAAGCGCGGCACCCACAGCATCGGATACCACCCGATGTAGAACGGCGCCGCGCGCACGGCCGCCCGCACGCGCGTTTCGAAGCTCGACTTGGGGTCCACGATCGGGAACGCCAGCTTGAAATGATGGTCCACCGCCTCGCGAGCGATGAACAGCCGCATGATCTCCGATGAGCCTTCGAAGATCAGATTGATGCGCGAGTCTCGCATCATCCGCTCCACCGGCACCGGACGCTCCCCGCGCCCGCGCAGCGAATCGGCGGTCTCGTAGCCGCGGCCGCCGCGAATCTGCAGCGTGTCGTCCACGATACGCCACGCGCCCTCGGTGTTGTACATCTTGGCCACCGCGGCTTCCAGCCGGATGTCGTACCCGCCGCGCTCGGCCACCTCCACCGTCAATTGCGACACGGCATTCATGGCGAACGTATCGGCGGCCATCATCGCGATCTTCTGCGCCACCGCCTCGTGCTTCCCCACCGGCTGCCCCCACTGCACGCGCTCCATGGCCCACTTGCGCGCCACCTCGAGCTGCGCCTTGCACGAACCCACCGTGCTCGCCGGCAGGGTGAGGCGCCCGGTGTTCAGCGTCACCAGCGCCAGCTTGAGCCCGCGCCCCTCGGCCCAGAGAATGTTCTCCTTCGGCACGCGCACGTTGGTGAACTTGATCAGCCCGTTCTCGATCGCCTTGAGCCCCATGAACCGGCAGCGGTGCTCGACCTCGACGCCCGGCCAGGCCGCCTCGACGATGAATGCCGTGATCTGACGGCGCGGTTTGCCGTGCACCACCCGGTCCGGCGTCCGCGCCATGACCACGAACAGCTCGGCGCACGTGCCGTTGGTGCACCAGAGCTTCTCGCCGTTCAGCACCCAGTGCGTGCCGTCGTCGCTCGGCTCGGCGTGCGACGCCAGGTTGGCCGGGTCGGAGCCGACGTCCACTTCGGTGAGCGCGAACGCGGAGATCGCGCCCTTGGCGAGCCGCGGGAAGTATTTCGCCTTCTGCTCGTCAGTGCCGAACAGCTCCAGCGGCTGCGGCAGTCCGATGGACTGGTGCGCCGATAGCAGCGCCGCCAGCGATCCGTCCTTGGACGTCACCATCGCGATCGCCTTCACGTAGCTCGAATAGTGGAGGCCGAGCCCGCCGAATTCGGTGGGAATCTTGATCCCGAAGGCGCCCATCTCGCGCAGTTCCTGGACGTATTCCTCGGGCACCTGGCCCGTGCGGTCGATCATGTCGGAGTCGACGCGCTCCAGGAACGCCTGCAGCCGGTCGAGGAAGGGCCGGGCGCGCGCCTCTTCGGCGGCGTCGGGCGGCGCGCATGGGATGGATCAGCTTCAGCGGGAACCGGCCGAGGAACAACTCGCGCACGAAGCTGGGCCCCGACCACTCGGTCTCACGCGCCGCTTCGGCGACATCGCGCGCTTCCTGTTCGCTGGCCAGGGACTTCGGCTGTTCCGGCATCTCAGACCTCCGTCGGTTTCGACTCCCCTTGCACCGCGGCCCGCCGGGCTTCGCGGTCCTTCATCGCCACGAACGTCGCGCCGCCGATGGAGACCAGCGCGAACGCAAACCACTGGATGGCATAGCTGCGGAACGGCCCCTCGTCGAGCGGCGGCGGCGCGATGCGAAGCGGCACGCCCGAAACCACCGAGTCCTTCCCCAGCGCCACCACGTAGGTGTCGGCGATCGGATAGGGAAGTTTCTCGGAGATCTGCGCGTAGTTGATCGTGCGGAGATGATGCGGTTCCCGCAGGAGCTTGAGCGGATGTTGGAACTCGTCGACGTACCCCTCGAACGTGCTGTCCGGCGCGTGCCACCGGTCGGGCTCGATGGTCGACGCGTCGGGCGCATACACCCACCCGCGGTTCACGAGCACGGCCGTGTCGTGTCCGGCCACGCGAATCGGCGTGACGACGTAGACGCCCGGCGAGCCGTTGCGCGAGACTTCCGTGATGTAGAACTCGTGCTCGAAGTCCGGAGTCCCGCTCACCGTGACGCGGCGGAAGTGCGTCGCGGCGCTGTCGTCGGTGAGCGAGAAGAAGGGCACCGGCGTGGAGTCCATGCGCGACTCGATGTAGGCATTGAGCGCCTGCCGTTCATGCATCCGGCTGATCTGCCAGAAGCCGAGCCGGGTGAACAGCGCCGCCAGGGCGACGGAGATGATCGAGAACAGGATGATGCGCCGGGACATGGTGCCAAAGGTAGCGAATCCCGGCGCCCCATGGCGGGGCCAGCGCTGTTCGACTGTCCGACTGTCTGACTGTCCGACTCTAGAACAGCGACATCTGCTCCCCGAGCGTCTCGGGATCCACCGGACTCTGATGCAGCAGCCGCTGGAGATCGCGCGCCGACGCCGGGCTGTGCCCCGAGAAGTGGTTGTTGAAGTAGCCGTAGATGGTGCGGCCGTCCTTCTCCAGACGCGCCAGCACGCCGCTCCATGCGTCGAGGTCGCGCGTGCGGTCCACCTGCACGCGCGAGAAATCCACGATGTTGCGATTGCCCAGCCATCGCACGTAGATCAGGTCGGCCGTGGGACGCTCGGCCAGCGCCAGCACCTGCTTGCGGGGAATCCACTTCCCGTCGTTGAGCGCCAGCGACACGCCGTGCTCCGACAGCAGCGCGAGCACGCCGTCATGGATCCACCCCCGCTGTCGGAACTCAACGGCGAACCGGATGTCCGGCGGCAGCGTGGGCAGGAACTCGGCGAGCGCCGGCAGCTCGACGGGACCGAAATCCGGACCGAACTGCAGCAGGATCACGGCGAGCTTCCCCTCCAGCTCGCGCGCGCGGTCGTAGAACTCCTGGGCCACGTCGGCGCAGCCACGCAACCGGCGCTCGTGCGTCACCTCCTGCGGCATCTTGAGCGCGAAGCGGAAGTGCTCCGGCGTGCGCCGGGCCCAGCCGCGTACCGTCTTCGCGGCCGGCACCGCATAGAAGGTCGAATCCACTTCCACGGTGTCGAACGCCCGCGCGTACACGGTCAGGTATTCCGCCGGCCGCGTCCTGGGCGGATAGAAGGGACCCACCCAGGCGTCGTAGTTCCAGCCCTGCGTGCCGAGATGAACGGTGCCTGCCATGCCCTCAATTGGCGGCCGGCGCCGGAGCCCGTCAAGCGCGCTCAGCGATAGGTCTCGAAGAACCCGGTGCCGGTTCCCGTAATCGGCCGGCCGTGCACGCGGCCGGTCACGTGAAGCAACCCCTTCATCTGGATGAAGTAGGGGCGGGCCAGGGCCCGCGCCGCGCGCGTGTCGCCGCGCTCGACGAGTGGGTTGCGCGTGTCCGTGCCCGCGGCGTCCTGCACCTCGATCTCCACACGCAGCGAGTCGTCGCCGCGCACGTCGGTCATCACCCCGCGCGACGGCACGGCCACCCGGTGGCCATTGACGACGATCGTGTCGCCGTCGGTGTAGGCGATGTCGCGCGGGCGGAAGACGGCGAGAAAGCCCAGGGAGTCGGTGAGGTAGACGAACAGCGGACGAAGAGTCTGACAGTCGGACAGTCCGACAGTTCGACAGTCACCGCCGTTCGCGGTCCGACTGTCCGACTGTCCGACTGTCCGACCGGCTTCCTGCACCCTGCCGTACAACACGCCCAACTCCCCAGCCCTCCCCGCCCCCCACTCCCAACTCACACGGCGCCACACGCCCCAGTTGTGGTCGTGATATGCCTGCGCGCCCGTGTAGCGCTCGCACTTGGACCCGGCGCAGATCTCGCCGTCGGCGGTGGCGCGCAGCGCGGGCACGACGTATCCGGATACCATCGAGTCCGTGGCTATTGCGGCGCCGGGGAAGTAGGCACCCGCCTGGGGGTTGACCATGAGATCCACGGTCAGCGGCGCCCCGGTGCTGCTCTCGGTGGCGCTCGCGTGCAGGAGATAGCTCCCGTCGGGGAGCAGGGTCGCCGATGACGGTCCGATGCGGAGATCGGCCTTCGTGGTCGAGAAGCGGACCTGCGACGCGGGGACATCGGCGACGAAGCGCCGCGCCGGCCGCCCCTGACGGTGCAGCGTCACCAGCACCTGCCCGCCCCACCGGCCGTTCGGCACCTGCCCGGCGACGATGAACGAGATGAACGCCCACTGCTTCCCGTCCGCCGACACCACGTTGAAGTAGTGCCACTCTGCCCACGACGGATCGTGCGCCACCGCCGGCGGCGGCAGGTGGAAGTGATCGATCTCGTTGCGCAGTTCGTACGGCGTCGGCGTCATCCACTCGCGGTCGAGCGCATCGTCCGTCCACTTCCCGTCGACGATCGGCGCGCCGGCGCCCACGGCGGCGTTGCGCGACGGGATCTGCCCGGTAGCGAGCACGGCCTGCTGCCGGCCATCGGGCAGCGTGAGATACACGAGCTTGCCCACCACCTGCGGGGCCGCCGCCGTCACGTCGCCCGCCAATCGCGGCGACGCCAGAATCTGCCGGTAGACGAAGCGCGCGTGGTCGATGGACAGGAACATCCCGCCCAGCCCGCCCGTCTTCATCACCTCGACGTCGATGCCCTCGGGGAGCACGGTGATCTCGCCCCCGCCCACCAACCGTTCGCTGCGAGCCTGCGTCAGCATCGCCGTGCCGATGGACAGCAGCACCACCATCACCCCCACGCCGAGGCCGTAGCCGGCGAGCAGGAACAGCGTGCGCCATGGGCGCTGCACCAGGTGACGGAAGGAGAGCAGCGAGAGCACGGCTCAGCGCACCCGCGAGTCGGACACGATGGCGCCGTCCTTCATGTGCACCACGCGCCGCGCCGCGGCGGCGAGTTCGTCGTCGTGCGTCACCACCACGATCGTCGTGCCGTCGGCGTTGAGCCGGTGGAAGAGCGCGATCATCTCGGCGCCGGTGTGCGCGTCGAGTTCGCCGGTGGGTTCGTCGCACAGCAGCAGCGCCGGCCGGTTGCCCAGCGCCCGCGCGATCGCCACGCGCTGCTGCTCGCCCCCCGAGAGCTGCGAGGGCCGGTGGTCCACGCGCGCGCCGAGCCCGACGTACGTGAGCAGCTCGCGGGCGCGTTCGCGCCGTTCGGCGCGGCCCATGCCCGCCTCGGCCAGCGGCAGTTCCACGTTCTCACGGGCCGTGAGCGCCGGCATCAGGTAGAAACGCTGGAACACGAACCCGATGTGCAGCAGCCGGAACCGCGTGCGTTCGCGGTCGCCGAGCTGGTCCACGCGCCGGCCCTGGATGCTCACCGTGCCGGCGCTCGGCCGGTCGATGGCGCCGAGCAGGTTGAGCAGCGTCGACTTGCCGCACCCCGACGGGCCGGCGATCGCCACGTACTCGCCGGGCGCCACGTCGAGCGACACGCCGCGCAACGCGTGCACCGGCGATGCGCCCATGGGGTAGTCGCGCCGCAGGTCGCGCGCGCTCAGCACCAGCACGGGCTCGGTCATGCCACCGCCTCCTCGCGCAGCGTGACGGCGATCGGCATCGAGGCGCCGCGCCACGCGGGATAGATGCCCGCCAGCACGCCGCACACCGCCAGCAGCCCCAGCGACACCCAGGCGTCGCGCGGCTGGAAGAGGAAGAAGTCGATGGCCGCCGGCAGGCCCGGAAAGTGCGACAGGATGCCGTTCAGATACCGCCCCGTCACCAGACCCAGGCCGAGCCCGAGCACTGAGCCGGCGAGCATGATCGCCACCCCCTCCACCAGCACCTGCGCCACGATCGACCCCCTGGCCACTCCGATGGCTCGCATCACCGCGATCTCTCCCAGTCGTTCGTTCACCGACACCGTCACCAGCGTGGTCACCAGGAGCAGCCCCACCGTGAGGCTCACCGATCCGAGAATGAACGCGAGCTGCCGGAAGTAGCTGAGCCGCTGGTCCACCTGCCGCAGCGCCGCCGCCGTGGAAATCGGCGTCACGCGCGGAATGTTGCGCGCCACCCACTGTTGCACCGCCGAGGCGTCGGCCCCCTTCCGCAGGCGCAGCATGACGATCGATACCGGGTCGTCGCGGGCGCCGGTCATCGCGCGCAGCGTGGCCAGCGGCATCGCCACCACGCGCGGGTTGGCCGGCATGTAGACGAAGTGCGCCGTTCCCGCCACCACGAGACGCCGCTCGCGCACCAGGGTGCGCATCTGCGCGTCGTATCCGCCGGCAATGCGCAGGGTGTCGCCCACATGGGCTCCGGTGGCGGCGAGGAACTCGGGGCTCACCACCATCTGATCGGGCGCCGCGATGTCGCGCCCGCCGCGCAGTTGGTAGTCGCCCTGCACGGCCGGCTCGATGCCGATGGCCACCGCCGCGACGTTCCGGCCGGCCAGTTGCACGTGCACCTGCCCGCCGAGCACGGGGCTCACCGTCGCGATGTCCGGGTTGGCGCGGAGTTGCGCCATCAGCGCGCTCGCGCTGTCGATCGTCGCCTCGGTGTCGAAGGGCATGGTGCCCTTGGGCGTGAGGCGGATCTCGAACCCCGTCGACTCGAGCAGCGTCCGGAACGACTCGCGCATGCCGCTCGACAGCATCACCATGTCGAGCAGCAGAGCGGCCGATACCGCCACGCCCACCACGGCGAGCGCGGTGCGCAGCCGGTGGCGCTGCAGCGAGGCCCGGGCGAGGGTCAGAAGCACGGCGTCACCGGCCGAACAGCACGAGGGGATTCACACGGGTGAGCCGCCGCGCCGCGAAGAACCCGGCCACCACGCCCAGCGCCAGCGACAGCGCCACCGCGAACGCCACCACGTCGGGCGTCACGATCGAGAACGCCAGCGGCGTGCGATAGACACCGCGGTAGTGTTGGTTCACCAGTGCCGACGTCGCGATCCCGATCCCGACGCCGAACAGGCTGCCCAGCGCCGCCACGAACGTCGCCTCCAGCACCACCGCCTTGAGCACCGTGGCCGACGAGATGCCCATGAGCCGCAAGGCCGCCACGTCGCGCCGGCGTTCGTCCACCTTGAGCAGCATGATGCAGAGCAGGAACACGGCGCTCGCCACGATGGTGATCACGCCGATGGCCCGGTGGAAGCGGCTCACCACCAGAAAGGTCTGCGAGGTCTCCACGGCGATGTCGCGGGAGCGGTACGCCCGGAACCCGAACGCCGCGTCGTTGATTACCGCCGTCGCGCTGTCGGTGGCCGCGGAGTCGCGCGTCGCCACGGCGAACCGGTCCACGCGGTCGCCGTACCCGATGAGCGACTGAAGCTGGTCCAGGTGCATCAGCACGCGGTACTCGTCGCGCGCCACTTCCGACGGGTCGGCGCTGCGGCGCACCACCGCTCCCGATCACCACCGTGTCTCCCGGTCCGTCCACGCGCGACCGCACCACCAGCCGGTCGCCCACGCGCAGGTGCGCGTCGGCGGCCAGCCGCTCGTCAATCGCGATCGTTCTTGCGCCGGGGGCGGGAACGCGGGCGCCGGGGCTTGCCTGCCGCTGCGGACGCGCCGCGCTTGCCGCCCGCTGCGCCCGCCCCACGGCGGGCCGCGGAGCGGCGACCGGAGGCGCGGCCTGCATCAGGAGAAGCTGGAGGAGCGGAAGCAGCATGGCTGAAAGTTATCCCGGGCGGTGGTATGACCAGTACGTGGCGTGCCAGTTCCGATCCCACGTGCCGCTCGGCGCGGGCCACGCGCAGGGTGATGGGGCCGCCGTACGGCGCCCGCTCCACGATGCGTACCCGCGCGCCGGGGCGGATGCCCATGCGCCCCAGGTAGCGCAGCCGCTCGGGGTCGTCGTCCTCCACGCGCGTGATGCGCGCCTCGGCGCCGGGGGCAGATCGTCCAGCGAGGCCAGGCGGCGCTCGTCCATGGTGCCGTCGCGCGCGGGGATCGGCGCCCCGTGGGGATCGGTCTCCGGCTCGCCGATGGCGGCCGCCATGCGGTCCACCAGCTCGTCCGAGGCAGCGTGCTCCAGCAACTCGGCCTCGTCGTGCACCCGATCCCAGGGGTATCCGAGCGCCTCGGCCAGGTAGGCCTCGATCACGCGGTGCCGGCGCAGGGTGCCGAGCGCGGCCCGGCGCCCCTTGTCGGTGAGCCGCGCGCCACGGTAGCGCTCGTAGGCGATGAGCCCCTGCGCGGCCAGACGGCGCACCATTCCGCTCACCGAAGCGGGGGCGATGCGCAGCGCCGCCGCCAGTTCCTTGGTGCCGGCCGCCGTGCCGTGGCTCTCCAACTCGTAGATCGCCTTGAGGTAGTCCTCCACCGGCGCCGTGAGCGGCGCCCTGGACCGCGCGCCCGCTCCCGTGCCCGACTTCGACGGCTTCACGCGAGCGACGACACGTGCGGCGGCGTAGCGCGTGGCGGCGTGGCCGGCTTGCCGAGCACCAGCAGCACCGGTACCCGCGACGTATGCCGCACCTCGTTGGCCACGCTGCCGAAGAGCACATCCTTGAAGAACCGGTGGCCGTGCGTCGCCATGGCGATCAGATCGCAGTGCTCGCGCTCGGCGGCCTCGACGATCTCCTTGACGGCTCGCCGCCGGCCAGGATGCAGTCGGTCACGACCCCCGCCGCCGAGAGTTCCGCCGCGATGCGCTCCACATACTCGCGATCGTCGCGCATCTCCTCCGACTCCCGAAGGCTGAGCTCCTTCACGTTGCGCGCCGCCAAGCCGTCGGCCACGTGGATCACGAGCACCGACGCGCCGCACCACTTGGCGAGATCGCGCACGTACTCGACGATCGCCGCGTCGTACGACGAGTTCTCGACGGGCAGCAGGATCCTCTTGAACATCAGCGCAGCCATCCACGGAGGGTCTGGAACAGCAGCCACGCGTTCAGCACGGCGATGAACCAGGCCATCGTCCAGGCCAGGACCTTCAGCGCGGCGGGTTCACGAACTCGCCCATCTTCTCGCGCTCCGACGTGAACTGCACCAGCGGGAACACCGCGAAGGAGAGTTGCAAGCTCAGGATCACCTGGCTGAAGATGAGCAGCTGCGCGGTGCCCGACTCTCCGGCCACGATGGCCACGATCACCGCCGGCACGATGGCGATGAGCCGGGTGATGAGGCGCCGCACCCAGGGACGCAGCCGGATGTTGAGGAATCCCTCCATCACGATCTGGCCGGCCAGCGTGCCGGTGAGCGTGGAATTCTGCCCCGACGCCAGCAGCGCCAGCGCGAACACGGCGCTCGCGCCGCCGCCGAGCAGCGGCGTCAGCAGCTTGTACGCATCCTGGATCTCGGCCACTTCCGTGTGGCCCGTGCGGTGGAAGGTGGCCGCCGCCACGACCAGGATCGCCCCATTGATGAACAGCGCCATCATGAGCGCGATGGTGGAGTCGATGAACGCGAACTTCACCGCCTCGCGCTTTCCGGCCGCGTTCTCCTCGTAGCGCCGCGTCTGCACGATGGACGAGTGCAGGTACAGGTTGTGCGGCATCACCGTGGCGCCGAGGATGCCGATGGCGATGTAGAGCATCTCCGGATTGGCCACGATCTCGCGCTGGGGAAGGAACCCCGCGACCACGGCCGCCATGTCGGGCCGCGACAGCAGGATCTCGAACAGGAAGCAGGCGCCGATGGTGGCGATGAGCGTGACCACCACCGCCTCGAGCAGGCGGAAGCCGCGGTTCTGGAGCACGAGCACCACGAGGACGTCCAAGGCGGTGATCACCACGCCGATCGCCAGCGGGATCCCGAACAGCAGGTTGAGGGCGATGGCCGATCCGATCACCTCGGCCAGGTCGCACGCCGCGATGGCGATCTCGCACAGGACCCAGTGGAAGATCGCCGCCGGGCGGGAGTAGTGGTCGCGGCACGCCTGCGCCAGGTCGCGTCCGGTGACGATCCCGAGCTTGGACGCCAGCCCCTGGAGCAGGATCGCCATGAGGTTCGACAGCATGATCACGCTGAGCAGCGTGTAGCCGAACGCGGACCCGCCGGCCAGGTCGGTGGCCCAGTTGCCGGGGTCCATGTAGCCCACGGCCACCAGGTAGCCGGGCCCGGCGAAGGCGAGCATCATGCGCCACCAGGAGCGCCGATCGACCGGAATCGTCCGATAGGCGTCGGACAGGCTGGGGGCGACGCGCGCGCGCCGCCACCCGCCGCCGCCCTGCGGCGGCGTGGAGGTGGACGTCGTGACGTCGTGACGGTGCGAACGGCGGGGAAAGCCCGGAATGACCATGGCGCGAAATATATGCCGACCTAACTCAATTATTAGGCCAGACTAACTTCTTCGCAAGCCGCCACCGGCGCCGGTCAGCCCGGCGTCTCGCCGATCACCCGTTCCAGGATCCCGATCGCGGTCCCCAGCGTTCGCCGGTCGGCCGCCGTCAGCCCGTCCAGCCGGCTGGTGAGGCTGGCCACCCGGCGCCGCTGCCCGGCCTCCAGCATGCGCCGCCCCGACGGCGTGGCCCGGATGCGCGCCACGCGCCCGTCGCTGGGGTCGGACGCCCGTTCGGCCAGCCCGGCCGCGGCCAGCGCGTCCACCGCCCGGCTCATCGTGGCCGGCCGCACCTGCTCGGCGGCCGCCAGTTCCCCCAGGGTGCGCGGGCCCCCGAACACCAGCACGCTCAGCGCCGAGAGCAGGGGCGCCGAGATGCCCGAGGCGTCGTCCTCGCGCCGGAGCAGGCGCAGCAGGTGGATGGCGGCCGAGTGCAGCCGGGTGGCGATCTCGGCGGGCTCGAGGTCCGGCGCCGCGCGCCGGGCGGGACGGGTGGCGGGGGGTTGCGCGTTTCGCTGGCATGATGAATAGTTGGTTAGCCTAGCTAAATATTCGCGCGTGGCGGACGCCCGGCAACCCATCGGAACCCGTTCCGTCCACCGACGGCCTCACCGCGCGACCGTCCGACAGCCTCCCAGCCCCCCGTGACCCACCTCTCCCACATCGGCCAGATCGCCGTCGTCGTCCACGACATCGACCGCGCCACCGCGTTCTACCGCGACGCCCTCGGCATGAAGTTCCTCTTTGCCGCCCCGCCCAGCCTCGCCTTCTTCGACGCCGGCGGCACGCGGCTCATGCTGGACGCCGGCGCCGAGCCGGAGTTCGACCACCCGGGGTCGATCCTCTACTTCGACGTCCCCGACGTGGAGGCAGCGTACGCGGAGATGCGGGAGCGCGGGGTGGAGTTCATCGACCAGCCGCACCTGGTGGCGCCGATGCCCAACGGCGACCTCTGGATGACCTTCTTCAAGGATCCCGACGGCAACACCATGGCGATCATGGCGGTGAAGCCGCGCCCGTAGCGGTGGCTCAGTCGGTTTGCCGGTAGCGCGTCACGAGCTGCCGCAGCATGTACTCGGTCATCCCCCACACCTGGTAGCCGTCGTAGCGGAACACCGGGCGCTCCTGGGTGCCCAGGGTCCGCACGGCGATCGGCGCCGTGCCCCAGTTGCGTTCGTCGAGAAAGGCGGCGAAGGGAACCCACGTGTATCCGGCGATCTCCCGGTTGGGCGTCACCGAGGTATTGCCGGCCACGGCCGCCACGTAGGGGCGCACGACGATCAGGGGCAGCGAGGGTGTGCGGGGATGGATCTCGTCGAGCGTGCCGAGCATTCGCCCGGCCGCGGCGAGGTCGATCCCCGTTTCCTCGCGCGTCTCGCGGATGGCGGTGGCCGCGAGGTCCGGATCGCCCGCGTCCATGCGCCCCCCCGGCATCGCCACGTGCCCGCTCCACGGGTCGCGCTCCACCTCGGCACGCCGGATCAGCAGCAGTTCGGGGCCCGCCGCACCCATGCGCAGCGTCGCGGCCGTGGCGGCGTAGCGAACCGGCACGTCGGGATGGACGATCCGCCCCGGACGGGCCGCCAGTGCTCGTGTGATTCGCGCGACTTCGGGGTGGTGCAGCAGTTCGTCGAGCGGCGTCATCTCATTGCCTGCCAGCCGTCAATCCTCCACATCGCCGCCGGCGTCCAGCCAGCCGCGATACCCCTCGCGCAGCGAGGTGACGTTCCGGTAGCCCATCTGCTCCAGCGTATCGGCCGCGAACGCAGAGCGGTTGCCGTTGGTGCAGTAGACGATCACCATCGCGTCGCGCGGCAGCACCGCCTCGACTTTCGATTCGAGATTCCCGCGCGAGATCACCAGGGCGCCCGGAATGCGGCCGAGCCCGGTCTCGTTTGGGTCGCGTACGTCCAGGAACACGATGTGCTCGCGCCGCCGGTAGCTGTCCAGCGCGCTCGCCACGGACGTTTCCTGAATCCGCGATTTGACTTCGTCGAGAAGTGCCTGACCGGTTTTCATGAGCGAATGTGGAGGGATGACCGCAACCTAATCGCGGCCGCCGCGGCGGGTAAGACTAGCCCACCGACAGCGTGCGCTCGTCGGCATCCAACCGCGCGTGCATGCCGAGCGGCACGCGTCCACTGGTCGTCGATGTGGCCCACGGGAACACCCGACAGACAGGGCACGCGCAGCAGATCGGCCAGCTCCTGCAGCACGGCGGCCAGCGAGCGCGAGCCGCCGTGGTCGGGACGGTGCTCGGGCGTGTTGGTGAAGGCGCCGAACACGAGCCCGGTGCAGGTGGCAAAGGCGTCGCCCAACCGCAGCGTGAGGAGCATGCGCTCCACGCGGTACACGTCCTCGTTCACGTCCTCGAGCACGACGATCGCGTTCTCGTAGTCGGGGGCGAACGCCGTGCCGGCCAGCGCCGCGAGCAGGGCCAGGTTCCCGCCCACGAGCCGCCCCTGCGCCCGTCCCCCGCGCAGCGTCCGCGCGTCGGGCGCCGCGCCGCACGGATCCACCCGCTGCACCACCGCGCGCTCCAGCGAATCGCGCGAGAACGGGGTCAGCTCGGCGCGCGCCACCGGGGCGTGGTAGGTCACCAGGTTGCAGCGCATGCCGATGGCGGCGTGCAGCGCCGTGATGTCCGAGTAGCCCATGAGCGTCTTGCGGATGGCGGCGCAACACGTCGTACTGGATGCCCTCCAGCAGCCGCATGGCGCCGTAGCCGCCGCGCACGCACCAGATGCCGTCGATCGCGTCGTCGCGCAGCGCGGCGTTGAAGTCGTCCAGCCGCTCCTGATCGGTGCCCGCCAGGTAGCCGTCGCGGGCCAGCACCGCCTTGCCGGGCACGGGCTCCCATCCCATGGCGCGGCAGTTCGCCTCGGCGCGCGCCAGGTCGTCGGGGCCGGCGAGCGGGCCGGCCGGCGCGAGCAGCGCCACGCGCGCGCCCGTGCCCAGCGGCGGCGGGCGCTTCATGCGGAGCGGGCGGCGGGCACGTGCATGGCGCACGAACGTAGACGGTTCCCCGGGCGCGGTCAACGCGCCGCGGCCCTTCCCTGTGGCGGATCACCGGTGGAGGTTTCGTTCGTGCACCGCTCTCCGGCCCCTTCCCCGTCGTGACCGTTCCCGTCGCCCTCCTCGCCGCCCTGCCCTGGGTGCTGGCGCCGCTGGTCGTCGTGCTGCGGGCCCGGAACTCGCGGTCGCTGGACGACTGGTCGGACGTCGTGCCGCCTCCGGTGCCGCGCGTGTCGGTGGTCATTCCCGCTCGCAACGAGGCGCGGAACATCGAGCGCTGCCTGCGCTCGGTGCTCGCGAGCAACCACCCGGACCTGGAGGTGATCGTGGTGGACGACCACAGCACCGACGAGACCGGCGGGCTGGCGCGGGCGATCGCCCTCGACGACCCGAGGGTGCGCGTGATCACGCCGGAGCCGCTCCCCGACGGCTGGTTCGGCAAGCAGTGGGCGTGCGCGGCGGGCGCCGCCGTGGCCACGGGCGACGTCCTGCTCTTCACCGATGCCGACACCGTGCACGCACCCGATCTCGTGGCCCGGAGCGTGAACGCCATGCGGGCGCGCGGCGCCGATCTGCTCACCGTGGCCGGCGCCCAGGAACTGGGCACCTTCTGGGAGCGCGTGGTGCAGCCGCAGATGTTCGGGCTGCTGGTGGCGCGCTACGGCGGCACTGAGCGGGTGAGCAACGCCCGCCGCCCCGCCGACGCGATCGCCAACGGCCAGTGCATCTTCGTCACGCGCGCGGCGTACGACGCCAGCGGCGGACACGAGGCGGTGCGCGACAAGGTAGCGGAGGATCTGGCGCTGGCGCAGCGCTTCGTCCGACAGGGACGCCGGTTGGCGCTCGTGGCGGGGCTCGACCAGCTCAGCACGCGCATGTACACGTCGCTGGACGAGATCGTGCGCGGATGGCAGAAGAACGTGTACGTGGGCGGGCGCGACGCGATGCCGGACCGCCTGTCGCGGGCACTCTTTCCGCTGGCCCTGCTCGGGGCTCCGCTCGTGGCGCTGGCCCCGCCCGTGGTGCTCCTTGCCGGACTCGCCGGGCTCACCTCGCCGGCCGCGCTGCTCTGGGCGGTGGTCACCGTGGGGTTCGCCGTGGCGTTCTGGGGGGCGGGCTACGCCTTTCTGAAGCTCCCCGTCTGGTACGCCTTCGCCTATCCGCTCGGCCTGCTGGCGGTGCTCTACATCGCGGTCATCGCCCTGGCCCGCGGGCGGCGCCTGGAATGGAAGGGAAGGTCCTACAGCGTGGAGTAGGTCCACCGGTTAGGGTTCGGACACAGCACCGCATCGCCGTCGAATGGGCATGTCCCCCAACATCCACCCATCCCACTCATGCGTACCCGTGTCGTTGCCGTCGCCGTGCTCGGCGTCCTGCTCGCCCCTCCTGCGCTGGCGCAGAATGCCGGCACGCGCGACAGCGCCGTCGCCCTGCGCGGCGTGACCGTCACCGCCACCCGCGCCCCCTCGCTGATTCTCACCACGCCGCTGGCCGTCACCAGCATCCCCGCGCTCGAGCTCCGCTCGCTGCGCGGCTTCGGGCTGGACGAGGCGCTCACCATGGTGCCGGGCGTGGTGGCCCAGTCGCGCTACGGCACCAGCGACGTGCGGCTGGTGATCCGCGGCTTCGGCGCCCGCGGCGCCGGCGACCGCTCCAACGCCGGCACGTCGCGCGGCGTGCGCGTGCTCGTGGACGGCTTTCCGGAAACCGAGCCCGACGGGCGCACGGCGTTCGACCAGATCGACCTCGCCGCCGCCGAGGGCGTGGAGGTGATCCGGTCCAACGCGTCGGCGGTGTGGGGCAACGCGGCCGGCGGCGTGATCAACGTGCGCACCGTGCCCACGGGCAGCGCGCCGGCGTTCGACTTCCAGCCGATGTTCGGCGGCTACGGACTGGCCCGCTATTCCACGCGCCTGTCGGCGCCCACCGGCAGCGGCATGGCGTACGTGAACTTCACCAACACGTCGTTCGACGGCTGGCGCGACCACTCGGGGGCGCGGCGCTCGCTGGTGAACGCGGGCGTGGTGGGGATGATGGGCGACGCGCACGCGGCTGGGCGTGTACGCGTCCGGCGCCAACAACCTGTTCCGCATTCCGGGGCCGCTCACCATGGCCGAGGTGACGGCCGATCCGCGGCAGGCCAACGCCACGTACGCCTCGCGCGACGAGCGCCGGTACAACCGCATCGCGCGGCTGGGGGCCACGGTGGAACACCAGGTGGACTCGGCGACGTCGCTGTCGGGAATGGTGTTCGTGAGTCCCAAGTACCTGCAGCGTTCCGAGCGCGGCACCTACCGCGACTTCACGCGCTACCACGTGGGGGGCAACGTGGTGGGCCGGCACAGCTTCGTGCTGCCGTCGGGGCGCGAGTTGCGCGTCACGGCGGGCGCCGACGAGGCGTTTCAGGACGGGGCGATTCTCTTCTACTCGCTGGTGGACGGCCAGCGGGGCCCCGATCTGCGCGACAACAAGGGCGAGGGCGCCAACAATCTGGGCGCCTTCGCGCAGGGCGAGTTCCCGCTCGGCGACCGTGTGACCCTGTCCGCCGGCGCGCGCTTCGACAACGTGACGTACTACGCGCACAGCTACATCGACCCGTCGCTCAACGACAGCCGCGCGTTCACGCACGTGACGCCCAAGCTGGGGCTGAGCTGGCGCACCTCGGCCACGTCCAACGCGTATGCCAACGTGGGCGGGGGCATCGAGGTGCCGGCGGGCAACGAGACCGATGTGGGGCCGGGAATGCCGCCCGTGGGCATCAACCCGCTGCTCGACCCCATTCGTTCCACCAGCTACGAGGTGGGTTACAAGACGGTGGGGCTGCAGGCGGCGGCGTTCTGGATCTCGTCGGACCTGGCGCTGTACGACATCGAGGTGTCCAACGAGATCATCCCCTACAACGGCGGCCGGTTCTATCTCACGGCGGCGCGCGGGCGGCGCAGCGGGGCGGAGTTGGGGCTCACCGCGCAGGGGCCGCGCGGCGTGTTCGCCAACGCCGCGTTCACCTGGTCGCGCAACCGGTATCTGGACTACGTGGTGGACAGCACGTATCTGGGCAGCCCCGGCGCCACGGCCGACTTCAGCGGGCACAAGGTGATGGGCGTGCCCGACCTGATGGCCAACGTGGAGGTGGGCACGCAGTTCAGCGGTGCATACGCGCCGCGGGTGAAGCTGGGGCTGGAGCATGCGAGCGGGTACTTTGCCGACGACGCCAACCTGGTGCGGGTGGCGGGGCACAGCATTCTCAACTTCACGCTGGAGTGGCGGCGGCCGCTGCTGAGCGCCGGCGGCGTGGGGATCCGCGGATTCGTGTCGGTGCAGAACCTGGCCGACACGCGGTACATCGGATCGGCGTTCCTGAACCCCGATCTGGTGAACGGTGCAGCCGGCGGCGTACGAGCCGGGGATGCCGCGGACGGTGATCGTCTCGTTCACGGCGGAGCGGTTGCCGTAGGGTTGACGGCGTGAATTGAGCCGGTTCGCAGTGCGGTGATGGCGGTGCGGTTGGCGGGGCGAGGTAGCGTGCTCGCGTGCTCTCCCCCCGTACCGCGGCCGCCCTCCTGGCCGCCGCGGATTCTCCGCACGCGATCGCCACGCTGCTGGCGTCGGTCGGGATCGACGGAGTCGCCCGACCACTCGACGCGGGTCGCCGCTCGGCGATCGGCCTTACCGAGTCATTCCGCGATCTGACATTCATTCCCGTGGGCAACGGCGGATGCGCGCTCGCGGGGGTGATCGGGGCCGGCCCCCCGCTCCGCGAACAGCTTCCCCGTATCGCCGCGCGCCTGCAATCGCACGCGCCTCACCTGCTGTGCCTGGTCGCCCTGGCCGACAACCGCGACGCGTCCCTTGCGCTCGCCGCCTGGAGCGGTGACCGCCGTCCCCCGCGCGTCCGATCGCTGCTCGTCGATCGCCGGCAGGTGCGCGTCAGCGACGCCGAGACGATCTGCGCCCTTCAATCGGGCGCGAACACGGATGCCGGTCTCCAGCACCTCCGATGGACTGAGGTCCTGGGCCGCGACGCGCTCTGCCGGCGGTTCTACCGCGAACTCGAGCGGCGAGTGACCGATCTCGCAACGTCGGCACCGGGACGCTGCCCGCCCGACGACCGGCGCACGCTCGCCCTCCTCTACACCTCGCGCCTCCTCTTTCTCGCGTTCCTCGAAGCCAAGGGGTGGCTCGACGGCCGCCGCACGTACCTCATCGAGAGCTTCGATGCCTGCGCGGCAGCGGGCGGGCGGTTTCACGCACGCGTGCTTCGCCCGCTCTTCTTCGGCACGCTCAACACACCGCTGGCCCGGCGCGCCCCGACCGCCCGCGCCCTCGGCCGCATCCCGTTCCTGAACGGCGGCCTCTTCGCGCCCACGCCGGTCGAACGACGCAACCGCGACCTCGTCTTTGCCGACCGGGCCCTCGGCGCAATCGTCGGCGATCTGTTCTCCCGATACCGCTTCACGGCGCGTGAGGATTCGACCACGTGGAGCGACGCCGCCGTCGATCCGGAGATGCTCGGCCGAGCGTTCGAATCGCTCATGGCATCGCACGACCGCCGAGACAGCGGCGCATTCTTCACCCCACAGCGCCTCGTCGAACGCGTCACCGATCAGGCGCTCGAGCAGTTGCTCGTCGCGACCGGATTATCGGAGTCCGACGCCGCTCGCCTGCTCGTAGAGGGCGCGCCGCCGGTCGCTGATCACGAGGAGTTCCGCCGGCGTCTCGCGCGCGCCACCCTGCTCGACCCGGCGTGCGGCTCAGGGGCCTTTCTCGTGCACGCGTTGCACCGCCTTGCCGATCTCCGGATCGTGCTCGGCGACCGGCGACCCGTGAGCGCGGTGCGCCGGGACGTATTGACCGCATCGCTGTTCGGCGTCGACCGGAACCCGACGGCCGTCTGGCTGTGCGAACTCCGGCTCTGGCTCGCCGTGGTTATCGAGTGCGACGTCGCCGATCCGCTAGCCGTCGCTCCGCTCCCGAATCTCGATCGCAACGTACGCGTCGGCGACTCGCTCTCCGGTCCCGGCTTCGGAGCGGCTGACGGACCACACGCCGCGGGCTCGTCCAAGCTCGCACTCCTCCACCGCCGCTACGCGCGAGCCACGGGCGCCCGCAAGTCGACGCTCGGCCGGACGCTCGATCGCCGGGAGCGATCACGAGCGTTGAGTCTGCTGGAGCGCGAGTTGACCGCCGCGCGGCACGCCCGTCGTGAAGCGGTGCTGGCGCACCGTGGGCGCGATCTGTTCGGCGAGCGGCATCGCCTCACGGCCGCTGACCGCCGGGATCTGACATCGCTCCGACGCCGTGTGGTGGTGCTGCAGCGCGAGCATCGCCGACTGGCCGACGGCGGCGCGCTCCCCTTCTCCTTTCCCGTGCACTTCGCAGACATCGGCGACCGGGGAGGATTCGACGTCGTGATCGGCAACCCGCCGTGGGTGCGGCTGCACCGCATTCCGGCGAGAGAACGCGCGCGGCTCCAGGCCGACTACTTCGTCTTCCGCCGCGCGCAGTGGGAGCCCGGGGCCGCCGCGGCGCACGCGTCGGCGGGGTTCGCCGGCCAGGTCGACCTCGCGGCGTTGTTCGTCGAGCGCAGCGTCGCGCTGCTTGCCAACGGCGGAACGCTCGCCCTGCTCCTTCCCGCCAAGCTCTGGCGGTCGCTCGCCGGCGGCGGAGTGCGGCGTCTCGTGGACGAGCATGCGCGGGTGGTGCGCGTCGAGGACTACTCTGACGCCCCCGCTCTCTTCGACGCGGCCGTCTACCCGTCCCTGCTCGTCGCCCGCAAACCGCCGGCAATCGGCGACGCCGTCCGCCAACCGATCGCGATCGCCGTGCACCGGCACGGGACGCGGGAGGCATGGCACCTCCCGCCGAGCGGACTCACGCTCGACGACACCGCCGGAAGCCCGTGGCTGCTGCTCCCGCCGGCGGTGCGTGCTGCGTTCGATCGCCTGACACGCATCGGCGTCCCGCTCGCCGACGGACCCGTCGGCCGCCCGCTGCTCGGCGTGAAGAGCGGGTGCAACGACGCGTTCGTGGTCGAGTTGCTCGACGCGCGCGGCGGGGTCGCGACGGTTCGCGCCGCCGGGGGCAAGACCGGCGAACTCGAGTGCCGCCACCTTCGGCCGGTCGTTCGCGGGGAGACTCTTCGGCCCTGGGTGAGCACCGGTGATCGCGAGCGCATCGTCTGGCCGTGCGACGAACGCGGAGTAGCGCTTCGGGAGTTGCCGCCCCGCACCCGACGGTGGCTCTCGCGCTACCGGCATCGTCTGGCCGCGCGTACCGATGCGCACGGCAAGTGCCCCTGGTGGACGCTCTTCCGCACGGACGGCGCTCGCTCCGATGTCCCGCGCGTCGTCTGGGCCGACTTCGGGCGGCGGCCGCGGGCGCTCGTCCTGCCGGCCGGCGACCCGACCGTGCCGATGAACACCTGCTACGTCATTCGCTGCGCGGACGCGGACGACGCGCGTACTCTCGCCGCGATCCTCAACTCGCCCGTGGCGGCCGCGTGGTCGCACGTGCTCGCCGAGCCCGCAAGAGGTGGCTTCCGACGTTACCTCGGTTGGACCATGGCGCGCCTTCCCCTTCCCGCCGATTGGGACCGCGCGCGTCGAACGCTCGCCCCGCTGGTGACGCGGTTCGAGGGCCATGACCCGCCGGTCCCGATTCCCGACGCGCAACTTCTCGAGAGCGTGCTCGAGGCATTCGGCATCGATCGGCGGCAATTGGCGCCGCTGCTTCGGTGGAGCACCCGATGAACTGGACGCGCGGCAATGCGGACATGCGTGCGCGCGGCCATCGCGCGCGCGTGGCTCGGCGCCCGGGGACGCGACACGCTCGGTACCATCGTGCTGCGCCCGTACCAGCGGGCGGCCGGCGCTCGCCTGCGCGAACTCGTGGCGAGATACGGCGGCGCGATGTTGGCGGATCCGGTGGGGTTCGGAAAGACCTACACGTCGCTCGCCGCGGCCCGACACGCGGAACGCCTGCTCGTCGTGGCGCCCGCGGCCCTGCGCGGGATGTGGACCGACGCGCTGGCCAGGGCCGGGATGGGGGCGACGTTCATATCGTACGAGGCGCTCAGCCGCGGACGCGCGCTCAACTTCGACGCGGACTTCGTGATCGCGGATGAATCGCATCACGTTCGCAACCCGTCCACGCGCCGCTACCGCGCGCTAGCGCGACTCTGCGCGCGCGTGCCGGTGCTGCTCCTCTCGGCCACGCCCGTTCACAATCGCCTCGACGACCTCCGCGCCCAACTCGCGCTCTTTCTCGGGCGCCGTGCGAGCGCCCTGGACGCCGACGGTCTGGCAGCATGCGTGGTGAAGCGCGAGGCGGACAACGTCGACCCTGGCGAGCGCGGTACCGTGCTCCCACGCGTGGCCGGCCTGAAGTGGCTGGACATCCGGGCCGACGAGCGCATTCTCGACGAGATTCTCGAGTTGCCCCCTCCGGTGCCGGTGGAAGACGGCGGAGACGGCGGCGCTCTGCTCACACTCTCCCTCGTCCGGCAATGGGGTTCGAGCCGCGCCGCGTTCGCGTCGGCGCTCCGCCGGCGGCTGGCGCAGTGCGAAGCGCTTCTCGAGGCGTTCGACGCCGATCGCTATCCGACACGCGCGCAACTGCGGGCCTGGTGCTACACCGAGGGCGCGCTGCAACTGGCCTTTCCGCAGATCGCCAGCGATTCGCTCATCCCGGACGACGCAACGCTCATCGACGAAGCGACCTTTCACCGCGACGGCGTGGAGTGGCTGCTGCACGCCCTGGCGATGGACCCCGATCCGGACGACACCCGAGCCGAGGCGCTGCTGGACGTGATGCGCCGCCACGCGGATTCACAGATCGTAGTGTTCGCCGAGTTCGGCGAGACCGTGAAGGCGCTCTACCGGCGCCTCGCTCCGTACGGCCAGGTCGCCATGCTCACCGGCCGCGGAGGCGCCGTCGCCGGCGGCCGGATCACTCGGCGTGAACTCCTGGCCCAGTTCGCGCCGGGCGGCCGCGATCGGGTGCCGGCGGCGCAGCGCGTCCGGACGCTCATCACCACCGATCTGTTCAGCGAAGGAGTCAACCTGCAGGCGGCCGACGTCGTGGTGCATGCCGACCTGCCGTGGACTCCCGCGCGGTGCGAACAGCGCATCGGCCGGATCCGGCGTATGGGATCGCCGCACGATGAGGTCTTCGTCTACGCAATGCGGCCGCCCGCCGGCGCGAACAAGCTGCTCCAGCTCGAAGCCCACCTGCGCCGCAAGTTGCGCGAAGCCGCGCGCGCGGTCGGAATCCGGGGGGCGATCGTGCCGCGCCTCTTCGCTGCCCCCGCCGTCGAGTCTCCGGCCGCGCTCACGGCGGCCGGCCGGCTCACGCAGGCGTTGGAGCGTTGGCTCGCGCCCACCCCGGATCGTCCTGCCGGTCCGACGCTGGTGGCGGCGACGCATGCAGCAGAACCCGGTTACCTCGCCGTCGTTCAGGCCGCGGGCGAAACACGGTTGCTCTGCGGCGACCTGCTGCGAACCCGCGATGACCTGGCCTCCGTTCTCGACGCGGTCGAGGCGGCCGGCGGCGGCGAAACGGATTTCGATTCCGCCCTCGCCGACGAGGTCGTGGCGCGCGTGCACGAGTGGGGCGAGGAACTCGATTCGCTCGGACTGCTCGAGCCGGCGACCATCGGCACCGCCGTCGCGCGCCGGCGGATGCTCCGCCGCATCGACGGCATCGCATCTCGAAGCCCGCGGCACCTGCGTGCCCGATACGCCCCACTCACCCGGGACGCGCGCCGTGCCGCCACCTCGGCCTTCGGCGCCGGCGCCGAGCAGGTGCTTCAGGAACTTGCAGAAGCACGTATGCCCGACGAAGCCTGGCTCAACGCCGTCCGCACGTTCGCCCAACTCCACGCGCGCGGCGACAGCGACCGTCCGGTGCGCGTGCTGGCCGTGCTCCTCCTCGTCCCTACTTCTTCGCCGGCTGCGGCGCCCCCGCCGTGATCGCGTCTCCGATCCGCTGCCGCTGCGTCTCGCTCTGGCTCACCAGCAGCGCCAGCAGGTTGGCCGACTGCAGCATCGACGTCTTGGGCGGGTACGACTGCGTGGCCTCGTACCCGATGAACCCCGTGGTGTCCAACTTCGCCACCGCCGCCTTCCGCTCCGCGGAATCGGCGAACAGGAACACCTTGAGCGTCGAACGGCCGATGTGGTACAGCAGCCCCGGCTTGGCAATGGCACTGTCCCTGGCCGGCGCGCTGTCCAGCCGCACGCCCATCCCCGCAGCCAGCAGCCGCGCTGTCAGGCTGCACTCCTTCCACCACCCGTCGGCCGGACAGGGCGAACTCGCCACTTCCTGCGCGCGCTCGGCCTGTTGCTGCGCCACCTGCTGCGGCGTGGGCCCCTGCTTGCACGCCGCCGCCATGCCCACCACTGCCAGCATGGCGGCTACCACCCATCGTCTACTGCCCGTGATCGTCTTCACCCGCCCAAGATGCCACGCTCACACGGCGTCCGGAATCCCCAACCTGTCCGCCGCCTCCTGCGCCGCGTGGAAGAGCAGCCCGAAGGTGTCCACCACGAACAGCACGTCCTGCATCCGGTCGATCTCGAACGGCTGCGCCAGCACCGCGTCCACACTGAACGGCCGGCGCTCGCACTCCGGGCCCAGCGCGTGCGCCGCGTCGCCGTGCGACGAGATGAGCCCGCTCCCGTACACCTTCACCCGCGTCGTCCTCCCTCACCAGCCCGAACTCCACGGTGAACCAGAACAGCCGCGCCATCCCCGCAATCTGCTCCTCCCGCTCCGCCCGGCAGGCAATCTGCCCGAACCGCTGCAGATAGTCCGCGAACGCCGGGCTCGCGTGCAGCGGCACGTGCCCGAACACGTCGTGGAAGATGTCGGGCTCCGGCAGGTAGTCGAGCTGCTCCCGCGGCCGGATGGTCACCGTGGTGGGGAACAGGCGCCGCGACAGGCAGCGGAAGAACTCCGGCGCCGGCAGGAACCCGCTCACCGGCACCGCCTGCCACCCGGTGAGCACCCGCAGCTTCTCGTTCACCACGCGCAGGTCGGGCACGCAGTCGGGACACAACCCGATCCGTTCGGCGCCCCGCAGATACACCTCGCTGCCATGCTCGGCCAGGTCGCGCATCCGCCGCTCGTAGAGCAGCGCCCACACGTCGTGCTGCTCGTTGGTGTACTCGTTCCACCGCTGCTCGATGAACTGCGGCTCTTCGGTTGGGAGCTTCTGTGCGGCGTCCAGCATGGCGACCTCGGTGGTGGTGAACACGAAAAAGGCGGCCCGTGAACTTCACGGACCGCCTGAGGAAAGACTCCAGCGCCTGACTACCTGTGCGCACGCCTCCAGCTTCGGCCCGTGGATGAGGTCGAATACCAGTAGGAATACCAGGCGCAGAGGTGCGTCGTCATGCCGCGAATCTTCACCGGCGATCGGGGACCTGTCAAGTAACGGTTCCGCATCCCGCCAGGGCCTCATGCCCGTTCCGTGACCGCCGGCGCGGCGACGGAGTTGACCTCTGGTAGGGACGGGCGGCCCACGAAACCGTTGGCTCTGCCGCCGTCCATCCACGGAGGCCTTATGCGCACCGGAACCGTTACCGCCATCCTCGCTGCGATACTCGTGGCCGCCTGCAACGGGCCCACGATGCCGCGCGAAGATCTCGCTGTCGCGGTGTCGGCCGCCGACTCCGCCATCCATCTGAGCAACCGCGGCAGCTTCTCAATCGGCTTCTTCCCCGTCGAGGCGGGAGAGTCCGCGTTGATCCTGTGGGCCCCATGCGGCCCCGACATTCCGGGCTGCCTGATTTTGCGCCCGGGCGCCGACACCAGCATCTCGTATTCCACCGTCTCCGGCTACTACGCCGGCGCGAAGGAAGCCCTCGTCTACTGGTGGCGCCTGGTGCCCGGACCCGCCGATGGGCTCGTTCCCGACAGCATCCGCGTGGTGAGGGTGGCCTTCTAGTCGTCCGCCTCGATGTCCAGATGGAACCGGTGCAGGAACCGCTTGGCCGGCGGCGCCAGCATCACGCCCACCGACCCGATGAACACCACGCCGCTGAACAGCGCGTAGAAGCTCTCGAACCACTTGCCGGCGCTCGACCGGATGGGATCCACCGGGCCCATGCCGCCCAGGATCATGCTCGCGTTCACCAGCGAGTCGAGCCACCCGAGACTCGCCGTCACGTGGTAGCCCACCACACCGACCATCAACGCCACCCCGACCATCGAGCCGCCGATGAGCGCGTTCCGCACCAGATGCCGGTAGTACACCGTACGCGACACCATCGGCTTGTACAGCCGGTGGCGCCGCGGCCCGGACGGATGGGGCGGCTGTGGACGATCGGCGGAGGCGTCGGCACTCATCGCGAGGCCGGGTCCTGGCCGCCGCGCGTGGCGGACGGCGCCCCGCGGGCGAACGCGATGTAATCCGTGGGCTGCGGTTCATCGCCCGCCGCGCGCACCAGCGCCGCGATCTGACCGCGGTGGTAGATGCCGTGCGTCGCCACCTGCGTGAGCATCTCCTCGATGGTGGACGTGAATTCCCGGCCCGCCGAATTGCGATAGGCCACCGAATGCGCGAGGTCGTCGTCGCCCAGCTCGTCCAGAAATTGGGTGTACGCCGCATGGTTCTCGTGCATCAGCGCATCGCATTCGGCAATCGAGAGTGTGGGCCACACGGGCAGCCTGGAGGCCACGCCCGCCAACCGGCTCAGCCAGACGTGCTCGGCGGCCACCACGTGGGCGAACAGTTCCAACGCATGCGCCGGCAGGTGCTGGCTGTCGACGATGGACCGCAGGGTGCGCGCATCCGCCCACTGCAGATGCGCGAACAACCGCTTGAAGTACTCTCGCATCGTTCCGTTCTCCCATCCCGTGACCAGCGCCGCACCGCACCCGCGGTGCCGCCGACATCCACTGTAGTGTTCACCGGCTCCGGCCGCGAGGCTCCCAGCCGTACCGGTCCAGCGACACCCGCCCGCGCGGGCTGAACGTCACGCCCTCGCGTTCCAGCAGCTGGCGCTGCCGCACACCGGCCCCGGGGCCCGCGCGCCGCGGGCTCACCGCCCCCTGCGCGTTGATCACCCGGTGCCAGGGTACCCGCATCCCGTCCTTGAGCGCCGCCATGGCGTAGCCCACCTGCCGCGCATGACCCGGCAGGCCGGCCACGCGGGCCACTTGCCCGTAGGTGGCCACCCGGCCCCGGGGAATGCGGCGCACCACGGCGTAGATGCGGGCGTACGTGCCGGACGCACCCGGGACGTCCGCCCGCTTCCGCGGTGCCGCCATGCAGGGCCCCTACGCCGCCGACAGTTGGCTGGTGCAGTGCGCGCACCGCGTGGCGGCGATGTCGATGGTCGACTTGCAGAACTGGCAGACCTTCGTGGTTGGCGCACCCTTGGGCGGCTCCTTCACGAAGATCTTGCTGATGCGCCAGGCCACGAAGCCGATGATGAAGAAGTTGATCACCGCATTCACCAGGTGGCCGACCGGGAATTGGAATTTCCACAAGTGCAGCACGTACGTCGCCCACTCGCCGCTGGGTTGCGCCACGGCCACGATCGGCATGATGACGTCGCTCACGATCGCCTTCACCACGTCGTTGAGCGCCACGCCGATCACCACCGCCACCGCGAGTCCGATGGCGTTCTGCTTGATCAGGAAACCCTTGAAATCCTTCCACATATGCACCTCACGGCCTTGGGTGAGCCAACTGGAGTGCTGCCGGGCCGGCCCCGGTCACGAATACCTCCGCAGCCGGACCCGCATTGGGGAACGCTAGACGATACCTGGAATCCCATTTCTGCGCGAACGCGGGCGCGTCGGACTCCCGCACCAGCGCCCACACGCTGCCGCCGAACCCGGCGCCGAACGCCGACGCCGCCGCGGCGCCGAGGGCGCGCGCCTGCCGCTGCAACGCGATCGTCTCCGCGATCTGGTTGCCCAGCCACCGCTCCACGTTGTTCTGCGACTCGTCCACCAACGCGCCGAACCGCTCCAGGTCGCCGGCGTCGAGCGCCCGCCGCGCCTCGGGAATGATCCGCGTGCTCTCCTCCACGAACTGGTCGAACCGGTCCATCAGGACGCCCGGCGGATACTCGGCGTGCGTCGCGCCGCGGATCAACTGTCGGATGCGGTCCGGGGCATCGGCCGACGAGGCGGCCGCCGCGGCCAGCGAGTCGTCGTCGCGCCCCGTGGCCTCGGTCCACAACTGCAGGATGACGCGGGTTGCCACCGACGCCCGGTTGTAGGCGTCGCGGGCCGCGCCCGCCTTCTCGGCCAGCACCCCGCTGTTGGCGATCGCGAAGGTGTACCCCTCGGGCAGTCGCACCGTGCCCTCGGCGCGCACCGGGCAGAAGGAGTACTGGCTGAGCATGCGCGGCCGGCAGCACAGAATCGCCGTCTGGTCCTCGCTGCCCCCGAAGATCCCGACCCCGCGGTCGCCGGTCAGGGTGCCGAAGCTCTGCCCGTTCTCCACGCAGCCGAGGTACGAGGCAAGCGCCTCGCGATCGGTGATCTCGCGCCGGTACGCCTCGTCGTGCTCCAGGTCGTTGACGTACGAGACGGCGAGGAAGATGGCGACGACCAGCGCGCTGGAGCTGCTCACGCCGGCGCTGAGCGGCAGATCGCTGGCCAGCGCGATGTCGAGCCCGCGGCGCGCATTGGGAAAGTTGCGCGCCACGCGGCGCACCACGGTCATCGGATAGTTGGACCAGTGCCCCATGGGCGGTTCGATGTCGGGCCCGAAGGGGAACGTGGCGGAATCGTTCAGGCGGGCGTCGATCACGCGCACCATCCCGTCGGCGCGCGGCGAGGCCACCAGGCAGACGCCGCGTTCCACGGCGCAGAGCAGGCTGCGTCCGCCCGCGTAGTCGGTATGCTTGCCCAACACCTCGATGCGCCCCGGCGAGAACCAGGCGGCCAGCGATTCCCCCGAGACGTCGTGGGCGCGCAGGGCGTCGACGGCGGCGGTGAACAGTTCGTCCTTGGCGGACGCCGCGGCACTCGACATGCCGGCGGTCACCAGCGGCCGCGCGAACGCGCCGCTCATGGCCGTGCCTCCACGCCGGCCAGCCGTTCACGCACGCTGGCAATGTCGCCGCGGCTCGACAGGTCGAGCACGCCGGCCGCCACGCGCACCACGTCGATCCGCTCCCCCATCTCCTCGATGGCGATGCGCACGGCGTCCTGCAGTTCGAGTTCCCCCCGCGGCGACGGCGTCACGCGCCGGCAGGCGTCGAAGATGACGGGCGTGAACAGCCACGCGTTCATGCTCACCAGCGCGTCGTCGCCGAAGGCGCGGGCCGTGGCCTCGTCGGGCTTCTCGACGATGCGGGCCAACGAGCCGTCGGCGTTCTGCGCCAGCAGCGCGTACCGGAGCACGCGCGCCTCCTCGATGTTGCTCTCGCGGATCAGCGCGTCGCGCTCGAAGCCGAGCACCGCCGAACCGGGCGCCGCGCACAGCGCCGCGAGCGCGGCGGGCGGGTAGTAATTGTCGGAATTCACCATCAGCACCCGGTCCCCCGCGGCGAATGCCTCGGCTGCGAGCAGCGCATCGGCGGTGCCGCGGGGTTCCTCCTGAATGGAAAACGAAACGCGCACCCGCTCGGGCGGCGTGCGCGTGTAGTGGTCACGAATTTCGTTGGGGCCCGGCGCGACGACGACGCACACGTCGGTACAACCGGCGTCGGCGAGCGCGCTCAGGGCGAAGTCCAGAAAGGGACGCCCGATCGGGATCATCGCCTTCACGCCACGAGCCGCCACCGCGGCCTGGGCGTCGTCGAGCGCCGCGCCGGCGTCCTCACGGCGCATGCGAGTACCCAGCCCTCGCGCCAGCACGACGGCCTTCGTCACGGCGGGCCGGCGCTCGGTCATGCGCCCTCCGCTGCCTCCGAGCCCGCGCCGCTCCACAGCCGCGGGACCACCATCAGGAGCCCGATCCCGCTGATCACGAAGGACACGGTCCACATGATCGCCTGCGGGATGCGGCCGTAGAGGAAGCTCCCCGTGCCGAACAGCGCCGAATAGACGAACAGGCAGCCGAGCGTCCAGCCCAGCATCGCTTGTGGCAGGCTGTCGGGCGACGCCCCGAGCCCGGACTCCGCGCGGATGGCCGTCCACCCGGGGCCGGCGGGGCGCACCAGCCGGTAGAAGGCCAGGAGCGTGGCGTGGTCGTGCGGCTCGGTGAGATAGGTGACCGCCACCCACACCACGGTGGTCACGGCCACGGTGATCACCAGCGACACGTTGGCGTCCACCGGATGCCCCATCTTCCCGCCGACGAAGAACCCGACGGCGACGACGAACGAACTCACCATCGCCGACACCTCGCTCCACGCATTCACGCGCCACCAGAACCAGCGCAGCAGGTAGATGAGCCCCGTCCCGGCGCCGATGGAGAGGATGAGGTCGAACGCCGCCTTGGCCGTGGTCAGCTCGAAGGTGAGGAGCGCGGCGCACACCATGAGCAGCGCGGTGACCACGCGACCGATGAACACGTAGTGCTTCTCCGACCGGTCACGACTGATGAATCGCCGGTAGAAGTCGTGCACCAGATACGATGTGCCCCAGTTGAGATGCGTCTCGATGGTGGAGCAGTAGGCGGCGAGCATGCCGGCCACCATGAGGCCCAGGAATCCGGCCGGCAGGAAGCGCAGCATGGCCGGGTACGCGATGTCGTCGCCCAGCAGCTTGGGATCGAGCGCCGGGAAGGCGTGCTGGATCGAGGCCAGGTTGGGGTAGATGATCGTGCTGGCGAGAGCGACGATGATCCAGGGCCAGGGGCGGAGCGCGTAGTGCATCACGTTGAACAGGAACGTGCCGGTGAGCGCGTCCTTCTCGCTGCGCGAGGCGAGCATGCGCTGCGCCATGTAGCTCCCGCCGCCCGGTTCGGCCCCCGGATACCACACCGACCACCACTGGATGGTGACCGGGATGATGAACACCGCCAGCGCCACCGACCAGTTGCCGAAGTCGGGCAGCAGATTCAGCGTCTTGGGATCGATCTTCGAGATCAGCCCCGCCATGCCGCCCACCTGCGGCTGCTTCACCGCGAAGTAGGCCACGGCGAACGTCCCCGTCATCATGATTCCGAACTGGATGAAGTCGGTGACGAGCACGCCCCAGAGGCCGGACACCGAGGCGAAGAACACCGTGATGATGGCGGCGATGGTGAGCGTCTTCCACGACGGCCACCCGAGCACGATGCCGGCGATCTTCACCGCCGCCAGGTTCACCGTGGCCATGATGACGCAGTTGAAGAAGAGGCCGAGGTAGACGGCGCG
The DNA here is from genome assembly GCA_963822945.1 of uncultured Gemmatimonadaceae bacterium. GTDB lineage: Bacteria > Gemmatimonadota > Gemmatimonadetes > Gemmatimonadales > Gemmatimonadaceae > JAGWRI01. The sequence goes on along the minus strand of CAWGJO010000006.1, from coordinate 12,436 downwards.
GAAGCCGCGCACGAAGCTCGCCGCCTTGCCCGAATAGCGCAGCTCGTAGAACTCGAGGTCGGTCATCACCCGCGACCGGCGCCACATGCGGGCGAAGAAGAACACCGTCATCATGCCGGTGAGCAGGAACGCCCACCACAGCCAGTTGTCGGCCACGCCGTTCTGGCGAACCATGTTCGTCACCAGATTGGGCGTATCGGTACTGAACGTCGTGGCCACCATCGAGACGCCCACCAGCCACCAGGGCGCGGCGCGGCCCGAGGTGAAGAATTCGGCGGTGCTGGAGCCCGCGCGCTTGATGAAGAACAGCGCCGGCAGGAACGACACGACGATCGACGCCGTGACGATGATCCAGTCGAGTCTCGTGAAGTGCATGCGGGTCGAGGCAGGAGGGGCGGAGAGGAACGACGTGGCCGTGCGAACGGGCCAAATCAACACCGCGAAGGGGACTGCGTCCAGCGGCAGCGGTTCTCAGCTTGCGCCGTTCAGCCCTTCACCTTCGCATCGTACTCCTGCGCACTCTCCAGCGCCCACACCGCTTCCATGCGCGCCGCGCCGAGCACCGCCCGGGCGACGAAGGCAATCGGCGAGCCTCCGCTGAACGCCGCCGCGATCGCGAACAACGTGCGTGGCAGCACCCGCCGCCCGTCGGCAATGGCGTACACCGGCTCCCAACGCTCCGGATCGAGCTTTGCCTTGAAGGCGTCCAGCCCGTCGAAGTTGTAGAACCGCCGCCCGTGCGCGCGCATCCACGCCAGCACGTAGCGAAGCCACACCGGATTGACCGTCTCGTCCAGGTGGGCGCGACGCGACAGCGGCGACAGCCCCAACGTGACGTAGCCGGAGCCCTCGGCCTCGAACACGCGCATCGCGGTGTCGATGAGGAGCTCGTTGCAGCCGTTGGGCGCGCCGCGCCCGCGGATGATCTGCTCCACCAGCCACCCATCGCGTACCGGAACCGGCGACGCCAGCAGGAACCCCACCACGCCGTAGCCCGCCCGCTCGGCCACGAAGACGCGGCGGTCTTCCAGCCGGTCCAGCGTGCGCGGCTCCACCAGAAAGTGCATGGGCGGGAGTCCCCGCGTGGCGCCCCACTCGCGCAGGCACCGCCAGAGGTCCGCCCGCCCGCGGGCGCGGGCCGCGTTCCACTCGCTCACCTCCACGTCCTTGTTCCGCGCCCGCTGGATCTGGGCCCGCAGCGAAGCGTGCTGCGCGACGATGGGCGCCCACGCCGCGGGATGCCACACCGGCTGCCCCCCGAGGATCACGAAGGCACGCCCGGGCCGCTCACGCAGCAGCTGCTCCACGCGCCCCTCGGCGCCGAAGTAGCACACGTGGCTCCCGTCGGCGCGCATCTCGTGTTCGAACTCGTCCACCACCTCCGCCAGCCGGTCGGCCGGACAGATGGGCGCGCCGGCCACCACGTAGACGCCGTGGAAGCGGGCGTAGCCGAGCACGGCATCGCCCGCCGCGGAGAACCAGTGGGAGATGCCGGGGTTCAGGATCTGGTAGCTGGTCGAGTTCCAGCCGTAGCGCAGGACCAGCGCCCGCGCCAATTCGGGGCTCGCGCCCGGCGGACCGGTCAACCCTCGCCCGGCTCCAGGCCCGCCGATGCCTCGCCCACACGCAGCAGCGGCCGGGGCTCGCGGAACACCGTGAGCTGGAAGATGTCGGGACGCGCGTAATGGCCCGCCACGTCCAACTGCGATCGCGGTCCGGTGATCTTGCGCGGATCCACCTCGGCGTACAACACCGTCTCCTCCTCGTGGGCCGGGCCCGCGAGCATCTTCCCGTCCGGGTCGACGATCGCGCTGTCCCCCGGATTCAACCATTCCCCGGCATCGGCCAGGTAGCGAGCCTTGAACGATAGCCGGTCCGGCACGTCCGCCGTGCGCATCGGGCTGCACGCGCCGATGACGTACACCCGGCCCTCCTTGGCCACGTGACGCAGTGTGGAGAGCCACGGCTCGCCCCGGTCCCAGGTGGGGGCGCGCGTGAATCTGCTCACCCCACGCGTACAGCGCGTACCGAGCCAGGGGCATGTAGTTCTCCCAGCAGATCAGGCCGCCCACGCGCCCGCACGCGGTGTCGTGCACGCCGAAGGTGCTCCCGTCGCCGGATGCGTGCACCAGACGTTCGCCGCTCGTGGGTACCAGCTTCCGGTGGCGTCCCAGCAGCCGCCCGTCGGCGTCGATCCACACCAGGGTGTTGAAGAGGGATGTGTCGCTGGCTTCGGCATTCCGCTCGTTCACGCCGATCGCGACGCATACCCCGCACTCACGCGCCGTCTCGGAGAGCATGTCGATTTCCGGCCCCGGAATCGTGACCGACTCGGCGACCAGTTCGGCGTACGCCTCACGCAGGGAGGCGCTGTCGCCCGCCGGGACGTACCACACCCAGAGCGGATATCCGGGAACGAACGCTTCGGGGAAGACGATCAGGCGTGCCCCCTTGGCGGCCGCCTCGCGGATCACGGCGCACGCCTTCCGCGTCGTGGCTGCCGCGTCGAGAAACTCCGGCCTCACCTGCGCGGCCGCGACCAGGAACGGTCGCGTTCGGCGCTCCGTCAACGGCGCGTGGCCTCGAGCCCCGCGGCCAGCCGGGCAAGCCGCGCCTGCCAGAACTTCTTCATCTGCTCCGCCTTGCGCCCCGTGGACAGGTCCTCCTGGTCCACGGTCACATGTCGTGCGGGAGGGCCCCCGCGGCATGAAGAACACGCGCAACGTGGAGGCCGCCCACGTGCCGTGCAGCGACACGGTCGGGGTCGACTCGGTCACTTCGAGTTCATCGTTGCGCAGCCATTGGCGGCGCTTCCGTTCGTCGGTCCATGCGGCGAATACCCGCTCCACCTCGGCGCCGATGGTCCGGGACGCGGACGCGGCGAACCCCTTGGGATCGTGCACCGCGGCGGATCCGAACTCGCCGGCGTCGCTCGCGTTGTGCCCCGACCTGAAATCGGTCATCCATCCCTCCGGAGCAAGCGTCGCGCTGGCACCTCACTCAGGCGCCGACCCCCATCCGAGGGGCCGGCCAGCGGACATGGTTATTCATAGTATGCGTCTGATGGGGGGCCGTACGCCATCCTCCAAGTCACGACACCCGCGTGGGGGTTCAGCGGACAGAATACGCCCCGTTGTTCCCCGTTGCGCCCCTTCTGGCGCCACCCTAGGTTATGGCCAGCGATTTCGTACCCTTGGTACGACACGTTCCACGAGCAGCTCGGAACCTGGCATTCGCCGGGTCCATTCCTGTTGTTCGATGTCGCGCGTTACGTCCGGCGAGTGTCCGGCGTGGCGGGAACACCGCCCATCGTGAGGGCTTTGGTCACGAACATTGTAGTCGGCACGTACGGCCATATCCGGACTCCGACCACAACAACACACAGGAGTACCGCAATGCGTACGACCGGCACAGTGAAGTGGTTCAACGACGCGAAGGGCTTCGGCTTTATCACGCCGGAAGACGGGCAGAAGGATTGCTTCGTCCACCACTCCGCCATCCAGGGCAGTGGCTTCAAGTCGCTGGCCGAGGGTGAGCGGGTCGAGTTTGACGTCGTCCAGGGCCAGAAGGGCCCCGCGGCGGAGAACGTCACCAAGCTCGGCCGCTAAGGCCAACCGCCCCTTCGGGGGCACACGAAGGCGGCCGGCTCGGGAAAACCCGGGCCGGCCGTTTCGTTTTCTCGTACCGCCGCCCGGCGTTGCGGCACGCCGACCCGGCCCGCATACTGGCGACCATGCCCGCCCGGCTCGCACGCCTCCTCCCCGCCGCGATCCTGCTCGCGCTCCCAGCCGCCACCCGCGCCCAGAAGCCGGCACCCGTCGTGGTCCGAACCCAGGTGTCCGATACGGGGAACGCGCCGATGGCAGACGTCGGTGTGGCGATCATATGGGGACGTGACAGTGTGGTGCTCGCCGGCGTCACCAACAGCGCCGGGCGGTACGCCTTCACCTTCCGCATCGACAGCGGGCTGTACCGCATCACCGCGCGGCGCGTCGGGTACCTCCCCACCACGCGCCTCGTGCGCGCCGCGCCGGGCGACACCGTGAACATTGCGCTGACCCTGGCCCGCATACCGCCGACGCTGGACACCGTCCACGTCGAAGCCCGCGCGCGCTCGGACGACTACGTCATCGACTCGACGATGATCGCGCGCCTCCACCGCCCGGTCACGAACATCTACGACGTCATCCGCGATCTAAGGCCGAACATGCTGTACAACGACATCCACCTGTGCGGCCCAACCGCCAACATATGGGTGAATGGTGTCCACGAGCAGTTCGGGCCCAAGACGGACGGCCCCATCGCGCCCATCGGCCGCGTGCAGGTGGACATGGCAGGCCACGTCACGCACCAACCCTCGCACGTGGCCCCACGCCATCTCGATCCCGAGTCGGTGCTCGCCAATATCAGGCCCCAGGACGTCGCCGAGGTGCGCTACCTCGACTGTCGCGACACGTCGATGCCGGGCTTCGGCGTCCGGAACGCCCTGTTCATCACGCTCAAGCCCGGGATCGTCTACGACTGGAAGCGCGGCAGCGTGCCTGCCGATTCGGTGCCCGGCCGGCGCTGATCCCGCCCGGTCGCGCCCGCCGCCCGGTGCGGCTAGTCTTCGCAGAACCCGCACCCCGACGCATGAAACCACTCACCATCCTGTTCGACCTCGACGGCACGCTCATCGATTCCGTCGAGTTGATCCTGCGCTCCAAGACGTACGCCTTCGAGTCGCGCGGCCTCACCACCCCCAGCGACGCCGAGTGGCTCCGCTGGCTCGGCACGCCGCTCCGGAACACCTTCCAACGGTTTGCCGACTCCCCCGCCGAGGTGGATCGGTTCATCGCGGCCTACCGCGAATTCCAGCTCGAGCACCACGACCGGCTCCTCCGTCCGTATGCGGGCGCCTCCGAAACGCTGGAGGCCCTCCGCGACGCCGGACACCCCATCGGCATCGTCACCAGCAAGTCGGTGGAACTCTCCGAACGCGGCCTCGACCAAGTGGGGCTGCTCGAGTTCGTGGATACCATCGTCGGCGCCGACTCCACCCAGAAGCACAAGCCCGATCCGGAGCCCGTGCGGGTGGCCCTGGACCGCCTGGGCGCCACCCCCGGCCGGGCCATGTTCGTGGGCGACTCGGTGCACGACATGCACGCCGGAAACGCGGCGGGCGTCGCCACGGTGGCCGCGCTCTGGGGCCCATTCACACGGGAGGACCTGCTCCCCAGCGCCCCCCGCTACTACCTGGACCGCGTGGGGGATCTCCCCACACTTGCGGCCCGGCTGGCCGCGGCCCCCCCCGAAACCGGGGCGCGGGGGCCGGCGTAGGCCCCCGCACACCCACAAGCCGGCCGGGAACGCGCCCGGGCCGGGGTTCCAACCTTTTGCCCGCGTCGAGTATCTGATCCGCTGTACGGACGGAGACCGACGACGCATGACCGCTGTGGCCATACTCGAATCGCCGACACCCCGACCGTCCGACGCCGACGCGGCACGCGCCGCGGCGGGTGATCGGGCGGCGTTCGAGCGGCTGTACCGGCAACACGTCGACCGGGTGTTCTCGCTCTGTGCACGCATGGTCGCCGACCGGGCGCGCGCCGAGGAGCTCACGCAGGACGTCTTCGTCCGCGCATGGGACAAGCTGAAGCTCTTTCGCGGGGACAGTTCCTTCTCCACCTGGCTGCACCGGCTGGCCGTGAACGTCGTGCTGAATGCACGGAAGACGGATTCCCGCCGGCAGGCGCGGTTCGAGGAGGAGGACGAGGAGCGGGGGATGGACGCCCACGCGGGCACGGTGGGTTCCACGCTCCAGCCGGGCGACCTGCTCGACCTCGAGGAAGCGATGACGCGGCTCCCACCCGGCGCGCGGCGGGTGTTCACGTTGCACGACGTGGAAGGGTACAAGCACGAAGAGATCGCCGAGATGCTCGGCGTGACCACCGGAGCCACCAAGGCCCAGCTGCACCGGGCCCGGCTCCTCTTTGCGAGAGGCATTGAACCGATGAGCGGCACCACTCCCACGATCACCTGCGAGATCTTCGCCGACCGGCTGATGGACTTGCTGGAGGGCGACCTGGACGGCGCGACACGCGCCGCCCTGGAGGCGCACGCGCGCCGGTGCGCGGCGTGCGGGGCGCTGCTCGCCGATCTGCGGGCGGTGAGCCATGTGGCGTCGCAGCTCCCCACGCTCACGCCGTCCCGCGACCTCTGGCAGGGCATCGCCGAGCGCATCGAGACCCCGGTGGTCGGCCTGGCCGACCGCCGGCCCTTCTGGAAATCGCCGCGACTGGGCGGTCTCGCTGCGGCTGCCGCACTACTGCTGGCGGCGGGGCTGGGGTACCGTGCGCTGCACCGGTCCCCCGTCGCTCCGGCGACGCCGGCCGTCCACGTCGCGGCCACGAACGCGCCGCCCAGCGACACCGCGCTCGCCGTGCCTCCGTCGCAAATGCCGGCTCCGGCACCGCGGCCCACGGAGAGCACGCGGGCCCGCCTGGCCGCCAACCGCGCGGCGGAAGCCACACCTGCCGCCATCGAGAAGTCGTACGACGGCGAGATCGCCGGCCTGCGCGCCATCATCAGCCAGCGGCACAGCCAGCTCGACACCGCCACCGTGGCCGTGCTCGAACGCAATCTCGCGGTCATCGATTCGGCCATCGCCCAGTGCAAGACCGCGCTGGCCAAGGATCCGAACAGCAAGTTCCTCATGCAGTCGCTCAGCCAGTCGCTCGACATCAAGGTTCAGCTCATGCGGATGACGGCCGGACTGCCGTCGGCCACCTAGGACCCTCAAATGCGCCATACACTGTTCGCTGCTCTGCTTCTCGTCGCCGTCGCGGCGCCGGCCTCGGCCCAGGACCGCCGGGACGACGGCCGCGTGTTCGTCCGCCGCGGCGCCGACCGCATCGACACCACCGTCACCATCGCCACGGGCGGCGTGGTGGCGCTCTCGGCGCGCCGGGGCAACATCTTCGTCACCACCGGCTCCGGCAACACCGTGCACGTGCGCGCCGCCACCGAACGTGGCCGCCTGCGCTTCGACGCCTCCGGGAACCGTGTATCGCTGGATGCCTCCGACGCATCCGACGACGGGCGTATCGAGGTGACGGTGCCGGCCGGCGTGCGCGTGACCGCGCAGACCATGAACGGCGACGTCTCGATCCGCGGCACCGGGGGCGACGTATCGGCCCACACCCAGACCGGCGACGTGACCGTCGAGAACGCGTCCGGCCACGTGGACTTCAACACGCTCTCCGGCGACATCACGGCGGCGCAACTCAAGGGCACGGTGTCGGCCAACAGCGTGAGCGGCGACGTGTCGCTCACCGGCGTCGCCGGCAACGTGGACGTCGCGTCGGTCAGCGGCGATCTGACGCTCCGGCACGTCACGTCCCAATCGGTGAGCGCCCAGACCACGAGCGGCGACGTCACCTTCGACGGCTCGATCGATCCCGCCGGCCGCTACCAGTTCACCACCCACTCCGGCGACGTTTCGCTCGACATCCCGGCGGGCGCCAGCGCCCAACTCACCGTCTCCACCTGGAACGGTTCCATCGACAGCGACTTCCCGATCACGCTGCAGCCGGGTGAACACGACATCGGCGTCGCCACCAGCAAGCGCTTCACCTTCACCATCGGCAGCGGCGAGGCGCGGATCACCGCCGAATCGTTCGGCGGGGACATCGTGATTCGTCATCGCGGCGGGCGCTGACATGACGCCCGCCCAACGTTCATTCCCCGGTCACCTCCAACTCCCGACTCCCATGCGCGCACTGCTCGGACTCTCCTTTCTCGCCCTCGTCGGCAGCACGGCCGGCGCCCAGCGCAGCGACTTCCAGTGGTCCAAGTCGGAGGCGGCGGGCACCGTCGTCTCGGTGCACAACATCAACGGTGACATCACGTATCTGCCGGGCAGCGGCAGCACGGTGGAAGTCACCGCCATGCGGCACGGATCGGATGCCAACGTGTACACGGTGGTGAAGGAGTACTCGGGCAAGGTGGTCGTATGCGTGCTGTGGCACGACACCGACGAGTCGTGCGACGAGGACGGCTCGCACATGCATTCGCACGACCGGCGCTGGGGCAACCACGGCAGCATGGACGTGACGGTCAAACTGCCGGCGAGCATGGTGGCCGAGGCGGGTTCCGTGAGCGGCGACATCCGGATCGACGGCGCGCACGGGGACGTGCGCGCCGCCACCGTGAGCGGCGACGTCACGCTCCGGAATCTCCATGCCACCGCCGTGCGCGCCACCACCGTGAGCGGGGACGTGGATGCCGGCATCACCGAGCTCTCCGGCGACGGCCCCCTGCACTTCCGCAGCGTGAGCGGCGACGTGACGGTGTCCGTACCCACCGGCCTCAATGCCGACTTCTCGATGTCCACCGTGAGCGGGGACCTCGATACCGACTTCCCGCTCACCCTCAGCGGCCGCATGGGACGCCGCAGCATCAACGCCAGCATCGGCACGGGTGGCCGCGAGTTCTCCGTTTCCACGGTGAGCGGCGACGTGCGGCTCCGCGCCCTGAAGTGACAGTTTGACGTCTCTCAAGTAGGATTCGTGTTATGCGTCGATTGATCGCCATGGCCGCGCTGCTGGCCGCCGGAATTCCCGGCGCCGCGGCGCGTGCGCAGAACAGCGAGGAGACCACCACCCACTGGGCGTGGAAGATCCCCGCCGGCGGGTGGATCAACATCCGCAGCCTCAACGGCCGCGTGACCGTCCACAGCGCCGGCGGCGACAGCGTGACCGTCACCGCCACCAAGCACGTGCGGCGCGGTGACCCGGCCTACGTCCGCTACGACGTCCAGCGCTACGGCGACGACAAGCAAAACGTGCTCGTCTGCGCGCTGTGGGGCGACGACGCGAGCTGCTCGCCCACGGGCTACGAGTCGCGCAACGACCGGCGCGACCGGAGCAACCAGATCGCCGTGGACTTCGACATCGGCGTGCCCGCCGGCGTGAAGATCGGGGCGCACACCGTCAACTCCGAGGTGACGGTCACCGGCGTGACGTCGGAGGTGCGGGCCCACACCGTCAACGGACGGGTGAACGTGGAGACGGACGGCGGCCCGGTGTCGGCCAGCAGCGTGAACGGCTCTGTGCACGCCGCCATGCTGCACTACCGGCCCACGCAGGACATGCGGTTCAGCACCGTCAACGGGTCGGTGGTTGTGGAACTGCCGAACGACGTGAACGCCGATGTCGAGTTGAGCACGGTGAACGGACGGTTCACCACCGACTTTCCCGTCACGTTGAGCGGGCGTATCGACCCGCGCCACCTGCGCGCCACCCTGGGCAAGGGCGGACCGATGATCACCATGCGCACCGTGAACGGCAACGTGGAGTTGCGCAAACACTAAGATTTGCGCGGCCCCGCTCCGCTCACCCCCCTGCCTCCACTGGCACCAGGCCCCCGTGGCCGGGTACAATTGGAGGCAGGGTTTTTCTCTCTCAGGAGTCCGTTCGAATCATGGGTTTCTCGCGATACGCGGTCGGTACCGCCCCCCGGGTCCTCTCCGGCGTGGAGCGCGCGACGCTGGTGCGCCGCACCTACGGGCTGGTGTTCGTGGGGGTCGTCGTCACGCTCTTCGGCGCCGCCTTCACCACCACGCAGCTGTCGCTGATGAACGCCGTGGCGGCGCATCCGTTCATCACCGCCATCTGCTGGTTCATCCCGTTGATGATGGCGCAGTCGCAGGCGCGGAGCTACCCGCGCAACATCATCCTCACGTTGCTGTTCACCTTCATCGTCGGCATCTGGCTGGCCCCGATGCTGGTGTTCTACGCCAAGATGCAACCGGGCGTGCTGGCCGAAGCGGGACTGCTCACCTTCTCCACGTTCGGGGTGCTGACGCTGTACGCGGTGTTCAGCCGCCGCGACTTCAGCGCGTGGGGCGGATTCTTCACGGTGGGCCTGTGGGTGCTGATCGCCACCATGCTGATCGGATTCTTCTTCCCAAGCATGGGCGCGGCCGGGTCGATGTGGATCGCCGGGGGCGGCGTATTCGTGTTCGCGGGACTGCTGGTATTCGACACCTGGCGCATCACGCGCTCGGGGCAGTTCGGCGATCAGGACTACGTGATCGCCGCCGTCACGATCTTCCTCGACCTGCTCAATCTGTTCCTGTTCATCCTGAGCCTGGTGAGCGGCGGCGACCGGCGTCGTTGAGCGGCAGGGCGCGGGCCTCGTGCCGGCCGCGCCTGATCGCTACGGCGCGGCGCCGAACCCCTGCTCGATCTTCGCGGCCAGATCGAGATCCAGTTGCGTGATCCCGCCCGCGGAGTGCGTGGACAGCGTGAACGTCACCTTCGTGTAGCGAATATCGATGTCGGGATGGTGATCCATGGCGTCGGCCATCCCGGCCAGCTTCGCCACGAACGCGATGCCGTCGGCGAACCGCGAAAAGGTGAACGTCTTGGCCAATGCATCGCCGCGTCTCGCCCAACCGGAGAGCGTGCCCAGTGACCGTTGGATCTCGACGTCCGAAAGTTTTGCAGGCATGGAGTTCCTCCCTCTGGCACGACCGCGCCGCCGCCGGCGGGGCGGCCACCTCATGCCCGGATACTATGCGTTCCGAGTCCGCACCGTAATGGTCCGCCCCCGCCGCGCCCTCCGGGCCGCCGTCGCACTCGCCATGCTCCTCCCGCCGCCGCGGCGGCGCAGACGCCCGGGCCCGCGCCGGCGCCGGCACACCACCGCGGTTCGTGGAAGCGCTTCTGGGCCGGATTCGCCACCAGCATCCTCGCCCACGAGGGCGGTCACATCACCGCCGCGCTCCTCCAGGGCGCCCGTCCGACCTTCGGCCTCGACCACGGCCGGCCGACGGTGTTCTCCGGCATCGATCCCGAACTGCACCCGCACAAGCAGTTCATGTTCTCGAGCGCCGGGCTCGACGTGCAGGCCATGGTGGACGAGGCGATCCTCGACGATCCCCATCATGGCGGCGGCCCCTTCCAACGGGGCGTGCTCATGGGCGGCATCGCCACCACGGCGTTCTATCTCACCCTCGGCCGCACGGGAACCGTGAGCGACGTCGCCTTCATGCGGCGGACGTCCGGCCTCACCTCGGTACAGATCTCCCTCATCTACGGGGGCGTGGCGCTCATGCACGTAATCCGCATCGAGCGCGATGGGCGCTTCGCCGACTTCTTCGTCCACCCGGACGCCCGCGCCGGACTCCGCGTGGGCGTCGACCTGCGCTGATCGTCAGCGCGCCCGATCCGCGGCGCGCCCCAGCACCTGGCCGCCGGGATACGTGGCCAGCACCCGGAGCCCGGAGCCCGCGACGAGCGACTCGACCGCGACGTATGCCGGGTTGCGCACGCTGAACGCGAGCACCACGCCGTCGTGCGCGGCCACACTGTCGCCGAACGCCCGCAACGTGTCCCCATCGCCCGACGTCGGCACCCCGCGCGCCGGGCGATCGAGATACAGATACGCCAGCGACGGCCAGTTGGAATACAGCGGCCGGCGACTCCCGTCGGCCCGCACCCACTCCAGCAGCGGGGACGCACGCCACGCATCGCCCGCGAAGTCCAGGCCGTAGGTCATCGACTCGTGCACGCGGCTCTGCGTCGCCGCCAGCGACGCTCCGCCCCATACCAGCAGGAGCATCGCGAGCCCCAGCCGCGGGAGCCGGCCGGCGGACCGCCACCAGGTGGCCGCGGCCACCGCGAACGCCAACGACACGATCATGATCAGGGGCGCCATCAGCCGCGCGTCGAAGGTGAACGACCCGTCGACGAACAGGCGTGCGCCAACGAGCCCCGCCGCGTACGCCACGCCCAGCACCGCGCCCGCGCCCAACACGCGCGCCGCGACCAACTGCGGCACGTTGGTCGAACTCTGCATCGGCAGATCCTGCGGCAGCAGCTGCCACAGACGCCGCGCGCGTCGCGCCCCGGCGGCCACCACCGCTGCGACCACCACCGCGGCCGGCAGTGCGAGCCACCACACCCACGCGGCCGGCCGGGCCGTCGGCACCAGCCATTGCGCCAGCGTCGCGCCACCGTCGGCCAGAACGCCCGGCAGGCCACCGTAGAATCCGAGATGCCGGGTGACGACCCCGCCGGCGGAACGCACCCCGACGACCCCCGCCAACCCCAGCACGAGAGTCGGCGCGAGCGCCCACGCTGCGCGCCGCAGCCGCGCCTTCAGCGGACCGCTGCCCAACAGCGCCCACACGACCACGCCGGCCACCACCCCGATGCCGGAATACCGAACGGCCAATGCGCCGGCCGCGCACACCCCGGCCGCGACCGGAGTGTCGGGCGCCGCCACCATCGTCGCCAGCGTCAACGCGATCAACGCCAGAAACAACGGCTCGCTCAGCACCATGAGGTGCAGATCGACCATCACCGGCATCAGCAGCAGGGCGAGCGCCAGCCCTACACGATGTCGACCCTTCTCCACATCTACTTCGTTCGGTTGCTCTATCTGCTCC
>CAWGJO010000005.1:0-17402 GCA_963822945.1 uncultured Gemmatimonadaceae bacterium | reverse complement strand
GGCGACGCGGACGCCGGAGTGTGCCTGTGTTGTTGTTTCTGCGTGCTCTGTGTGCTCTGCGGCCCAAAGCCCGGTGCGAGCATCTCGACGGCACGTGCGGCGGTGAGCCCGGCAATCTGAAGCTCGATGGGTTCGACCCCCGCCACCTGCAGCAGCGCCGCCGGCGCGTGGTCGCACATCCCGAGACAGGGCGACCGCACCCACACCGCCGCGTCGTCGGCGATCGTGACCTCGTGCCCGTCGGGCCCGTGCGTGTGCGCCGGTCCGACTTTCTCCTCAAGCGCCGCGCACAGTTCGTCGGCCCCACGGCACTTGCACGCGATGTCGTCGCACACGTGCAGCACGCGGCGGGCGCGCGGCGTGGTGGAGAGCAGCGCGTAGAAGGTGGCCACGCCCCACGCGTCGGCGGGGGGCACGTCCAGCCGCTCGCACACGTAGCCCAGGCCGCCCTCGCTGATCCAGCCCACCCGCGCCTGCAGCGCGCGCAGCACCGGCAGCAGCAGGTGCCGCCGGTCGCGCATCTCCTGGCCGCCCTGCGCCAGGTGATGGTCGCGCGTGCTGCCGCGCGCCCCGCCGTCCCACGCCGACGCCGGCGGTCCCAGGCAGGCATCCACCGCTCCCCGCTCGTCCGCGGTCGGCACCGCTTCGATCACGCGAATGTCCATCAGTCTCCGGTCTCCACCGCGACGGATGCCGGTTCGACACGCACCGCACTCGCCTTGAATTCGGCGGTTCCGGAACGCTCGTCGGCCGCGTCGATGGTCAACAGGTTCGTGGGTACCTCATCGGGGAAATGCAGCGTCATGAACACCACGCCGGGACGCAGCGACCGCTCCACGCGCGCCGGCGCCACCACGCTGCCGCGCCGCGACGTGACGCGCACCTCGTCGCCCGAGGCGATGCCCAGCCGCTCCGCGTCCTCTGGCGAGATCTCGAGCGCCTCGCCCATGTGCAGCGGCGACTTGAAGCCCCCCGACTGCACCCCCGTGTTGTACGATTCGAGCCGCCGGCCCGTGGTGAGGAGCAGCGGATACTCGTCGTCGGGCGTCTCCACCGGCCCCTCGTGCTTCACCACGGAGAACGGCGCGGCGCGCCCGCCGCGCGGCGTCTCCCAGAGGCGCGCGTGCAGGAACTTCGTTCCCGGGTGCGATTCGTCGGGGCAGGGCCACTGGATGCCGTCCAGCGCGTCCATCCGCGCGTAGCTCATCCCGCCGCAGAACGCCGGCGCCACGTGCCGCACCTCGTTCCACACCTGCTCGGCCGTCGGATGCCCCCAGTCGTGCCCCAGCCGCCGGGCCAGTTCGGAGAGGATCCAGAGTTCGTCGCGCGCGCCCTCCGGCGGATCCACGGCCTTGCGCACGCGCTGGATGCGCCGCTCGCTGTTGGTCACGCACCCGTCGGCCTCGCACCAGCTCGCCGTGGAGGGCAGCACGACGTCGGCCAGCTGCGCCGTCCTGGTGAGGAAGATCTCCTGCACCACCAGGTGGTCGAGCCCGCTGAGGATCTCCTCCACGTGGTGGCCGTCGGCGTCGGACTGCGCCGGGTTCTCGCCGATCACGAACAGGCACGTCATGTCGCCGCCGTCCATGGCGCGCAGCATCTCGGTGAGGTTCTTGCCGTACCGGGGCGGGATCGTGGTCTTCCAGAACTTCTCGATGCGCGTCCGCGCCTCGTCGTCGAGGATGTCCTGGAAGCCCGGCAGCTTGTTGGGAATGCCGCCCATGTCGCCGCCGCCCTGCACGTTGTTCTGCCCGCGGAGCGGGTTGCACCCCGACCCCCAGCGCCCCACGTGCCCCGTGAGCAGCGACAGGTTGATGAGCGACAGCACGTTGTCGGTGGCGTTGTGGTGCTCGGTGATGCCCAGCGTCCAGCAGATCATCGCCTTCTCGGCGGCGGCGTACGAGTGCGCCGCCTCGCGGATGATGTCGGCGGGCACGCCGGTGATGCGCTCGGTGTACTCGAGCGTGTACGGCTCCACCGACTTGCGGTAGGCCTCGTAGTTCTCGGTGGCGTTCTTGATGAACTTCTGGTTCGTGAGCCCGGCCGCGATGATCTCGTGCGCCATGCCGTTGGACAGCGCGATGTCGGTGCCCACGTTCAGGCCCATCCACACGTCGGCCCACTGCGCCGACTCCGTCCGCCGCGGATCCACCACGTACAGCCGCGCCCCGTTCCGGATCCCCTTCAGCAGGTGGTGGAACCAGATGGGGTGGGCATTGCGCGCGTTGGAGCCCCAGAGGAACACGAGGTCGGTGTCCTCTGCTTCTTCGTAGGAGCTCGTGCCCCCGCCCGCACCAAAGACCGTCGCCAGACCGACGACGCTAGGTGCGTGTCACGTTCGGTTGCAGCTATCGACGTTGTTGGTGCCGAAGGCGACGCGGGCGAGCTTCTGCGCCAGGTAGTTCATCTCGTTCGTGCTCTTGGAGCACGAGAAGATGCCGACCGAGTCGTGGCCGCTCTGCTCGATGTTGCGGCGGAACCCTTCGGCCGCCGCGTCGAGGGCCTCGTCCCAGGTGGCCGGGCGAAGCTCGCCGTTCTTGCGGACCAGCGGCTGCGTCAGGCGTTCGTAGGCGCGGGGGTTGTCGCGGGTGGTAGGTGTAGCTGGCATGGCGGGTTGGTCTCTCCGTGAAAGCCGGTTCAACCCCCGAACGTTGCCCAATGGACCCCCGCGGGGCAAGTCGTTGCCGCATCACGCTTCCGGGGCGGCCGGAGCGCCCGGCCGGCATCAGGAAGGGAGGGTATGCACCCGATGCTACGGATGAAACGGAAACCGCCGGATTACGCTGTGGGGAACTGCACGCCGGTCGCCGCCCGCCTGGCGGGATGACCTCACCCCCAGGCCCCCAAGCCTCTCATCCGTGTCGATCCGTTGGAATCCGGATCATCGCGTTCAGATTCTCCGTTCTTGATGCCCGCCTGCCGCGACCATCAGGGCTTGGCCGCCGACATCTGGGCCGCCATCCGCAGCGCCGCGTAGGCGTTCACGATCCCCCCGCTCTCCGAGAGCGACCCGAACGGCACCAGCGGATCCCCCTCCTTCGACCCCGGCCTGGCCACCATCTGCTTCGAGTAGCGGGTGGCGGAACCGATGATGATCTGCCGCACATCGGTGGCCGTCAGGTTCGGGTAGTACGACATGATCAGCGCCGCGAGCCCCGCCACCACCGGCGACGCCATGCTCGTGCCCTGGTCGCGCTCGAACTTGTTGCCGGGAATCGTGGACAGGATGTCCACGCCCGGCGCGAACACGTCCACCCGCTGCTTGCCGAAGTTGCTGAACGAGGCGGCCAGCGAGTCGCCCCCCACCCACGACGAGGCGCCCACTTCGATCCAATTCGTCGCGCGGCCGCCGTCCAGATAGTAGGGCGTGGGGAAGTTGTGCCCGGCGTCGATGTCCTCGCCGTCGTTCCCCGCCGCGTGGACCATGAGCACCCCGTGCGCGTCGGCGTACTTGACCGCCGCGTCCACCACCGACTTCTGCGGCGAGTACGGCTTGCCGAAGCTCATGTTGATCACCTGCGCCCCGTTGTCCACCGCGTAGCGGATGGCGTTGGCCACGTCCTTGTCGCGCTCGTCGCCGTCGGGCACGGTGCGGACCATCATGATGCGCACCGCCTGCGCCACGCCCTGGATCCCCTCCTTGGGGTCGAGCACCGCGCCGATGATCCCCGACACGTGGCTGCCGTGCAGCGCGTCGGGACCCATCACGTCGCGGTTGCCGTAGTCGCGCTGCGTCAGGTCCATCAGGTTGTCGCCCACGATCGCCCGGGGCATGTACGTGGAGTCGTAGCCGAACTTGACCTGCGACTCGTACTCCTTGCGCGCCTCGTCGATCACCGACTTGGTGATGTGCGCCCTGGCCAACTGCAGGTAGATCGCGCGCGCCTGCTGCTGCTCCTGCGACTGCGGCGCGAAGTCCGTCACCCGCTGCAGCGTGAGCGAATCGGGAATGGCCGCGTGCAGGATCTCCGTGGCGCGATCGAGCGCGTTGCCGGCGCCGTCGATGTTGTCCAGCGTCTTGATGGCCTCCACGCGCTTCTTCTCGAACTGCGCCTCGATCTGCGTGCACTCCTCGGCCGAGATCGGTGGGCCGGCCACGCTCAGCGGCGCGATGTGCTTGCAGCGCGAGTACAGCCGCGTGAGTTCGAACGTCTCGTGATCGATGTCCTTGCCGTCAGCACCGCCGATGAAGTTCCACCCCCACGTGTCGTCCACGTAGCCGTTGTGGTCGTCGTCCTTGCCGTTGCCCGGAATCTCCCCGGGGTTGCGCCAGAGGTGCGGCAGCAGATCCACGTGCGCCGTGTCCACGCCCCCGTCGATCACCGCCACGAGCACCGTGCGCTTGGGCTGCTGCCCCGCGAGCAGCGTCTGCTCGGCGCGGAGCACGCTGATCCCGGGCAGGTGGTCGTTCAATTCGTCCAGGAGCTGCCAGTCGCTGGGCGGCGTGTCCACCGTGGCCCGCGGCACCGTGGCGGGTTCGATCCGCCCCCCGGAAGGCGGTTGGGCCGGTGCGGGTACCGGAGTGGGCGCCTGGGTGACGACGCGCGGAGCGGAACATGCGGCGAGCGCGAACGCGGCTGCGCCGAGGACGGAGAGCGGCTTCATGGGCGGTCCGATCAGGAATGTGATTCGCGGAATCTAGCCGCGGAGCCGGCCTCGTGCTGGCGCCCCGGGGGGACTACCGGGGCGCCCGGTGCCCCCGCTCCGCCACGCGGCCCGGCCGGCAACGACGCTCCACGGTGGCGGCGGCGTCCACGGCGCGTTGGCTCGGCATCAGCGGCTTGGCGTCCGACCTGCGGTACGCGGCGTTCGTGTACGGCGACGCCGTGATCCAGGTGGTCACGTGCCCCGTGTCCGACAGAATGCGCACACGCAGTCCGTCGTACCGGCCGGTCAGACGATTCGTGTCGGTGGTGGCCACCAGCGCGCCACGTCCCGACGCGCCCCGCATCTGGCGGTCGAACCCCAGATCGGCGGCGGTGCGCTGGGCGCAATCGTAAAGCGCGGGATCGGCCACCGGCACCACGCCGAGTTGTGCCGCGGGCGGTGCAGTGGTCGTGCAACCCATAACGAGCATGACGGGAAACACGGTCGCGGGAAGGATGCGGTACATGCGGGCCTCCTGCCGTTGATTCCCGACATACCCTCCCCGCCACCAAATGGTTGCGAAGAGGAGTGTCCGGGAACCGGGACAGCCCGGCAAGTTCTTGCCGGTATACGACTTCCGCTCTGGGTCCAGTGTGAACTGAGCCCCCGGTCGCCGCATCGCGACCCGTCATCGTGCACCGCGCCGGCCGTCAATTCTGTGCCCCGGCGCACATTTCGCCCTACGGCGCTTCCAGCTTGAAGATGCGCTCCATCGTCACCCACTTCTCGGCAGGCGCGGCCCACGGCAGCAACTGCTGATACGTGGACATAAGCGTTTCCCACTCCTGCACCTTGGGATCGGCCGCATCGGCCGCAGCCTTGGCATCGAACGAGAAGTCGTCGGCCACCTCCATCACCATGAACAGACGGTTGCCGGTGCGGTAGATCTCCATGTCCAGAATCCCGGCGCGACGGATGCTGTCGGCTGATCTCCGGCCAGATCCGCTGGTGATGGCGCTCGTACTCCGCAATCAGGCGGGCGTCGTCCTTGAGATCGAGCGCCAGGCAGTATCGACGGCTCATTGGCGGGTGTCCATATGGGGAATCAGGCCGCCGTGGGTTGCGCCACGCGCGCCGCCGGCGACGGGTGATGGCCCACGACGGCGAAGTAGAACACGTAGACGTAGCACACGATCGGGATCAGGAACGCCGTCTGGATGCTGGTGTGGTCCGACACCAGCCCCATCATCGCCGGAATCACCGCGCCGCCGACGATCGACATCACCAGCAGCGACGCGCCGAACTTCCGGTGGGGCCCGAGTCCCTCCAGGCTGAGCGCGAAGATCGTGGGATACATCAGCGAGTTGAAGAAACCGAGCAGCACCACCATCCACACGGCGAGCATCCCCGAGCCCCCCACCGCCATGCCGGCCGCGGCCATGCCCCCCACCGCGAACAGCGCCAGCAACCGGGGCGCCTTCACGTACTTCATCGCGCCCGCCGAGAAGAAGCGGCCGAGCATGAATCCGATGAGGTGATACATGAGGAAGCGCGCCGCCAGCTTGTCCGGCGTGCCCGGCACCGTGTGCTCCACGAACCGGATCACGAAACTCGCCGCGCCCACCTGCGCGCCCACGTACAGAAACTGCGCGATCACGCCGCGTACCAGATTGCCGTGCGCGAGAATCCCCATGGGCCGGGCCTGGCCGGCAGGCTCGGCCACCGGCGCTTCCTTCACCTCGGGCAGGTGCACGCGCCAGAACAGGAAGGCCACGAACAGGAAGATCGCGGCGATCACCAGATACGGGCCGCGCACCAGCCCGGCTTCCATGGCCCGGAACGACGCCACCTGCGCCGGCGTCATCGCCGCCACGTTGGTGCTCGCCGAGTCGGCGCCCGAGAGAATGAACGCGGCGCCGATGATCGGCGTGATCACCGCGCCCACCGAGTTTGCCGACTGCGCGGTGTTGAGCCGCCACGACGCGGTCTCCGGCGGCCCCAGCGTGGTGACATAGGGATTGGCGCCCACTTCGAGAAATCCCTGCCCGCACGCCATCACGAACAGCGCGAACAGGAAGAACGGGTAGAGCCTCACGTACGACGCCGGGATGAACAGCAGCGCGCCCACGGCGCACACCAGCAGCCCGGTGATGATTCCCCAGCGATAGCCCACGCGCCGCATCCACCAGCCGGCCGGCAGCGCCGACAAAAAGTAGCCGCCGAAGAACGCCGTCTGGATGAGCGACGACTCGAAGTCGGTGAGCCCGAACGCCCGCTTCAGGTGCGGAATGAGGATGTCGTTGAGGTTCACCCCCAGCGCCCACAGCAGGAACAGGCTGGTGACGAGCACCAGGGGAACCACGTAGCGCCGCTCGGTGAACGCCGCGCGTTTGGTCATGCCGCCTCTCAGGTGATGGCCCGGTCCAGATGGACGTACCCGCCGTCCACGTACAGCTGCTGCCCGGTGATGTGCCCGGCGCGCGGCGACAGCAGGAACACCACCATCGCGGCGACCTCGTCGGCGCCGGTCATGCGATGCCCCAGCGGAATGCGGCGCACGATGTCCGCCAGCTTCTCCTCGGGGTCGGGAAAGCTGTCCATCCACTGCCGGTACAGCGGCGTCATCACCTCCGCCGGAACCACCGCGTTCACGCGGACCCCGGCCAGGAAGCTCCACGGCCCACTCGCGCGTGAGCGCCAGGATGGCGCCCTTCGAGGCCGCATAGCCCGACGTCCCGCCCTGCCCCGTCACCGCGACCTTCGACGCCACGTTCACGATGGCGCCCCGGGTCTCGCGCAGCGCCGCCAGCGCGGCGCACCATCTCGTAATAGTGGACGAGGCTGCGGCGGAGCGACGCCTCGAACGCCTCGGCGTCACCGGGCTCCAGCGACACGCGGTCGTTCACACCCGCGTTGTTCACCAGCGCATCGAGGGGGCCCGCGGCGGCGGCGCCTGTTGACCGCGCGCCCGCAGGCGTCGGCCTCCCTCAGGTCGGCCTCCAGAAGGTGGCAGCCGGCGCCCGCGAGTTCGCTGCACAGCGTTTCGCCCGCCTCGCGATCCCGGTCCACGATGACGGGCCGGCGCCCTCGCTGGCCAGCGCGCGGGTGATGGCCTCGCCGATCCCCTTGGCGCCTCCGGTGACGAGCACCACCCGCAGTCCCAGCTCATGTAGGTCCTCCCTGCCCCCTGCGCGTCGAGTCCGTAGAAGCGGCGCGCGTTGTCACCGAACAGCGCCGGCACGCTCCTCCTCGCCGAGGCGCGCTGCGTACTCCTGCACCACGCCGACCACGCTCCTCGTACTCCGCCGCCAGCAGGCACACGGGCCAGTCCGAGCCGAAAAGAAGCCGCCCGGCGCCGAACGCCTCGAACACCACGTCCAGGTACGCGTGCAGCTCCTCCGGTCGCCACCGCGTCCAATCGGCCTCGGTGACCATCCCGGACACCTTGCACCATACGTTGTCGTGCTCCGCCAGCGCCCGCATGTGGCCCGCCCAAGGCTCGACGAGGCCCGCGGCGATCTCCGGCTTGGCGATGTGGTCCACCACCAGCCGCTGCCCGGCAGACGCTCCACGAGCGCGAGGACGGCAGGAAGCTGGCGCGCGTACACCAGCACGTCGTAGGCGAGGCCGGCCGCGCCGACCCGCGCGATGCCCCGCACACGTCGTCGCGCACCAGGTAGTCGTCCGCCTCGGCTTGTACGATATGACGGATGCCGCACAGATGCGGGTTCGCCGCCAATGCTCCGCGCGCTGCGTCGACGTCGGGCGCGCGCAGGTCCACCCACCCCACCACGCCGCGGACGAAGTCGTCGCTCCGCCAGGTCCAGGAGGAAGCGGGTCTCGTCCTCGGAGGGGTCGGCTTGCACCGCCACGCACCCGTCCATGCCGGCCGCCAGGAGACCGACGCGAGCTCCCCCGGGAGGAAGTCCCGGCGGAGCACGGCCATCTCATCGGTGATCCACGTGTCCCGCGCGGCGTCGTAGCGCCAGAAGTGCTGGTGGGCGTCCATCCGCACGGGGCTCACGCGCCGGCCGCCACGCCGCTGCCGGGAGGTACCGAGGCCCTCGACACCCAGCTCCACCACGTCGCCCGGCCGGAGGTAGCGGGGCGGCGGAAGCCCCAGCCCCACTCCGGCCGGCGTGCCCGTGGAGATGACGTCCCCGGGCAGGAGGGTCATGAACCGGCTCAGGTAGCTCACCAGCGTCGGCACGCCGAAGACGAAATCCGCCGTGTTGCTGTCCTGGAGCCGCTCGCCGTTCACGGCGAGCCACAGGCTCGAGCGCGATGGGGGTCGGGAATCTCGTCGCGGGTCGCGAGGAACGGCCCGAGCGGCGCGAAGGTGTCGAAGCTCTTCCCCTTCACCCACTGACCGCCGTGCTCCATCTGCCAGGCGCGCTCGCTGTAGTCGTTGTGCAGCGCATAACCTGCTACGTGGTCCATGGCGTCCGCCTCGGCGACGTAGCGGGCCGGCGCCGACCCACCACCACCGCCAGCTCCACCTCCCAGTCGACCTTCTCCGCGCCGGGCGGAATCACCACGTCGTCGTTCGGGTCCGCACAGGCGTCGGTGGACCTTGAAGAAGACCACCGGCTCCTTCGGAACCGCTGCGCGCCGGTCTCACGTGCGTGGCCCGAGTAGTTGAGCCCGATGCACACGATCTTGGATGGCCGCGCCACGCACGGCCCCAGGCGCGCGCCGGCGTCCACCACAGGGCACGCGCAGCGTTCGGTCCGCAGCCAACGCTCCAGCCGGGCCGGGCCGTCGGTGCCGAAGAAGGCCTCGTTCCAGTCCTCGCCGAAGCCGGCACGTCGAGGCGCCGGCCGTCGGTGTCAGCACGCCGGGGCTTCGCCGCCCCGGACCGCCGAATCGGATCAGTCGCATTACGCGGCCCTCATCCGTTGAGGTGCAGGAACCCGCCGTCCAGGGGATAGTCGGTCCCGGTGGCGAACGCCGCCTCGTCGGAGCAGAGGTAGAGCGCCAGATCGGCGACCTCCGCGCGGCTTCCCCATGCGGCCGATGGGCTGCGTGGCCGACAGCTTGCCGAACATCTCCTCCTCGCGGCCCGGATAGTGCTTCCGCAGGAAGCCGTCGACGAACGGCGTGTGGATGCGCGCCGGCGAGATGGAGACGCAGCGAACGCCGTACGGTGCGTAGTCCTTGGCAATCGAATACGTCATCGCCAGCACCGCGCCCTTGGTCATCGAGTACGCGAACCGGTCCGCGACGCCCGACGACGCGGCGATCGACGCCATGTTCACGATCACCCCGCGCCCGCGCTCCTTCATGGCGCCGATGGCGGCGCGCGTACAGTTGTACACGCCCTTCACGTTCACGCGGAACAGGCGGTCGAAATCGGCTTCCGAGGTATTCTCCACCGTTCCGATGTGCGACATGCCGGCGTTGTTGACGAGAATGTCCACGGGGCCGGCGCGCAGCAGACCGGCGAACACGCGATCCACATCGGCCTGGTCGGACACGTCGCACCGGTGCGCCGTGGCCCTGCCCCCAGCCCCCGCGAGCTCCGCCACGACGCCGTCGGCCGCCGCCTCGTCCGTGTCGAGGATCCGAACCGACGCGCCGCGCGCCGCGAATACCTCGGCGATCGCGCGGCCGATGCCGCTCGCGCCGCCCGTCACGACGGCGTTCCTGCCGGTGAGATCGAACGGTTGCGTGCTCATCCCTGATCCTCCTTCCATGCCGCCCCACCGGGAAATGCGTACCGCGCGAGCGACTCGGGTTTCATCGTGATGCTGTAGCCGGGCGCGGCCGGCGCCCGGTAGCGACCGGCGCGGACCACCACCGGGTCCACGAAATGTTCGTGCAGATGGTCCACGTACTCCACGATCCGATTCTCCAGCGACCCGCTCACCGCGATGTAGTCGAAGATCGCCAGGTGCTGCACGTACTCGCAGAGCCCCACCCCGCCGGCGTGCGGGCACACGGGAACGCCGAACTTGGCCGCGAGCAGCAGCACCGCGAGCACCTCGTTCACGCCGCCCAGCCGGCAGGCGTCGATCTGGCAGAAGCGCATGCGCCCCGGCCTGCATGAGCTGCTTGAAGATCACGCGGTTCTGACACTGCTCGCCCGTGGCCACGCCGATGGGCGCGACCGCCTGCGCGATCGCGGCGTGCCCGAGCACGTCGTCCGGACTCGTCGGCTCCTCGATCCACCAGGGGTCGAACCGCGCCAGTTCGCGCATGCAGGCGATCGCCTGGTCCACGCCCCAGCGCTGGTTCGCGTCGAGCATCAGCCGCGCGGTCGGGCCCGATCTCCGTCGCGCACGAGCGCCGCGCGGCGGACGTCGTCGGCCCGGTCGGCGCCGACCTTGATCTTGAAGTGCGACCATCCCGCCGCGACTCCCTCGCGGCACAGCCGCCGGATCTCGTCGTCGGGGTAGCCGAGCCACCCCGCCGACGTGGTGTACGCCGGGTAGCCGTCGCGGCGCATCTCCGCTTCGCGCTCGGCCCGCCCCGGCGCGCGGTCGCGCAGCATGGCAAGCGCGTCCGCCGGCGTGAGCGCGTCGGTCGATGTAGCGGAAGTCGATGCACGCCACGAGCTGCCTCGGGCGTCAGGTCGGCCAGCAGCTTCCAGAGCGGCTTTCCCTCCGACCTTGGCCCACAGGTCCCACACGGCGTTGACCAGCGCGCCGGTGGCCAGGTGGATCACGCCCTTCTCGGGTCCCACCCAGCGCAGTTGCGAGTCGCTGGTGAGCGAGCGCCAGAAGCCGGCCATGTCGGCGCGGATGTCCTCGAGCGTGCGGCCGACGACGAGGGGCGCCAGCGCGCGGATGCCGGCCACGCACAGCTCGTTGCCCCGGCCCAGCGTGAACGTGAGTCCGTGACCCGGCCAGTCCATCGTGGCGGCTCGGTATGCAGGATCACGTATGCCGCCGAGTAGTCGGGATCGGTGTGCATCGCGTCGGAGCCGTGCTTTCCGCGCGAGGTGGGAAAGCGGATGTCCAGCGCCTCGACGCCCGTGATCGTCGTCGGCATGCCGCGCCTACGCGCCGACCACGGGCGTCCGGTCGAAGTCGAGCGCGATTACGGAACAGACCCCATCGGGCGCCGGGCCGAGCGATGCGAGCCCGAACCCGCCCTGGGCGTCGGTCACGACCGCCGGATGACGGCCGGGATCCGCCAGCAGCGTCACGCGTGCGGGCGCGGTCTTCAACCCCGGCAGCGGCAGCGTGCCCGTGGGCCAGTCGGTGACGAACAGGTGGACCCGGGTTCCCTTGGTGGTCGACCGGAAGGGCGCCCTGGCGAACAGCGACGCCGTGGTTCCGTAGATCGCCTCGCCGTTCACCTTCATCCACCGGCCGATCCCGGCCAGCCGCTCCACGCTCTCCTCGGGGAACGTGCCGTCGGCCTTCGGGCCCACGTTGAGCAGCAGGTTGCCGCCCTTCGACGCCGTTTCCACCAGCAGCCCGATGAGCTGCGCCGTGGACTTGAAGTCGTGGTCGTGGGCGTTGTAGCCCCAGTTGTGGTTCATCGTGATGCACGATTCCCAGTCGACGCCGGGCAGCCCGGTGGCCGGAATCGTCTGCTCGGGCGTGCGGAAGTCGCCCAGGGGATCGGTGATCTTGGACTGCGACCACCCGTCCACGCGATTGTTCACGATCACATTGGGCTGGAGCTTGCGGCACAGATCGTAGAGCGCGCGGCCCATCTCGTGCGTCCAGGTGCTCTCCCAGTTGCCGTCGTACCACATCACGCCGACGTCGCCGTAGTTCCGGAGCAGCTGCTCCACCGACCCGTGCAGGTACTGCACGTAGCGCGCGTACTTCGCGCCGTCCACGGGGCGCGTCTCCGCCTCCCAATCGCGCCGCGGCAGATAGTCGGGGTGGTGCCAGTCCATGATCGAGTGGTACCAGCACTGGTGCAGCCCGGCGCGCCGCGACGCCGCCGCCATCTCGGTGCAGATGTCGCGCTTGAAGGGCGTGGACCGGACGCAGAAGTCGGTGAGCCTGTTGTCGAACAGGCAGAAGCCGTCGTGATGCTTGGTGGTGAGCGTCACGTACTTCATGCCGGCGTCCTTCGCCATCCCCACCCAGGCGTCGGCGTCGAACTTCACGGGGTTGAAGCGGTGGACGAGCTGGTCGTACACGTCCAGCGGAATGTGCGCGTTGTTGCGGATCCACTCGGCGTAGTCGGTGCGCCCCTTCCACTCGCCGGCGAGAATGGAGTAGAGCCCCCAGTGCAGGAACAGTCCGAACCTTGCCTCCCGCCACCACGCCATGCGTTCGGCCGCCGGCGAGAACACGCTCGTCGCCCAGAGGCCGCCGCCCGCGTCGCTCAGACGGAGCAACGGGTGGAGCGCCATGGCGCCGATTCCGGTGGCGCCGGCCGCGAGAAAGGATCGCCGGTGCATGCCCGCCCCCTAGTGCGAGACCATGGCGCGCACGATCTCGTACATCATCTGCGTGCCGGTGCGCACGTTCTGCAGCGAGATGCGCTCGTTGTTCCCGTGCACGCCCGACTCGTCGGCCTGCGGAATCAGGAAGGGCGCGTAGCCGTAGCTCGCGATGCCGCGGTCGCGGAAGAAGTGGCTGTCGGTGAATCCGGTGGACACGGCCGGCACGATGGCGGCGTTGGGATAGTGCTGCTTGGTGACCTGCACGATGGTGCGGTACAGCGCGTTGTCGGTGCTCGACACGGCGGGCGTGAACCCCAGGATCTGGTCGATGGTGATGCCCGGATCGTTCAGCGCGTCGCGCAGCTCCCGCTTGAACTCGGCCACGTCCTGGTCGGGGAGCAACCGGCAGTCGAGCTGTGCCGACGCCTCCGGCGGAATCACGTTGATCTTCTCGCTGCCCTTGAGGATGGTGATCGAGCAGGTGTTGCGCGTGAGCGCCGCCAGCTCGGGCATCTCGGTCTGCAGCCGCAGGATCGCGTCGGGATTCTTGATCGTCTTCGCCATGTCGGAGAAGGCGGCCTTCCACTGCGGCGGCGCCGTGGGCGCCAGCCCCTTGAAGTACGCGTCCACCGCCGGGATGATGCGCGGCGCGAACTGGTACGTCTGCAGCCGGTACAGCGACCGGATGAGCCGGTTCACCGCCGAGGCCACCTGCGGCTCCGAGCCATGGCGCGGCGTGCCGGTGGCCGTGAGCTTGAACCAGTAGGGCACCTTCTGCGTGACCTCGATGCCGAACTGCTCGCGTCCGTCGTCCACGCTCCCCCCGCCCCCTTCGTTGAGCACGAAGCCGGCGCCCTTGAACGCTTCGGGGTGGTGGTCCATCACCCACCCGGCGCCGAACGCGGCCCCCGCCTCCTCGTCGGCCGTGGCCATGAAGATCACGTCGCGGTCGAGCGGCGTCTTGCTGCGGTGCAGGGCCAGGAACGCTTCGAGTTCCACGATGCCCAGCGTCTTCGTGTCGAGCGTGCCGCGGCCGTAGAGGATGCCGTCCTTCACCGTGGCGGCAAAGGGATCCACGTCCCAGTACTTCCGGTCGGCGGGCACCACGTCCATGTGGCTCAGCAGCACGAGCGCCGGCTGGTCGCCGCCCTTGAGCCGCGCCCACACGTTGCCCCGGCCCGGCGCCGACGACGCCGTGTCGAACGGAATGCCCTCCGCCGTGAAGATCCGGGCGAAGAACTTCATCGTCTGGTCCTCGTTGCCCGGCGGATTGGTGGTGTTGATCCGGATGTACTGCTCGATGCGCGAGACGGCCTCGTCCTGCAGCTTGGCCATGTCCACCGCCTGCTGGGCGGCGGCGAGCGTCGGCGCCGCCATCGAGAGCGCGGCGGCGACGAGGGACGAGACGACGATGCGCCGCGGAGTGGTCACGCGGCGCACGGCGGGGTACGGCGAGGCGGGAGTGGTCATCGGGATATGCTGCCGCCGGGCCGGACCTTGCGCAAGTAGTACTGCCGGTAGCCCGGCGGATAGCCCTCGAGCGTGCCGTACACCTCGTAGCCGAGCTTCTCGTAGAACGGCCGCGCCTGGTACTCGAAGGTGTCCAGGTAGACTCCCAGGCAGTCCTGCGACCAGGCGTACTCCTCGATGGCCGCCATCACGCGGCGGCCCACACCCTGCCCGCGCGTGGATTCCGGCAGCCAGAGCTTGGCCACGTACAGCCAGCGCCAGCGGATGTGCCCCACCAGTCCGCCGATCGTGCGCCCCTCGCCGTCGCGCACGAAGCACGAGATCGGCCGCTCGTTGCCGTCGCCGATCACTGCGTCGTTGAATGCCCGCAGGCCCTGTTGCACCACCCGCTGATCGTCGGCCGACGGGTGCTCGTCCACGGCAATGGTGAAGTTCGCGTCGTGCATGGAGCGCGAATCTACACTATTTCCGGCGGCGCGCTTCCTTCTCGCGGGCCCGCTTGCGCTCCTCGGCCTTGCGCGCGCGAATGCCGGCGATGCGCTCCTGCAGCGGGATCTCCAACTTGGTGTCGGTGCGCGCCGCATAGTCGAAATCGGGCAGGATCACGCGCGGCAGCCGCTTGCCGATGGCGCGCTCGATGCTCCGCAGCTCGCCCTCCTCCTCCGGCGACACCATGGTGTACGCCTCGCCCGTCGCCTCGGCGCGCGCCGTGCGCCCCACCCGGTGGATGTAGTCCTCGGGCACGTTCGGCACGTCGAAGTTCACCACGTGGCCCAGTTCCTCCACGTCGATGCCGCGCGCCGCGATGTCGGTGGCCACCAGCACGCGGTGCACGCCGCGCTTGAAGCCGTCCAGCGCCGCCGTGCGCTGCGCCTGCGACCGGTTGCCGTGGATCCGCTCGGCCTTGATGCCGCGCTTCACCAGGAACTCCGACAGGCGGTTGGCGCGGTGCTTGGTGCGCGTGAACACGAGCGCCTGCGACATGTCACCGCGCTCGAGCAGCGCCAGCAGCAGCGCCGACTTGAGTTCCTGCTTCACCGGGTAGACCGCCTGCGTGATTCCCACCGCCGGCGCCGACTGGCGCTCCACGTTCAGCGTCACCGGATCGTGGAGCATCTCGCGCGTGAGCTTCGCGATCGGCGGCGGCATGGTGGCGCTGAAGAACAGCGTCTGCCGCTTGGCCGGCAGGTGGCGCAGGATCTTCCGGATCTCCGGCAGGAAGCCCATGTCGAGCATCCGGTCGGCCTCGTCGAGCACCAGGTACTCGAGACCCGCGAGTTTGGCGTACGGCTGCTGGAAATGATCGAGCAGCCGCCCCGGGGTGGCGATGAGCACGTCCACGCCGCTGCGGAACGCGTGCTCCTGCGGGCCCATCCCCACGCCGCCGTAGATGGCGGCGCCGGTGATCGGCGTGTGCACGGCGAGGTCGTTGAGATCCTCGAGAATCTGCGCCGCCAGCTCACGCGTCGGCGTGACGACGAGCGCGCGCGTGGCGCCGCGCGGACGCGACATGAGATGGTGCAGGATCGGGAGCAGGAACGCGGCCGTCTTGCCGCTGCCCGTCATGGCGCACGCCAGCAGGTCGCGCCCCGCCATCGCCGGCGGAATCGCATCCGTCTGGATCTGGGTGGGGCGCGCGTAACCGAGATCCTTCAAGCCGCGAAGGAGCCCGGGGTGAAGCTTGAATCCGGAAAAGGGCACGCAGGGTCCTCGAGAGTCAGACCGCGCGGCCGGGGGCGCGGTCGTGGGTCAGGTGACCACCAGCAGGCGGTCCATGCATTCGAGCACCGCCGCCCGCGCGGTCTTGTTCTTGAGCGCGCCGAAATTGATGCGCAGCGGCTCCTCGATGCTCATCTCGTCGCGCGCGTGCGCGTTGAACGTGGCCACCACGGCGGCACGGTCGTCCTCGGGCAGAAAGCGCGCGGCGCGCGGCAGCAGCTCCAGGCGCGGCATGTCGCGCTTGCGCGGCGACGCCGCCCACATCA
Source organism: uncultured Gemmatimonadaceae bacterium (assembly GCA_963822945.1). Lineage (GTDB taxonomy): Bacteria > Gemmatimonadota > Gemmatimonadetes > Gemmatimonadales > Gemmatimonadaceae > JAGWRI01. The sequence continues at coordinate 1,007 of CAWGJO010000005.1, read as the reverse complement.
CCACCTTCTTCGACTTGGAGCCCACGCGCGAGAAGACGATCGTGCCGTCGTGCGACTCCTCGGCGTCGAACTTCACGTGCGTGGGCCGCGCCAGGCTCCACTCGATGAACGAATCGAGCACGGCGAGAAAGCGGGGGCATTCGGTGGGCGCGGTGTCGCGCTTGATCGCCGCGATGAAGTCCTGCCGCGCGGCGGTAAGTGCCTGCTGAGCTGTCATGGTCGCTCCTCGGTGGGCGAGTCGCGGCCAGGGCGTCCGCGGCGGTGAGATCCTATCTAGGAAATATAGCGGATCGCCGCTTCAGAGGTTGTAGAACGCGAGCGTGTCGGCCACGCGGCCGATGGTCTGTGCCAACTGCGGATGCGACGCCTCCACGGCCGCCATCGCCGCGTCGAGCCGCTCCCGCAGACCCGAGGCCTTGCCGCCGGCAATCGGACCCGCCGCGCCCTGCTCGACGATGGGCCGGATGTCCGCCGCCAACTGTTCCAGCAGCGCGTGGGTCTCGGCGTCCACCGACTTCGCATCCTGAAGCCCGTGGTGCAGTTCGGTGAGCAACGAGTGAAGGTCGCGGTCGGACATGGGTCGGGATGGGGATCGATGGTGAAGGGCCTGCCGGCCCGGCGCGGCCGGCGCCGGAAGGCGGGCCGTGCACTCGTGGAAGCTACATGCATTCCACGGCGAACGGGATGGCGCCCATACGCGAAGGGGCCCCCGCAGGGGCCCCCATTCACGCCGGCTGCGGCGCCGCGCCCGTCAGGCGTGCGCCGACGCGGTGCTCATGCTCTGCACCTTGCCGCCCATGGTCTTCCACTCGGCCATGCCGCCCGGAAACTCGGTCACGTTCGTGAACCCGGCGGCGTTCAGCTTGTTCACCGCTTCGGTGGACGCCGGGCACTTGGTGTTCGCGCAGTGCACCACCATCGGCCGCGTCTTCGATCCGGCCAGTTGCTCCACCCGCGTGGTGAAGTCCGGCGCGTCGTTCGGGACGTTTTCAGATCCCGGAATGTGT
>CAWGJO010000004.1:0-169820 GCA_963822945.1 uncultured Gemmatimonadaceae bacterium | reverse complement strand
TGAAGATTCCGGTGGGTCCCGGGTATCAGGTGCCGTTCGCCGAGCGGATCCGGCGGGAGGCGAAGATCGCCACGGGTGCGGTGGGCCTGATCACGGAGCCGCACCAGGCGAACGAGATCCTCACGTCGGGCAAGGCGGACGCCGTGATCATGGCGCGCGAGCTGCTGCGCGATCCCTACTGGCCGCTGCACGCCGCCAAGGCGTTGGGCGCGGAGGTGCCGTGGCCGAATCAGTATCTGCGGGCGAAACGGTGAGCGAGGAAGGGTGAACGGTGAACGGGCGACGCGGAATCCGGACGCTGCCGATCCGCCGCGTGTCGCCGTTCACCCCCCTCCCTTCACATCCAATACGATCTTGCCCACGTGCTTCCCGCGCTCCAATTCGGCGTGGGCGGCGGCGGCGTCCGCGATCGGGAACACCGCGTGGACGACGGGCTTGATCGTGCCATTCTCCAGCAGGGGCCAGATCTTCTCCCGCAGTTGCGTCGCGATGGCGCCCTTGAACTCCGGTGACCGGTTGCGCAGCGTCGAGCCGGTGATCGTGAGCCGCCGCGCCATGACCTGGCGGATGTTGAATTCCGATTTGGCGCCGCCGAGCGTGGCAATGAACACGAGCCGGCCGTCCTCGGCGAGGAGCGAGAGTTCGCGGGGGACGTAGTCGCCGCCCACCATGTCGAGAATGACATCGGCGCCGCGATCGTGGGTCGCGGCCTTCACCACGGCCACGAAGTCCTCGGTCTTGTAGTCGATGGCGCGCTCGGCCCCCAGGGCTTCGCACGCATCACACTTGTTGGCGCTGCCCGCGGTAGCGAACACGCGCGCCCCCATGGCGCGCGCCATCTGGATGGCCGCCACGCCGATGCCGCTCGATCCGCCCTGCACCAGGAACACCTCGCCCGGCGCCAACCGCCCCCGATCGAACACGTTGCTCCACACCGTGAAGAAGGTCTCGGGAAGCGAGGCCGCCTCGACCATGGAGAGGCCGCGCGGAATGGGGAGGCACTGCTCGGCGGGTGCCAGGCAGTACTCGGCGTAACCGCCGCCGGCGACGAGCGCGCAGACCTCGTCCCCCACCTTCCATTCCGTCACGTTCGCGCCCAGGCCGACGATGGTGCCCGCCACCTCGAGCCCCGGGATATCGCTGGCACCCGCCGGCGGAGGATACGCGCCCTTGCGCTGAAGGATGTCGGGACGGTTCACACCGGCGGCCGCGACCTCGATCAGCACTTCATTCAGGATAGGCCCCGGCCGCGACCGCTCACCCACGGTCAGCACTTCGGGGCCGCCCGGCGCCGGGATGTCGACGACGCGCATCGGATTGAAGTTTAGAACTCTGGCATTGCCCACGAGGTCCGGACTCCCGCCTCTCGAGATACGTGATGTCTAGCGCTTCCCGCGGCGCCCGGCTAGTGGGCCCGATCGCACGGCCTACACCGTGTGACCGCGGACACCATGCGGGCGGTACGGCGCATCGAGTGCCTCGCGTTCTTCATCCGAGAGCACCAGATCGAGCGCGTGAAGCGCCGCATCGAGGTGTGCCATCTTCGTGGCGCCGACGATCGGCGCCACCACGCCCGGACGCGAGAGCAGCCAGGCCAGCGCCGACCTCCGCCATGCCGACGCCGCGCGCCTCGGCCACGCCGCGCCACCGCATCCACCATGTCCCAGTCGCCCGGCGCTTCGTAGAGCTGCGACGAGTAATCGTCGGAACCGGCCCGCGTCGTGCCGCCGCTCGCCACCTTCGCATCGGCGGCCGCGGCCGCGCCAGCACGCCGCGGGCCAGCGGGCTCCACGGAATCAGCCCGATGCCCTCGTGCAGGCAGAGCGGGATCATCTCCCGCTCCTCCTCGCGGTAGAGGAGGTTGTAGTGATTCTGCATCGAGACGAAGCGCGCCCAGCCGTTGCGCTCCGAGGTACTGAGGCGCCTGCGCCATCGCGCCACGCCGAGCCCGAGCTGGCGCCGATGTAGCGCACCTTGCCGGCGCGCACGAGGTCGTTGAGCGCCTCGAGCGTCTCCTCGATCGGCACCGCGGCGTCGAACCGATGGATCTGATAGAGATCGATGGCGTCGACGCCCAGCCGCCGGAGGCTCGCTTCGCACGCCTGCAGGATGTGCTTGCGCGACAGGCCGCCCATGTTGGGGCCGCGGCTCATCGCGAAGTTCACCTTGGTGGCGACGACGATCTCCTCGCGGTCGCGCCATCTCGCGCAGCGCCCGGCCGGTGACCTCCTCGCTCACGCCGAGCGAGTACATGTCGGCCGTGTCGAAGAAGTTGATTCCCGCCTCGATGGCGCGCGCGAAGAACGGCTTCGGCGGCCGCCTCGTCCAGCACCCAGGGACGCCAGTCGGGGGTGCCGTAGCTCATGCAGCCCAGTGCGAGCCGCGAAACCTGCAGGCCGGTGTGGCCAAGCCGAACGTACTGCATCTCAGAACCTCGAATGCCAGCTGTTGTTGGACCGATCGATATCGGGCAGCACGTGGCGCGGGTCCACCTCGGCGCCGACGACCGCCTTGTGCTCGGGGACGCGGTAGACGAACACCTGCCCCAGGTTCCACATCTCGATGGGAAGCTTCACCGTGGCCGTCGTGCGGTCCGCGAAGGTGAGCGACAGTTCGACGGGCATGATCATCGTGCCCCGGCTGGCGATGTATACCCGGGCGCCGTCGGGACCGTTCGCCACCGAGTCGACGGCCTGGTCGAGCCGCGCGGTGGTATAGACCCATTCCCGCCAGTACCAGTCGAGATCCATGCCGGATTCGTCGCGCATGATCCGGAAGAAGTCGGCCGGCGTGGGATGCTTGAACGCCCAGGCCTTGATGTAGGCGCGAAAGGCGTCGTCGAACCGCCGCTGGCCCAGCACCTCGAAGCGCAGGGTGCGCATCATCAACGCGGGCTTCTGGTAGCCGGACCAGAAAAGGTCGCGCACCTCGGTGGGATTCTCGATCAGCGGTTGCTCGTTCCCGGGCACGCCGTGCTCGGCGTACAGGTGCAGCGGGTGCGATTCGATGGTGTCGCCGTAGGCCGTCCCCTTGAAGTACAGCGCCGCATTGTGGAGGTCGATGAAGGTGTTGAACCCTTCGTCCATCCACGGATACAGCCGTTCGTTGCTCCCCACGATCATCGGGAACCACTCGTGTCCGAATTCGTGGGCCAGCGCCCATTGCTGGTCCTCGCGCGTGGGGCTGTTGGGCACGAAGGTGATCATCGGGTATTCCATCCCCTGGATCGGGCCCTCGATGGTCGTGGCGTGCGACCAGGGATAGTGGTACCACTGCTCGCTGAAATACTTGATGGTCGCGCGCGCCATGCGGTTGGCCTCGGGCCACTTGTCGGCCGAGCGGCGGTAGAGCGTCTCGATGAGAATGTGGTCCCACCCGCTGGCATCCCAGAGGAAGTCCGGGCCGGCCGCCCACGCGAAGTCCCGCGTGTTGTGCGACGTGAAGTGCCAGGTGAGGGTGCCGCTGGTCTTGGGACGGATGGCCGCGAAGTCCATCAGCTCGCGACTGTTGATGACGTGGACCGTGGTGTCGGAGGTGCGCGCCCGGGCGAGCCGGTCGATCTCCGTGGCCGTGAGCACGGCGCGCGGGTTCTGCAGTTCGCCGGTGGCGCGTACGATGTAGCTGAACGGCACGGTGAGCGACACGTCGAAGTCCCCGTACTCGAGGTAGAATTCCCCGGCGCCGATGTACGGCTCGTGGTTCCACCCGTGCACGTCGTCGTAGACGGCCATGCGCGGATACCACTGGGCCACCTCGTACAGCGGACCGTCGTGTCCCATGCGCCCCCCGCCCTGCTCCGGCACCGCGAAGCTCCACTTGGCCTCGAGGTCGATCGACGCCCCCGGCGCCAGCGGTCTGGCGAGATCCACGCGCATCGTCGTGCCGTAGACGGCGTGTGCCGCATCGCGTCCGCCCACACGGATGTAGTCGAGCGTCAACCCGCCCTTGAATCCCTGGCAGGAGAAATCGAACTCGCTGTCGAGGAACTTGAGCGGCGGCTGGTTGAGCGTATTGGTGATGCTGGTGGGCGCGCACAGGTTCTGCTCCAGGAACATCCACACGTAGGGGAGCGAGTCGGGCGAATTGTTCCGATAGTGGATGGTCTCCCGGCCGGCGATCCGATTGCGTGCAGGGTCGAGCGTGGCGGCGATGGCGTAGTCCACTTTCTGCTGCCAGTAATGGGCGCCGGGCCGGCCGCTGGCCGTGCGCACGCCGTTGGGCGTCGGGAGCACGAGCGGGCGGAAGGGCGACGAGTCGGCGACGGCGAGCTCAGCCGCCGACTGGGCGGCCAGCACCGCGGGAAGCAGGGCGACGCCGGCGAGGGCGAGGAGCAGTTTGCGCACGAGGGAGTCCGGTTCGATGAGCGGTTGGGACGCACGGTGAATCCTGAATCGTAGCATCGCGTTCCCCGGCGGACGGCGCAATGCCGCGGGCCCGGACGCGCCACACCCACGACGGCCCCTGGACGCTCGCGCCTCCAAGCCGGCATCTTGCACCATGCCAGAACCCACACTCGCCGAACTCGCCGACCGGCTGGACGCCTCGCCCGACTACCACGTGCTCCGGCGTTTCGATCCGCCGCGGACGTACGCCGCGCCCAGCGCCGGAGCACAATTGCGCACGGCGGCGGCGCTCGACGTCGAAACCACGGGCATGGACCGGCGCGCCGACGCGATCATCCAGCTCTCGATGGTCCCCTTCACGTACGATGCCGCATCGGGAAGCATCATCGACGTCGGCGAGACGCTCACCTACTTCGACGACCCGGGGCGGCCCATCCCACCGGAGATCGTGGAGCTCACGGGCATCACGGATGCCGACGTGGCCGGCCAGCACATCGACGAAGCCGCGGTGCGCACCTTTCTCGAGCCGGTGTCGCTCGTCATCGCACACAACGCGGAGTTCGACCGTCCGTTCGCCGAACGCCGGCTGGCCGACTTCCGCGACAAGGCGTGGGCCTGCTCGGTACGCGATGTCCACTGGCGCCGCCACGGCCTCTCGTCGTCGTCGCTCGAATACCTGCTGATGAAGCGCTGCCGGTGCTTCTACGGGGCCCACCGCGCCGACCAGGACGCGCTGGCCGTGGTGCACCTGCTGGCCACGCCCTTCGACGACGGCACGCTGCCCATGGGCCTGCTGCTGGACAACGCCCGCCGCGGCACGGTGCGCATCTGGGCCGAGGGATCGCCGATCGAGACCAAGGATCTGCTCAAGGCCCGCCACTACCGGTGGAACCCGGGAACCGACGGGCGGCCGAAGGCCTGGCATCGCGAACTGCCGGTCGAGCAGCAGGACGAGGAGCTGGAGTGGCTGTTCGCCAACGTGTACGGAGGCGCGCAACGGACACTGCGCATCGACGCCCTCGACGCGCGCCAGCGGTACTCGACGCGTGGCTGAGCGCGCCCCACTTCCGGAAACCCCGGGCACGGCCGCATCGTATGGGACGCAGACGCCCCCACGCCCTTCGACTTGAGGACTGTCGTGACCGAAATGATGCTCACGGATGTGCTGGTGTTCACCGGACTGATGGCGCTACTCGGCACGATCGCCAAGATTACGCTCGCGATCATCAACCGCCGCCGGGGCGGTCTCCCGGCCGCGGACCCCAAGTTGCTGGACGAGATCAACGCGCGGCTGGCGCATCTGGAACAGGTCACCGATTCGACGGCCGTGGAGATCGAACGCATCGGTGAGGGGCAACGGTTCACCACCAAGCTGCTGAGCGACCGCGGCCAGCCCAGGTAGGCCGGCACGTCACCCTTTGCCAGGGCGCAGGTGGGCCGCTAGAATGCGCCAGCCCTGGAGGAACCATCGGATGCGCGTTGCGATCGTCGGAGGCCCCGGCATCGGGAAGAGCACGCTCGTGCGCCAACTCGCCGACCTGTATCACAACGGCGCCTACGGCGAGGGCGAGAAGGGTGTCTGGGACCCTCGCGTGTTGGCCGACATCGAAGCGGGCCGCAACTCCGTGGGCGTCACGGCCTACTTCGGCCGCCTGTACGACGCCAACTACCGCGACGCGATGGAGCATGACCGGCCGGGCCGCGTGATCTTCTTCGAGGGCGCGAGGATCACCCTCGAAGCGCATCTGGCCGAGTACCCGGCCGAGGATCACGCGGAGCTGCGGAAGGTCCTGCCCATCGGCGACTGGTGGAATCCGGACCGCGTGATCTGCCTGACGTCGAGCACCGACACCATCGAGAAGCACATCAAGCTGCGGAACCGGCCGCACGAGAGCGTCGAGATGATGGTGCACCGGTTCCGGCTCATCGATTCGGAGTTCCGGCGGCTGGCGGCCGCCGAGGCGAACACGGTGGTGATCAACCGCGACAACATGGAATTCCACGAGCGCGACGATCTCGTGCGGATCATCGAAGCCGCGGGGCTCCCGATGTTCAACGCCATTCCGTACGAACGGATCGAGCACTTCCGCGCCTAGCGGGCCGCGCCCGCCTCGCCATGCCCGGCGACGGGTGATATACTCGGAGCGATTGCCTTCGATCCTCCCCGCGACTCGCTCCGACCGACCCTCTGGATATGCGCTTCCTCTCCGTTCGCTCCTCGGCGCGCGCCATCGCCGCCGCCACGTTGCTCGCCGTCGCGCCGCCGGTTCTCGGCGCACAGGCTCCCTCGCCCGGCCCCACCGGCGCCGCCACCTTCGATTCCACGCACTTCGGTGGGTTGCATTGGCGCAGCATCGGCCCGTATCGGGGCGGTCGCGTCACCACGGTGACGGGCGTCGCGTCGGAGCCGCTCACCTTCTACATGGGCGCCACGGGCGGTGGCATCTGGAAGACCGAGGACGCCGGCGAGACCTGGCGCAACATCTCGGACGGCCAGATTCGCCGCGGCTCGATCGGGTCGCTGGCCGTGGCGCCGAGCGATCCGAACGTGGTCTACGCCGGCATGGGGGAGCGCGAGCCGCGCGGCCAATCGTCCACCTGGGGCGACGGCGTCTACCGTTCCACCGACGCCGGCAAGACGTGGACCTACACGGGGCTCGAGGCCACCAAGTCGATTGCCCAGATCCGCGTCGATCCGCGGAACGCCGACGTCGTGTACGCCGCCGCCGAAGGAAGCCGATGGACGTTCGGCCCGGACCGCGGCATCTACAAGAGCACCGACGGCGGCGCCCACTGGACGTTGCTCCTCCACCCGAGCGACAGCGTTTCGGCCATCGACCTGGCCATCAACCCGGCGAACCCGCGCGAGTTGTTCGCGGCGTTCTGGGACTTCCAGCGACTGCCCTGGCAGATCCGCAGCGGCGGGCCCGGCAGCGCCATCTACCGGAGCACCGACGCCGGCGCCACGTGGAAGCGCATCGCCGGCCACGGATGGCCCGCCGCACTCATCGGCCGGATCGGTGTCTCGGTGTCCGAAGCCAACCCGCACCGGGTCTTCGCGATCATCGAAGCCAGGGGCGACACCGGCGGCGTCTACCGGTCGGATGACGACGGCGACAGCTGGACGCACCTGAGCGACGAGCGGCTGATCCGGTCGCGGTCGTGGTACTACACGCGCATCATGGCCGATCCGCAGGACCAGAACGTGGTCTATGTCATGAACGCCCAGATCCTGAAGTCCATCGACGGCGGCAAGAGCTTCCAGGTGCTGCGCGGCCTGCACGGCGACAACCACGACCTGTGGATCAACCCGCGCAACCACGACGACATGATCAACGGCAACGATGGCGGCGCCACGGTCACGCTCGACGGCGGCAAGTCGTGGTCCACGCAGGACAATCAGCCCACCGGGCAGATCTACCGCGTGAACACCGACAACCAGTACCCGTACTGGGTGTACGGGGCGCAGCAGGACAACACCTCGATCGCGATTCCCAGCGCCTGGCCGGGCGGGATTCGCGCCGGCGACTGGTACTCGGTGGCCGGGTGCGAGAGTTCCCATCTGGTGTTCGACCCCGATGATCCGCGGTATATCTACGGAGACTGCTATCAGGGCATCCTGGAGGAGTTCGACCGCACGACGCGCATGACGCGGGGCGTGATGGCGTATCCGCAGCTCAACCTCAACATGCCGTCGGACTCCATCAAGTACCGGTTCAACTGGAGTTCGCCGCTCGCCGTCTCCCCGCAGGATCCGCACGTGCTGTACGACGGCGCGCAGGTGCTGTTCCGGTCGAACGACCGCGGCCAGACGTGGACGCCGATCAGCCCCGACCTCACGCGCAACGAGAAGGCGCACCAGGGCTGGGGCGGCGCGCCGATCACGAACGAGGGCGCCGGCGGCGAGGTCTACAACACCATCTACTACATCATGCCGTCGCCGCACGACTCGAACACCATCTGGGTGGGCACCGACGATGGGCTCGTGCAGCTGACGCGGGACGGCGGGAAGACGTGGCACGACGTCACGCCCAAGGGGGTCGGCCCGGGCTTCGTCAACGCCATCGAGGTGTCGCCGTGGGAAGCTGGCACCGCGTACATCACGTACGACGGCTACAAGTGGAGCGACTGGGCGCCGCACATCTACGTGACCACGGACTACGGCCGCTCGTGGAAGCAGATCGTCACCGGCATCCGCGACGGCGATCAGGTGCGCGTGGTCCGGGCCGACAAGGTGCGCCGCGGGCTGCTCTACGCGGGCACCGAAACCGGCGCCTACGTCTCGTTCGACGACGGAGCGCACTGGCAGAGTCTGCAGGCGAATCTGCCGCCGGTGCCGGTCACGGACCTCCAGCTTCGCCGCGGCGACCTGGTGGCGTCCACCGAAGGGCGCGCGTTCTGGATTCTGGACGACGTGAGTCCGCTCGAACAGGGCGCCGAGCAGGTGGCCGCCTCGACGACGAAGCTGTTCGCACCCCGCCCGGCCTACCTCACCGAGTGGGGCGGCGGATTCGGCGGCGGGCTGAGCAGCAGTCCGGCCGGCGCCAACCCGCCGAGCGGGGCCATCATCTACTATCACCTCGCCGCCGGCACCGACTCCACCAAGGTGAAGCTGGAGATCCTCGACGCCGGCAACCAGGTGATCCGCACGTACGAGAGCAAGGCGAAGCCGGGAACGCGGCCGGTGCCCGGCACCCCCGGCATGCACCGCACCGTCTGGGATCTGCGCACCGCGCCGCTCGACGCGCCACACGGCGTGAACTTCTTCGGCTCCACGGACGGCCACCTGGTGGCGCCCGGCGCGTACACGGTTCGACTCACCGTCGCTGGACGGAGCGAGACCGCGCCGCTCACCGTGAAGCAGGACCCGCGCGTGCATCTGACGCCGGCCCAGGTGGCAGAGGAACAGCGGGTGATCACCACCATCGAAGCGCGCGCCAACGCCATCTTCCACGACGCCAAGCGGCTGAACGACGTACGCGATCAGGTGAAGGCCATCGTCGCGCATGCCAAGGACCTGCCGAAGAGCGACAGCGTGTCGTCGATGGGCAAGACGCTCGCCGGCCGGTTGGATTCGCTGAGCGTCGCGCTCGTGCAGCCCAAACACACCAACGGGCAGGACATCATCAACTTTCCGAACGGCGTCGTGGATCAGTACGCCTACCTCGCCAGCCAGGTGGACGGGTCGTACATGCCGGTGACCAACGGCGTGAAGACGCGCCTCGCCGATCTGCAGGCGCAGTGGCCGGCCGTTCAGGCCAAGATCGACGCCCTGCTCGGCGACCAGGTGGCCGCGTTCAACACGCTGCTCAACGGCAAGGCCGTGGTCATCGTGCCTGCGCCCTCCATGAAACCGATTCCGTGAGTCACGCCATGACCAGATACCGTATTCCCGCGCGCCGCCTCGCCGTGGCGGCGCTGCTGGCCCTGACCCCGATGGCGCTGCAGGCGCAGCGGCGCGGCCGCCCCCGGACCGCGCAGCCGCGCCAGGCCGAGGATCCGCGCAACTCCCAGACGGAAAAGCCCCCGCTGATGGCCAAGCACTGGCTCGCCATCACCGGAAAGCCGCTCTCGGCCACGGCCGGCGCGCTGATCTTCGCCGAGGGCGGCAACGCCGTCGATGCCGCGGCGGCGATGCTCGCCGCCGGCTGCACGATGTGGGACACACTCTCGTGTGGCGGCGAAACCCAGGCCCTCATCTACAATCCCCACACGCACAAGGTGATCGGCATCGACGCGCTGGGCGTGGCGCCCACCGGGGCGACCGCCGCGTATTACCACCGCAAGGGATATCGCTTCCCGCCGCAGTACGGTCCGCTGGCCGCCGTCACTCCGGGCACGGTGGGCGGGCTGCTCACGATGGAGGCCGAATACGGCACGCTGTCGCTGAAGCAGATTCTGGCGCCCGCCATTCAGATGGCCGACGGGTACGCCATCGAAGCACAGATCTGCAACACGATCCAGTTCTACAAGGACACGCTCGCGCAGTGGAAGTACTCGCGCGAGGTGATGTTCACGCACCCCGGCACCGATCACCCGGGCCCCTATGCCGGCGAGATCTTCCGCCAACCCGACCTCGCCGCCACCTGGCGCAAGCTGGTGGACGCCGAGCAGCGGGCGCTCAAGGCCGGCAAGACCCGCAAGCAGGCGATCTATGCCGCCTACGACCGGTTCTACAAGGGCGACATCGCCCGCGAGATCGTCCGCGGCATGCGCGAGGAGGGCGGCCTGTTCACGATGGCCGACCTCGCCAACTGGAAGGTGCACATCGAGCAGCCGCTGAGCACCGACTACAAGGGCATCGAGGTCTACAAGCTCCCGATCTGGCAGCAGGGCCCGGTGATGCTGCAGATGTTGAACATGCTCGCCGACACCAACGTGAAGGCGATGGGCTACAACTCCCCGCAGTACATCCACACGCTCTACCAGGTGATGAACCTGGCGTATGCCGACCGCGACTTCTATTACGGCGATCCGTACTTTCCGCCCGCCGAGCCCGTGAAGGGACTGCTGTCCAAGGCCTACGCCCGCCATCGATTCAACGAGATCGACTGGACGCACAACGACTCGACGGTGAAGCCGGGAAACCCGTATCCGTTCCAGGGCGGCACGAATCCGTTCACGTCGCTGCTCGCGCAGTGGAATCCGCTGAACTTCGAGCCGGGCAAGCAGGGTCCGGTCGGCGGCGAGCAGGACCTGGTGCGCCCCGTGAAGCGCGACACGAACGTCGTGGGCCGCATGTCGGGACCGCTGGAGTTCCTGCCCAACCACGCGAGCCGTGCCGACTCGTCGTTCACCACCGCCTTCTACGACGGCACGACCTCCATCGTCTCCGCCGACTCGGCGGGATGGGTCGTGTCGGTGACGCCGAGCGGCGGCTGGGTGCCGGCGGTGATCGCGGGCCACAGCGGCATCGGGCTCAGCGAGCGGGCGCAGAGCTTCGTGACGTACGCGAGTGACGGCCCCTACAATGTGATCCAGCCGGGCCAACGCCCGCGCGTGACACTCACGCCGACTCTCGCCCTGAAAGACGGGAAGCCCTTCCTGGCCTTCGCCGTGCAGGGCGGCGACTCGCAGGATCAGAACCTGCTGCAGTTCTTCCTGAACGTGGTCGAGTTCGGCATGACGCCGCAGGAGGCCGCCGAGGCGCCGAACTTCAACAGCTACCAGATGCGGTCGTCGTTCGGGTTGCACGAGAACGAGCCCGGACGGATGCTGGTGGCCACCTCCCTGCCGGACTCCACGCGGCGCGCGCTGGAACTCCTGGGCTACACGCTCCGGTTCGCCGGACGCACGTCGGGCCCGATCAACGCGATCATGTTCGACACCACGAACCACACCATGTGGGGCGCGTCGAGCAACCACGGCGAGGACTACGGAATCGCATGGTGACGGCGGCGGGTAGCCGCCGCCGGCGTCAGTAGCCCTTCCCCTCTTCCGCCGCCACCGCCTTGCCCCGGTGGAGGCGGAAGAGGATCGCGAAGTACACGATGGCGATGGGGAAGCCCACCACCCACCAGCCCAGCGCGGTATGCAACCCCGCCGCCGAGTTGCCGGACTCGCTCGCGGTGATCGAATACGCGGCGTCGGGGACCGCGCGCAGCATCACCGGATAGAGACACGCCGCGGTGGCCACGAGCATGCCCGTGAGCCAGGCAGACGACCCGAGAAACGCGGTGAGCAGCCGCGCGCGGGCCAGCCCCACGAATACCGCCACGAGGCCGCCGATCGCCACCAGCAGTCCGAGCCAGGCCAGCGGACGCCCCGGAAGCGCCGGCAGCAGCGTCGGATTCACGACGTTCGTGGCCAGCGTGACGACCGGCCACAGCACGGCGAGGAGCACGAACACGCGGAACCCCACCCGTCGCGCCCGGTCGTACACGGGGCCGTCGGTACGCCAGGCCAGGAACAGGCTGCCGTGGCCCACCAGCGCCACGAGCGCGAAGACGCCGGTGAGCACCGTGTACCAGTCCAGAATGCCCACCGGCGCCCTGGCGCTGAAATCGGTGAACAGCGGAAGCGCGAACCACCCGTTGGCGCCGAGCGGCAATCCGCGGATCACATTGCCGATGGCGGCGCCCCAGAGAATCGCCAGCAGCGCGCTCGCGATCGTGAACATCGCGTCCCAGAAGGCACGCCAGAGCGCGTCGGTCACGTGGCTCCGGAACTCGATGGCCACCGCGCGCAGGATCAGCATCCAGATGACGAGGAAGATGGCCAGATAGAAGCCCGAGAGCCCCACGGCGAGCACGCGCGGGAACCCCACGAAGAGCGCACCGCCCGCCGCCAGCAACCACACCTCGTTGGCGTCCCAGAACGGGCCCACGGCGGCCAGCACCTGCCGCCGCTCGTCGCCGGTGCGGGCCACGAACAGATGCAGCGCGCCGGCACCGAGGTCGTAGCCGTCGAGCACCACGTAGCCGGTGAACATCACGGCGACGATCGCAAACCAGACTTCAAACATGGGACGCCTCCGCCGCCGGCTGCGGCCCGTGCGCGATCTCGCGCGCGATCAGGAAGAAGAAGAGCAGGCCGAGCACGAGATACAGCCCCGCGAAGCCGATGGTGGTGAACAGCACCGTACCCGAATGCACCATCGGACTCGCGCCGGCGTCGGTGCGCAGCATCCCGAATACCAGCCACGGCTGCCGCCCCAGTTCGGCGGTCAGCCAGCCGGCCGTGTTGGCGATGTAGGGAAAGGGAAAGGCGAGCATCAGCATCCACAGCAGCCATCGCGTGTCGTGCAGCTTCCCCCGTGCGAGGCGCAGGGTCGACGCGGCCATGAGCAGAATGAACAGCGTGCCGAGCCCGACCATGATGTGGAACGCGTAGTACAGCAGCTCGATGTTGGTGGGCCACTGATCGGTGGGGAAGGCGCTGAGGCCCGGCACATTGCTGTGCCAGGCTCCGAACGCCAGCACGCTCAGGATGCCGCCCACCTGGATCGGGTTGTCCAGCCGGCGTTCCTGCACGTCGGGCTGGCCGATGAGCGTGATCGCGGCGTAGGGACCGCTCTCGAACCGGCCCTCCATGGCGGCCAGCGAGACCGGTTGCCACCGGGCCACCGCCTTCGCCTCCCGGTCGCCGGTGGGAAAGGCGACGATCACGCTCGCCACCAGCCCCGCGATCACGCCGATCTTCAGGAAGTCGCGGGCCGACTCGGTGTGGATACCGCGGAGCATGTAGTACGCCCCGACGGCGGCGACGACGAACGCGGCGGTGACCACGCTGGCGTCCATCGTATGCAGGTACTGGAGCACGGCCCAGGGATTCAGCACGAAGCGCCAGAAGCCGTCGATCTGCAGGGTCCCGTTGGCCGCGAGCTGGGCCCCCACGGGATGCTGCATGAACGCGTTGGTGGCGACGATGAAATAACCCGACAGCCAACTGCCGACGAACAGCGCCAGCGAGGCGAGCCAGTGACCGATGCGACCGACCCGGCCCTCGCCCCAGACGAGGAGCGCCAGGAAGCTCGACTCCAGGAAGAACGCGAACAGCCCTTCCATGCCGAGCGTATTGCCGATGACACTGCCGGCGTAGGCGGAGAAGCCGGCCCAGTTCGTTCCGAACTGGAACTCCATCGGGATGCCCGTCACCACGCCGACGGCGAAGTTGATCCCGAAGATGCGGATCCAGAAGCGCGCCGCCGTGTTCCAGCGCTCTCCGCCCGGACGGAGGCCGAGCGACTTCATCACGAGGATGAGCAGCGCCAGCCCCATCGTCAGCTGCGGGAACAGATAGTGAAACGTCGCCGTGAAGGCGAATTGGAATCGATGCCAGAATACAGGATCCACGAGACCCTCCGGCCCCAAGTGCGTGCCGCGAACGACGTCATCGCAATATCGACGCGCGACCGGCGACTGGCAACGCCGCCCCCGCGCTCCGGCGCCCGATGCGGCGCGGCTACCGAACGGAGTCGCTCAGTGAATACACGAACGCGGAGAAGGCGTGCGCGGCAGAGTGGGAACGCCGCGCCCGCAGGTCGCCCGTCGCCATTGGCGACCTCCCGAACGCATTGGATGACGGATATGCGTGGCGCACGCGCGGGCCCATCGGGACTCGCCGTACGTCGTGTCAGGCATTCCCCGTGGTCGCACGGAAGGCCGGCGCCACGCTCGATCGTGGCGCCGGCGCGATTCGCTCACGGCAGTGTGCCTACTTCGCGTTCCGCAGCGAGTAGACGTAGGCCGCCACGGCCTGCACCTGATGCGGCGTCAGCTTCGCCCCGCCCTTCGGCAGCATCGGAGCCGCCACCACGCCCTTGGGCTTGGGCACGCCGGTGGTCACGAGCTTCACGATGAAGTCGTAACTCCCGTCGCCGTGCAGCCACGTCGCGTCGGTCAGATCGGGGGCCAACCCCGGCATGCCCTTTCCGGTCGGTCCATGACAGGTGAAGCAGATGCCACCGCCGACGCGCCCGTGGAAGATGCTGTCGCCCAGCGCAATCATGGCCGGAGACAACGCCGTGTCCCCCGCGGCGGCGGCAGGTACCGCCGCCGCGGGATGGGCGTTCCGGAGGTCCGTTGCCCCGAGCACCAGCACGGCCAGCAGCGCCGCGAACGCGAACGTCCAGCGTTTCATCTCACACCTCCTCCGTCAGAACGCGAGTACGGTGCCGGCGATGAGTCGCCCCTGCTCGCGCTGGAAGTCGTAACCCAGTTCCCCCATCAGCCGCACGTTCCGCCGGAACCAGTAGTGCGCGCCGCCGCTCACCGCGTTGTACTTGGACATGTAGCCGGGCGCCGAGGCCTGCTCGCCCAGGCGCAGCGAGATCACGGGGCGGCTGGAATACACCCAGTTGTAGCTCGACGTGAAGTACAGCCGGCTGGTGGGACCGTTCGGCCAGAACGTGGCCTCGGCGAATGCCGCGTCCACCGTCGTGCTGTACGGCGTCGTCACGTCGCCCGGGCACGGCACCGCCGACGAGCAGGACCCGTAGAACGGGTCGCTGTCGAGCCGGCGCAGGAACTGCGCGTTGAGCGTGCCGATCGAGCCCAGCTCGACGGTGGCGTCCGGGCCGTACACGGCGATCGTGTTCGTGTAACCGCTCGAGCGCTCGTCGCCGTGATAGCCGAGACCGCCCACGCGCACCGGCCCCCACTTCTGCGAGAGGCGCAGCACCACGTTCTTCGGCGTGTTGCGGTCGAACTGGCGATTGACGTCGGCGGTATTGAGCCCGTGCCCATTGATCAACTGCACCGATACGTCTCCACCTTCCCAGGGCGACATCATGGCCATGACCCCGCGATCGTAGGTCAGGTCGGGCGACGCCTCGCCCACGCGCACGCGGAATTGCTGGTAATCCTCGTAGCTCAACCGGAGTTCGCGCTTGAAGATCGGGTCGGACACCTGGAACTGGCCGACGATGACACTCACGCCCGTATTGGCCACGTCGGTGAACTGGACGTACGCGTCCTCGAGTCCCGCCACCTCACCGCGCTCGGTGAGCAGGAAGTACGCGTAGTAGCTGATCTTGTCCGCCACCTGCCCACCACTGAGGAGCTTGATCACCCAGGGCGTCTGGAGATCCGCGGCACTCTGCCCCGGCCTGGTGTGCGAATATGCCGCCGCATACATGTCCATGCGGATGGCCAGCGGAAGCGTGTTCTGCAGACGCAGGAGAGGGTCGCCGGTGTTGATCGTATCCCGCGGCGGCTCCCCGGGAAGCATCTCGAACCCGTTGGCGGCGAACTTCTCGCCGAACGCCGTGAGACGCGGCACCGGAGCATGGCAGAGGGAACAACTCACGCCGTACTTCCGCGCGAACGCGGGAATGTTCTTGGCCGTCGCCAACTCCGGCATCGCGAGCATGGCGACGGCGGCGAGTCCGGCGATACGCGAAACGTTAAGCATCCGAATCTCCGTGCTTGGGGGGCAGACGAAGATCTCGCTTGGGAGACCCTACTAAGGGACGGATACGGCCATCGCGCGCGACCGCCCATCGGGCCGTCCCGGACGGCGTGTCGGACTTTCTCCCCGCCGGAGGGGGCGCGGTAAGCGGGCGCGGCGCGCCCTAACTGCCGTCGGGGGTCGTGGTGCGGTTGGCCCAGGTAAAGAACAGCCCGGTCATCACGCCGAAGGTGATGAGCAGGCCGCCGATCTCCATGATCCCGCCGGCGACGCGCAGATCGTCCAGCGACGTGAGCCCGTTCATGGGCGGCGCGAGTTGATAGATACTGTAGATCGGGAACTCGGCGAACAGCATCACCGTCGCGATTCCCGAATGCACCAGCGTGGCCAGGAACAGATACAGGATCTTGAAGAGCACGGGAAACTCGCGCGCTGGCACGCTCATCACCACCGGCCACCAGAGCACGAACCCCGCCACCAGCCACGACAGATCGAGCACGAACGAGCCGAACTGCGACACCATGAGCCCGTCGACGACCGCAGGCACGTGGGTGGCGGCCGCGATCACGTTGAAGATGATCGCCGCCATCAGCGGCATGGTGGCGAGGCGAAGCACGCGCCACGCGGCACCGGTGGGCGCCGGACGCGATGCCAACCCGGGCTCGAGGCCCACCAGAATCAGCGGGGCGACGACCATGGTGAGCGAGAGAAACTGCACGGCGTGCGCGCTGGCCAGATAGCCGGCGGCGAGCGGCCCCAACGGCCAGTCGAGCGAGGCCCACGCCAGGACCACGCCGATCCATCCGATGAGCCGGCGGCGGCGCGCCGCGGGAGTGTCGGGTCCGCCCCGGACGGCTGCCCAGTACGCGCCGGCGATGCCGAGCGCCATGAGCCAGATGCCGGGATAGGGGCGCCATTTCCACGTCCAGGCCACGCCCTGCGCCGAGCACCACCACTGTACGGGTTGGGTCACCATGGATCGATTGTCGCCGGAATCGGGTGGTCAGCGAGCGCCGCGAAGCAGTTCGGGAAGATCGTGCGCCCAATCCTGCTGGAGCGTGCCGAAGGGATAGGCGCGGTGCGCGCTGTCGTCCGGCGTGAAGGCGTACACCTGCGCCGCATGCCCCACCGTGTAGTTCGTGTCGCCGGGCGCGCTCGCCTGCCGTGTGGCCAGGGCGACGCCGACGGCGTGCTCCGCTTTCACGATCTCGGCCTCGGTGCCCCGCAACCCGATGAACGCCGGATTGAAGCTGTCGAGCCAGCTGCGCAGGCGCTGCGCGGAGTCGCGCGGCGGATCGGTGGTGATGAACACCACGCGGATGCGCTGCTGGTCGGTTCTCGGGAGTCGCCGCATGGCCGCGGCGATGTTGGCCATCTGCACCGGGCAGACGTCGGGGCAGTGCGTGTAGCCGAACGCCAGCAGGGTGAGTTGGCCCCGCGTCTCCTTCTGGAAATCGAAGGGTTGGCCGTGCGTATCGGTGAGTGTGAACTCCGGGCGGGCGATCGGCTGGGGGAGCTTGGCGCCGTGGAGAGCTTGTGAGTCGCGCGCCGGGCCGCCGCAGGCAGCCGCGATCATCACGGCGAGCGGCCAGACACGATTTCTTCGCGTGATCTTCAATGCAGTAATTCCCCCTGCCTCCCAACGTAATGCCCGCGGGACACGGCTGGTAGCCGCGCCCGCGGGCATCAGGGGTCGGGGGTCGACCGAGGGGTGAGGGAGTACTACAACTCGGCCTCTCGGGGATCGGGCATCATGTCGAACGTCTGTTCGTACGTCTTGCCGTTTACGGTCAGGCGGGCCGTAAAGGTGCCCGTGATCTGCGGCGGCGGACCCGGCGGCCCGCCGCGGCCGCGCCGCCCACCACCAAAGCCGCGCCGCCCGCCGGCGATGGGACTGAACACCACGCGGTGCATGCCGGCGGAGGTCTGGAACGGTTCGGGCGTGGGCTGCCAGAGCGGCGAAACGCGCGGAATGCCGCCCGCCCCGGCGCCGCCGCGCCCCCCCCGTCCTCCGGCGCCCGCGGCGGGGGCCCCATTGCCGTAGGTGGCCCGCACCTTCCCGGCCTCGTCCAACACCTCGATGGTCACCGGCCCGGACGCATCGGACTTGAGGTAGTAGTCGATGAACGCCCCAACCGGGCGGTTGGGAGTCTGCGGTTCGTCCTTCTGCAATGGCGTGCCGTTGTCGCTGCCCTGCATGTAGTTGTAGGCGTCGGCCGGCTTGAACAGGTAGGCCTCCGACGCCGCGACCGCATCGTTGATCTGCCTCAGGGAGCTGATGTCGTCGACCGCCCAGATGCCGCGGCCATGCGTCCCCACCAGCAGATCGCCCGAGTAGACCTGGAACTCGCGCACCGACGTGACGGGCAGGTTGAGCTGCAACGGCTGCCAGTGGTCGCCGTCGTCGAACGAGATGAACGCGCCGCGCTCCGTGCCGGCGAACAACAGGCCCTGCCGCTCCGGGTCTTCGCGCACGGTGTGCACGTACACCCCCTTCGGCAGCCCGGTCGAGATCCGCGTCCACGACTTGCCCTGATCGCGGGTCCGATAGATGTACGGATCGAAGTCCTGCAGCTGGTGGCGGTCGACACTGGCGTACGCGGTATTGAAATCGAAGTGCGACGCCTCGATCATCGTCACGCGGCTCCACGGCGTGAGCGCGGGCGGCGTCACGTCCTTCCAGTCCTTGCCGTCGTTGAGGGTGAGCTTGATGAGCCCGTCATCGGTGCCGGCCCAGAGCATGGGCACGAGCAGGGGCGACGGGGCGAGGGTATACACCACGCCGCCGCGTCCGCGGTTGGGATCGAAGTCGGCCGCCGACGCGGCATCGAGGTTGGGCGGGATCTCCGGACTCGGCCGCGTCAGGTCATCGCTGATGCGCGTCCACGTCTTGGCCATGTCGGACGACTTGAAGACGTACTGGTTCGCGTAATAGAGCGCCCGCGGATCGGCCGGCGACAGCACGAGCGGCTGCGTCCAGTCGGTGCGCACCTTCACGTCGTCCGGCACCTGCGGCGACGTGGTGCCCGGCACGCTGTGGTTGAGCGGCAGGTCGAACCGGCTGCCCGTGCCGCCGTAGATGATGCCCGGGTGCAGCGGATCGCCGGCCGTGTACCCACTCTCGCCGCCCGCGCCGATGGGCTCCCAGTCGCGCGTGGAGATCTCGCCGAACCGGCCGCGGATGCACACCGCCACCGCGCCGCTGTCCTGCTGGGCGCCGGTCACCCAGTAGGGGAACCGGTAGTCGACCGAGATGTGGTACATCTGCGCGGTCGGCTGGTTGAGCCAGGAACTCCAGGTAACTTCCCGCGGATCCTTGGTGCGGGCGTTGCGGGTGATGATGCAGCCCTGGTCGCTGGCCACGATCATCGTGTTCGGCTCGTCCGGCGAGACCCACGCCTGATGGTAGTCGTCGCCGCCGGGCGAACCGCGCAGGGCCACCCACGTCTTGCCGCCGTCCTCGCTGCGCGAGACCACCACATTGGACACGTACACGATATCGGGGTTCACGGGATCACAGACGACGTGCTCGAAGTACCAACCCCGTCCCCAGAGCATGCTGTCGTCGGACATCTTGGTCCAGTGCTCGCCGCCGTCGTCGGAGCGGAAGAACCCGCCCTGCCCCGTGGCGCCCTCGCCGTACGCGCCGGTGGTGGCCGGCGGCTTCGCGCCCGGCGGCAGCTCCAGGTTGTCGATGGCCGCGTACACGCGGTTCGGGTGGCTGGCCGAGATGGCGATGCCGCTTTTGCCCATGCCCTTGGTGGGGAGCCCGTTCGTGAGTTCCTTCCACGTGTCGCCGCCGTCGGTGCTCTTGTAGATGCCGCCGCCCGGGCCGTTGCTCGGCGCGTACACGAACCAGGGGGGGCGACGCGTGTTCCAGAGCCCCGCGAACACGACGTTCGGGTTCTTCGGATCGATCTGGACTTCGATGGCGCCCACGTCGTCGTTCTTGAACAGCACCTTCTTCCACGTCTTGCCGCCGTCCTTCGTGCGGAAGATGCCGCGGTCGGGATTGCCGGCGTAGAAGTGCCCGATGGCCGCCACGTACGCGATGTTCGGATTGTGCGGATGCACGGCGATCTTGCCGATGTGCTGCGTTTCCTCGAGTCCGAGGTGCGTCCACGACTTGCCGCCGTCCGTGGACTTGTAGACGCCGTTGCCGTAGCCGGTGGAATCGCGCAGCGTGCACTCACCGGTGCCGACGTACACCGTGTCGGGCGCCGAGGGCGCCACGGCCACCGCGCCGACGGAGGCCACCGGCTGTCCGTCGAAGACCGGCTCCCAGACCCGTCCCGCGTCGATGGATTTCCAGAGACCGCCGTTCACCGAGCCGAAGTAGAACTCGTTGGGCCGTCCGGGCACGCCGGTGACGGCGTCCACGCGTCCGCCGCGGAAGGGCCCGAGCAGGCGCCACTTCAGCCCCGAGAACAGCGACGGATTCACCGGCGCGCTCGTGGTCGTGTGGAGGATGCCGTCGCGGAGCGCCTCGGGCGGCGCCAGGGGCGCCGGGCGCGCTGCGGTGCGCAGGGCCCGTGGCCAGAGCGACGTCCCGATGAACGGGCCGGCCAGCGAGGCGGCGATGCCGTAGCGGCCGGCCCGCATGAGGAAGTCGCGCCGCGAGAAGTTGGCGTCGTGCGAGGAGGCGGACCCTTCGGGGTCGCGCGGATGCTCAGGGCCGACCGGGTCGGCGTTCGGAGGCTGCTTGGCCACAGAGGACTCCCGATGCGTGCCGGGCACGCGTCACGAGAAAGACCGAGGTTCGCGGAAGCTGGCGACGGCGGGGGAGACCGCGCGCAACGGAGGTGAATTACTCCGCGGCGCAGAACGCGTCAAGCGACCGCACGCCCCCCTGATTCCCGCACCCGCGCGCTCGAGACCCGGCGCCGGGCCGGCGTCGCTACTCGATGTCCTTGCCGATGATCGATTCGATCTGCGCCTTGGCGGTGCGGGCGTCGAGGCGCGCCTGAATGAGAGCCTGGCGCGCCTGCGCCAGCGCCGTCTGCTCGGTCAGCACGTCCACCAGCCCCACGGCCCCCGCCCGGAACTGCGCGTCCTTGGCCGCGACGCTCTCGGTCGCCGATTCGATCTGCAGACGCTGCAGCGCGATCTTCGTCGTGGCGGTCTCGAACAGGGCCAGATACTGTGCGATGTTCTCCCGGGCGGCGAGCCGGGCGTCGCGGAGTTGGGCCCGGGCGTCGTCGCTGTTCACGTCCGCCTGGACGACGCGGCTTTCCCGCTGAAGACCGTTGAAGAGCGAGTAGCTGACGTAGAACGAAAGGCTCGTGCTGCTGTTCTTGGTGCCGCCGCCCAGGATGAAGTGCTGGGTCTGCCAGCCGCTGCCGCTCGTGTAGCCCACGGACAGACTGGGCAGGTAGGTCGAGAGCGACGCCCACCAGCTCAGGTGGTTGGCAGCCACCTGATGCTCGGCCTGCTGAACGGCGGGCCCGTTCAGAGCGAGCCGGACGAGCGTGGCGCTGTCGAGCCCGATCGTGGGCACCAGCGTGGTATCCGACTCGATGGCCGTCACCTCGCGCGTGCCGCCGACGAGCCGCGTGAGCGCGGTGTTCGCCGCCACGACATTGCCCTGCGCCGTGACGAGCGCCACCCGGGCCTCGCCCACCTTGACCGCACTGGAGAGCGAATCGGCCCGCGACAACGCGCCGCCCGCGATCTTGGCCTCGGTGACCGCCATCTGCTCGTTCGCCTCCTTGAGCTGCTGCTGGGCGGCGGCGACTGCCTCGCGGGCGGCGAGCACGGCGAAGTACTGCTGCTTCACGTTCAGCGCGATGGCAAACCGCTTGATGATCTGATTCTGGTCGGCGGCATCGAGCGAGGCCTTGGCGGCGCGGAAATCGAGGATGTTCTGCCCGCCGTCGAACAGCATGAGGTTGGCACCGTATCCCTGGCTGTAGCTCCAGAGCCCGGACGACTGGAGGAGCACACCGCCCTGATAGCTCACGCCTTGCAGATGCGCGGCGTACTGCTGGAAGCCAATACTCGGAAGGAAGTTGGCCAGGCTCGCCCGGTATTGGGCATTCGCTACTCTCGAGAGCCCCTTCGCCTGCACCGTTTCCGGCGAATTCGCCTGCGCCTGGCGAACGGCTTGATCGAGCGAGATGGGGACGGGCCCACCGTCCGCCGTCTCCTGCGCGGCGGCGGGAGAGAACGCGATGGACAGAGCGGCAATGAGCGCGAGCGGGGTGGCGAACGAGCGCACGGAATCCTCCAGGGGTGATATCAGGGCGGTAGTGCAAGCGTCATGCCGCCGGTGCCATCACGCAACTCCACACGGCGCATGATGTTGCCGTTGCACGAGCGGCGGCGGCGGCGGCGCAGGTGGTCGGATGTGGGACTGGCCGTCCCAGGATCGGACACCGCGAGACCGCCCAGGGATTGCTTCCAGGCGTCGTGGCGGGTCTAGGCCGGGTTCGGCGCGTCCAGCGCGCGGCGCACGGCCAGTGCCAGTTCGTCGATGGAGAACGGCTTGGCGATGAAGGCGTAGGGCGCCGTCACCGTGCTTGCCTCCGCACCGTCCCCCGCCGAAGAACCGCTCGTGAACAACACCTTCAGTTCCGGCCGGTCCGCGCGCAGACGGTCGATCAACTCCCGGCCGTGCATGCCCGGCATGTGGATGTCGCTGAGGACGAGATCGATGGTGCCATCGAAGCTCTGCGCCACACGCAGCGCTTCGCCCCCATGCGCCGCGTCCAGCACGCGGTATCCGCGCCGGTGCAGGATCCGCGTCAGGGTGCCGCGCAGCGCGTCCTCGTCCTCCACCACCAATACCGTCTCGCCATCCCGCGCCACCGCCGGCGCCTCCGCCGGCTGCGCCGCGTGTCGGAGCTGCGGCCGCCCCCGCGGGAGTTCCGCCGGGAGATACACGTGGAACGTGGTGCCCTGGCCCAGCAGGCTCTCCACCCGCACGTAGCCTCCGGCATCCCGGACGATTCCGTAGACCGTCGACAACCCGAGTCCGGTGCCCTGGCCCTGCGGCTTGGTGGTGAAGAACGGATCGAAGATGCGCTGGAGCGTCTCCTCGTCGATTCCCGTGCCGTTGTCGCGTATGGCCATCACCACGTAGTCACCGGCCCGGAGGCCGACGTGACGGGCCGCCTCTTGTTCGCTCACCGTGGCATTGGACGCCTCGATCACGATCCCGCCCCCCGCCGGGGTGGCATCGACGGCGTTGATGACCAGGTTCATCAGGATCTGCTCGAGGTGCATCGGATCGAGCTGGACGATCCCCAGCGGATCGTCCAGCCGGAACTCGAGCCCGACCGTCTCACCCGTGACGCGCCGGAGCATCGACTCCATCTCGCCCACGGCTTCGCCGACGTCCAGCGCGCGAGGCAGGACCACCTGCTTGCGGCTGAGCGCAAGCATCTGGCGTGCCAGCGCCGCGGCGCGCTCCCCCGCCGACCGGATCTCGCCGATCTCCTCGCGCCCGGGCTCGCCGTCCGCCATCTCGAGCAAGCCAGGTCGCAGTAGCTACGAATGACGGTGAGCAGGTTGTTGAAGTCGTGCGCCACGCCGGCCGCCAGCCGGCCCACCGCTTCGAGCTTCTGCGCGTGGTGGAACTGGGCGAGGAGCGTGCGCTGGTCGGTGGTGTCGACCGCGGCGACGCCGAGCCCCAGCAGTTCGCCGTCAGGCGTCTTCACGGGGTACACGTTCAGCAGCAGATGCCGCGGGCCGCCGGGCGCGTCGGTGGTGCGCGCCATCTCCAGATTTCGGAGCGGCTGGTCGGTTTCCAACACGCGGCGCAGTGCCGCTTCGACGTCCGGGTCCAGCTGCGGATTCACCTCGCGCAACGTGCGACCCAGGTGGTCGGCGGGGGCGAGGCCTGTGATGCCCGCGATGGCGTCGTTGACCCGGACGTAGCGCAGCTCACGGTCGAGCAACGACAGCCCGATCGGAGAGCTTGTCATTGCCGCGTCGAGCAGGGCCGCACTCCGGCGGCGTTCGCGCATCTCGTGCTCCGCCCGGTCGCGCGCCGCCCGCTCGGCCGCCGCGGATGCCGCCAACTCCGCATTGGCCGTCTCGAGTTCCTGGACCTGCTGCTCCAGTTCGACGGCCTGTTCCTCCAATTGGTCCTGCTGCTCCTGCAACTGTTCGCCCTGCCCCGCGAAGCGCCGTCCCGACGCCAGCACGAGCCAGGCCAGCGCCGCGCCGGGCACCAGCATGGCAGCCAGCGCCGCCAGGCCGAGCGCGAGGTTGTACGTGCGACGATTCTCGTACAGGACGTCCTCGGCGGTGAGGAACTGCGCGAAGGCCGTTCGCACCGGACCGAACGCATCGGCCGAGGTGTGTGGCGCATTGCGCACGGAGAGCGAGCCGGCCAACACCGGAGCGACGAACGCCACGTTCCAGGCGTGCACCGCGCCGGCGATCGCTGCCACCCGATCGTGCTGACTGGCATTGTCGGCGGTGAGTGCCGCCAACGCGTCGAGGGACGAATCCAGCCGCGCGCTGTCGGACCGCGCGGCCGTCGGTTCCTGCCTGGCGCCGGTGACGACGTACTCGTAGGCGGCCGCATTGGCGTCGAGCGCGACGGCGAATGCGTCCCGCGCCAGCTTCCCCACGTGGCGGCTGTGATCCTGCCAGCCCTGCACCATGCGCTGGCCGACGAACAGCGCCGCCTCGGCGATCCCCAGTGCGACCAGGGCGAGCGCGAAGACGACGCTGTAGCGCCGCAGTCCCGCGATCCCCCCACGTTCGATTTTCCGGCGACGCAACGGTCCGGAGGACGCCATCCGCTCCTCGTCCAGGAGTTAGCAGGTCAATTAGGCCCGTACCATTGTGCGAGGATCCGGTTCACGCAAGGGTGGATACCACAGAAGTTTTCGTCTCATTAGGATTTCTTTGCATGCGCGACGCCCGCGCATATCGGTGCGTCCCATTAGCAGGGGCCCGCCCGTGCGCGGCCCGGAACTTTATCGGGGCCGGAGCGCTATCACACTGCATCCGGCTCCGTGCCGTCACCACGCGTGCTCCCACGCACCACCTCCCATGAGTCCCGCCATGCCGACGTCGTCCACGCCTCGCGTCTCTGTTCTGCCCCACGGTCCCGGTGCTCGCTCGGTGGTCGTCCAACTCCTGGCCGGCCTGGCGGCGGTGTTCGCCGTGGCATGCGGCGGTTCCACCCCGGCCGGTCCCACGCTTCCATCGACGTCGTTCAAGGTCAATCCGTGCTCGGTCAGCGGCACCCTGCAGTTGGCCGTGGCCCAGGCCGCGCGCGTGGACTGCAGCAACGGTGGCACGACGGTCACCGTGGCCGGCAACGGCGCCAGCTACCTGGTTGTGCCGGAGTTTGCGACGGATCAGGCGGTGAACTCGCCGGTCACGTACAGCCTGGCCGCCGGTGACGCCGCGACGCCGTCGCTGGTGCCGGCGGCCTCGCTCGTGCCGCCCACCGGCGGCGCGACCGGCGGCACCGTTCCGATGCCGCACCCCAACCGTCGGCAGATGGCGTTCGACGCCACGCTGCGTGCGCGCGCCGCCCGGATGGCCGCCGCCGGCACCTTCCGGAAGACCAGCATGCAGGCGCGCGCGTCGTTCTCGATCGCCGCGGCGACCGTGCCGGCCGTCGGCAGCGTGCGCAGCTTCCACGTGCTGTCGAGCTTCCAGAACAACAACTACCAGTGGAAGTCGGTCGACGCCAAACTGGCGTACGCCGGAAACGACATCCTGCTGTACGTCGACACGCTGGCGCCGGCCGGAGGATTCACCAACACGCAGTTGCAGCAGTTCGGGCAGTACTTCGACCAGACGCTGTACCCCATCGACACGGCGAATTTCGGCCCGCCGTCGGACATCGACGGCAACGGGCATGTGATCATGCTCATGTCGCCGGTGGTGAACGGGCTGAGCCCGAGTGCGCAGTGCCAGACGCAGGGCTACATCGCCGGGTTCTTCAACTCCGAGGACTTCGCCGGATCCACCGATCCCAACTCCAACCAGGGCGAGATCTTCTACTCCATCGTCCCCGATCCCAGCGGGGTGGCCAGTTGCACCCACACGGTGAGCCAGGTGGAGTTCGACATCCCGGCCACCTTCCTGCATGAGTTGCAGCACCTGGTGAACTTCTCGCAGCACGTCGTGGTGCACGGCGGATCGCCGGAACAGGGGTGGCTGGACGAAGGCTTGAGCCTGGTGGCCGAGGAGGAGGGGGCGGTGCACTACGAGCAACTGTACCCGCCGCCCTCGGGTCGCACCGACCCGTCGCAGCTCTTCCCCGACTCCGCGGAGAGCTTCGTGCAGGGCTTCCTGTACGATTCATACCAGTACGCGCTGCTGCCGGACACGTCGAGCGTCACGCTGCACTCGGACTCCGACAACGGGTTCTCGTGGCGGGGCGGCGACTGGTTGCTCCTGCGTTGGCTGGGCGATCAGACCAACAACGCCGTGTACCGCAAGCTCGAGGACACGTACGCGACGGGCGTCCCCAACATCGAGAACGCCATGGGGCAGCCGTTCCCCACGCTGTTCGCCGACTTCGGGCTGGCCCTCTACACCGACAGTCTGCCCGGGCTCCCGCGCAACACGGCGCCGGCCGCCGATCGGTTCGCGACCCGTAATGTGTCCCAGCTCTGGGCACGGCTGTTCGCCACGGCGGGTCCGGCCAGCGATATCCCGTACGCCCGCCCCCTGCAACTCTTCCCGATCACGACCGACACCGCCAGCTCGATCATGTCACCGGGGACGACGGCGTTCTATCGGCTGGACACGCCGCAGGGCGCCGCGACCGTCACCATCCAGTTCTCGGCGCCGGGGGCGCACGCACTGGCCACGGCGCTGCAACCGCAGCTCGCCATCTTCCGGCTGCCCGCCGGACAGTAGTCCCGCCGTCACTCCTCGGGCGGCGCCGTGCCGCCCGAGGCGTGCTTGGCCCGCGCGATCAGCGCCTGCACCGCGCGTTTGGTGTCGGCGTGGACGATCGTGGACTCGGCGCGTTCGATCCGCGTCAGCTCCACCGAGTGGTCCGGACGCGATACGGCGATCCCCAACCCCTGCACCACGAACCGGCGGACGCCGGCCCGCTCGTCGTTCACGTGCTGCAGCAGGGCCTCGAGCGCGTTCGTGTCGCCCCGCGCCGCGAAGACGCCCAGCACCTGGGCCGGCAACCCGTCGAGGGCCAGGATCCGCCCGACATCCGGCACGCGGGCCGTGTCGTTCTGCTGCGCGATGGCCTGGAGCGCCGCATGCCGGATCACTTCGCGATAGGACGGCAGCCGCAGCGCCTCGCCGAAAATGGCGTCCGCGTGCGCCGAATCGGCATCCGCCATCGCCGCCACCGCCGCCGCCCGCACGTGAGCGCTGGAGTCGTGCGCGAACGCGTCACGGATACGCGCCACGGCCCGCGCGCCGCCCTGCGAACCCAGTGACGTGACGGCCGCGGTGCGCACGGCGGCCGAGGTATCGTGCGACGCCGCCAGCACGGCATCGAGGGCCGCCGGGGCGGTCAGGTTGCCCAGGGCATCCACGGCCTGTTGGCGCGTGAGATAGTAGTCGGCGTGCGCCGCCGCGTTCGCCAGCGCGGCGATGGCAACCGTATCCGTCGCGCGTTGCGCGAGCTGGCCGATCACCCATTCGCGGTTCCAGAGGTTCGCATCGCGCGTGAGTTGGGTGGCCAGCCACGCCGTGGGCTCGTGAAAGGTCAGCTGCTTGAGCACGTGGTTGCCGTCGTCGAAGATGACCATGGTCGGCGCGCTCCGGACGCCGGGTACCGTGATCGTCTGGTGGCGGGCGTCGAGCGTCGCGTGGGAGACGACGTCGCCGTTCGCCGTGCCCACCCGGATGGTGAACGGCATGTGGAACACCTCCGGAACGTCGAACTTCACGCCGTCGGACCCGGCGTGCAGCGTGTCCAACTGCGTCTGCCGGACGTCGAGGTGCAGGGCGTGCGCCGTGGTGTCGTAGGTGGCGCTGACGTCCAATTTCGGGTAGCCGGCCGAGTACACCCACTCGCTCCAGAACCAGTCGAGGTTCTCGCCGGTCGCCTGCAGCACCGCCTGGCGCAGGTCGTCGCGACGTGGCGTTGCCGAACGCATGGCGGGTGAGGTAGGTGTGCAGCGATGCCCAGAAGCGCGTGGGGCCCAGATAGTCCTCGAGCATCCGGAGCACGAGCGCGCCCTTGGGATAGATGTTGTTGGATCCCTCGGACGCCAGCGCCATCGGACGACGCGCGTCGATGGCGACGTACTGGTGGTACTCGTCGTTGTAGTAGTCTTCGGCCGCATGTTCGCCGCGTGCGTGCAGCCAGTACTGGCCCGGCATGAACTCGGCGAACCCCTCATTGAGCCAGAGATTGGCCCAGTCCTCGGTGGTGACGTAGTCCCCGAACCACTGATGGGCGAGCTCGTGCGGAATGAGCAACTCCAGGTACCACGGCCGGTCCTGGTAGTCGTGCGGGCCCGGCAGCCAGTCTACCAGCGTGGTGGCGCTCACGTTCTCCATGCCGCCGAAGAAGTCGGCCACCGTGGTCTGGGCGTACTTGGCCCACGGATACTTCACGCCGGTGAGCCGGGAGTACGTGTCGATCATGTCGGGCGTATGGTGGAACAACCGCCAGGCGTTGGCGCTGTCGGCATGGTACACGTAATAGTCCACCGGGACGCCCTTCCACGAGTCGTGGATCCTGGCGAACGGACCGATCACCATCGACACGAGGTAGGTGGCCGACGGACGATCCTCGCGCCAGGTCACGGTATGCCGGTCGCCGTGCCGCACGTCGGACACCAACCGGCCGTTGGACACCACCACGTCCCCCCGGTCCACCGTGGCGCTCAGTTCCCACGACTCCTTGTCATTGGGAAAGTCGTACGTGGGGAACCAGAGGTGGTTGTTCATGGCCTCGCCCTGGCTCCAGAGCTGGCGCGGGCGGTGGGACAGCCCGTCGGGGCTGATGAAGGTGAGCCCTCGACCGTTGGCCACCCGGCCGTCGTACGCCACCGTGAACCGCAGCGTGTCCCCGAACGCGACCGGCGCCGCCGGGAACACCACCAGGGTGTCGCCGTGCCGCGCCGTGCGCATCAGTCGACCATGGGGCCCGGTCACCTTGGTGTTGTGCAGCAGGGCGCCCTCGTCGAGCACCAGCGAATCGAGCCCCGCGCGTCGCGAGACCACGGTGGTCGTCACGACGCCCCGGAACGACGTCGAATCCCAGTTGAAGTCGGAGAGCGCGATGCGCTGGTGGATCAGATCGTAGTCGTGCGAGCGCGTGTACTCGCCGTTCACCACCCGCACGGCGTTGGACTGGGCGGCAGCGGTCGTGGCGACGAGGCACAAGCCGAGCACGGGAAGCGTCAGACGCATGGCAACGAACCTGGAAGAAATGGAATCCGGCCGGGGGATGCTCGGAGTAGAGCAAACGCCCGGCCGGATCGCAAGTGCCCGGCAATGCAGATTCCGCTAACGCGCCGCGCCGGACAGCGTCCCGGCGCGGCGCGCCGGCGCTACCAGATCTTGGGCACGAGCGCCCGTGGCCGCACCATCGGATCGCCGGGCTTGCACCCGAACGCCTTGGCGAAGGCTTCCATGTCGGACAGCGGCCCGTTCACCCGCCACCGGTCCGGCGAATGCGGGTCGACCTTCACCATGAGCCGCTCGCGTTCGGGACGCGAATGCGCGCGGAAGCTCTGCGCCCACGAGATGAAGAAGCGTTGCTCCGGCGTGTACCCGTCGATCAGCCCGGGCCGGCCGTCGCGCTTCAGCGCCGCCTCGAGCGCGTCGTAGCCGGTGAGCGCGCCGCCATAGTCGGCGATGTTCTCCCCGAGTGTGAGGTGCCCGTTCACGTGGAAGGTGTCCACTGCGATATAGCCGTCGTACTGCTTGGCATCGAGTTCGGCCTGAGCATTGAACGCCTTGGAATCGGCCGCGGTCCACCAATCGGTCAGGTTCCCCTGGGCGTCGTAGTGTCGGCCCTCGTCATCGAACCCGTGTGTGAGTTCGTGCCCCGCCCAGCTCGCCCCGAGGGAGCCGTAGTTGGCCCCGTCGTCGGCATGCGGATCGAAGGTCTGCGGCACCAGCGCCCCCGCGGGGAACACCATCTCGTTCTTGCTCGGATCGTAGTACGCGTTGACGGTGGGCACGGTCATGTCCCACTCGCTCCGGTCCACCGCCTGCCCGGGCCGGTTGACCGTGCGGTTCCACTCGAAGCGGTCGGCGGCGGCCACGTTGAGCACGAAGGGCCCGGGGGTCACCCGCAAGTTGGAATAGTCGCGCCAGTGATCGGGATAGCCGACCTTCTCGCCCATGCGCGCCAGCTTGTCGAGCGCGTGCGCGCGCGTGGCTTCGGACATCCAGGTGAGCTTGAGCAACCGCTGTTTGAACGCCGCCCGTACGTCGTCGATCACCCGCTTCGCCCGCGCCTTGGCCTCGGGCGGGAAGGTGCGGGCCACGTAGGCCTGCCCCAGCGCCTCGCCGATCTCGCCGTCGGTGGCCCGAAGACACCGCTTCCAGCGCGGGAGCAGCTGCTTGGCCC
Source organism: uncultured Gemmatimonadaceae bacterium (assembly GCA_963822945.1). Lineage (GTDB taxonomy): Bacteria > Gemmatimonadota > Gemmatimonadetes > Gemmatimonadales > Gemmatimonadaceae > JAGWRI01. The sequence continues at coordinate 139,148 of CAWGJO010000004.1, read as the reverse complement.
CGGAGAATCGCTGATTGAACGCGAAGTCCTCCTGCACGAACGCGGAGTCGAGCCAGGGCGCGGCATTCGAAAGCGTGTGGTAGCGCAGGTACGCCCGCCAGTCCTCCAACGGACGGCTGGCCACCAACGCGCTCACCGTGCGCATGTACGCCGGCTCGTCCACGTTCACCTTGGCGAGCGGGCTGCTGATGCCGATATCGTGAAAGTACGACGCCCACTGCACGTTGGGCGCGATGCGCTGCAACCCGGCCACCGGCATCTGGTGGTCACTCGCCTTGGGATCGCGCCGCGCCACGCGCGTGAGCTGCGCCCTGGCGAGTTCGGTCTCCAGCGACAACACGCGCGCGGCGTCCCGACCGGCGCTCACGCTGTCCTGACCGGCCAGTTGCAGCATCCGCGCGACGTGGGCCACGTACGCGCGCCGCGTGGAATCGGCCGACGGCGTCTTGTCCAGATAGTAGTCGCGGTCGGGGAGCCCCAACCCGCCCCGGTCGAGGTCGGCGACGTAGTGCGCCGCGTCGTGCGCATCCACGCTGGGATAGTACCGGAACAGCACGTTGGCGCCGCTCACCTGCAGCCGCGCCACCGCGGGGATGAGCGCCGAGCGCTGCGTCACCGAGTCGATGGCCGCCAGCGTCGGCTTCAGCGGTGTGAGCCCGGCGGACTCGATGGCCGTCGAATCCATGCAGCTGGCGTAGAACGTGCCGAGCTTGTGCTCGGTGCTGGTGTCGGGAAGTGAGGGCGCCTTGGCCATCGCGTCCTCGAGCACCGACTTCACCACCAACTCGTTGCGGTCGGCCATGTCCTTGAACACGCCCGACGAGGAATACGCCGCCGGAATCGTGTCGGTCCTGAGCCACGTGCCGTCGGCGAACTCGAAGAAGTCGTTGCACGCCTTGACCGTGGTGTCCATGTAGGCGACGTCCACCACCTTGAGCGGCTTGAGCGCGGTGGTGTCGGCGGCCGGCGGCAGTTCGGCGATCTTGCAGGCGGTACCGAGGACGGCGAGAAGGGCAACGGGCGCGAAGCGCCGGAAGTTCGTGGGGGTGCGGGTCATTCGAATTCGCTCCGGGGACGGCGGGAACGTGGGTTTGGCCGGGCGGCACTCCGCCCAACCGGAGGGGTCATCTAGCCGGCCCGGGCATGCCAGGCCTCGAGTGCGGCTGCTTCCTGCGCCGCCGTGATGGAGAACTTCGGGTGGTCGCGGCGGGCCGCGGGGAGCGTCCGCCACCAGGCCAGCGTATCGCGCACCGTCTCGCCCACCGGGCGGAAGGCGAGCCCCGCAGCCACCGCGTGGTCGTTGCGAATCGACATCATGCCGTAGTCGTTCCCGGCCAGATACGCCCAGGGAATGGCCTCGACGATGCCGTGCTCCTTGAGGAAGGCGTAGTCGTCCACGCGGACCAGCGTGACGGTTGCGTGCAGCGCCTGGACGGCCAGGCGATAGAATGCGGGCGCCGTCATCGGCGTGGCCGGACCGGCGGCATCGTAGGTGCCACGCCGGCCCGACTCGACCAGGTGAATCATGAACGCCGCCAGATCGCGCACGTCGATGAACTGCACGGGGTCGTCGTCCCTGCCCGGCGCCAGCACCTCCCCGCCCCGCGCCAGCCGCTGCGGCCAATAGGGAAAACGGTCGGTGGTATCGCCCGGGCCCACGATGTACGTGGGCCGCACGACGATGGCGCGATCGCCGAACGCGGCGTCGAGCACGCGCTCGCAGCGCGCCTTCGCCACGCCGAACGCCGCCGATCCGTCCTTGGGATCCGCGGCCTCGTACAGCGGTGGATCGGACTCGTCGAGTCCGCGCGTGCGATACGGATAATGCACGCCGGTGGACGACGTGAAGAGGTAGCTGCCGGCGGCATCGCGCAGGAGCTGCGTGGACTGGCGCACCCAATCGGGGTTGGTGGCCGAGTCGTCGATCACGGCATCCCAGCGCTTGCCCTCGAGGGCCTGCAGTTTGCCGTTGCGGTCGCCGATCAATCGGATCACCGAGTCCGGCAGGTCGGCGTGGTGCTTGCCGCGGGTGAAGATGGTCACGCGGTGGCCCCGTGCCACGGCCCGCCGAACCAGATGCGGACCGATGAAGCCGGTGCCACCGAGGATGAGAATGTCCATGGCCCCACCGGGCGCCGGCTCCGCGAGCAGGGCGCCAAGGCGCCCCACTCCCGGAACCAGCCCACCCAGCAGCGCGCCGCCCGCGACCGTGGCGCGGGTGAGAAACTCGCGTCGTGTCGTCATCGTGAGCGGCCCATGGCTGCGGCTACCAGATGGCCACGCGGGCCGTGCCCGAACGCACCATCGGGTCGCCGTCCTTGCAGGAGAACGCCTTCGCGAATTCCGGCATGTCCGACGGGGGGCCGTCGGCGCGGAATTTGCCCGGCGAATGGGGATTCGTGTTGAGACTCACGAGCTGCGCCTTCTCGCGCATCGAACCGCGCCACACGCGCGCCCAGCTCATGAAGAAGCGCTGGTCCTGGGTATAGCCGTCGATCTTCTCGGCGGCTTCCTTGGGATTGTTCTTGAGGGCGGTCTGGAGCGCGTCGTAGGCCACGTTCAGCCCGCCGAGGTCGGCGATGTTCTCGCCCAGCGTGAGCTGCCCGTTCACGTGCTTGTCGGGTTGGTCGGCCAACGGCGCATACCCGTCGTACTGTTTGACGAGCTTTGCCGTGCGCGCGTCGAACCGTTCCCGGTCGGCCTTCGTCCACCAGTTGGAGTTGTTGCCGTCACCGTCGAACTGGCTGCCCTGGTCGTCGAAGCCATGGCTCGACTCGTGGCCGATCACCGCACCGATGGCGCCGTAGTTGATGGCGTCATCGCCCTTGGCGTAGAAGAAGGGCGGCTGCAGGATGGCGGCCGGGAAGTTGATCGTGTTCTGCGACGGGCTGTAGTACGCGTTCACCGTCTGCGGCGTCATCCCCCACTCGTAGCGGTCGGTGGGCTGGCCGATCTTGTTGATATCGTACTCGTAGTTGAACTTCGCGGCCGCCTGGACGTTGGCGTAGTAGTGATCGGGGCTGATGGTGAGGCCGCTCCAATCGCGCCAATGGTCGGGGTAGCCGATCTTGGGCAGGAACTTCTGCCACTTGTCGAGCGCCTGCTTCTTGGTCGTCTCGCTCATCCAGCTCAGATTCTGGATGCGCGCCTTGAGGGCGTCGCGCACGTTCTTCACCAGCTCCTCGGCGCGCTGCTTGGCTTCGGGCGGGAAATACTTGGCCACGTAGAGCTGCCCCAGGGCCTGCCCCATGGACCGGTTCACGCTGCCCAGCACGCGTTCCCACCGCGGGGACTGCTGCGGCTGCCCCTGCAGCGTCGTGCCCTTGAACGCGAAGTCCTCGGCCTCGAACGGGGGCGAGAGGTACGGCGCGGCGGCGTCGATCGTGTGGAACGCCAGATAGGCCCTCCAGGCTTCGATCGGCGCGTGGGCGAGCAGGCTGTCCATGCCGGCGAAGAAGGTCGGCTGGGAAAGCGAGAAGCCCTTGCCCGGCGCCACGCCCTGCACCTTGAAGAACGTGCCCCAGTCGAAGTGCGGGGTCACGGCGTTGGCCTGGGCGATGGTCACGAAGTGGTACTGGTTCTTCGGATTGCGGAGCGCCACGCGAGACAGCGAGTGCTTGGCGAGGCTCGTCTCGATCGCCATCGCCGCGTCGGCCCGTTGGCTCGCCTCGGCGGCGGGCACCCCGGTGAGTTCGAACAGCTTGGCGATGTGCTTCACGTAGGCGTCGCGGAGATCCTTGTACTCCGCCTTCGTATAGTAGTCCGGCGTCGGCAGGCCGAGGCCGCCCTGCGATGCGGAGCCGATCTGCATCTTCGCGTTGTGGTAGTCGACGCGGGAGCCGAAGCGGAACAGCTGCCCGTTGCCGGAGGCGAAGGCGCCGTCGAGCCAGGCGACCACGTCCTTGGGCGCCTTCAGGGCGTCGATGGCGTCGAGCTCCGGCTTGATCGGCTGGTATCCGGCGCGCGCGATGGCCGCCGTGTCCATGCCCGAATGGTACAGCCACCCGATCTTCTGCTCGATCGAACCGGCCTTGGCGTTCGCGGCCTGCTGGTCGGCCTGCTCGACGATCTGGTGTTGCTCGTCGAGGCTCTTCTGTGAGAGCGCGGCGAAGGTATTCCAGGCGGTCTTGTCCGGTGGAATCGGATTGGCCTTGATCCACTTGTCGTTGACGAACGCGTTGAGATCCGTGCATGCCGACACCGTCGTATCCAGCAGCGCGACGTCGAACACGGGACCGGTGTCGGCCACCGCCGCCTGCGGCGGCGTCTGCTGGCCAGTCGACTCCGCGCCCTTGCTGCACGCAGCGATGACGGCGACGAGCGCCGCGGCCGCGGCGATGGATCCCAGGGGTTTCCCTATCATGGCTTCTCTCCGGGTGACGCGCCCTTGGCGCCGGTGCCGACGTCGCGGGTCGTGACGTAGAAGTTCTCGTCCACCTTGAAATCAGCGGGGGCCGGCAGCGACGTCGCCGTCGCCTGCCACTGCTCGGTGGGATGAATGAACGAGTAGCGATCGGGGGCCAGGGTCACCTTGACCGGCATGTCGAAGCCGGGCACCACATGCGCCCAGCGGTAGGACAACGTACGCCCGTCGAACCGATACTCGAGTTGGGGGATCATGGTCGTCGTCAGGTATTCCTGAAACACTTTGCTCAGGTCTACGCCTGCCTGCGCGCTCATGTATTGCTCCACCTGGGACGTGCTCACGGTCTGATGGCGGAAGGTCTGCTGGAGTCCCCGCAGAATGCCGCGCCACTTGGCGTCGTCGTTCACGATCTGCCGGATCGTGTTCAACATGTTCCCGCCCTTGTAGTACATGTCTCCCGATCCCTCGGCGTTGACGCCGTAGGCCGGGATGATCGGCCGGTCGTTCTGGATGTTGGCGCGTGTGCCGATCACGTACCGTTCACCGGCCTCCTTCCCCTGTTGGCACTCCTCGTAGAGACTCTCGGCATAGTTGGCGAAGCTCTCGTGGATCCACATGTCGGCGTGGTCCTTGCCGCTGACGCTGTTTCCCCACCACTCGTGCGCGCTCTCATGCACGATGATGAAGTCCCAGGCGAGGCCGAGCCCCGTGTGCGAGAGGTCGCGTCCCAGATAGCCGTTCTCGAAGTGGTTGCCGTACGCCACTCCGCTCTGATGCTCCATCCCCAGGTGCGGCGCCTCGATGAGCTTGTATCCGTCGGCGTACCAGGGATAGGGCCCGAACCAGTGTTCGAAGCACTTCATCATGGACGTCGCCTGCGCCCACTGCCGCCTGGCAGCATCCAGGTGGTATTCCAGCGGCCAGAAGTCCATGGTGAGCGTGCCGTCCTCCCCGTGGTAGATGGTGCTGAAGTGCGTGTAGTCGCCGGCGTTCACCTCGACGTCGTAGTTGTTGATCGGCTCGGTGACGAACCACTCGTACGTCGTCGTCCCGTCGGCGTTGGGCGTCACCGAGCGGAGGCGGCCGTTGGAAACGTCGATCATCGGGTCGGGCACGGTGATGGCGATGCGCTGGCTGTCCGGCTCGTCCGACAGGATATCCTTGAGGGGCCACCAGACGCTCGCGCCCAGCCCCTCGTTGGCGGTGGCCACCCACTCGTGTCCCAGGCTGTCGTGCTGCCAGATGTACCCGCCGTCCCAGGGGGGGCGCCGGGCCGCGCGCGGCTTGCCGTGGTAGTACACCGTCACCGTCCGGTGCTCTCCCGCCTGCTGCGGTGCGACGAGCGCGACGAAGAAGGCGTTGCCGTCGCGGCGCGCGTCCAGACGCCGGCCGTCCTGCACGAAGCTGTCGGCGACCATCGGCTGCTGCAGATCGATCTGCATCTCGCGCGCGGGTTGGAGCACCCGGTAGGTGATCGCGTTGTACCCGCTGATGCTGCTGTCGGCGGGCTGCACGCGCACGTGCAGATCGTAGAACGTGGCGTCCCACCAGGCGCGGGCAGGACCGTTGGTTCCCCGCAGCGTGTCGGCGTGCGTGAACACCGGTGCGGACCGTTGCGCTCCGCTGGTGCCCAGCGGCGCGAGGGCAAGGACGAGAACGAGGAGAGAGCGACGCATGTGGAAAATGGACTCCGGATTGGGCTCGGGCTCCCCCATCTTACTCCGCGGAACGCCGGCTGTCATCGCGGGCCGGGGGCGCCTCGGGTCAGAACAGGTGGTCGAGGTGCTTGATGACGTCCGCCTTGGCGCACACGTTGGCCTTGTCCGACTCGTTCGGCCTCGACGCGGCGTCGATCACGAATTGGAACGACAACAGGGTGGCCAGCACGAGGCGCGACCCGGCCCACCGGGGAGTTGCCCCCAGCGGCGCCCCGCCCACCAGCCGGCCGACAAGACCGTCGCCTCGAGTACCAGATCCACCACCGGCCACCGATACAGGTTGAGTCCGAACACCGGTCCGCCCACCCACAGCGCTTTGGTGCCGGTCAGGTAGTCCGCCAGCAGGTGAGAGACCACGAGGGCGCCGATGACGAGCGCCGTACGCCGGCGTCCCGAACGCCAGAACGCCACAGCTCCCAACGCGAGCGCCGTGGCGGCGACGGCGGCCAGCGAATGCGTGTATCCGCCGTCGGGATTGCAGACGCCCACCGCGGCCAGGCCGAAGTCGGCGATGTCGGGCGCCATCGCGGCGACGATGAGCCAGCTGAGAGGCGCCTCGGGGTCAATGGCCCGCGCGCCGAGGGCGAGGCCCAGGTGGCCGGTGATCAAGGCGGGGTGAGCGGGAAAGCGTGGAACATCGTCTCCAGAATGTAACCGGCGCGCCTGGGCGGCGCGGGCCCCGCTGCCGGGTCAGTGGTTGGCCCACACGCCTTGCGGATCGTGCCGATCACACCCATCGTTGGCGCATCCACCCACGCGTTCGCGCGTTCCTGCTCCTGGCTCCCACACCTCGGCGCCCTCTCGATGACGGCCACGACACTCCTTCGGGGAATCTCCCTGTTCGCCCAGCTCCGCGAGTCGGAGTTGGACAAGATCGGACAGCTCGCGCACATGCGCGATTATTCCAAGAACAGTGTGATCGTTTCCGGGACCTCGCCCGGCGACACCCTTTACATCATCATCGCGGGGAAGGTGAAGTCGATGTTGATCGCCGAGGACGGGCGCGAGGTCATCCTGTCGATGCTGGGCGCGGGGGAGTTCTTCGGCGAGATGGCGCTGTTCGACGACGATCCGGGAACGTCGACGGTGATCGCGACCGAGGAATCGCAGCTCCTCCTGCTTCGCCGCGACGACCTGTACCGGCAGGTCATGGAGATGCCGGGCGTGGCCATCGGCCTGCTCCGCTCACTCAGCCGCCGCCTCAAGGAAGCGGATCACAAGATCGGCGGCCTGATCCTGCTGGACGTCCCGGGCCGCGTGTCGCACCTGCTGCTCCAGTTGGCCGCGCCCCACGACGGGCGGCGCATCCCCAAACCGCCCACCCATCAGGTGATGGCGCAGATGGTGGGGTCGAGCCGCGAGACGGTGTCCCGCGTGCTCAGCGACTTCTCGTCGCACGGCATCATCTCGACCCCGAAAGGCGCGATCATCCTCGAGAATCGCGAGGCGCTGGAAGCGGCCACCGGCCATCTGCGGCGGCTGTGGGCGCCCAAGCCGGCGTACGACGGGCAGCAGGAGCGACGCCGGCTGGTCTGACCCTGCTGCTCAAGCGGCGTGTGGCCGGGTGCGCTCCGCCGCAGGCCCGGCGGCGGATGCGCGGGCGCGCAGTGCCGACATGGCTGCCGCGTAGACGCGGGGGGACCACCAGTGCCGGCACCGCTCGATCTCGCCCAGCGCCACGTCGGGGGCGAGTGCCCCGCGATACGAGCGGGTGGTCGTGAGGGCGTCGAAGACGTCGGCCACGCCCACGATCTGCGCCGCCAGCGGGATCTCGTCGCCCAACAACCGATCGGGATAGCCGGTGCCGTCGTACTTCTCGTGGTGTGAGCGGATGATCGGCTTGATGGCCCACGGGAATTCGACCTCGGCGAGAAGTTCAACGCCCCACACCGGATGCATGCGGATGATCTCCATCTCGGCGTCCGTCAGCCGCCCGGGCTTGTTGAGCACTTCGTGGGGCACGCGCACCTTGCCGACGTCGTGGAGGTACGCGCCCAATCGGATCGTGAGCACCTCGGCGTCGTCCAGGCCGAGCGCCACGGCCACGGCCGCCGCGTTCTCGGCCACCCGCTCGCAATGGCCGAAGGTGTAACTGTCGCTGGACTCGATGGACTGGCCCCAGTCGCGCACCACCGCGAGATACGTCGCCTGCAGGGCCTGTACCTTGCCGTTCACGTTGACCAGATCGACCCGGGCATCGAGCCGGTGGAACAACCGGTGGGCCGCGTTCAGGCGCGAGAGTGCCTCCTGATTCCGCCCCAGGGTCTGGTAAAGCGTGGCGAGTTCGCGCGACGCCTCGGCCTCGGCGAGCACGGAACCGGTGGCCACCGCGGTCTCGATGGCCGAACGCAGGCGCGACTCGGCGAGCACCGGGCGGCCGGTATCGCGGTAGACCATGCCGATCACCCGGTATGCCTCGGACTTCGGGGCGCGGGCGCCGATCTGCTCGAAGACCCGCAGGGCTTCGTCCGCGCTCCGCAATGCGGCGTCGTAGCGCTGGCGGAATGCGTGCACCTCGGCATGATTCGCATGGGCAAGGCCCAGGAGGTGCAGATCGCGGGTCCGCTCGGCCAGCAGCCGACTTTCGTGAAAGTAGCGATCGGCTTCCTCGAACAGACCGCGGTCGGCGCTCGCCATCCCGAGATTGTTGAAGGCGATGGCACAGCCATTCTCGTCCCCGGCCGCGCGGTACTCTTCGAGCGAGCGACCGTACCACGCCAGTGCCTCGTCGATGGCGCCCTGAATGTTGGCGAGAATCCCGAGGTTCTGCTCGATCCGGGCGCGAAGCGGGCGCACCGGGCCGCCCAAACGCAACGCTTCAAGGAACGCTTGGCGCGCCTCCTCGAGCGATCCGGTGGCGATGTGTATGCCGCCCATGGTATTCAGCGCCTCGGCGGCGAGAAGGGCGTCACCCGAGTGGCGCGCCAAGTCGTGGCTCCGGCGGCAGAGGTCCCGCGCCACCGCGCCCTCACCCCGCCGCGACCGATGGACCGCGAGCCGCCGGAAGGCTTCGCAATGGGTCCGATAGTCCACCGTCCCGTCGTGCGCCGAAGCGATCCGCTCGTAGGTCGTAATGGCGAGAGCAATGGCGCCGTCGCGCTCGTGCTGGCGCGCGGCGGTCAGCCATTTCGCCGCATCCGGAGTCTCCGGAGAATCTTGGAGATCCCCGGTGTGAAGGTGTGACACGGTAGCAGTCTCGTTCAGCGGTCAGTATGCGATCGCGTAGCCCGAGAAATGCCCGATCCGCGCCGTCGCCGTATGCCGGAAGAAATTGTCCAGCGCCGGGAGCAACTCCAGGATCTGCAGCGCATCGTTCGTGTACGCGATGTGGCGGGGCAGCAGGCGGCCGAGCAGTCCGCAGTTGGCGTAGCTCATCGTGAGCACGGCCGGCCGGGAGAATTTCAGGCCCTGGGGCTGGAACTGGACGAGGTTGACGTCGCCACGCGGCGCCACGGCCGTGATTGCCACATCCCGGTCGAGCGCCCTCGGCGGCACGTAGAACCAGTTCGCCCCAACCTTGAGGGAGCCGCCCTCGGGTCCGATGACCTTGGTGACCGAGTCGTACGGTTGCGGCGTGCAGGCGAGGAGCCCGGTGGGCGCCAGGAGCGTCCCGATGAGGGAGGCTTGAGGTTGCGGCGTCGCTGATACGGGCGCGACGGGTGCAACCGGGGTTGAATCGTTACAGCTGACGCTGACGAGGGTGAGCGCGGCAGCGAAGGCCGCGATCAAAACACGGGGTGTCTTCATCGGCACCACTCCGGAAGGGTTGTCGGAACGGCGTTCAGTCTATCCCGGAGCGGGGCTTTTCGCTGTGACGCCGATCAGTGACCGGGCTCACCGTCCGCCTGCGCCGAGACGGTGAGACGGCTCACACCCTCGTCAGATGTGCTGGAAGCTGAAGCCGACCGTGGCGCCGCCGCCCGGGTTCGGCGCGATCGAGGCATGCCCCAGCACACGGTTCAGCCAGTCGTTCGGGTGTGCATGTTCGTACTGCACGGTCTTGATGCCGGAAAAGATGCCGATCCCGGCGCCGAAGATGATGTCGCTCACCCAGTGCGCATTGTTGTAGAGCCGCGAGACCCCCGACGCGGTGGCGGCGCCGTACGTGAGCACCCCGATCAGGCGCGCGTGCGCCGGCCAGCGGTCGTACGCCTCGGCGGTCACGGCCGACGCAATCGAGAATGCCGCCAGCGTATGGCCCGACGGGAACGCCTGCCAGTTGCCATCCACCCGGATGCCGCGGCCGAACCGATAGCTGTCGGCGTCGGCGTTCGCCTGCCGCGGCAGCGGGCGCCCCACGGCCCCCTTCAGCAGGAACCCGGCGGCCGAGGCCACCACGAGCGCCTCGCTCGCGTGCAGCCCCATGTCGGTGAGCGTCGTATTCCCGAACAGGCGACCCGCCAGATACATGCCGCTGCCGATGTACACGGTGCCCGGATCGGCCAGGTCGCGAAACACCGTCGAGGCGCGCACGAGCCCAGGCTCCTTCTGGTTCTGCGGGAGTTGAAGATTGTGCGCCACCATCTGATCCAGCGGGAGCGCGGCCACGGTGGCGGCGGTGAAGCCGACGGCCACCCACGCATCGCGCCGGGAAAAGAGCGGGTGGGCAATGGCCGATGCGGACGAGACAGCCGACGCCGAGTCGGCCTGCAGCACGGGAGCCGGGGACACGCGCGACGCGGGCGACTGTGCCATCAGGGGGAGCGGGCCGACCATCGTCAGTCCGGCCAGCGCCACGGCGCACCACGCGAACCCGCATAGGTACCGCCCGCGCCCGAACGTCATCGTTTGCATCTCCGCGCCACTGGATAAGGTGATGGTGCGGCACCCGGGCCGCACGAGCCGCTACTTGGACCCCGTAGCCCCCGGACGAGTTCCCACGGCGGCCGGGAGCGGCCGCCGCGGCAGCATCGAATCCCGCTGCGCAGTGAGATACGCCAGCGCCGCGACCACGGTCGCCGCCTGTTTCAACTGATCCGGCTGCACGCGATCCACGACGTCCATGTTGGTGTGGTGCGTGCGCGCCGCGTATTCCAACCGTTCCTGTACGAATTGGAACGAGGGAAGGCCGAAGCCCTCGGAGAAGGTCTGGTGATCGGTGGAGCGTACCGGACGGGGGCTGAACAAGTCGACGCCCAGGTCCCTGAATGGCGCGAGGAATGCCTTGAAGATCGGCGCCACACGCGGATTGTTCTCCATCCAGATGCCGCGGATCTTCCCGCTCCCGTTGTCGAGGTTGTAGTACGCGTCGAAGGTCTGGAAACCGGGCTTGCGCGTGCCGGTCGCCACATCGCCGATGTGCGCGCGAGCGTAGGCTTTGGAGCCGAGCAGTCCTTCCTCCTCCCCGCCCCACAGCGCGATGCGGATGGTGCGGCGTGGCTTGGCTCCGACCTGCTCGAGGATCCGCATGGCTTCCATCATCGCGGCGTCGCCCGCGCCGTTGTCGGTGGCGCCGGTACCCCCGTGCCACGAATCGAAATGGGCGCCGATCATCACGATCTGATCTTTCAGTTCGGGATCGGTGCCCGGGATGTCGCCGATGATGTTGAAGCCGCGCGGCGTGGTCTCGTCGAAGAACTTCGTTTCCACGTCGAGGCGCATCTTCACCGGGACCCCCTTGGCGAGGATGCGCACCATGCGGTTGTAGTGCTCCACCGCGAGCGTGATCTCGGGCAGACCGCTGCCGGCCGTTGCGTCGTGCGGACCGCCCGCCATGCACCATGAACGTGCCGCCGTCGGTGTGCTGCGCGTACCACGTCAGGTCGCTTCCGCCGGTGACCGTGTCGGCATCCATGCCCCGGTCGAGCAGTGCCACCACGCCCTCGTCCTGGTAGAACTTCAACAGCCGACGCCGGAACGCCTGCGCCGCGGTCGGGCGGCGCGCCGGCGGCTTCCAGCCCGGCGGCAGTGGCGTCATCATCTCATCGATCATTTTCGGCGTGTACGTGAGGATGATCTTGCCCGTGAGCATGCGCACCATGCGCGCCGGCTGGGTGAGCACGATCTTGCCGCGCAGCGTGCCGTGGTACTTCGCGAAGTCGGCCGCGCTCTGGATGTCGGGACGCACGACCTCGGCTTCCACGGGCCCATTGGTGCCGGGCGTCCATGCTTTGGGCATGGCGATGATCGGCTGCTCCTGCGGCGCGACCATCTCGGCGTAGAAGTGCTGCAGTTCCCACCCCTTGCCGAAGGGGAAGCGCTCCTCGTGCACGTTCTGGAGACCCCACGATTCGAGCGTCTTCATCGCCCACTGCCCGGCCTTCTCCGTGGCCGGGCTGCCCTCGAGGCGCGGCCCGTAGATGTCGGCCAACCAGATCATGTGGTCCATGACCTGCGAGTGGTGCAGGCCGACGTCGCGGATCTTCGCGATCATCGCGGTGTCGACGGGCTCGCGCTGGGCGCGAAGGGGACCGGCGAACGCAACCAGCGCTGCGCCTGCCGCGAGCATCGGGGCAGACCGCACGAATCGATACATGGGTTCGGGATCCATCAGGTGGGTGACGCGCCAAACTACCATCCACGAGCGACTGCGTCGAGAGCACGCGGCTTCCCTCGCACTCTCTTAGCGTCCGCTCCTCCAATGGGGATTCTCGCCGTCGGCATTGACGCCGCAACCCTGGCGGCGCATCGTACCGCGCGAAGTCCCACTCCCCTTCATCACCTCCACAATTGAGGCCAGCCCCATGCGTGCCCGCATCACGTACGTGGCGGTCGTTGGCGCACTCGCCGCCCTCGCCGCCTGCAGCAGCCACGAGAAACCGGCATCCCCTGCGCAGCCTGCCGCACCCGCAGCCGTCACCATCCATGCCAAGGACTTCGCCTACGTGGCGCCCGACACGGTGCCCTCCGGCTTCGTCACCTTCACCCTGATCAACGACGGGCCGAGCTTCCATCACGCGACGATCTTCCGCCTCGACAGCGGCAAGACGATGAGCGACCTCGCGGCGGCCCTCAAAAACCCCGGTCCGCCGCCCGCCTGGGCCGTCGCGATCGGAGGCCCCAACGCGCCCGACCCGGGCAACAGCACGAACGCCACGCTGAACCTCACGCCCGGCAATTATGCGATTCTCTGCATGGTGGACGTCCCTGGCGGCGTACCGCACTTCATGAAGGGCATGATGCATGCGTTCACGGCGGTGGCGAGCAGCGGCGCTGCCGCGGATACGTCGCGTCGCGCCCAAAGCGGATGTCGACGTCGCGCTGGCGGACTATTCGTTCACGTACTCCACGCCCATCACGGCCGGTCACCACGTGTTTGCCGTCACGAACAACGGGCCGCAGATGCACGAGCTCGAGATCATCAAGCTCGACTCCGGCAAGACGGCGGAAGATTTCGCGAAATGGATGGTGAAGCCGGCCGGGCCCCCGCCCGCCCACGCCGTCGGCGGCATCGCTCCCGAAGCGCCGGGCCGGACCGCGTACTTCTCGGCCGATTTCAGCGCCGGGAATTACGTCACGATGTGCTTCATCCCGGACGCCAAGGACGGCAAGCCGCACTTCATGCACGGCATGATGCTGAATTCCAAGGTCGACTGACCCGGCGGCTATGCATCGGCTCCGACAACGCCGCCCGGCCCCGATGCGGGGCCGGGCGGCGTTGCTCGCATCCGATGACGGATCGAGCGCGTTACATTTCGGTACCCGGTACGCTCCACGCCGCGGACGTCGGTCACCGACTCGGTTCCGACGACCGGTTTCCGGTCGTCTTGCCTCCCAATCCCGATCCCCGATGATCTCATCACGCCGCACCTGGACTCTCGTCTTCGTTGCCCTGGCGACGGTGGGCTGCGCGCCCAACCCCGCGGAATCGTACGTCCGGGGCCACGGCCTGAAGGTGGCCGACCTGCCGCTCCGCGACCGGGTCGCGATCTATCAGGAGGCCGTGGGCGGCGCCTTCCAGGTGGGAGACCCGTCGCTCTACCTCCTGCTGGACCCCAGGCTGCTCCCGCGGACGGGCGGCTACGGCGCGGGCACCGAGAGGATGACCAGCGGGCTGCGGAACAGCCTCCTCGAGAGCCACATCGTACAGGGCACCTGCGAGCCCACCAGCCAGGGAGGCAAGCTGGCCCACTGCAACGCCCCGATGGCGGGCTACGTGGTCCGGTTCTCGGAGGTGTTCCAGATGCCGGGCGATACGGCGAGCGTGAATCTGTACGTGCAACGCTACTCGACACCGACCAGCGTCGGCGTGGGCCCGCTCCGGTTCGAGCGCATCTACAAACTCGTGCATCGACCCACGGGATGGACGGCCGTGGTCGAGGGCCGGGTGCAGATCGAGACCCCCTGACCCAGCGGCGGAACCCGCCCCCGTGATCCGTCGGATGGCGAAACTCCGGACGCCGGTGTACTCGTAGGGTAGCCATACCTCCTGCCCGGAGTCGTGCCCCATGATTGCCGCTCTCGTTCGTCTCTTCGCGCTGCGCCCCTTTCTGACCATGGCGATCCTCGGCATTCCCGTGATCGTGCTCATCGCCGTGGGACTGTTCACGATCGTCGCCCTCAAGTTCCTGATCTTCATCGCGCTGCCCATCGCGCTCCTGGTCTGGCTGGCGCGTCGTGTGATGCGCCCGAGTCGCGGCACCGCTCCGTAATACGAGTTCTGGTCTGGCGCGGTGGGAGGTGGTGGTGCAACTTAGGGGGCGCCGGTCGACTGTCGCCGGCCGGCGTGGTCCGTTCACCAACGCCCATATCCCTGAAGGTCAGTATGCCCCCCGCCCTCCGCTCCCCGTTGCGACGGCTCGCCGCGCTCACCCTGGTCACGACAGCCGCCGGGTGTGCCCCACGTTCCACCCCTGCCCCGACACCCGCTCCCGCCTCCGCTGGGGAGGCCGCCGTGACACGGGACGTCTTCGTACCGGTGAACCCGCGCGCGGCCGCGGCAACCGTCGCTGACTTCGCCGTCGCGCCCTGGCACTACGACCGGTTCGAGTGCCGGCCCGTGCGCACCACGCCGAGCGGCGCCGTAATCGAGACCGTGGACTACCCGTCCCGCGATGCCCCGGAGGTCGCGGTCACGGTGACGCTCGACTCCGCGGGTCACCTGGTGCGATCGTCCGAAACCCATGGGGTGTTCCGGTTTCACGCACCCGCCGGCATGACCCGCGTCGCGCTCGACAGCGCGTTGCGCGCACACGCCGCCGCCGAGCGCTCCACCCTCATCTCGCTCGACTACGTCGTCGATCCCGGACTGCTGATGAAACGCGGTGGCGGCCGCAGCCTGCAGACGCTCAACGTCTCGACCCGGGCCGTGGCCGATCTTCCGCTGCTGGACCGGCCGGCCCGGCACGCGCGCGAGGCGATGCGCGACTGCCACGTGGGCCGGGTCGACGCGGACACGACGAGCCCGGAGCCGGCCGAGACTCCCGATGACGTCGCGCGGGCGTTCTTCCGGGCGATCGGCGACGAGAATTGGACCGCGGCCGTGGCCCTCTTCGACTCGACGACGCTGCGCGCCTCCCGGGATCACGGCATCCGGAATCTTCTGGGATGGGCCAAGGCAGGGGCACCCACGGCGGCGAACCGGCGGCCGGGTCAGTCGGCCGCGATCGGATGGAGTTCCGACGCCGACACGGCCGATCTCGCCAAGTACGACACCGTGCCGGTGGTAACCCAGGGCGGCGCCACCACGATCGGCGAGCTGGCGCGACTGAGCCCCATGGCGTTCGCGGCCCGCACGCTCGAAGCCGCATACGCACGAGGCACCGGTCGAACCAACTTCACCGTGCTCGGGGACGTGCGCGAAGGGGCCGATCTGGCCCACGTCATCTATCGCGTGGACGACGCTGGCGTGACGTACTTCGCCGCCAACATGTACCGGCCGGAACTCCACCTTCGGCGCGTGGCGGGGGCGTGGAAGATCGTCGCCGACCTGGCCACGCTCGGTCCCATCAACATCGTGAATGCGGCCGTGGACTATCGCCCGCCGGCACCGACGCCGGTTCGCTAGCCGGGCGTCTGCCCTACCCCGTCGCGCGCTTCCGGCGGCTGATCTCGTCGCCGATCACCGCCAACACGATCACCACGCCCAGCGCGATCTTCTGCACGTAGGGATCGACGTTCGCCAGATTGAGCCCATTGGTCAGCACGCCGATGAACACCGTACCCCAGAGCGTGCCGGCTATCGTCCCGCGGCCGCCGAACAGAGAGGCGCCGCCCACGACCACCGCCGCGATCACGTCCAATTCGTACTGTTGCCCCGCGTTCGGCACGCCCGCGCCGAGTCGCGAGGCCAGCGTCAGCCCGCCGATGCCCGCCAGCGCGCCGTTGAGCACGTACACCCACCAGATCACCCGCTTGGTGTTCACGCCGGCCAGCCACGCCGCCTCGGTGTTGCCGCCGATGGCGTAGATGTGGCGGCCGAACACGGTGCGGCGGAGCACGAACGCGCCCACCAGCATCACCGCCGCCATCACGAGCACCGGCGCCGGAATGCCGAGCAGCACCGACCGTCCCAGCGCGCCGAACGACGACGGCAGGTCGCCGATGCTGCGCCCGCCGGACACGATGAAGGCCAGCCCCCGCGCGATGGTGAGCATGGCCAGCGTCGACACGAACGCCGGCACCTGCAGATAGGCGGTCAGCGTCCCGTTCACCACGCCGGTGGCCGTCCCGACGAGCACGGCGACGATGAGCGCCATCGTGGCCGGCATGAAGCCGTGCGACGCGGCCATCGCGCCGGTGACGCCGGTGAGCGCCACCACCGATCCCACCGACAGATCGATGCCCGCCGTGAGGATCACCGCCGTCATGCCGACGGCGAGGATGCCCGTGACGGCCACGCTCAGCAGCACGTTCACCGCGTTGGCGAGCGAGAAGAACCCGGGAGCGATGCCGGCGAACACCGCCGCCTCCACCACCGTCGCCACCACGAGCATGTAGTCGGCAATGCGCTGCCACCGCGCCGGCGAGGAGGTCATGCCGCCGCGCTCTCGCCGAGGATGAGCGTCGCGACGCGGTCCTGCGTCGCCTCGTCGCGCGTCAGTTGCCCCACGATGCGTCCGTTGCGCATCGCGATCAGCCGGTCGGCCATGCCGAGTGCCTCGGGAAGGTCGGAGGATATCATGAGAATCGCCGCGCCGTCCTCGGCCAGCCGCCGCATGAGCGCGTAGATCTCGGCTTTGGCGCCCACGTCGATGCCCCGCGTGGGTTCGTCGAACAGCAACACGCGGGAGTGGCGCAGCATCCAGCGGGCCAGCACCACCTTCTGCTGATTGCCTCCCGAGAGCTGCTGCGCGGGCCGATCGAGCGACGGCGTGCGAATGCCCAGCGCCTCGATCCACTTCTCGACGCCGGCGCGCTCGCGGGCCCGGTCCACCACGCCCCGGGGCGCCAGCGTCGGGAGGGACGGCAGCGAAACGTTCTCGCGGATGGCGCCCATGAGCACGAGTCCCTGCCGCTTGCGGTCTTCCGGCAGGAGCGCCACGCCGGCGTCGATGGCCTCGCGCGGCGACCGCGGCCGGAACGGCGCGCCCTCCAGCAGCATCTGCCCTGCTCGCATCGGCGTCGCGCCGAAAATGGCCTGTGCCAGCTCGGTACGCCCGGCGCCGATGAGCCCCACCAGCCCAACGATCTCACCGCGGCGCAGCACGAGCGACGCGTCGTGAACCGGCCCCGCGCTGACGCCTTCCAGTCGCAGCATCTCGGCCCCCGGTTCCGCGGTTCGGGCCGGATAGCCGGTGGCGAGTTCGCGCCCCACCATCAGCCGTACGATCTCGCCACGCGAAAGTTCGGACACCGGCGCCGTCGTCACCCGCTGTCCGTCGCGAAGCACGGTGACGCGGTTTGCCACACGGAAGATCTCGTCCAGCCGGTGCGAGATGTACACCACCGCCACGCCCTCGTCGCGGAGCTGCTCGATGACGCGGAACAGCACGTCGGTCTCGGCCTGCGCCAGGATGGCGGTGGGCTCGTCCATGATCAGCACCCGGGCCCGGGCCGCGACCGCCTTGGCGATCTCGGTCATCTGGCGCGCCGCCAGCGGCAGATCCGCCACCCGCGCGCCCGGGTCGAGCTGCGTTTGCCCCAGGCGGTCGAGCACCGCGCGCGCGTCGCGCGTCTGCCGGTCGCGGTCCACGATTCCGCGATGTCGCGGCTCGGCGCCCAGGAAGATGTTCTCGGCCACCGACAGCTCCGGCACGAGACTCAACTCCTGATGGATCATCCGGATCCCGGCGGCATGCGCGTCGTGCGGGGTCTCGAAGCGGACCAGCTGGCCGTCGACGGTCAGCGTGCCGGCGTCGGGCCGCACGGCGCCGGAGAGGATCTTCATCAGGGTGGATTTGCCGGCCCCGTTCTCCCCCGCCACGGCGTGGACCTCACCGCCGCGCACGACGATGCTCACGCCGTCCAGCGCGAGCACCCCGGGATACCGTTTGACCAACGCGTCGGCGGCGAGTTCCACGCGGCTACTTGCCGGACGCCACCGCCGTCATCGCCTTCACCGAGTCGGCGTCGACGATGCGCACCGGCACGGCGATGCGCGCCGGCGGCGTCTTGCCCGCCAGGTAGTCGGCAATGGCGTTGATCGTCTCCTCGCCGATCTTCATCGGCTGCTGCGCCACGTCCGCGCGAAGCGGCGTCCCCCCGGCGATCGCCTTCCGCGCCTCGGCGCCGGCGTCGTAGCCCACGATCACCAACCGGGCGTCGTGGTGGGACTGGGCGCTGGAGAGCGCACCGAGCGCGGACTCGTCGTTGATGGCGAAGATCGCGTTGAGCTTCGGGTGCGCCTGCAGCATGTCGTCGGCCGCCTTGAGCGCATGGTCGCGCGTCCCGTAGCCGTTGAGGTTGGCCACGAGGTGGATGTTCGGGTAGGCCTTCAGGGCCTCCTTGAATCCGGCTTCGCGGTCGATGGTCGACTGCACGTCCGGTTCGCCGATCAGGCCCACGTCACCCTTGCCGCCGATCGCCTTGGCGATGTACTCGGCGGCCAGCTTTCCCCCCGCCACGTTGTCGGACGCGACGTGCGACACCACCTGCCCGCCGTCGGCTCCGATATCGGCGGTGAACACGGGGATTTTGGCCGCATTCGCCCGCTGGATGGCGGGCCCGATGCCCTTGGAGTCCACCGGACAGACGACGATGGCGTCCACGTGTTGCACGATGAAGTCGTCGATCTGCGACTGCTGCTTGGCGAGGTCGCGATCGCCGGAGTTGAGCACCAGCGCGTAGCCATGCGCCTTGGCCGCCTGCCGCAGTCCCGCCTCGAGCTGGCGATAGAACTCGTCCTCGCGGGTGAGCAGCGAGACGCCGATGGTCTTGGTGGTCTTGGCCGCGCCCTGCTCGGCGCCGCGGCCGCACGCCGCCGGCCCAACCGCGACCAGCAGAACCGTGAACGCACCCGCCAGACGGCGGGGTAACCCGAATGCTTGCATCTGGAATGTCATCCGTAGTGGGAAGAACTGCCGGGAAAGCTCCCACCGGCGGCACCAAACTTCAAGTTCGGCGGCGCCGCGGCCTGGCGAGGCCCGCCACACCCCCTCCGTCCGTGCCCCGATGGCCGGCCGGGCCGCCCGGGCCCGGCTGGCCGGGCCCGGGCACGCGCGTCTCGCCGCAACATTAGCACTTCAGGAACTCTTCGTTACGAGTTCATTAATCCCGATGCGCCCGCGCGGATGGGTCCTCATATTGGCGCGGTTTCGACCCCGGCTGGGCCGTGTTCGGCCGACGCACGGGATAATTGGGCGGTCGCGGGCAACGGTCGGGCCGCTCATGGTGTCGAACCGACGATGTTGCGCGTTGGATGCCGGGCGCGCTCCGCGTGGGGCCGCGTCCGCATGGCTGGTCATCGCTCGTTGACTCCGGTGGAGGTGTCATGGCGCTCGTCCGTTCGCGCTGGTTCCGCGTCGCAGTCGTGGTCGTGCTGCTCGGCATCCCCGCCACCTGGCTGTTCGCCCACAACGATGCGGTGCCCGATACCGCGCTGGTCACCACCGTGAAGCACGGCGATTTCAGCGTGCTGGTCACAACCTCGGGCGAACTTCGTGCGCGCAAGTCGGTGCAGATCACGGTGCCGCAGGGGGCGATGCAGGCGCAGATCTATCAGATGAAGATCGCCACCGCTCGTGCCCGAGGGCACGCTGGTGAAGACCGGGGACGTGGTGGCGAGCTCGATCGGGCCACACTGGCGCCCAAGCTGGCCGAGGTGACGCTGGGCGTGCAGAAGGCCCAGGCGGAGTACGAGCAGGCCATGCTGGACTCGGCGCTCACCCTCTCCAAGGCGCGCGAGAACATCCGGTCCCTCGAGCTGGCTCTGGAGCAGAAGAAGATCGTGAAGGAACAGTCGATCTACGAGGCGCCGAGCATTCAGCAGCAGACGGATATCGACTACCAGCAGGCCCAACGCGCGGTGACCAGGCCAAGGCTGGATTACAAGACCCAGGTGCTGCAGGCCAAGGCCAAGATGAGCGAGCAGAGCGCCGATCTGAGCCGTCAGAAGAACCAGCTGCAGATGGTCCAGTCGGTCATGGCGGGATTCACGATCCGCGCGCCGTCGCCCGGCATGGTGATCTACCAACGGGAATACAACGGGCAGAAGCGCACGGCGGGCTCGCAGGTCAACAGCTTCGATGGCGTGGTGGCCACGCTGCCCGATCTCACCAAGATGGAGTCGATGACCTACGTGAACGAGATCGACGTGCGCAAGGTGGCCGTCGGCCAGCACGTGGCCATCACGCTCGACGCGGATCCCGGGAAGAAGCTGACCGGGGTCGGTCACGAACGTGGCCAACGTCGGCGAGCAGCGTCCGAACTCCGACGCCAAGGTGTTCGAGGTCCATATCAACATCGAGAAGCCCGATACGACGCTCCGCCCCGGCATGACGACCGGAAACGCCATCAACACGTTCACCGCCAAGGACGTCATCTACATCCCCATCGAGGCGGTGAGCACCGACAGCGGCCTGCCCGTGGTCTACGTCCAGTCCGGCTCCCACGTGGTCAAGCAGGAAGTGGAGACGGCGCAGATGAACGACGACGATGTGATCGTCACGCGGGGGCTCAAGCCGGGCGACCGCATTCTGATGGCGGCACCCGCGGATCACGACCGTCTGGCGATCGTACATCTGCCGGGGTCCCACAACGTGGCTCCCGTGCCGAACGGCGACACCGCCCTTCCGGTGCAGCCGGCGCCTTCGAAGAAGGCAACACCGGGAGTGAAGGGCGCCCCGCCGGCCCCGTCCGCGGACAGCACGCATCACGTGCTCTCGCCGGGCTGAGCGGCATGCCGACGCTCAACGAGACGGTCGCCACGCTGCGGCGACAGATCATCGCGCACGTCCTGTCCAGCCTCCGCACGGCCGTTCGAGGCCGTCGGGCACAACAAGCTGCGAGCCGGCCTCACCTCGCTCGGCATCCTGTTCGGCGTCGCGTCGGTGATCGCCATGCTCGCCATCGGCCGGGCGCCGAGCAGGAGATCCTCCAGCAGATGCAGCTGCTGGGCTCGAACAACGTGATCGTCACGCCGATCGTGGAGCAGAAGGAAGAGAAGGCCGACCGACAGCAGCCCGAGAGCGACAGGTCGTGCGCTACACGCCCGGGCTCACCTACCGAGGACGCCAGCCGCCATTGCCGCCGTCATGCCGCACGTCGGTGGCCGCGAGCGGGGAGATCGTGCTCAACACGACGCTCACCCGCGAGGGCCTGCGGCGATCCGGCAAGGTCGTGGGCGTCGATCCGCACGTACTTCCGGCTGCTCAATCTGCGCATCGCGCGCGGCACCGACTGGTCGCGCCCACGCAGGTGCGCGATGGCATGCGCGGTGGCGATCATCGGCCAGGGCGTCCGCACGCGCTTCTTCACGACGGAGGATCCCATCGGCAAGCACGCTCAAGGTGGGGAACGTGTGGCTCACGGTGGTGGGCGTGCTCGCCGACCGCCCCGTGCAGCGCCCAGACGTCGGCAGCAGCTCGGTATCCGCGACGCCAACATGGACGTCTACGTCCCCACGCCAGACCATGCTGCTGCGCTACCGGAACCGCGCGCTGCTCACGCAGCAGGACATTCGAGCGTGCGGCCCGGCAGTACACGGTCACGCGGCCGGCGACGACGACCGACTCGCAGCAGCGCGGGCCGAGCGCGCCAACCACAACCAGCTCGACCGGATCATCGTTCGCGTGGACGACAGCAAGTACATGTCGGCGGTGGCGGACGTCATGCGGCGGATGCTCAAGCGCCGACACAACGACGTCGTGGATTACGAGATCACCGTGCCCGAGCTGCTGTTGCGCCAGGAGCAGCGGACGCGATCGATCTTCAACATCGTGCTCGGCGCCATCGCGTCGATCTCGCTGCTCGTCGGCGGGATCGGGATCATGAACATCATGCTCGCGTCCGTGCTGGAGCGGATCCGCGAGATCGGGGTCCGCCGGGCCACCGGCGCGACCCAGAAGGACATCCTCTTCCAGTTCCTGAGCGAGGCCATGCTGATCAGCGTGGCGGGCGGCGTCGCCGGCATCATCGTGGGGGCGGTGATCAGCGGCGGCATCGAGCACTTCGCCGGGCATCACGACCGCGGTGTCCTCGCTCTCCGTGCTCCTCGCCTTCGGCGTCTCGTTCACCGTGGGCCTCGTTTTCGGGATCGTGCCCGCGTGGCGCGCCGCCCAGCAGGATCCCGTCGTCTGCCTCCGCTACGAATAGGCCACCCCATGATCCGACCCGTCATTCCCGGGGTCCTCCTCGCGGCCCTCTGTCTGTTCGCGCCGGCCGCCCGCGGCCAGGATTCCCTCACGCTCCAACAGTCCATCGCGCTGGCGCAGAAGCAGGGCCTGCAGGCACGCGCCGCCCGGGACGCGCTCGCCGCCGCGCTGGCCCGGGATCATGCCTACGGGGCTCGGCTCCTGCCGCAGATCAGTCTCGCGGCAACGGTCCCGAACTACAGCCGGGCCATCGTGCCGGTCATCCAACCCAGCGGCGCGCAGCTGTTCACCCCGCTGCAGCAGACGACGTCGCAACTCGGGCTCACCATCTCCCAGAAGCTCCCCTTCACGGGGGGCAACCTCAGCGTGTCGTCCTCGCTGCAGCGCTTTCAGATGAGCGGCGCCCAGCAGGTACGCACCTGGTCGTCGGCGCCGATGACGGTGACGCTCTCGCAGCCCATCCTGCGCCCCAACACCATCAAGTGGGACACGCGGGAGCAGGACCTCCGGACCGAGATCGCCGAGCGGCAATACCTCGAAGCGCGCGAGTCGGTGGCGGCGGCGACGGCGAGCGCCTTCTTCGATCTCTACTCGGCGCGTTCCGCGCTGCGGAACGCGACGCACAACGCCGCGGTCAACGACACCCTGTACACGCTCAACAAGGGCCGCTACCAGGTGGGCAAGATCGGCGAGAACGATCTGCTGCAGAGCGAACTGGCGCTGCTCCGCGCGCGCACCTCGGTGGACGGCGCCAAGCTCGATTACGACCGGGCACTCGCCGCGTTCCGGCTGGCCATCAACGTGCCGGCGAATGCGAACGTGAGCATCGTCGTCACGTCGGACGTACCGGTGGTGCCGCTCGACACGGCGCGGGCCGTCGCCGAAGCGCTGCACAACAGCTCCACCGTCACGACGCTCGCGTTGCAGGATGTCCAGGCCCGCCGCGCCGTAACCCAGGCCCGGCTGGGCACCGGCATCGGCGCCACGCTGCAGGCCAGCTACGGGTTCAACGCCAGCGGGTCGGCGGCGAGCGCCGCGTACCGCAACCTGCTGCAGGCGCAGCAGCTTTCGCTGGGCGTGCAGGTGCCCCTCATCCAGTGGGGCGCACACTCGCGCCGACGTCCAGGCCGCCACGGCCGATCAGGAGCAGGAGTCGGCCACGTCGCAGGCCACGCGTGAGCAGACCATCCAGAACGCACGGTTCGCCGCGCTGCAGCTCGCGCAGGCAGGGCGCAATCTCACGGTGTCGGCGAAGGCCGACACCGTGGCCTCCAAACGGTTCGACGTCGCTTACGAGCGGTACGTGATCGGCAAGATCACCATCGACAACCTGTACATCGCCCAGAACGACAAGGATCAGGCGCTGCTGCAATTCGTGCAGGCGCTGCGCGGATACTGGACGGCCTATTACCAGCTCCGCCAACTGACGCTGTACGACTTCGTGAACGGTCACCGGATCGTGCCGTAGGGCGGCAGACCGGACGGCGTTGCGAAGCGGGCGGAGCCGTCCGCCACCAGGCCGAAACTATACGGCTACTGCCATGTCAACGGATTGCGAAGCCGGCCCGTATGAACTGAAGAGAATCGTGCACAAATATGGATGCGAGCGCCGATGCCGGCACGTGCCGATTCCGCACCCAGACTTCAGGAGGATTCCGCATGCCGAAACGCGCAACGATGAGCGCAACGCTGTTGACCCTGATCGTGCTGGCGCTGCCGGCGGCGGCGCAAACCGGGGGTGCGGGCAGCTCCGCGCCCGTCACCGGACTGGCGAACGTCGGCCTCAGCGGCGGCGTCACCTGGCGGCAGGGCACGAGCACGCTCTGGAATGTAGGCCTCGGATACTCGCCCTTCCTGAACAACCATCTGCAACTGGGTGGCAGCCTGTTCTATGCCGGCTCCAGCGCCGGGCTCGCGAGTGAGAGCGTCGGCGCATCGGCCAATGCCCGCTACCTGTTCGGCGACAACCCCCGCTCGGCGCCCTTCGTCGCGGCGTCGATTGGGGAATCGGGCGGACAGCATCGCTTCGGAATCTTCACTGCGTCAGCGGCCGTCGGGTGGCTCCGGTTTCTCACGCCGCTCACGGCCGTCGACGCGCGGTTTCAGGTTGCCTCCAGCTCGGCGCCCGGCAGTAAGACCGGGACCGCCTTCAGCGCCGCACCGGAGGCCTTCGTCTCGGGACTGTTCGGCAACGCGCCGGTCGGTCGCCAGACGCGCGGCGCGTTCGATTGGAACGCTTCGGTCAACATACCGGTTTCGCCCCACTACGGGGCCTCGCTGAGCGGCGAATATGATCCCTTCCTCGCCTCCTGGTTCCAGGTAGGCGTTGGCGGCGGCGCCTCATACACACCGGCGCAGGATGGACTTTCCCGGATCTCGATATACTCGGGCAGCGCCCTCGTGCGCGCGTACTACCCGGCGGCACTCGCGGTCCAGCCTTTCGTCGACGTGTTCGGAGACGCGACCACCGGCCGGAGTCCGGATCGCTACGACACCCGCACGCACGGCGCATCGATCGGGATTCGACACTACCTCTCGCCAGAACTGGCCTTCGATGTTCGCCTGCTCCGGCAGACCCTCGACAATATCGTGACGTTCCCATTCACGGGCGGCACTGCGCGGTTCACGTCGCACACGACCACAACGCAGCTGGCGTTCGGGCTCACGTTGCATCAACCCGCCCGTTGACCGGCCGACGGGCCATGACGGACCGATGACTCGCTAGGGCGATCCCGCCCACCCGCCGCCGAGCGCCTTGTACAACTGCACGGCGGCGGTGAGTTGCTGCAATTGCGACCGACTCAGCGCCAGTTGCGCCGCGAACAGACTTCGCTGCGCATCGAGGAGATCGAGGTAGCTGGACAGCCCGGACTGATAGCGGAGTTGCGCCAGGTCGAGCGCGCCACGGAGCGCCTCGACCTGCGTCGCCTGGGCCACTTCCTCGTCCCGCGCCGAGTGCACCGCCACCAACGCGTCATTCGCGTCACGGAGGGCGCTGAGCGCCGCCTGCTGGTACTGGAGTCTCGCCTGCTCCACGCGCGCCCGCGCCGCCGCCGACTGATCGGCCAGTCGCCCGCCATCGAAGATGGGAATCGACACGCCGGCCTGGAGTTGATAGATGCGTGTGTTCGAGCCGAACAGGTCGCCCGGCTTGGCCGCCTGGCTCCCGTACGATCCCGTCACCATGATGGTCGGCATCCGCGCCGCATCGGCCATGCCGAGCCGGGCGGTGGCGGCAGCGTACTGCCGTTCGGCCTGCTGCAGATCGGGTCGCCGGCTGAGCAGCGTGGCCGGTACCGAGTCCGGCACCACGAGCGCCTTGACGGCCGCGGCCAGCGTTCCACCGCGCGGAATCGGCGCCGTGGCCTCGCCGAGCAGCACATTGAGCGCGTGCGCGGTCTGCGCCCGCTCGCGCTCCGTCTGGGCCAGCGTCACGGCCGGCGCCGCCACCTGGGCTTCGAACTGCTTCACGTCCAGTTCCGAGATCAGCCCCTGCGCGTAGCGCTGGCGGGCGATGGCGAGCGTGGCCCGCCGCGAGGCGAGCGTCTGTTCCGCGATTGCGTGCTCCTGATCGAGTTCCAGGAGCTGCAGATACGACGTCGCCACGTCGCTCACCAGCGACAGCACGGCGCCGCGCTCGGCCGCCACCTGAACGCCCACGTCCGCGTTCGCGGCATCGAGGCCGTGCCGGATGCGCCCCCAGAAGTCCAACTCCCACGCCACGTCCCCGGAGACGCGCGTCGCCCGGTACGACACGGGCGGAATGAACCCGAGCGCGATCTGGTTGCTGGAGACGGACCCATTGGCGGAGACGCTGGGGAACAGCGGTGCCCGCGCCGCGCCGGCGTCCGCGCGATACTCCTGAATGCGCGCCACGGCGGTTTGCAGGTTCCGGTTCTGGCGCAGCGCGGTGTTCACGAGCTTCACGAGCGTCGTGTCGCGCAGGATGTCGAGCCACGCCACGCCGGCCATCGAGTCCTGTACGACCAGTCGCTGCATCACCGGCGTCGCCGCGGTGGCGATGCTGTCGCGCCGGCGGGCGGCGGCCAGTGAATCGAAGAACGCGCGCGTCGAGTCGGGGACGGCCGGTCTCGTGATCGCGGTGCCCGCCGGTACCGGCACCGGCGCGTGGTACGACGGACCGATCATGCAGGCGGCCATCGGCGCGGCAGCCAGCAGGGCGAGCGAGCGTCGCTTCATCGTGTCCCTCCCGCGGCGTCCCGGGCGGCCGCCCGTGCGCGCCCGCCCTCGGCGAGCTGCCGGATCACTTCGAAGAACAGCGGAATGAAGAAGATGCCCACGGTCGTCGCGATGAGCATGCCCGCGAACACTCCGGTGCCGATCGAGTGGCGGCTCGCCGAGCCGGCGCCGGTGGCGATCGCCAACGGCAGCACGCCGAGAATGAACGCGAACGAGGTCATGAGAATGGGGCGCAACCGCTCGCGCGCCGCTTCGTGCGCGGCCTCACGAATCGACATGCCCTGTCCGCGCAGCTCCGTGGCGAATTCCACGATCAGAATCGCGTTCTTGGCCGCCAACCCGACCACGGCGATCACCCCCACCTGGAAATAGATGTCGTTGGCCTGACCGCGCAGCCAGATGCCGAGCAACGCCCCGAGCACGCCGAACGGCAGTCCGAGCAGCACCGCGAACGGGACGGACCAACTCTCGTACTGCGCCGCGAGCACCAGAAACACGATCAGCAACCCGATGCCGAAGACGAGCGCCGCATCACCGCTCGAGGCTCGCTCCTGGTACGACTGCCCGGAATACGCGACACCGACCCCCGATGAGGCGAACCGCGTCCTGACGAGCGAGTCGATCTGGTTGAGCAACTGGCCCGAGCTCCACCCCGGCTTGGGCGTGCCGGTGAACAGCGCCGACGGGAATCCGTTGAAGCGCGGAATGACCGTCGGGCCGCTCCGGAACTCGGTCGTGGTGAGCGCCGACACCGGGATCATGGCATCGCCGCGGCCACGCACGTACAAGTGGCCTATGTCGGCCGGGGACTGCCGGAACTGCGGCTCGGCCTCCGCCTGCACGCGGAACGTCTTGCCGTGCAGGTTGAAATCGTTGATGTACACGGACGAGAGAAAGGTCTGCAGCGTGCCGAAGAGGTCGTTCAGATTCACGCCGCGCGCTTTGGCGGCCGTACGATCGACGTTTACATACAACTGCGGGACGCTGGCGCGGAACTGGGTGGTAACGTTCTGCGCGGCCGGCAACTGGTTCACGTCCGCCTGGAACGCCTGCACCTGCTGCGCGAAGGCACGGATGTCCTGTCCGCTGCGGTTCTGCAGGTTGAGCTCGATGCCGGCCGACGTGCCGAGACCCGGCACCTCGGGCAGATTGAAGGCGAACGCCGTGGCGCCCTTGAGGGCAAACAGCGCCCCGTTCACCCGCGCGGCAATCGCGTCGGCCGACTGCCCCGGCCCCCGCTCGCCCCACGGTTTGAACTGCGCGAACACCGTCGCGGCGTTGGTCTGCGACGAGAAGCCGAGGATGCTGAACCCCGCCAGCGCCACGAAGTGCGCCACCCCGGGCTGCTGCCGGAGAATGCCTTCGACCTGCTGCACCACGTCCACCGTGCGCTGCAGGGAAGCGGCGTCCGGGAGCTGCACCGCGATCGCCATGTATCCCTTGTCCTCCGTGGGGAGGAACGCCGTCGGAATGCGGCGCCAGAGCAGCCCCGTGAGCGCGACGATCACCAGGAAGAACGCGAGCCAGACGCGGGGGTGGTCGAGCACGCTCCCGGTGATCCCGGTGTAGCGCCGGCGGCCGCGCTCGAAGGTGCGGTTGAACCAGCCGAAGAAGCCGGTGGTGTTCGCCTCGTTCGACTCCTTGAGCAGCAGCGAACAGAGCGCCGGCGTGAGACTGAGCGCCACGATCCCGGACAGGACGACCGCGACGACGATCGTGATGGCGAACTGCCGAAAGAGCGCGCCCGTCACCCCGCCGATGAACGCCACCGGGATGAACACGGCGCAGAGCGACAGCACGATGGCCACCAGCGCGCTCGCCACCTGCGTGATGGCCCGGTCGGCGGCCTCGCGCGCGGGCAGCTTCTCGCTGGCCATGATGCGCTCGACGTTCTCGATCACGACGATCGCGTCGTCCACCACGATCCCGATGGCCAGCACGAGGCCGAACAGCGTGAGCACGTTGATCGACATGTGCAGCACGAGCAGCCCGCCGAAGGTGCCGATCACGCTCACCGGCACGGCGAGCATGGGAATCAGCGTGGCCCGCCAGCTCTGCAGGAAGAGGAACACCACCAGCGTCACCAGGATCAGCGCTTCGATGAGCGTGATCGAGACCTCGCGAATCGATGCGGTGACGAAGGGCGTGGTGTCGAACGGAATCTCGTACTTCACGCCCCGCGGGAAGCTCGCGGACAGTTCGTCCATCCGCTTCGCGATCGCATCCTTCACGGCGAGCGCGTTGGCGCCCGGCCGCGCGTAGAGCAGCACCACCGCGGTGGGCCGGCCGTCCAGCCGCCCCTGCAGGTCGTAGCTCTGGGCACCGAGCACCGCCCGTCCGATGTCGCGAATGCGCACCACCGCCCCGTCGGGCCGGGCCCGGACGATGATGTCGTCGAACTGCTGCGTGGTCTGCAATCGTCCCTGCGCCGTGACCGGGATCGTCAACTCCGTGCCCGGCGGCGACGGCTCCCGCCCCAGCCGCCCGGCCGGGTTGGTAGCGTTCTGTTCGCGCACCGCGCTCGTCACGTCGCCGACGGTGATCCCCAACCGCGCCATCTTCTCGGGATCGAGCTGGATCCGCATCGCGTAGTTGAGCCCGGCAAAGGCCGTCGCATCGCCCACCCCGGGTACGCGCTTCAGCTCGTCGAGCACGTACAGATTCAGGTAGTTGGTGAGATACGACGCGTCGTACTTGGGATCGTCGGACGTCAACGCCACCAGCGCCAGGATGTTGGTGTTCGCCTTGACGATCGTGATCCCGTTGGTGAGCACCGACTGTGGAAGCTGCGGCTCGGCGAGCTTGATGGCGTTCTGCACGTCGACCGCCGCGAGATCCTGATCGCGCGACACGTCGAACGTGATCGTCAGCATCATCGTCCCGTCGCTCGAATTCGCCGACGAGTAGTAGAGGAGGCCCTGCAGCCCCGCCAGCTGCTCTTCGATCGGCGCCGCCACGGCCTGTTCCACGTCCTCGGCGGATGCCCCCGGATAGACCGCCGTGACCCGGATGGCCGGGGGCGTGATGTTCGGGTACTGCGCGACGGGCAGCACGAAGATCGCCAGCAGCCCGAGCAGCGTGATGACGATGGACAGCACCGACGCCAACACCGGGCGCCGGATGAAGAAGTAGCGCGCTTCCGGGGGACGCCCACCGCCGCTCGGCCCGCCGCTCCCTCCCTCGGCGGTCGGCACGAGGCCGCTCACGGCTTGGCGCCGCCCGGGCGTGCCGCCGCGGCGGCGTCACCGGCACTCGAATCGGTCGCCGGCACGGGCTTCACCACCCGGCCCGGGCCCACCTTCTGCACCCCGTCCACGATCACCCGGTCGCCCGCCACGAGCCCGCTGTCGATCACCCAGTCGTGGCCCGTCCACCGGCCGGGCACGACATCGCGCGTCGAGACCGTATCGCCCGGTCCCACGACATACACGAACTGGCGCCCGAGCCCCTGCTGCACCGCCCGCTGCGGCACCGTGATCGCGTGTCGGATCCACGAACCCGTCGAGCCGGACGTGCACGAACTCGCCCGGCACGAGCGTCCCGTCGCGGTTGGCGAAACGCGCGCGGTATTCCTGCGTCCCGGTGGCGGAGTCGATCACCGGCGACACGTAGTCGAGCCGGCCCACGGCGGGCAGCTCCGAGCCGTCCTCGAACACCACGTGGACCTTGAGCTTGCTGCCCGGCCGGATCAGCGCGCGATCCGCGGCGCTGCGATGCCAGGCCGCGATCCGGTCGGACGGCGGACGGAAACCGACATAGATGGGATCGAGCTGATCGATCGTCGTCAGGAGGTCCGCCGGCCCGGTGACGCGAGCGCCGACCTCCAGCCGCGTACGCGCGATGCGCCCGTCGATCCCGGCGCGGATCTGCGTATCTGCAGGTCCTTGCGGGCCTGGTCGAGCGCGGCCTTCGCCGCCTCGACGGCCGTCCGGGCGTTGTCCACGTCCTGCTGCGCCACCGCGTGACGCGGAAGCAGCGGCTGCAACCGGGCGAGCGTTCGCGTGGCGTTGTCGTACGTTGCCAGGGCGCCTTCGTACGCCGCGGAGTAGCGGACCGTGTCGAGCTGATACAGCAAGGCGCCGCGCCTCACCAGCGACCCTTCGGTGAACGGCCGGGCTTCGATCACCCCTTCCACCCGCGAGCGCACTTCGACGCGCCGGAATGCTTCGACCTGCCCGGCGAATTCGTAGGGCGTCGCCACCACATGGGGACTCACGGTCACCACCGCCACCTGCGCCGGCGGCATGGTGAATCCGCCGGGTCCCGCGGACTGCGGCTTGCCCCCGCACGCCGCGGCGCCCACCGCCACTGCCGCGGCGGCCGCCCGCATCGCCCGCCCGCGGCGCCCCACACGCCCGACACCCATCGCTGCTCCTCCGGACATTTCGGATCCCGCAAACTATCGGGGCGGTATGCGGTTTATCTACTGTCCGGGAATTCGCGGAGCCGTCCGGCGGACGAAGGCGAAGCGGCCCGCACCACCCGGTGCGGGCCGCTTCACCACATTCATGTAACGAACGCGCGGCGGCTACCGGCCGCCCCCCGCCGTCCGCCGCGACCCGACCGCCCCGCCCCGTTGCCGGACTGCTCGCCGGCGCTCAGGTCGTTCCAGTTCATGATCGCGTTGAAGCCGAGGATGAACGTGCCCTGGGTCTGCCACCGCCAGAAGGGGCGGATGGCGAACATGACCACGTGTCCCTTGCCGATCGGATCGTCCACGAGTTGGGCGCGTCCATCGAGCGCGCTCCCGCCGGCGAGCACGCCCGACAACAACATCTGCGTGGTATCCGTGGGGAAGCGCATCACGACACGCGGGCGCGCTTCGGAAACCGCGCCCCCGCGACCGCCGCGTCCGCCCCGGCCGAAGCCTCGTCCACCGGCTCGGCCGGCCTCGGCCGCCTGCGTCCTGGGATTCAGTTCGTCGGGCAGCGGCGGCGCGCCACCCGGGAGCAGTACCGAGATGTCCTTGATCGGAGTGGCCATGGGCTGCGTGTTCTGGCTGTACCCTGCGCCGCCCCGGTTGAACGCGAACCCGCCGCCACCGGCGGCGACGTTGAGCACCGGCCCCTGACTGAAGTAGACGGGCATCTGCGCATCGGCCAGGCCGTAGACGATCGGGCTGTTCATGTCGGCAATCACGCCGCGCATCACCGAGCCGCGCGCGAACAGCTCGGCCGGCTCCTCGACGGTGACTCCCGGCGTGAGGTTGTACTCGGGGAACGATCGTCGTGTCGCGCCCTCGGTGATCAGCGTGCCGCCGTCCTTCACGAACTTGTACAGGTTCATGCAGTCCCTCGACTCCCATGCCGCCGCGGATGTCGTCGCGCTGGAGTCGGGGGTGCCCAGGTTCGGCGTCTTGGCCGTCTTCTCGGTACGGCAGCGGCATCGTGCCGGTCTTCGCGATGCCGTTCACCATGGACTGCGCGCTGCCGCCCACGTGCGGAAACACGATGACGTCGTACTTCGCCCGCAGGTTGCCTCCGCAGCTTCTGGTCGCGCGAAATAGGTGTACGGCACGCCGTAGGTGTCGAGCGCCGCGCGCACCCAGCCCTCGTCCTGCGTGCGCGACCAGCTGTGGACGTAGCCGATGCGCGGGACGTCGAGGTCGTGCGTCTTCACGGTCGGCGCCGACGCGACCGCATAGCCCGAGAGGCCGAGTTCGCTTGCAGCACCGGCTCGAGCTGGCCGCGGTTGGCGTTGCGCGACGATCGATGGCGCCGGCGCGGAAGTGATGGCCGTCCAGCTCGAAGTCCTGCTCGGCCGCCTGCATCGTCACGTCCGTTCAGCGGAACCGGAACGTCACCAGGTTGTTGTCGGCGGTGTGCTCGACGACGACACCGTGTGCCGCTGCCGGTGATACCGCCCGCCGCCTGTCACGCGGCTCGTCACCGGCGTCATCGGCTGGTCGCAGGAACTGCCTTGTCGGTGATCGGCGACGATCTTGATGTCGCGCATGAACTGGAACGTCCAGCCGGTGTCGTCGTACGGCGCGGATTGCCGAGGCGCGTAGTTCTGGACGGCGAAGTACATGTCGGCCAGCGTGCGGTACGGCTGGTCGCCGCGGATCGATGTAGTCGCCCGGCTTGCACCTCGATGTTGCCGGCCCGGAACGCGCGCGTGGCGCGGTGGAATCTCCAGCCCCTGCGCACGCAGCTCGTTGACGGCGTCCGCCGCGTCGGCCTTGCGGCGCTGGTCGGCCGGAATCACCCAGCCGATACGCCGGGCCCGTTCTTCCCCTTGTTCGACCGCGTCGCTTGTTCTTCATCCAGTAGTTCGTCGAGATAGAGATCCCTGTTCTTGCGCGACGTGGTGCAGCGAGAACAGGAGCGCCGATTCCTGGATGTTCGTGTTGTTGCGCGGACCCCACTTGATCTCGCGGCAGCGGCGGGTTCGGCCGGAACCACTCCCGGCTCGTCGTCGTCGCGCCGGCACGGACGACGTGGTGTCCGGACCGTAGCTCTGCACCTCGTAGAACCGGCCGGTCGCGTTGTGCGAGTGCGCGATGAAGAACATGTAGTTCGGCACCCAGCCGTCGTAGAACCCGTAGGTCCAGACGCCCGGCACGCCGCGCTTCGTCATCTCCATGACGTCGTTCTCGGCCAGCATCCACCACTCGTCGATCGTGATCGGATCGAGCTGCTCGTTGTACGGGCCCGTGCCCGTCGACGCGTAGAGGTAGGTCTGCGCCTCGTGCAGGTCGTGCAGGACCGTGGGGTGCCACTCGAGCGTCGCCTTCGTGATGTTCTTGCGTGAGTTCGAGGAACTGGCCCATGCCGTCGCGGTTGTTGTCGTGCTGCGACGTACTTGCCCCAGTACATCAGCGGCAGCCGCGCCTCGCCCGTCGGGCCGCTCTTGTTGAAGTAGTAGGTGTCGACTTCCTTCTCGCGCCCGTCCACCTCGACCACCGGCGTGATGAAGGTGATCACGTTGTCGCGGATGTCCTGCATGAACGGCGTCTCCTCGACCGCCAGCCGGTAGGCCAGCTCCATCAGCATCTCCGGGCCGCCGCGTCTCGGGCGAGTGCATGCCGCTCGTGATCCAGTAGATCGGCTTGGCCGTCTTGATCGATCTGCTGGGCCTTGGCTTCGCTCGTCTTGCGCGGGTCGGTCAGCTCGGCGAGCATGCCCTTGTACCGCTCGAGGTCGCGGATCGTCGCCTCGTCGGCGATGGCGATGCATGACCATGTCGCGGCCTTCCTCCGTCTTGCCGATCGTCCAGTATCTGGCGCGCGCGGCGACGGCTTGGCGATCGCCTGCAAGTAGCGGTGGATGTCCTCCGCGTAGGTCGAGCTCGCCCGGCGTGCCGATGATCTGGCCGAGGAACTTGAGTGGCGTCGGCACGCGTCGCCGAGGCCGGCAGGTGATCGACCAGCTCGGTCGAGATCCGCGGATCCGTGAGATCCTTCCTGATCAGCGCGGTGTATTCTGGATCGTTCTTCTGCTGCGCGATGGCGCGCGTCGCCGGCCAGAGCATGGCGGCGGCGACAAGGGCCCAGGGAAACGCGCGCAGTCGTCCTCTGCTGCTGGACATCCTGCCTCCTGATGCGATGGTCGTATGGGGGAACGGGGGGGGAAATCGCGGGGGAGATGGGCCGGCGGGAGCCGGCCGTTTGGGGGGTCGACGGGCCAATGAATACGGCGGGGACCGCGAATCCGCGAGGGGGCAGACCCCGGCCCCGCCAGCGGCGGACCGGGTTGGCCACGTACCCGCCCCCACCCGTCAGCGCGACAGGTCGATCACGTCCCAGTAGCGCTTGATCCGGCCGTCCAGGAAGGCCGAGAGAATGTGGTCGATGGGCACCACCAGCATCTCGCCGCGCCGCAGACCGTACCCGCGGCCGTAGCCGTACCCGCCGAACACCGCCCGGATGAACAGGCTGCTGCTGTCGTGGGGCACGGTGGCGACGTTCTCGTAGAAGTGGCGCCAAGCGTCGTCCTCGCGGAACAGGTACTGCTCCACGTTCGACGTATAGAAGGTGGTCACGGTGGCGTCGTGCGCGCGCACGTAAGCGCCCACCGCACGGAGGGCCTTCGGCCCGCCGAAGTCGCCCACCACCGGCACGAGCAGATTCGCCGCCTCGAAGTTCCTGATCGCGCGGTAGCGGGCCTCGCTCCCCAGATAGCTCCGGTTCGTGCCGGCGGGGTCGGTCTGCAGCATCATCTCCGCGTAGCCGGGCATCCACCGGCTGCCGCGCCCACCGCGCGGATCGCCCGAATAGCTGATATCGGGGCCGATGGTGAAGAACGCGTCGTACACGTAGGCCAGCCCGCTCAGGTCGTCGGCGGACAGCGTGAAGCCGTGCCGGTGCACCAGCCGGTCGTCAATCTCGGCCAGGTTGGCGCGATAGCGCGCCGAATCCGGAAGCGCCGCCGCGACTGCCTGAAAGAGCGCCGTCGCCGAGGCGTTGGTATCGAGGCCTGCGGGAAGCCGCCGCGAGAACAGGTGCGCGAGGAACTCCGCCCGCGTGGGCGACATCTCGAACAGCGCCTTGTACATCAATTGCTGCAACATCGCCTGGCGGCGGATGTCGACGATGAACGCCATGCGGGGATGAAGCGCCACGATGTACGTGAAGTTCTGGTCGGGCCCGACGCCCAGGTACACGCCGCCCGGCGGCGTGGCCGCCTGGAGCCGGTCGAGAATCCGCTGATAGTCGGTCTCGTTCGAAACGAAGTTGTCGGAGCGGAAGAAGCCTCCGGGCTCCGACATGGTGGTCACCAGGCGCCAGTAGGTGCTGTCGGCCAGGCGGTCGGGCAGCGGCTGCCGGGAACGCTGAGGGGCCGGCGCCGCCAGAACGGCCAGCGCCAGCAACGACGCGAACAGCGTTTGTGGATGGACGACGAACGGACGATGCGCCGCGGTATGCATGGTGGGACCTCCATCTCCGGGTGCCGGCCCGGTGCCCCTACTATGCACCCCGGCACGCGGAGATGGAACAGTTCCCCGGCGGCTAGAAGGCCGCCTTCCCCGGCAGCTGTGGATGGGCCACGTACTCCACCGGAATCTCCCCGGTGAGCGACCGCAGCCAGGCGTGGATATCGCCCACCTGTGCGTCGGTCAGCGTGAGCCCCAACTGGTGCCGGGCCATCAACATGATCGCACTGTCGAGCGATCCCACCGACCCGTCGCTGAAGTACGGCCCCGTCATCTCGACGTTGCGCAGGGTCGGCACCTTGAACACGTGCAGGTCGGCCGGTGCGTGCGTCACCGCGATGCGCCCACTGTCCGCCAACTGCGGCCACGGTTCCACCAGCCCCGCTTTCTGGAACACCTGGCCGCCGACGTAGGTACCGGCATGGCACGCCACGCAGCCGGCCGCGACGAAGGTCCGCGCCCCGCGTTGCTCCTGCTCGGTGAGCGCCGCGGTATCGCCCTTCAGGAACCGGTCCCACCGCGACGGCGTCACCAGGCCGCGCTCGAACGCGCCGATGGCCCGGCCGACGTTGTCGTACGTGATGGGTTTGGATTCATTGGGGAACGCCGCCGCGAACTCGGCGCGATACTTGGGTGACGACGTCAGGTGCTCCAGCACGGCTCCCGTGCCCGACATACCCATCTCCGCGGGGTTGAGAATCGGTCCTTTGGCCTGCTCTTCCACGTTCGCTGCCCGCCCGTCCCAGAACTGCGCCACCTGGGCCGCCGCGTTGTACACGGTCGGCGCGTTGCGGCTTCCCATCTGGCCCTTGTGGCCGAAGCTCACCCGCCGCCCGTCGGCGCCGTAGCCGTTGAGCGCATGACAGGAGTTGCACGATACGTCGTGCCCCTCCGACAACACCGTCTCGTAGTACAGCCCGCGGCCGAGCGCCACCTGGGCCTCGGTCGCCGGCTGCCCGGGCAGGTCCATGCGCGCCGGCAGCGGGCCGAACATCGCGCGTTCCGACGGCGTGAGCGCCGCGGTCTCCACGGCCGGCAGGGTCTTGCCCGTCACCGCCGCCTGGTTCTGTTGGTTGGAACTCGTGCCGCCGGTGCACGCCGCCGCCATCAGGGCGACGCCAATGGCCGTCAAGGATTTGCCGCGCATGATCGCCTCCCGCCTCTGGAAATCGTTGGTAGACACCAAACGATAGACCAGCCCATGACGGGGCCAAGTCGGGCGAATGCCGCGGGGGTGTGGGGCAGTCGCCCCCCCGGCGGGGTCAAAACACGACGGGCGGCGGCACCCGCCGCCGCCCGCGCCTCACCCGTTACGCTGCTCAGTGCAGCAGAACGGGCACCCAGCCGGCGTGCGGGAACAGCATGCCCGCCACGGCACCGCCGATCACGCTCAGCCCGATGAAGACGTCGTGATCGTTGTGCGACGTGATCGGGTAGAGCGCCGCGCCGACGAGAATGCCGATCCCCGTGCCGACGAGGATGCTCTTGGCGTATTCCGGCCGCTCCTGATCCACGCGCGTGATGCGCGAGACGGCGATGCTCCGGATCATCGTGTTGTCGCCGCGCGGCCGTACCCACACCGAGTCGATCGACTGCTCGTACAGCACCCCGATGATGTTCGAGCCGGGCCCATTGATGCGCAGGGTCACGCCCGACGGCAGCGGGGCGATGGACGACTGTGCCGACGCCGGTGCGGCAACGGCCGCCAATCCGCCAATAACGATCAGGAACGCGAAGAAACGACGCATTATCGAGGTCCTTGGGAGTCCTTGAATCGAGTTGAACACACTGTGAGAACTACGCATCGGCGCGCGGAACGTTGGAAATGCGGCGGCTCCGCGGCTGTGGAACCCTCACGGGCCGCCCCCTTCCGGTCAACCCCCACCGGGGCCGGGCGGCGTCTCAGCCGACGTGGAAGAGTTCGACCGCGCGCGCGTACCGGGCGCCGAGCACCCGTCGCAGGGGGGCATCCTCTCGCGACCGCAATTCGGGATCCGTGGCCAGCAGCGCAGCCGCCGCTTCCCGCGCATGGTCGCTCAGGGCGGCGTCGCGCATCGGATCGGCCACTTTGAACGTCGGCACGCCGCTCTGCCGCTCCCCGAATAGATCGCCCATGCCCCGCATGCGCAGATCGGCCTCGGCGATCCGAAACCCGTCTTCCGTCTCCACGAAGATCTGCAGACGCTGCCGCGACTCCCGCCCCATGTCGCCGAGCAGAATGCAGTAGCTCTGCTCGCCGCCGCGTCCCACGCGGCCGCGCAGCTGGTGCAGTTGCGACAGGCCGAAGCGCTCCGGATGTTCGATGACCATCACCGTGGCATTGGGCACGTCGATGCCGACCTCGATCACCGTGGTCGCCACGAGAATGTCGATGGCGCCATCCCGAAACCGGCGCATGATGTCGTCGCGCTCGTCGTTGGGGATGCGCCCGTGGAGCAGCGCCACGCGGCGGTGCGCGAACGGCCCGGCACGCAGTTCCTCGTAGCTCGTCGTCGCCGCCTTGAGATCGAGCTTCTCCGATTCCTCGATCACCGGATAGACGATGTACGCCTGGCGTCCCTTTTCCACCTCGCGGTCGACGAACGCCAGCAGCCGGTCGCGCGACGCGTTGGATCGCAGCGTGGTCGTGATCGGCCGCCTTCCGGGAGGCCGCTCGTCGAGGAAGCTGACGTCGAGGTCGCCGTAGACCGTGAGGGCGAGCGACCGGGGGATGGGCGTGGCGCTCATCAGCAGCACGTCGGGCATCTCGCCCTTGGCGGCCAGCGCCTTGCGCTGCTCCACGCCGAACCGGTGCTGCTCGTCGATGGCCACGAACCCGAGCCGCGCGAACTCCGTGGCCGCCTGGACCAGCGCGTGTGTGCCGATCACGAGCTCCGGCCATTCCTGCGCCAGCGACGGCTCGGCCTGCGACAGCCGCCCCGCCACCTCCCGGCGGGCCTTCGTGGACAGGCTGCCCGTGAGCAGCAGCGGGGCCACGCCGAGCGGCGCCAGGAGCCCGCTGATCGTCCGATGGTGCTGCTCGGCCAGCAGTTCGGTGGGGACCATGATCGCGGCCTGGTACCCGTTCTCCAATGCGAGCAGCGCCGCGAACAGCGCGACGATCGTCTTGCCGCTTCCCACGTCGCCCTGCAGCAGGCGGTGCATGCGCCGGTCGCTGCACATGTCGTCCACGATCTCCCGCAGGGCGCGTACCTGCGCGTTGGTGAGCGTGTAGGGCAGCGACTCACGCAGTTGCGTCGTGAGGCGGCGCTTGTTCTCGAACCGGATGCCGCGCCGCGTCTCCCGCGCCAGCGCCTTGACCCGCTGGTGCAGCAAGTGCACGAAGAACAGCTCCTCGAACGCCAGCCGGTCGCGGCCCGCCATCGCCTCGGCCATCGTCTGCGGCCGGTGCACCATGCGAAGCGCGTCGGTGATGCCGGCCACGCCGGCCCCCTGGAGAATCGGCTGCGGGAAGTACTCCTTCACCTGGGGCAGCAGCAGATCCAGATGGGCATCCACGATGTTCCGGATGACCTTGAACGACAGCCCTTCGGTGGCCGGATACACGGCGAGCACCCGTCCCTGCTCCGTGCCCTCGTCGTCGGGGCCGAGGTTCACGAACTCGCGCGGGGCCAGCTGGCGCCCGTGATAGAAGCGCACCGTGCCCGACGCCAGCA
This sequence comes from uncultured Gemmatimonadaceae bacterium, assembly GCA_963822945.1. Lineage (GTDB taxonomy): Bacteria > Gemmatimonadota > Gemmatimonadetes > Gemmatimonadales > Gemmatimonadaceae > JAGWRI01. The sequence goes on along the minus strand of CAWGJO010000004.1, from coordinate 99,703 downwards.
ACACGTCGCCCTTGTTGATGCTGCGATCGAGGAAGGGCTGTCCCGGCCATGCGGCTTCGATCATGCCGCTGTCGTCCTGCAGCACTGCCTGGAAGATCCGCAGGCCCCGGCGCGTGGGCAGCACGCCCTTGGAGATCACGCGCCCGATCACGGTGGCGTCGGCGCCCGTGCGGAGCGACGCGATGCGCGACACCGTACTCGCATCCTCGTAGCGATGCGGAATGAGCCAGAGCAGGTCGCCCGCCGTCGCGACGTTCAGCTTTTCGAACGCCGCGGCGCGCCGCGGGCCGACGCCCTTGAGGTACGTGATCGGCGTGTCCAGCGTGACCCGCGGATTCGCCGACGGCATGCTACTCGTCGCTCAACAGCTCCCGCGCGAACTCCGCAGGATCGAACGGCTCGAGATCCTCGGCCGCTTCGCCCACGCCGAGGAACTTCACCGGCACGTCGATGGCTTCGTGCACCGCCACCACCACCCCGCCCCGCGCCGTGCCATCGAGCTTCGTGACCACCAACCCCGTCACCGGCACCGCGGCCGTGAACGTGCGCGCCTGGGCCACCGCGTTCTGCCCGATCGTTCCGTCGAGCACGAGCAGCGTTTCGTGCGGCGCGCCCTCCAACCGCTTGCCGATGACGCGCGCCACCTTGCGCAGCTCGTCCATCAGGCCGCCGCTCGTGTGCAGCCGCCCCGCCGTATCGACGATCAGCACGTCCACGCCGCGCGCCACGGCAGCGTCGATCGCGTCGAACGCCACGGCGGCGGGATCGGCCCCCGGCTGCGCTCCCACGAACTCCGCCCCCGTGCGATCGGCCCACACGCGGAGCTGATCGATGGCGCCGGCCCGGAAGGTATCCCCCGCCGCCACCATCACCCGCTTGCCCTCCCCACGCAGCTTCGCCGCCAGCTTGCCGATGAACGTCGTCTTGCCGGCGCCGTTCACCCCGATGATCAGCACGACGGCCGGCCGCGCGGCGGGCAGCGCGAGCGCCGGATCGCTGTTCCCCGCCCGCAGCGCGCCCTCCACGCCCTCGGCCAGGGCCAGCCGGAATTCCTCTTCGCTCTTCACCTGGCCGCGCTTGGCCCGGTCCTCGACCGCCGCCACGAGGCGCAGGGTCACCGGTACGCCGAAGTCGGCCTCGAGCAGCAATTCCTCGAGCTGCTCCAGCGATCCCTGCTTGACGCCGCCCCGCACCATGACGCCCACGTCGCGCAGCGCCACGTCCTTGACGCGCTGCCAGAACGTGCGCCGGGGGGTATCGCCGGATTTTCGGAGGAGGCGGGGCATGGCAGAGAATCTAACGGTGGCGGTCCCGGGGCATCATCGCATTCCCGCGCGGCGGCGCAACAGCCACTCCGCGCACAGGAGCAGCACGAGCAGCGCATAGATCCAGCCCGCGTCACGCGCCCCCGGCGCCGCTCCGCGCGGCGGCGTCCCGCCGATGCGCCCCGACCGGATGGCCGGCGCGCGCGGCACGAGTTCCTCGGCCGCATTCACCACCAGCACGGCGCTGCCGCCGGCCATACGCGCCGCGTATCGCCCCGGCGGCAGCGGCGCCGAGCGCACGGCCGCGGCTCCGGCCGGAAAGCGCAACCGCAGGGTGTCCACACCTCGGCCCTCGCGGCCGCTGGAGTGCGACGGCCACGTCGCTGTCTCCCGATGCACCGCGCCGCCACGCGACGGCGTCCCCGGCGCGCAGCACGCCCGCGTCGGGCACGGCAGCCCGCCGGTCGGCGCGCTGCGACGCGAGATAGTCGAAGATGCTCCCCCAGAGCGCGGTGAACGCGTCGGCCGACGGGCCGCCGCGGAACTCCCATCGCCACAGGTCGGAGGCGGCCACCACCACCACGCGCCGCGGGGCGTCGTCACCGGCGACGATCGTCCGGGTGAGCGCCTCGCGTCCGCGCCGGGCGTCGAGCGCGCGCCACTGCCCCTTGGGCTCCGGTCCGCCACCCACGAGCAGGGGCGGCAGCGAATCCCACGGCAGGCCGGCGAGCGCGGCGCTGAGCGGCGACACGGGGGCCGCGTTCACGTACCACTCGTGCCCGTCCCCCGCCGACGGCACGATGAGCGCCAGCGGCGCCCGCGTGGCCTGGCGCGGTGGACCGAACGCCGCCGTGTCACCGTGCAGGATCGCCACCGGCGCATCGCGGAACGCGGCGCGCACCTGGGCTTCGGTGATCGGCGCGTAGCTGCCATCCACCCGCCAGTTCCCGGGCGACAGATGGTAGAAGGCGCGGGTGGGGAGCGCCAGCGCCCCCCGCAGCACCGCGAGCGCATAGCGTGCGTCGTAATCGGGCGACGTGGACACGAACACCGCGCCCGGCTGTCGCGACAGGTCGATTCCCATGCCAAGGGAGTCGTTGCGCGGCTCCGCATCCGTCGCGGCCACCACCACGGCGCGCAGCTCCGCCGGCCCCTCGGGCGCCACGATCGCCGTTCGGAGCGTCACGTCCTGCTCGGCGAACGCGCCGAGGGAATCGAAGCGGCCCGTGCCGAGCGGACGCCCGTCGAGGAAGAAGCGCACGATGCCGCCCCCGGCCCCGCCGGCGCCGGCACCCACGGTGAGCCGGATCTCCGTGGTGTCGCCCGACACCACGGCCCGCGGTGCGTCCAGATTCACCGCCGCGGCGTCGGGCGCCCGGACGTGCGGCACCACGATCACGCGCGACCCGGCGGGAAGCTGGCGGAGTTCGGCGGCCTGTGGCAACTCGCCGTCCGTCACGACGACCACGCGGCGGCCCGTGGCGAGCGCCCGTTGCACCACGGCGTCAACGTTCGAGTGCAGATCGGCAGGCTGCGCGGGTGGGTTGGCCGCGCGCAGCGAGTCGCCGAACAGGAAGATCGAGTCGGCGTGGACGGCGCGTGCGGAGTCGACCGCAGCATGCCACACCGCCGGATCGTTCCCCCGGGACATGCTCAGGGACGCGTCCAACGCCACCCACGGCGGGGCCACGCGCGACCGCCCCGCCGGCGCGTTCAGCAGCAGGGCCACCACCAGGGCGAACGCGGCGGCGCGCAGCAACGCGGGCAGTGGCGCGGCGGCGGCCTGCTTGAACGCGCTCCGGCTTCCCCACCCCGCCCAGCCGTACTGCAGGAGCGCGCCGGCGAGGCCGGCAAGCAGCGAGATCAGCCAGAGCATCGTGGGCCCTCGCCCCGTGGTGGGCGCCGCTCGGGCGCGCCGAGACTACTGACCGACCGCGACGGTCGTCACTCGTCCCGTGCTGGCCACCATGGCGCCGATCAGCCGGTTGCGCAGCGAATCGAACGACGCCATGAGCGCCTTGGGGATGGGATCGCCACCCACGTTCCTGAGCGCCACGCGCGGATTGCGCTGCACGCCATGCACCAGGAACTCGAAATGCAGGTGCGGCCCGGTGGCCAGCCCCGTCATCCCGACGTAGCCGATGGTCTGGCCGATGTCCACATGCGCGCCGGCGTGGATGCCCCGGGCGAAGCCGCGCAGGTGTCCGTAGCGCGACGAGAATCCGTTGGCGTGGCGAATCTCGATGAGATTGCCATAGCCGCTCGCCACGCCGGCGCGCACCACGACGCCGGCCCCGATGGCGCGCACCGGAGTGCCCGCGTTGGCGGCGTAGTCGATGCCCTTGTGCTCGCGCCAGCGCTTGAGGATCGGATGGAACCGCTCGCCGAACCCGCTGGTGATGTACTTGAACTTCAGCGGCACGCGCAGGAACGCCGCCTTGAGCGAGCGGCCGTTCTGATCGAAGTAATTGCCGGCCAGTTTGTCGTCGGTGAAGTGCACGGCGTCGATCTCGGTGCCCGACAGATTCAACTGCGCCGCCACGATGTCACCGATCTTCACGACGCCGTTGGCCAGCGTGCTCCGCTCGGCCAGCACGCGGAAGGTGTCGCCGTCCTGCAGATCGCGGCTCATGTCCACCCGATACTCGTACACGTCGTCGGCGAGCTTCACCACGAGCGCGTTCTGCGCGTCGCGGGGCAACGCGCTGTCAGCCGCCGCGTACATCGCCTGGTAGAGATTGGTGTGGATCGTGCCCTGGATGGCGATCGTGTCGGTCTTCCACGGCAGGCGCTCGTCGCGCTCCTTCCATCCGCTGGAATCGCGGGTCAGATGCAGGTAGTGATCGGTGGCGAGTTCCACCACCACCTCCACCGGCTGCGAATCGGTGGGGGCCGCGTGGAGAACCGCCACCGGCAGCCCCACGGGAATCCGCCGCGGATCGATGGCCGGGATGGCCGCGCGCACCACGCTGCCCGCTGCCGTGTCGCTCAGCCCGCCGCGCACGAGGGCATTGATGAGCGTCTCACCGCGCGCCACGCTGTCGTACGAGAGATCCCAGCTGGGCGTCGGCAGCGTATCCCGCGGCACCACCTGGCCGCCGGCCGAGGCCACCGGAGTCGTCACGCGAATGGCGACGAAAGCAAGAAGGGCCACCACCAGATAGGTGATGACGCGCGCGCCGCGAACCGTCAATCCATCTGCCTCCGGATGAAGGTCGGGATCTCCATGTCGCTGAGATCGCCCGGCCCCTTCTCCTTGTCGTCCGGCTCCGCGGGCCGGGCCTGCCGAGACTGATCGGCCGGCGCGCCCCCCGTGCTGCGCATCGGCGCCGCGCCGGCGCGCCCGGGCCGCACTCTCGGGAACGGAATGACCGGCGCACCCTTGAGGTCGTGTGCCGGCGTGAGTCCGGTGGCCACCGTCTTGTCGAACCCGGTGGCGATGACGGTCACCCGCAGCTCACCCTGCATCGCGGGCTCGTGCACCGCACCGAAGATGATCTCGGCGTCGTCACCCGCCGCGTCGTGGACGATGTCACTGATCTGGGTCACCTCACCCAGCGTGAGATCGCCGCCGCCGGTGATGTTGAGCAGCACGCCGCGCGACCCGGAGATCGACACGTTGTCGAGCAGCGGGCTCGAGATGGCCTGCTGCGCCGCTTCCATGGAGCGGTTCTCGCCGCGGCCCACGCCCGTGCCCATGAGCGCCGACCCGCCCTCGCGCATCACCGTGCGCACATCGGCGAAGTCCACGTTCACCAGGCCCGGCTTGGTGATCAGCGTGCTGATGCCCTGCGTGGCGTGCAGCAGCACCTCGTCGGCCTTCTTCAGCGCATCCTGAAACGGAATCCCCTTGCCCACCACGGCCAGCAGCCGCTCGTTGGGGACCACGATCATGGTATCCACGTTCTTGCGCATCTCGGCGATGCCCTGCTCGGCCTGCCGCATCCGCTTCCGTCCCTCGAACAGGAAGGGCTTGGTCACGATGCCCACGGTCAGGGCGCCCGCCGCACGCGCCAGCTCTGCCACCACCGGCGCCGCGCCGGTACCCGTGCCGCCACCCATGCCGCAGGTGATGAACACCAGGTCCGCGCCCTGCAGCGTCGCGGCCACCTCTTCCCGATTCTCCTCGATCGCCTGGCGTCCGATCTCCGGACGAGCCCCTGCGCCCAGCCCGCGCGTCAGCTTCTTGCCGATCTGAACCTTCATGTCCGACTTCGAGTTCAGCAGGGCCTGATTGTCGGTATTGACGGAGATGAACTCGACATACTCGAGGCGTTCCTCGATCATGCGATTGACGGCGTTGCCACCGCCGCCGCCAACGCCCACGACCTTCATCCGGGCGTGTTGAGTCGCGTTTTCCTCGAACTCGAAGACCATGCGAGTGGAACTCCCGCACTTGCGAGGTGGGAACGGTCGGCGTTCACCCTGCCGATCGCCGGACGGGACCGGGAACCGGGCGTGTCGGAATGTCGCACGCCACAGTGGTGTAATCAGTTGCGGCAATATAATGCTTTTACCGCTTGCGACTACCCCCGCATCTAGGACGAGGGATGCGGTGAAAGAGCACGTGCTTCTTATCCACAGACGATGATGCGACAGCAGGTTTTTGATGTGGATTTTTCACGCCGTCCGCCCCTACCTTCACCGGCACGATGCACTTCGTCACCATGCCCAGCCCAGTCGGCGAGTTGACCCTCGCAGCCAGCGATCACGGGCTCGCCGCCGTCTACTTCGCGCAACACCGACACGCCCCCGCGGACACGGCGCGTGCCGCCTGGACGCGCGATGACGGCCGCAACCCGGCATCCAGCATCTTGGCACGCACCCGCGAGCAGTTGACCCGCCTATTTCAGCGGTGAATGCACGCAGTTCGATCTGCCCTTGGATCCGCTCGGCACACCCTTTCAGCTTCGCGTGTGGGCAGAACTCCGGCGCATCCCCTTCGGGCAGCTCACCTCATACGGGGAGCTCGCCCGCCGGCTGGGCAACCCCGGAGCCGCCCGCGCCGTGGGCGCGGCCAACGGCCGGAATCCGATCTCGATCGTGGTGCCCTGCCACCGGGTAGTGGGCGCCAACGGCTCGCTCACGGGGTTCGGGGGCGGAATCGAACGAAAGCGCTGGCTGCTGGAGCACGAACAGCGGATCCTGGGCAGTGCCGCCCCGTCGCTGTTCGACCGTCCGGCAGGCTGACTGGCCGACCGGCCGACTGCCGGGAAGAATCAGAAGAAGTCCTGCAGCCAGTACTTGAGCCGCTGGACCCATTTCTCCACCCCGGCCCCTCCCACCGACACGCGACGCGCCGTGGACGACGCCCCGAGTGCGAGCCGGGTGGCGCCGAACTGGGCGAGCCCGACCACCGTCGCGAACCGGGGTGCTTCCACCGAGTCGCTCAGGCCGCCGAGGTTCTCCGCCGGGGAGGCCACGCGCACCCCGGTCCCGAACACGTCGGCCGCCAGCTCGCCCGACCCCTCCATGGCTGCCGCGCCCCCGGTGAGCACGATCCCGGCGCTCAAACGGTTGGCGTACCCCGCGCCGGCGATGTCGTGCTGCACCAGGTCGAAGATCTCGTCCATGCGCTGGTGGATGATGTGGGCCAGCAGTTCGCGGGGGATCTGCCGTTCGCCCTGGGCCACGGTGCTCGGGAGCTGGATGATGTCCTGCGGATCGACCAGCGGCTCGTAGGCGCTGCCGTAGCGCTCCTTGAGCCGCTCGGCGTCCGACTGGGTCACGCCCAGCCCGTGCACGATGTCGTTGGTGACGTTGTTCCCACCGAAGGGCACGGTGCCCAGATGCCGGATCTTCCCCTCGTGGAACAGCGCGATGTCCGTGGTGCCGGCGCCCATTTCCACGAGCCCGACGCCCAGTTCCTTCTCGTCCTCCGTCAGCACGGCGAGCGCGCTCGCGAGCGGCTCCAGCACCAGGTCGCGCACCTTGTAGCCGGCCCGCTCCACGCTCTTGCGGAGATTGACGGCCGGCGAGCTGCCGATGGTCACCAGGTACATCTCGACTTCCAGCCGCATCCCGCTCATGCCGACGGGATCGCGGATGCCGGTGTTCTTGTCCACCGTGTATTCCTGCGGGATGGCGTGCAGCAGCTCGCGATCCTGCGGAATGGCCTGGGCCCGCGCGACCTCGTTGGCGCGCTCCACGTCGGCGCGCGTGATCTCGTCGCCCGACACGGCCACGATGCCCTTGCTGGTCATCGCCTGCACGTGTTCGCCGGCGATCCCCGCGTACACCTCCTGTACCTGGACGCCGGCCATCCGTTCGGCGTCCTGGAGGGCTTTGCGGATCGATCGCGTCGTCTCCTCGATGTCGGACACGACGCCGCGCCGCATGCCGGTGGTGCGGGTCTGCCCCACCCCGAGCACCTTGATGGAGGGATGCCGCGGCAGATCGCCGACGACTTCGGCGATGATGGCGGTGGTCTTGGCGGAGCCGATGTCGAGACCGGCAACGAGATTGTCTGCGTTCATTTGAGTCGGGCGATCACTTGGTCACGGTAGCGGAGATCCAGCTCGGCAACGGAGAGCCGGCGGTTGGCGAGGTCCCGCGCCACCGGTTCCACGTCTTCCAGACGGCGAACGGTCACATCGGCCATCGCGCGAACGAGGAACGAACTGAGCGAGAGATCCAACTCGTCTCCCACCCGCCGCACTTCACTCACGCGCTGGTACAACTCCGGCGCCTGCCGCCGCAGGGCGCCCAACAGGCGCAGGGCTGCCGTGTCGCGGGGCGTCACGATCGGCACATCCACGTGCGAGCGCGATGGATCGATCGGCAGCGGCATCCCCGCCGCGTCGTACGGTCGAAGTCCCTGCGGCGTCGGCACCAGCGCCACCGGCACCCGTTCGGTAACGGCGACGACGAGCGTCCCCGGAAGCTTACGCCGAATCACGGCCCGGCGCACCTCCGGCAACTGCTCCACCCGCTTTTCCAGGGGACCCGGCTCGATCCACACCGACGCCGTGGTATCGACGTGCAACGCACGGAGAATGTCACGCGGCGACGTGTAGCGCGCTCCCACCACTTCCACGTGGCGCACGCGGAAGAAGGCCAGCTGCGACAGCAGCGGCGGTCCCCACCAGGGCGACGCCAGCACACACAGCGCGAGCACGACGTACCCGATCCGCTTCCAGCGCCGCCGGCGGCCGGACGCCTCGCCCCCGGCGTGCGGGGACTCCGCGCCCGCCGCACCGGCGCGCCGCGCGCTCACCGGCCGCCCAGCCGTTCCACGAGGGCCGGCCCGACCCGGGTCACGTCGCCCGCGCCCATCGTGAGCACCACGTCGCCCTCGCGCACCGAGGCCGCGAGCGCCTCCGCCATGTCGCTCCGCGCGCCGCGCCATTGCAGACGGTGGCGCGCCGCACCGAGCTGGTCCGCGATCAGGTCCGCCGACACGCCGGGCATCGGTTGCTCGCGCGCCGGATAGATGTCGGCCAGGAAGATGACGTCGGCCCCGGCGAGCGCCGCGGCGAAGGCCGGCGCGAAGTCGCGCGTGCGCGAGTAGAGATGCGGCTGGAACGCCACGACGAGCCGCCGCCCCGGAAATGCCTCGCGCGCCGCGGCGATCGTGGCCGCGATCTCCGTGGGGTGGTGGGCGTAGTCGTCCACCACCGCAACACCGGCGGCATCGCCCACGCGCTGGAAGCGGCGCTCCACGCCGCCGAACGCTTCGAGCCCGGGCGCCATCTCGACCACCGTGCGCCCCTCGGCCAGTCCGGCGCCGAGCGCGGCAAGGGCATTGAGCACGTTGTGCGTTCCCGGTACCCGCAGGTGAACCTGCCCCACGCGCGTGCCGTCGAACCGCACCTCGAACCGGGTACCGCCGTCCTCCGCCCGCACGTCGGCGGCGCGGAGTCGCGCGTTCGCGGAGCGGATACCGAATCGCACCACGTCGGCCGACGCCGGCAGCGGCAGCCCGGTGGCCACCTCGTCGTCGGCGGAGACCACCACCGCGCGCGCGCCCGACGCGAACTGCGCGAACGCGCCGCGGATGTCGTCCAGGTCGCGGTAGATGTCCAGGTGGTCGGCTTCGATGTTCGTGATCACGGCGACGGTGGGCGACAGGGCGAGGAACGACCGGTCGTACTCGTCGGCCTCCACCACGTACAACGTGGTGCCGCCGGGGCGGAGGTTGCCGCGCCAACCGGTCACCCGCGCGCCCACGAGCGCCGTCGGATCGAGCCCCGCCGCCGCCAGCGCTTCCGTTGCCATGACCGTGGTCGTGGACTTGCCGTGGGTCCCGGCCACCGCCACGAGTTCCGCGCCGGCGGTGGCCTCGCCCAGCGCTTCGGCGCGCCGGATCACCGGGCACCCGACCGAGCGCGCGCGCTCCAGTTCGGGATGCGCCGGCGGCATGGCGGAGGTGACCACGAGGGCGCGCGCGCCCTGCACGTGCGATGGGTCGTGCCCAGTCAACACCTCGATGCCGGCGGCGCGCAGATCGCCCACGTCGTCGGCGACGGCGTCGCAACCGGTGACCCGCACCCCGCGTCTGCTGAGCAGTTCGGCCAGTGCGCGCATGCCGGCGCCGGCGATGCCCACGAAGTGGACGGGGCGCGGGTCACTGGGATCGATGAGGGACATGGAAGGCGCGGGCAATATAGGCGCCGCGCGCCCCGCGACTCAAGCCTTCGCCGGCTGCCGATCGACGAGCGCGATGATGTGTTCCGCGATATCCTCGGCGGCGCGCGGGCGCGCCCGGCGCGCCGCTCCCTCTGAAACTCGCGCCAGCCGCTCGGGATCGGCCAGCAATCCGCCGATCAGTTCGTGCAGCTTTGGGCCGGTCAACTGGTGCTGGGGGAGGTGAATCGCGGCGCCGGCGTGTTCCAGCGTCGCCGCATTCGTGGTCTGATGCTGCGCCGCCGCCGTCGGGAGCGGCACGAGGATCGCCGGAATCTTCCACGCGAACAGTTCGCTGGTGGTCATCGAGCCGGCGCGCGCCACGGCGAGATCCGCGGCAGCATATGCGTCGGCAATGGGCGACAGGTACTCGCGCACCCGCACCCGGTCGCTCTCGTACGACGCGAACTCGCCGTACGTCGCCTTCCCCGTCATCCAGATGAGGTACACGTCGTCCGGCAGCCCCAGGTTGAGCCAGCCGGCCACCGCACGGTTGATGGCCTGCGATCCCTGGCTGCCGCCATACACCAGCACCACGTGGCCCCCCTCGCGCGGAAAGCCCCACTTGGCGCGCGCCGTGCCGCGCGACAGACTCATCGAGGTCGGGGGATCGATGGGCGCCCCCGTGTCGATGAGCACGGACTTCGACCGGACGCGCAGGTAGCGCGCCGCTTCGGGAAAGGTCAGGTAGACCTCCACGCAGTCCCGCGCGTACCGCCGGGCCGTGATGCCGGGAAAGCTGTCCCCCACCTGCTCCACGATGGGAATCCGGCGACGGCGGGCGTACTCGAGCATGAGCCCCGACGCGTAGCCGCCAGTGCCCACCACGAGTGCCGGCCGCTGCTCCTTTACCAGCTTGCCGATCTTCCGCCACACGGTCACCGCGCTCACCACGGTGCGCCAGTTCTTCCACGGCGACCGCCGGTGCAGCGGCTGCAGATCGAGCAGTTGATACGGGAATTCCGCTTTCGGCAGCACCTCGCGCTCGATGCCACGGAGCGCCCCCACGAAGAACGGTTCGATATCGGGACGCAGGCGCACCAGCGCGCGGGCGATCGCCAGCCCCGGGTACAGGTGGCCCCCGGTGCCGCCGCCGGCGAAGATCACCCGCATGCCGCTACTCGCCCAGCGGGTTGGTGGCGTTCGCACCGTACACGCGTTCCTTGGTGCTGCCGATGTTCACCAGCACCCCGGTGGTGAACAGCGTGAGGACGAGATTCGAGCGGCCGTACGACACGAACGGCAGCGTGAGCCCCGTGGTGGGCAGCAAGCCCACCACGACGCCCACATGCAGCAGTGCCGTGAGCACCGTGACGAAGGTCAGCCCCACGGCCACCAGTTGCAGGAACGGCGATCTGGCCTGTCGCGCGATGCGGAATCCGAACAGCCCGAACGCCGCGAACGCCAGCGTGATCGCCGCCAGTCCCAGAAAGCCCCACTCCTCGCCGATGTTGCTGGCGATGAAATCGCTGTACGGGAAGGGAAGGAATCCGTACTGCTGCCGCCCCTGCCCGAACCCCACGCCGAACAGACGGCCCGATCCCACGGCCACCAGCGACTGCTGCAACTGGTAGCTCACCGTGGCCGGCGCCGAGCCGGGGTCGAAGAAGCTCGTCAGTCGCAGAATGGCGTATTGCAGCTTCTCGACGCGCGACCAGAGCAGCGGCGTCGCCACCACGCCGATGGCCACGAAGTGGCCGATCCGCGCACCGCCGGCGTACAGGATCACGGCCATCAGGAGCGTGTACAGCATGGCTACCGACAGGTCGGGCTCGAGCACCGCCAGCACGTCGAGCAGCCCGATCACGAGCAGGAAGGGGAGGATCCCCTTGGTGAGATGCCGCAGCTGGTCGCCCTTCTTGACCGTGAGCATCGCCACCCAGACGATCACGGCGAACTTGCCCATCTCGGACGGCTGCAGCGACTGTCCGAACAGGAAGCGGCGCGAGCCGTGGATGCGCGGGGAGAACAGGGCCAGCGTCATCGCCACGATCGCGAGCCACATCAGCGGCCAGGCCCACGTCTCCCATTTCTGCGCGTCCATCTTGGCGGCGATGGCGAACGCCACCACGCCCACCGCCGTGCCCTCCAACTGCCGGATCAGGAAGTAGGCGCTCGACCGGTTCTCGTTCATGGCCACGATGGCGCTGGCGCTGTACAGCACGGCGAGCCCGAACGCGAGCACGGCGGCGGTGATGAACACCAGCGCCTTCGCTTCCGGCCCCATGCGCCAACGTTCGCGCACGTCCACGCCGCTCGCCATCGCCGCCCGGCGCGCCGGCGTGGCGTCCGATCCACCGGCAAACCCGTCGGGGCCGGAGTATGCCGTCACGGGCGCGACGCGAGCCGCTTGAACTCGGCTCCGCGTTGTTCGTAGTTGTCGAACATGTCGTAGCTGGAACACGCCGGCGACAACAACACCGCGTTACCGGGCTTCGCCGCCGCCCGCGCGGCCTGCACCACGCGTTCGAACGAGGCGCCGGCCGGTAGGCGTTCCACGGGGACCACCTTCCGGAGATCCTTCTCGATGAGCGGCGCCGATTCCCCGTAGGCGATCACCCGCTTCACCGTCCGGCGCAGCTCGGCCGCCAGCGGCGTGTACGGTTCCCCCTTGTGGCGCCCACCGAGCAGCAGCACGGTGGGGCGGTCCATGCCGCGGAGCGCCACGAGTGTGGACGCCACGTTGGTGGATTTCGAATCGTTGATCCACTGCACGCCGTCGATGTCCGCCACGGGCTCGATGCGATGCTCCAACGCGCGGAACTCGCGCAACCCCTGCGCCAGTTGCGACACCGCCGGCCGGGCGCGGTGGCTCCGTTCGGCCAGCATGACGGCCAGCGTGGCCGCCAGCGCGTTGGCCACGTTGTGGTCCCCCACCAGGCGCAGTTCGTGGCGCGCGAGCAGCGGTTCTCCTAGCACCACCAACTGATCCGCCTCGCGATCGTAATGGGCGTCGGCCGGATGCGCGGTCGAGAACTCCGTGCGCAGCCCCGCCACGTCCCACGTCATGGCCTGCGCGGCGACGTCGTCGCCATTGACCACCCACGTGGCGCGCGGCGTCGCGTTCTGGAACAGCAGCGCCTTGTCGGCGTAGTACGCCTCCACGCTGGCGTACCGGTCCAGGTGATTGCCCGACAGATTGGTGAGCACCCCCACGTCGGGCGCGATCCCCGGCGTGTCGTGCAGCTGAAACGACGACACCTCCAGCGCCACCCACGGCGCCGGATCGGGGAGAGGGCCAACTCGCTGAGCGGGCGTCCGATGTTCCCGGCCGCCTCCGCCCGGAGCCCCATCGATCGCAACAGGTGCGCGACCAGCGACGTAGTGGTCGTCTTGCCGTTGGTGCCGGTGATCGCGATGTAGCGGAGCGCGGGCAGGAACCGCAGGCCGATCTCCACCTCGCTCACCACCGGCACTCCTTCCCGCCGCGCGCGCGCGATGGGGGGCGCGTCTGGCGGCACGCCGGGGCTGGTCACCACGAGCGACGCGCCGGCGATGCGCTCGAGGTCGTGACCGCCGACGTCCACCGCCACGCCCTCGGCCCGCAGCGACTGCGCGGCCTCCTGGAGAGCCCGCCCCTCACCCGCATCGGAGGCGTATACGGTTCCGCCCTGCCGGGCCAGCAGCCGGCTCACGGCCACCCCGCTCCGCGCCAGCCCGACCACCGCGACTTCGCCGCGCAGCCAACCGAACTCCGCGGCCACTCCAACGTTCCGCGTCATGAACGGCTCACCGCACCTTGAGCGTGGCCAGCGCCAGGAACGTGCACAGCAGCCCGAGAATCCAGAATCGGACCACCACCTGCGTCTCCGGCCAGCCCTTCAACTCGAAGTGATGATGGATGGGCGCGCGCAGGAAGACCCGGTGCGTCCTCGCGTATTCCACCCCGTATCGCCGGCGCCGGTACTTGAACACGCTGCGCTGGATCATCACCGACAACGTCTCGCACATGAACACTCCGCCGATGAACACCAGCAGGAACTCGGACTTGAGCAGAATGGCCACCGCGCCGAGCCCGCCGCCAAGCGCCAGCGACCCGGTGTCGCCCATGAAGATCTCGGCGGGATGCGTATTGAACCAGAGGAAGGCCAGCAGGGCGCCCACGATCGCCGTACAGAACACCGTCAGCTCGCCGGAGTCGGCAAGATAGAACAACCCGAGATAGTGGCTCCAGTCCACACGCCCGATGGCGTAGGCGAACACGGCAAACGACGAGAACGCGATCGCCGAGAGCCCCGCCGCCAGTCCGTCGAGACCGTCCGTGAGGTTGACCGCGTTGCTCACCCCCGTGAGCACGAACGTCGTGAACACGACGTACAGCCACGCGAAGCCCGCCGAGATCGGCACCACCAGGACGTACTTGAAGAAGGGGAGTGTGGTGGAAGCGCCCGGAAGATCGGGGGCGAGCGGGAACTGCCACACGTACAGCCCCAGCAGCAGGCCGATGGTCACCTGCCCCGCCAGCTTGTACCGCTCCACCAGGCCGAGATTCTTCTTGCCGGCGCGCTTCTGGTGCAGCTTGAGCACGTCGTCCAGCAGCCCGATGCCCCCCATGGCGGCGGTGACGGCGAGCGCCAGCCAGATGTACCGGCTGCTCAGCCGCGCCCAGAGCAGCGTCGACACGATTGCGGAGAAGAGAATGATCAGCCCGCCCATCGTCGGCGTGTGCCCCTTGCCGGCGTGCGAGTCCGGCGTCCCTTCGCGCACCGTCTGCGTCACCTCGCGGCGGCGCAGCCGGTTGATGATCATCGGGCCCACGATGAACGCCAGGACGAGCGCCGTCACCGCCGCGCCGGCCGCGCGGAACGTGATGTACGTGAACAGGTTCAGGACTCTGAACCGGTGGATGAGCGGAACCAGGAAGTGGTAGAGCACGTGTTCGGGTGAGATCGCGGTGATGAAACGGTGAACTGGTCGGCGCGGGGCGGATGCGTGGCTGCGGAGGCACCGACCTACCAACCTACTGACCTACCGCCCTACTGTCGTTGAATCTCCGCCGCCCACGCGGCAACCAACGGCGCCATCCGCTCCAGCCGCCCCCCTCGCGATCCCTTGAGCAGGATGGCGGCGTCGGGTCGGAGCCGGGGCGCCAGCGCCGTCCACGCCGAAGGCACGTCCGACGCTGTGATGACGCGCGAGGGGGCCGCTCCGGCACGATCGAAGGCGGCGGCGAACTCGCCGATGCCGACGAGCAACTCCACTGGTGAGTCGAGCGCCGCCCGCGCCACGGTGTCGTGCACCCGTGCCGAATGCGCGCCCATCTCGAGCATCGAGCCCAGTACGGCGACGCGCTGCCGTCCCTGCCCCATGCGCGACAGCAACTCGAGGCCCGCCAGCACGGACGCCGGATTGGCGTTGTAGGCGTCGTTCACGAGCAACGCCCGGCCAAGGGGCTCGACGGTGCCGCGCATGGCGGGCATGCGGGCGCCGGCCAGCCCACGCGCCGCGTCCTCGGCGGACACGCCGCAGGCGTCGGCCGCTGCCAGCGCCAGCATCGCGTTGCGCAGGTGGTGCGCGCCCCGCGCCGGGGGGGTCACCTCCACGGCGCCCACCCGGGCCCTCCCGAATCCGTCCGCATCGAGGCTCCAGTCGTCGGCCCGCCAGTCGCCCGCCTCCACCCCGGCCGACAGCGTTCTGCCCGCCCGGCGCCGCGCCTCCGCGACGACGTCGGGTTGCGAGGCCGGCACGATGGCCAGCGGCACGCCATCGCACGCCGAAAGCTCCTCGTGCATGACGCCGGCCAGATCCCCGAGTCCCTCCAGGTGCTCCTCGGCCACCGACGTCACGACGACGATGTCGGGTTCGGCGATCACGCGCAGCGTGGCGATCTCTCCCGGATGATTGGTGCCCATCTCGACCACGGCCACGTCGGCGTGGTCGGGGAGCGCCAGCAGCGTGAGCGGCACGCCGATGAGGTTGTTGAAGTTCGCGGCCGACGCGTGCACTTCGAGCCGCGACTCGAGCGCGGCCTGCAGCAGCGCCCGGGTGCTGGTCTTCCCGTTGGAGCCGACCACGCCGATCACCGGTCCACTCCAGACGCGTCGTCGGAACCGCGCCAGCGCGCCGAGCGCCTCCGTCGTGTCGGCCACGACGTAGACCGGCACCCCGAGATTCGCGCCGCGCCTGGCGTCCGAGACCACGACGCCCCCGGCGCCGGCGTCCACCGCCGCCTGCAGGAAGTCGTGGCCGTCGAAGTTCGGGCCCCGCAGCGCCACGAAGAGATCGGCCCGCTGCACGGTCCGCGTATCGGTCCAGACGCGGCCAAAGCGGCCGTCGCCCCCCGGCCCCTGCCCGAGCGCGGCCGCCACGCGGTCTCGTGTCCAGAACACCGGGGCCGACGCGGGCGGTTCCCGCCGTTCGGGTGCCCGCACATCGATGCTCATGCCGCCGAGCCCAGCAGTTCGTGCACGATCGCTTTCTCGTCGAAGGGAACGTTGGTGGTGCCGATGACCTGATACGTCTCGTGCCCCTTGCCGGCCAGAAGCACCACGTCGCCGGCGCGAGCCTCCGAGAGGGCATGCGCGATGGCCTCGCGCCGGTCCGCGATGCGAACGTAGTCGCTGCGCGCGATTCCGGCCACGACCTCGTCGATGATGCGTTCGGGATCCTCCGTGCGCGGGTTGTCGCTCGTCACCACCACGACGTCGGCACCCCGGTCCACCACCGCGCCCATGAGTGGCCGCTTGCCCCGGTCGCGATCGCCACCCGCGCCGAACACGCAGATCAACCGCCCCGCCGTGAATGGGCGCAGCGCCGCCAGGGCCCGCATGAGCGAGTCGGGCGTGTGGCTGTAGTCCCGCAGCACCAGCGGCCGGTGGGCGAGCAGTTCCAACCGGCCGGGCACCTGAGGCATCGACGACAGGCGCTCGGCGATGACGGAGGGCCGTTCGCCAAGTGCCCATGCCGCTGCCGCGGCCCCCGCGGCGTTGGCCACGTTGAAATCGCCGATCAGTGGAAGTTCCACGCGGTGCTGCTCGGCGCCGATGGCGAGCACGAACCCACTGCCCCGCGGACCCGCCTCGATGTCCATGGCCCGCACTTCGGCCACCGCGCCGGCCGCGGAGAAGCGAACCAGCCGCGCCGGCGGCCGCAGCGCCTCCCACGCCGGGTCGTCGGCGTTGACGACCACCACCCCATCCGCCGCCACCTGCTCGGCCAGCAGGGCCTTCGCCTGGAAGTACGCCTCCATGGTGCCGTGGTAGTCCAGATGGTCGCGCGTGAGATTCGTGAACACCGCGGCGTCGAACGTGATGCCCTCGGCCCGGTGCTGGTCGAGCGCGTGCGACGACATCTCCATCGCCACCGCGCGCACCCCCGCGTCCACCAGCGACCGGCAGACCCGTTGCAACTCCACGGGGCCCGGCGTCGTGAGCCCCGATCCGCCGTCGAGCGGCTCGCCGGCACTGCCGACGCGGACCCCGAGCGTGCCGATCGAGGCGCTGAGGGCGTCGACATCATCCAGCAGGTGCCGCAGCATGTGCACCGTGGTCGTCTTGCCGTTGGTCCCGGTGACGCCGACGAACCGCAGCCCGCGCGCCGGCCAGTCGTATGCCGCGGCGGCCGCCACGGCGGCGGCCCGCCGCCCCGTGCCCTCGCGCACGATGATCGCAGGCAGCTCGGTGCGAGTGGGATCCTCGACCAGCGCGGCGGAGGCGCCGGCCTCGCGCGCCGCGTCCAGGAAGTCGTGCCCGTCGCGAAGCGACCCCCGCACCGCCAGGAACAGACCCTGGCGAGGCACGCGACGGCTGTCGTCCGTGATCCCGGCGAAGCTGTCCGGCAGGTGGCCGCGGGTGCCGGCCAACATTCCCGCCTCGCGCAGAACGCGAACGATGGTTTCGGAGGCGACCGCCATCAGAAGTCGTACCGCAGGACGACCGTCGACCCGGCCCCCGCCATGGCGCCGGCGGCCGGCACCGTCGCCACCGGGGTGCCGCGCACGAGCCGGACGCGGAACCCCGCATCGTGCAGGGTGCGCACGGCGTCGCGCAACGGCATGCCGGCCACGGCGGGAACGGCGCGCGGCGGCAGCGTCGGTGCCGCCTGGTCAGGCGTGGGCGATGCCGGCAGCGTGAACGTGACGGGAGGTGGCTCCGCGGCGAGGTCGGCCGCGGCGGCAGCCCGTGCGGCAGCCGCTTCGGCCCGCACCACCGCCGCCGTCGAGTCCGACTCCGGCCGATCCAGCGCCAGCCGTGCACGAGGGCCGTCGGTCGCCGACGCTCGGGTGACGACGTCGTTCATGAGTTGCCGGCGATTCAGCGCCGCGTCGCGCGCCGCCAGCGCCGCCTGGAGAATCGTCTTCGTGAGCGGCGCCGCCGTGCTCGCGCTGTAGTACTCGGCCTGCGGGTTGTCGAGTTTCACCACGATCACGAACTGTGGCGCGTTCCCGGGAAAGAGCCCCACGAAGTTCGGGGTGTACGCATGCGGCGCGTAGCGCCCGTTCACGGTGCGACGCGGCGTGCCCGTCTTGCCGCCCAGCAGGTAGTCGGCGAGGTCGGCTTTGACCGCGGTCCCGTTCTCCACCACGCCCAGCAGCATCTGCCGCACCTCGGCCGCGACGGCGGGCGGAATGACGCGGCGCACCACGCGCCGATGGTGCTCGTAGAGCACCCGCCCGTCGGGTGAACGGATCTCCTTGACGATGGCCGGTTGGAGCAGGTCTCCGCCGTTGGCGATGGCGGCGTAGGCCGTGGCCAGCTGCAGCGGAGTGACGGCGATCTCGTAGCCCATGGCCATCGAATTCGGCGACTCCGACGTCCATTGCGAGGGCGGCCGAAGAATGCCGTTGCTCTCCGCCGGATAGGCGATCTCGGTCGGCGTGCCGAACCCGAAGTCGCGCAGCGCCTGATATTCCTGGGCGGGGGTGAGCCGTTCGGCGAACTGCACGATGCCGACATTGCTCGACCGCCGGATCACGTCGGCCAGCGAAAGGTGCGTCGGCTCCGGCCCTTCCTCCCGATCGTCGTGGATGGTGCGCCCGTTGATCGTGAGTTCGCCACCGAACGTCGCCACCGAGTCGCTGGGCGTCACCAGCCCGCGGGCCAGCAGCGCCGCGGCGATCAGCGGCTTCATGGTGGATCCCGGCTCGTACGGCTCGGTGAGTGCAGTGGCCGAGGTGGACCGGGGATTCTGCCGGTGGCTCGCCATGGCGAGCACGTCGCCGTCCGCCGGGTCGAGAATCACGATGTCCCCGCCGTCGGCGCCCAACTTGGCCACGGCCTCGTCCAACGCCTGCTCGGCGATCTGCTGCAGGTCGGAGTTGAGCGTGAGCACCACCGTGTTCCCCTCGCGCGGGGGCGTGCCCGGCAGCGTCGGGGAGTTGAAGCTGTGGCCGGTGCCGTCGCGCACCATCCCCGCGACGCCGGCCCGGCCGCGGAGCAGGCTGTCGAGCGCGAGTTCGATGCCGTCCACCGGCTGCCCCTCGGCGTTCACCCGGCCCACGATGCGGCGGGTGGCGTCGGAGCCCGGATACACCCGGTCGGACACGGGATCGGTGTACACGCCCCGCAGCGCCGTTACCGGCGCCACGTCGGTGGCGCGGAAGTGCCCGGGAATGGCGACCCACTTGCGCGAGGTGTCGGTGGCCCGTCCGATCCACTTGCGATCGATGCCGGCGTGGGCCAGCACGGTGGCCAGGCGACGGCGGTCGAGCACTTCCCGCGGCGCCACCGCGAGTTGCACCATGATCCGGCTCTCGGCGAGCGTACGTCCCGTCGCGTCGAGAATGTCGCCGCGCGGTGCCGGCACGGTGCGGCTCGTGAAGTGCTGGTTGTGCGCCTGCGCCGCCCACGTCCGTCCCTGCACCAGCTGCACCTGCCCCGCCTTCGCGATCACGGCCAGCGCGAGCGCGGCGAGCGACAGGTGCACGAGCCCGATCCGGCTATTCCGGATCATGCGGGCGCGACCGCGGCAGGGTGATGACGGTGCTGTCGGCGGGGACGTGCATGTGCATGCGTTGTAGAATGGGCGCCAGCCGCGCCAGGCTCGACGAATCGCGGATCTCGCCCGTCAGCCGGACGCGCTCGGCCTCGAGTGCGTCGCGCTGCCGCTCCAGTTGGCGCAGGGCGCGTTGCTGCCGGATGCCGAGGCTCCTCCGCCAGATGACGCCCGTAGCCACCAGAACGAAACCCAGCAAAACGAGGGCGACCACGGCGCGCGGGCTCCACCCGCGCTTCACGCGGCGCGCCATGCCCGGAGCCGCGCGCTCCGCGCGCGGGGGTTGGCGTCCACTTCGGCCGGCGTGGCCTGCACGGCCCGGCGGGTGACGAGCGCACCAAGAGCCTTTCCACCGCACGTGCACACCGGCTGCCGCGGCGGGCAGGTACAGGCCGTGCTCCAGTCGCGGAACGCGTGCTTGACGATGCGGTCCTCACCCGAGTGGTACGAGATGACCGCGAACACGCCGTGCGGCTCCAAGCGATCGCGGAGATCGGGCAGCGCGCGCTCCAGGCCGAGCAGTTCCTCGTTGATCGCGATGCGCACGGCCTGGAACAGGCGCGCGAAATCCCCCGGCCCGCTCCGCGGCCCGAGGGTTGCACGGATGGCGCCCACGAAATCGTCGCTGGTGGCGAATGGACGGTTGGCACGGCGGTGCACCACCGAGCGCGCCAGCCGGATGGCGCGGCGCTCGTCGCCGTACTCGCGGAACACCCACGCCAACTCCCCCTCGTCCGACGTGTTCAGGAAGGTGGCCGCATCCTGCGCGGCATCGGGGCCCATGCGCATGTCCAGCGGCGCACCTTCGCGAAAGCTGAATCCGCGCGCAGCATCGTCGATCTGGTGCGACGAGATGCCGAGGTCGAGCAGGATGCCGTCGAATCGCTCGCCGGCAATCGGCGTGCGTTCGAGCTGCGCGTAGTTGCCGGGCACGAGCCGCAGCTTCCGCTCGCGCACGTAGTGCGCGAGCCGGGCGCCCGCCGCCGCGATGGCGTCCGGATCGCGGTCCACGGCCGTCACGCGGGCTCCGGCCGCGAGCAGCGCCGCGGTGTGGCCCCCGCCGCCCAACGTGCCATCGAGCACGTGTCGCGCGCCCTCCATGAGCCGCACCACCTCGTCGGCCAGCACCGGCGCATGGTATGCGCTGGCCCAGGCAATGGACGGCGCGGCGTCGGTGGCAGGCTCGGTGGGCTGATGAACGTCGGAGATCACGGAGAGAAAGCAATATGGAGAGGGCATCCCCCACAAGCGACGAAGCCCGCCGGAAACACCGGCGGGCTTCGCGAACGACCTCGAGGTGCGCCTAGTGCTTCTTCTTGGTCGTGCAGTAGGCCTTCACCATCTTGTCGGCATTCGGGGCGTACTGTGTGACGGCGTTCATCACCGCGCCGGCGGTCTGCGCGTCCACCGAGCCGCCCTGCGGCATGTGCAGCTGCGACTGGGTGAAGTATTCCTGCGCTTCCTTGGCGGCCGTACAGGCGTCTTCCATGTGCTTGTCCTGCGCGGCCGTCTGCGACCGGCGCATCGCATCGACGGCCAACTGGACCGACGTCACACCGATGAAGAAGTGTCCGGTGGCCGACGGGGCCAGACTGTCCGCGTGCACCGACAACTGATAGGCGCGCTGGTAGTACTGCGTCGCATTGGCCGTGTCGGTCTTGGTCTTCTCCAGAAGGTCCTGCACCGGCGCGAGCAGCATCGGCCCCCACACGCTCTTGTCGCCGCCGTCGGCGATGGCCGCATCGGCGATCTTCAGTACGCTATCCGGCTGGTTGAGGTCGGAATACGTCTGCGCCAGGTAGAGGCGCGCATTGGTGTTCGTGGAATCCGCGGCCAGTGCCGCGCGGAACGACGCCGCGGCCTGGTCGTACTGCTTGAGGTTCCGCAACGCCACGCCGCCGAGGTATGCGAGTTGCCCGTCCTTGGGGAACTTCTGCTCGCCCTGCTGCGCGTATTGCGCCACCTTCGCCCAGTTGCTGTCCTGCGACGCCATGGCGATCTGGCGATGGAAGTACGCGCTGTCGGCCAGTGTCGAATCCGACTGCACCATCTGATCGCCGGTGGCGAGGGCCTGCGGGAACATGTTCAGCTTGGCCTGGAGCTTCCACAGCTGCTGCAGGTAGCTCGGGTCGCCCGGGTTCTTCTTGAGCAGATTCTCGAGAATCGGCAGCGCCTTGGACGGATCGGTGGACGCGGCGAGCGCGTCGACGATCTGCGTGGCCAACGTCTGGTTCTGCGGCTCGAGCTTGAACAGCCGCTGCTCGGCGTCGATCTCCGCGGCCTGGTCGCCCTTCTGACTGTAGGCGCCGATCGCGATGCGGAGGGCGAACGCGTTGTTCGGGTCGATCTTGAGGATCTGGTCGGTGATCGCCAGCACCGAATCCGGCGGGTAGTTCATCCGCTTGTCGGCATACACCGACGCCAGGCAGAGCCGGGCGAGCGTTGCCTGCGGGTACTGCCGGATCGCGTCCAGCGCATCCTTCGCGGCGTCCTGCAGCTTGCCGTCCAGCAGTTCGTTGCGGCACTTGTTGTAGCCTTCGAGCTGCTTGCGCGCCGCCGTGTGCTCGCGCTCCACCACCTTGGCCGCGTCGCCGAAGTTCTTGGCGTCCACGGAGGGCAGTGGCTGGGTCTTCGTGACGTCGCTCGCCAGCAGCATGCGCACGGCCAGGTGGACGCCGTCCGAGGTCTGCGACGCATCGCAGTCCAGGATCTCGTCGGCGTGCACGAGCTTGCCGAGCGCCCCGAGGTCGCTCATGCTCAGCGCGGAGTCCGGCGCGTAGCCGGACGCCGTGAGCGCCGTGTTCACGTCCTTGTTGGGAATGACGTACAGGTCGCGCGGGTTGTTCTCGATCTGGATGCGATCGCGGAGCTCCTTGGCGGCGTCGACGCCGAGCTGGCGCGGCGTGCTGTGGCACGTGCCCACCAGCAGGTGCGGCGTATCGGCCGTCGGGCCGCGCGGACGGTTGTACCCGTACTGCGCTTCGGCCATCGACGGCATACCCGCCACCACGGCGATCGCGAGACCCACCACCATCCGGCGCTGCAATACCTTCACGGTCGGCTCCTCCGCACTATGTAAATCGTACCCAAGACAACGGAACGTAGTTCCCCCTTTACCCCTAGTGGGCGAAGAGGGACTCGAACCCCCGACTTCCTGCGTGTAAGGCAGGCGCTCTAACCAACTGAGCTATTCGCCCTCAGAACGCCAACACCCCGGGAGATTATTTCAGAATTGCGAGTGGAACGAGAACACAGTAACCGACGACGAGGAGGATCGGTGCAATCGTGTCGCCGCCCCGAGCGAGGTCGGCGTACCCGGCGAGGATCGTCGCAAGAGCCAGGCCCCACCAGCCCAGGCGGCGAGAGCGGGATGAAATGTCGGTTTCTGCCATAAACCACAACACTATGGACCGCCAAAGTTAGTGTCAAGGCAACCCTAGTCACTACGGGCGGTTACGGCAGCTACGCATCGCCCGTTCCACCGCCCGTCCCTCCCGCCGGCGGCCACGGGCCCAGCAGCTCCGCCAGCGCGCTTTCGCGCTCCAACGCCTCGGCGGCCGCATCCGCCGCCTTCAACGCCTCCATCCGGGAGCGATCGCGCCGGCGTCGCGCAATCCAGAGCGGCAGCACGAACACCAGAAACAGGATCCCGAGCAGGGTGAGATCTTCCATGATGGCCAGTGCGCCGTAACGGCGGCGCGCCTGCTTTCGCCAGTCGGCTTCGAAGCCGTCGAGCGTGATCCCGTCGGACTGGCGCAACGCCCGATCGAGAGACCCGGTCTCGCGCCAGGCCGCAAACACATGTGTCAGACCGTTCCGGGGATCCAGCGCTGCCATATCGGCCACGGCACTCGCCGCCAGCGCATACCCGGCGCGCGCCGTCGTGGCCCCCTGGGAGAAGTACCCCTCCAACTGCCGAAGGGTCGGCACCCCCTCGAGCGCCAGCGCCAGATTCGCCGCGAGCGCATCGTCGCGCGAGAGTTCGTGGGCCGAGTAACTGGCATAGCCCTCGTCGAACCAGCGCGGCGGCAGGCCGCCCAGATACTCGTGGAGCGCCAGGTGCGCCAGTTCGTGGCGCACCACCTCGACGGGGTTTCCGGCGTCGGCGCCAGACCGGCTTCCCTGGAGCACGATGCGCCGCGTGTCGGGAAAGGCGAGCGCCGCGCCCCATTCGGGCGCGTCGGGGCCGGCCCATTCGCGGAATCGCGCGTAGTCGGGCGCGATCGCGATCAGCACGTGCTCCCGCGGACGGGGCAGCCACGGAAAGGTGTCGTGCACCAGCGCGGTCTGGAGAATGGTCCGCGCCAGCCGCGCGTCCTCCGGATAGGCGACCACGGTGAACCGCCCACGGTCGAGGCGAAGCGGGGCAGCCGCCTGGCTCCGCGCCGCCGCCGGCAAGGCCAGCGCCACCGCGCACGCGACCAGCATGGCACGCACCGGCGCGCGGGCGCGCCGTCCGGCTATGGCTCCCCGCCCGCCTCCACCGTTTTCAGGACTTCGGCGCACCGCTTTCCCCATGGATTGAACTTGTTCATGGCGAATCCGTCGCGCCACGTCTGCATCGCCTCGTCGCGCTGGCCGTTGAACCAGTACGCGCGTCCCAGTTCGTAGTAGGCCTCGATCAAGTTGGGTCCCAGCGCGATGGTCTTCTGGAAGAAGGTCTGGGCGTCCTCGAACATGTCGCGCTCCAGATACACCAGCCCCAGGTAGAAGTGCGCGTACAGCGTCGCCTTCTTGTCGTTGTCCAGCCGGATGGCCTTGGACAGGTGTTCGATGGACTCCCCGAATATCCGCTTCTTGAGGCAGATATAGCCGACGTTGATGCGCGCCAACGCGTTCATCGGTTCGCGGGTGAGCACCTGCTGGAAGGTCAGCAGCGCGTCGTCGTACTTCTCCTGGAGCATCAGCGCCCAGCCGAGCAGCGCTTCGGACTGCGGATCGTTGGGTGACAGTTCGATGGCCTTGCGCAGGGCCGCCTCCGCCGCCTCGTACTCGCCCAGCGACAGCCGGCTCCAGCCCTTCTCGATGAACGTGGACGCCCCGATGTGGTCGGCGTGAACCACCGGCCGCGCCGCGCTGAACTCGGGGGCCAGCGACGGCGCGGCAAGCGCCTTCCACTTGTCCACGAGCGTCTTGATCTCGTCGCGCAGCTTCGTGAGTTCGACGACGTCCCGCTCCACCTGCCGGAAGAACGCCACGATCTCGGCCTTCAGTGCATCGCGTTCGGCGCCGGCGGTCGGCGCGTCGAGCCGCGAGTCCAACGCCGCGTACTGTGCCCGGTATTCGCCGAGCGGGGCATCAGCCATTCGGCAGCGCCTCCTCGGTCGCGCGCTCCAGGGCCAACCGGTCGTCGGACGACAGCAGCCGGTCGACGTCGAGATAGATCAGCAGACGGTCGTTCAGGCGGACGATGCCGCGCAGGTATTCCCCGGCGAGCCCCCGGAAGAGCGGCGGCGGCGGCGACAGCAGCGCCTCGTCGAAGCTGGCGACTTCGAGCACGGCGTCGACCACCACACCCACCCACTCGTCGCCCGACTTGAGAATCAGCACGCGGGTCTCGGGCGTGGCCGGCACGGCCGGGAGCTGGAAGCGGCGGCGCAGGCTCACCACCGGGACCACGCGCCCCTGATACTCGATCACGCCTTCGATCCATTCGGGCACGTTGGGCACCGTGGTCGGCGGCTGGTAGCGGAGCACGCGCTCCACCGAGAAGATGTCGGCCGCGAAGTAGTCCGGGCCCAGGCGGAACCAGACGATCTTGGCAATACGAGGCTTGGTCATGCGGTCTCCAGCACCGGTTCGGCGCGACAGGCGGCGATGAGCGCGTCGGCATCCAGCACGCCGATGAGGTCCGCGCCACGACGCGCGACGCCCGACAACACGCCGTCGGTGAAATCCAGCGGCGGGCGCTGCACGTCGTCGGCGGCGATCTCCAGCACGTCGTCCACATCGTCCACGGCGAGGGCCACCATCCCTCTCGCCCGAACGAAGACGAGTGCCGCCCGGTGGTCGCTGTCGGGCACGCCCAGCGGAATCGACGGCGCGTACAGCGGCACGGTGGCGCCGCGCAGCGTGAGCACCCCCAACATCGTGGGGTTCATCTCGGGGATGCGCTGGATGCGGTCGATGTCGAGCGCTTCTTCGACCACGTCGAGGGGCAGCGCGAACAACTCGCGCCCCACCCGGAACACCAGATGCTCCACCGCTTTCGCCGCGGGTACGGCGGACGCCGCCGCTGCGACGGGGACCGCCGCCTGCGCTGCGACGGAGACCGCCGCCTGCGCTGCGGCGGACCGCGGCTGCGCGGGACCGACGACCTCCACCGGCTCGGCACGCTGCGCGTCGGGCTCCCCGCCAGCAGGCGCGGGCGTTTCCGGAGACGGCAGACCGGGCTCCGCCACCGGCGCGCCCGACGCCGGCGGCGTCGGCTTCCGGTGGAGCCATTCGCGGTAGCTGATGGTGGGTGTCTTCATTGCCGGTCGTCCGCCACGTCGTGTATCAGTCGCTCATCGACGCGCGGCAATCCGCGCATCGCCCCAACGAACAGCGCCTGCATGGCCAGGTTGTTCACGACGCGCGGAACACCACCGCTCCGCGCCGCCAGGGCGGCCAGCGCCTCGGCCGTGAAGATCTCGTGCATCGCGCCCGCCACACGCAGCCGATGCAGGACGTACGCCTGCACGTCACCGGCATCGAGTGGGTCGAGATGGAACCGAAGGCTCACGCGCTGGTCGATCTGCGGACGCTTCACGACGCGCTCGCGCAACTCCGGCTGCCCCAGCAACACGACGTGGAGGTGCTTGTCGGTCCGGTCCTCGAAGTTCGTGAGCAGCCGCAGTTCCTCGAGCAGGCTCGGACTCGCCAGCTGCGCCTCGTCCACGATCAGCACGGGGCGCCGTCCCCCGGCGTGCAGCTCGGCCAGCCGGCCCCGCAGCGCCGCCACCAGCGCCGGCTTGTTCTTCGGCGGGTTGGGCAGCGCGGCCGCCGCAGCGACGAACTGCAGCAACTGCGCACCGGTGAGGCGCGGATACTCCACGACCCAGGGGTCGTAGGCAGTGCCGCCGAGCCGGGCGCGCAGCGCCTCGACGAGCATCGTCTTGCCGCACCCGATCTCGCCCGTGACCAGCGACAGGCCCCCCCGCAGATCCGTGACGTCGTACAGCAGGCGGGCGTATCCTTCGTCGAACACCGGGGAGTGGTACACGAACGCCGGATCCGGCGTGTTCGCGAACGGTTTGCGCAGCAGGCCCCAGTGTTCGTCGATCACGCCGGCTCACCCGCCGTGGCCAGCAGCGCGACGATGGCGGCCGCGACGCTCGCCAGCGGCGCCACGCGATCGGCGCCCGCGGCCTCCAGGGCGGCGTGCGGCATGCCGTAGATGATCGAGGTGTCCCGGTCCTGCACGACGCGGCGGCCCCCCGCATCGCGAATGGCCCGCAGCCCGTCGGCGCCGTCGCGCCCCATGCCGGTGAGTACCACCCCCACGCACCGCTCGCCGAACAGGGCCGCCACCGACCGGAAGAGCGGATCGGCCGCCGGTCGCACGCCCCACACGGGCGGCGTCTCGTCGAGCACGATCACCGGTTGGGCGTCGTCGGCCACGCGCATGTGCTTGCCGCCCGGCGCCACGTATACATGCCCGCTCTGGACGATCTGACCCGCCTCGGCCTCGTGCACCGGCAGCGGCCCCATCGCGTCGAGCCGCTGCGCCAGGCTGCGCGTGAACCCGGGCGGCATGTGCTGCACCACGAGCACCGCGGCGTCGAGAGCCGCCGGCAGCCCCGGCAGGACCTGCGTGAGCGCGCGCGGGCCGCCGGTCGAGGCCGCGATCGCCACGGCGCGCCTGGGTCGGGACGCGGCCGGCCGCACGCCCCCGCGGCGTCCCGTGCCGGGGCGCCGTACCGGCGTCTGCAGGCCGCGCAGGTTCGCCTGCGCGGCGGCCCGGAGCGCGCCCCGCAACCGCTCGCCCACCACGGCGAGGTCGAGGCTGATGGGGCCCGACGGCTTGCGCACGAAGTCCACGGCGCCGAGTTCCAGCGCGCGCAGCGCGGCATCGCGCCCATCCATCGTCTCGGCCCCGCTCAGCATCACCACCGGGCGGGGAGCATCGCGCATGATCTGCGCCAGCGCCTGCAGCCCGTCCATCTCCGGCATCTCGATGTCGAGTGTCACGAGGTCGGGGTTGAGCGCCAGCACGTGGGCAATCGCCTCCCGCCCGTTCCGCGCCACGCCGACCACGGTGAACTCCTCCGATTCGGTGACCAGCTCCGCGATCACGCGCCGCATGAGCGCGCTGTCGTCCACCACCAGGACGGAGGGCTTAGAGGACACGACTCCCTCGCGCGAGCGAGCGCACTTCGACCTGGCCATCGGCGATGTGCAGATAGACGCTGCGCCCGTGCTCCATCCCCACGTCCTCGCCGGCAATCGTGATGCCGGCCCGCTGCAGGGCCTGCCGCGAGGAGTCGACGTTGCGCCCGCCGATGGTCGGCGTGCCGCGGGGCAGCAGACTGGAGAACATGCTGGCCCCGCCCACGAGGCGGGCCGTCATCCGGGCCGGATCGGCGCCGAGCTCCCGCATCCGTGCGATGAGGGCGGGCACGGCGGTCTCCGGGAAGCGCGCCGGGTTGTCGTGCAGGCGCGACATGCCCGGCTCGGGCAACAGGACGTGCGCCAGCCCGCCCACCCGCGCCTCCGCGTCGTAGAGCACGATCGCCACGCACGACCCGAGCCCGAGCGTGCAGAGCGTTCCCTCCCCCGCGGCGACCGCGAGATCGGCGATCCCGACGCGTTGCTCGCTCATGCGGGCCGCACGAAGATCCGTTCGCGAGCGTCCACGGGACGGAAGAGTTGCCGCGCACGACCGAAGAGCGTTTCCACCTTGCCGAGTACCAGGAACCCTCCGGGGGCCAACGCCGAGTAAAAGGATTCGAACAGCCGCTCCTGCGACACCCGATCGAAGTAGATGATCGCATTTCGGCACACGATCAAGTCGTGCTCGCCCTGCGGCGGGGGCTCGCGCAGTAGATCATGCTGGCGGAACTTCACCAGCCGGCGCAACTCGGGGACCACCGTGAACGGCGCCGCGGGCGCGAAATACGCGGACCGCCAGGCCTCGGGCGTCTCGCTGAAATCGCGCTCCTCGAACTCGCCGCACTCCGCCGCCGCCAGGCTGCGCCGGTCGATGTCGGTGCCCAGAATCTCCACGCGCGGCAGCCGGTGGAGTTCGCCACGCGCCGCCGCGTGCAGGTGGAACAGGGCGGCCAGCGAATACGGCTCCTCGCCCGACGCGCATCCGGCGCTCCACACCCGAATTCGCGACGGCGCGGCGTCCCACACCACCGGCACCACGTCGCGCAGCATGGCGTGGTACACCTCGGGATTCCGGAACAGCTTCGTGACGTTGATCGTCAGCGCGTCGAGCAGCAGGTCGTATTCCCCCAGGTCGGCATCGAGCAGGCCCGCATAGTCCACGTAGCGGTGCAGCCCGCGTGCCCGCATGCGCACCCCGACCCGGCGGCGCAGGCAGGTGGCCTTGTAGCTGGCGCAGTGAAATCCCCGATCGCGCGAGATCTTGTCGAGCAGGGCCTGAAAGTCCTCGTCCTGCGGCTCGGCGACCGTCATCACAGCGCCTGCCGCACGGCGTCGAGGTTGGTGCGCACGATGGCGTTGGTGGGATCGAGTTCGAGCGCGCGCTGCCAGAGCCGCAGCGCCTCCTCCTTCTGCTGCTGGCGGAACTTGATGTTCCCGAGCTTGAGGTAGACGTCGTCCCCGAGATCCGGCTTCGCTTTGATGGCGCGCTGGTACGACTCGAGCGCCTCGTCGAACCGCCCGGCGCGGTAGGCCACGTCGCCAAGGTTCTTGTGCACCTGCGGCACGGAGGGATCCTCCGACAGCGCCCGGTCGAGCGCCGCCGCCGCCGCCTCGCCGGCGTTCTGGCGTTCGCGCACCACGGCGAGATTGTTGTAGAGCACGGCGCTGTGCGGATGCGCGCCCACCGCTTCGTCGAGAATGGTCTGGGCACGCCCGAGGTCGCCGAGCAGCGCCGCCGTGAGCGCCGCATAGTGATACCAGGCCGCCGACGGCGCCCGGGGCCACAGCGGCCGCGCGGCCGTCAGCGCCTCGTCAGCGGCCGCCAGATCGCCGGAGCGCAGCGCGACGATGCCGATCGAGGTCTCGATCTGCGGGCTGGCCCCCTGACTGCGGGCCGACGCCTCCTGCAGCGCCCGCTGCGCCTCGGCCAGGCGCCCCAGCCGCTCGAGTGCGTACGCGAGGTTGTGATACACCGCGGCGGTGGCGCCGGGGCGCGCCACCGCGGCCTCGAACGTCGCCAGCGCATCGTGCCACCGTTCCTGGCGCAGCTGCACCAGCCCGAGGTAGAACTGCGCCGACGGGTCGTTGGGCTTGAGGTCCATCACGCGGCGGAACTCGCGCACCGCTTCGTCGAACATCCCCGTCTTGTAGAACGCGACGCCGAGGTTGTAGTGCTCCTGCACCCGGGCTTCCGACACCTGGGCGTCCCCGGCCTTCGACGTGCCGATGCGGTGCAGGAAGCCGGTGGTGGCGAGGCCGTACAGCACCTTCCCCACTTCGAACTCGCCCATGCCCGAGGCGTCGATGATCTGCTGCACGTCCCGCCGGCCGTCGACCAGCTCCAGCAGCCCCCGCTGCTCCGGCGTCAGATCGAGGTCGCTGGCCAGGATCTTCGGCCGATCGACCTCGAACACGATGTCGAACGTGGGAATCTTCTTCTCGACGAGCGTCCACTCGTCCACGCGTCGCGCGCCTTCGAGCAGCAGCGACTCGGGATTGATCGACACCAGGAATTCCTGCTCGTCCGGCTGGACGTCGGCCTCGAAGTTGAACGAGCCCTGATTCCAGGTGAACAGGAAGTACACCGCCTCCTCGATCTGCTCGCGGATGTGCTGGCGCAGCGCGTCGCGCGACAGGTAGCCCATCTCCACCAGCAGTTCGCCGATGCGCCGCTCGCGCTCCTGATCCTGGGCCTCGATGGCCGACTTGAGCTGCTCGGCGGAGATGATGCCGTTCTTCACCAGCATGTCGCCCAACCGGTCCCGCCGGTTCACGATCGACGCGTACGAAATGCGCCCCTTGTCGAAATAGATGTAGCCGAAGTTCGTCCGGTGGTTGACGCTCAGACACCCGGTCTTCCGGCCCATCGCCAGGAGCTGGAGCACGTCGGGGAGGCTGGCCTCCTTCAAGCTGCCCTTGATGGCCATGCTAGCCCAGCTCCTCGACCACGCGCGACGCGACATCGCGCAACTCCCAGACCACCTTCTCGTCGTCCAGGAAGAACATGTCACTGGCCGCGCGGACCACCGGCGCGGCGCTCACCGGCGTCGGCATCCGGGCCGCCACGGGCTCCGGCCCCTCGAGTTCCCGCCGCGCCACGTCCAACGACAGCGGCGCCCCCACCGCGTCGGCCGATACGGACAGCCGATGGATCGTGTCGATGATGTCGGGTACGCCGGCGGCGGGCCGCGACGCGAGGTAGCGCGCCAGCGGGTCGAGTTGATCGGCGGCCACCCCGTCCAGGAACCGCCGGTACAACTGCTCGCGCATCGCGACGTCCGGAGGCGCCAACTCCACCACGAGCCCGCCCTCGAACCGTACGCGGAGGCGCTCGTCGAGGCCGGTCATGTCCCGAGGCAGCTGCGCCGCCGTGCACGCGATCTGCTTGCCGGCGTCGAGCAGGTCGCCGAACAGCTCGAACACCTCGTCCTGGGTGCGCTCCTTCCCGGCCACCGCCTGGAGGTCGTCCATCAGCAGCGCGTCCACGCGCCGGTACCGCCGGCGCCACTGATTGAGCGTGCCGTCGCGCAGCGCGGCGATGAACTCGTCGGCGAACTGCTGGCCGGTCACGCACGCCACCGCGGCCGCGCCTCCGCTGGCGTTCACCAATTCGTGGCCGAGCGCGTTGAGCAGGTGCGTCTTCCCCGTCCCGCCGGGACCGATGATCACCAGGGGGTTGTACCGGCTGCCCGGTTCGGCCGCCACGGCGTCGGCCGCACGCACGGCCGCCTGATTCGACTTGCCGACCTCGAACCCGGCGCGTGAGAACTCCACCGAGGGGCCGGGCAGGTCCACGGCGCCCGCCCGCGCGCGCTGCACCATGGCCTCGGCCTCGCGCATGCGCTCGGGGTCGCGGAACACGTCGTGGCCGGCCACCGACGGATCGGCCTCGACGGCCTCGGACTCCAGCTCCTTGAGCCGGCGAACCGTGGCGCCGAATCCGCGCAGCAGGGCCTCGTAGTTGGGGGGCGGCGACGGCTCGTCCAGCAGCCGCTCCAGCACCTTGGTGCGGTATCCCGCCGACTGCCACCCCGCCACGGCCTCGGCCACGTGCGACTTCCACCCTTCGACGTGCGCCGTCACGGCGCTCGCGATGTCGGTGAGGAAGCTCTCGAAATCGAGGGCACCCGTGGCCGCGGACGGCGCCGAGTCGCCCACTGCCGCCCGCGCTTCGGGCGCGTGGTCGAGCAGAGTCAGCACGTCGTCGGCGTGCACCGGCTCGTCGCCCAGCGACTGGAAGTCGACGATGCGATGGAGCAGTCCGTGCAGCTCGCGCACGTTGCCGGTCTCGATGCGCCCGATCTCCTCCACCACGCCCGGCTCCAGGATCACGTCCCGCTCCCGGCACCGTGCCCTGAGAATCGCCACGCGCGTCGCAGCGTCCGGCGCGCCGATCTCCACGATCCGGCCGCCGGCGATCCGCGAGACCAGGGCGGGATCGAACCCCGCGATCTCGGCCGGCGGACGGTCGCTGGTCATCACCACCTGGCGCTCCATGCTCTGCATCGCCTCGAGCAGCCGCAGCAGCTCCGACTGCGCCTCGCGCTGGTCGGCGAGCCCCTGGATGTCATCCAGCAGCAGGACGTCCACGCGCGCCCATCCCCGGATGTACTCGTCGGTCTGGCTGGCGGCGACGGCGGCGTGGAGCTGCTTCGCGAATTCGTCCGCCGTCTGATACTCCACGCGCAGGGCCGGCTGGGCTTCCACCACGGCATGCCCGATGGCCTGCATCAGATGCGTCTTGCCGACTCCCGCGACCCCGAAGAAGGTGAGCGGGTTGTGCTTCTGCCCCGGCGATCGGGCGACGGCGCGCCCCGCGGACACGGCCTCGTGATTGGCCGCGCCCGCCTCGAAGTGCTCGAATCGCATCCGGGTGTCCAACGACACGCGCTACCTCGCCGCACGTGAGGGAGAACTCAGGCGCTTCAACACGAGTTCCGAGATGCCCCGCAGGGTCTCGAACACCCCCGGCCCGTGCAGGGCATCGGCCGGAAAATCGGGAACGCCGCGAAAGTTGATCGCGTCGCGCAACTCCTCGGTGGCCATGATCAGGTCGCGCGGCAGATCCTGCTTGTTGTACTGGAGCACGAGGGGCACCGCCCGCACGTCGACGCCCTGATCCGCCAGGTTCGCGTGCAGGTCCTGAAAGCTCTCGATGTTCTCGTCGAGTTGGCGCGTCTGGCTGTCGGCCACGAACACGACGCCGTCGGCCCCCTGCAGCACCAGCTTCCGCGTGGACTGGTAGTATACCTGCCCCGGCACCGTGTAGAGCTGGAATTTGGTGGTGAACCCCGAGATCGTGCCGAGATCGAGCGGCAGGAAATCGAAGAACAGGGTGCGGTCGGTCTGCGTCGCCAGCGACACCATCTTCCCCTTCCGGTCTTCCGGCACCTGCCCGTAGATGTGATGCAAGTTGGTCGTCTTTCCGGACCGGCCGGGTCCGTAGTAGACGATCTTGCAGGTGATCTCGCGGGTAGCGTAGTTGACGAGCGGCACGGAGCGATGGGAGGTGGAGGTCAGGCCCGACCGAACAGGGCGGCCAGGTTGCGGTTGAGATCCCGTTCGAAGGTGTCGGCGAGAACGGTGTCGGAGGAGGCGCCGCTGTCTTCGGGGGCCGCGGCACTCAGGTTCGCCACGAATTCGTCAAAATACAGCCGAACGAGCCCGAGTGAGCTTTCCTGGTCGAAGACGGTCAGGAAAATGTACGTACCCCGCGGCGTCCGCGCCTCGCCCAGGAAGATCTGGCGGTCCTGGCCC
The DNA here is from genome assembly GCA_963822945.1 of uncultured Gemmatimonadaceae bacterium. GTDB lineage: Bacteria > Gemmatimonadota > Gemmatimonadetes > Gemmatimonadales > Gemmatimonadaceae > JAGWRI01. The sequence continues at coordinate 65,810 of CAWGJO010000004.1, read as the reverse complement.
GCGTGGTGCAGCCCACTGAACGGGCGACCGTCGAGCATCCGGCCGAGTTCGCCCCCCGACGCGTGGATGGCCGCCGCGAGCGCGCAGGCCGCGGCGACGTCGAGCGATCGCGTGAACCCGTGCTCCGCGAGCACCTGTCCGCTCGGCAGCAGCAGCAGCGCAATCGTCACGCGGGCATCGTCCACGAAGCGCTTCAGCGGCGCTTCGACCCAGGGTTCGACGACGCGGATGGTCATGGCAGCGCCTGCACGGCCTTGAGTGTCTCCACCCGCACCAGCCCGATGTTGGCGGTGGGCGCCGCGACGACCACCAGCACCATCGTGCCGCGCCCCGCCGCGCAGATCCGCCCGCTCGCTGCATCGAGTTGCATGTACGAGACGCCACCCATTCCCGCCGCCTCGGCCGACTTGCGCGCCTTGCGGTGGAGCGACGCGGCGAGGGCCGCCACGCGGTCGCCGTCCTGACCGACCTGCAGTATCGAATCGATGATCATGCCCTCGTGCTCGTCCACGAGCATGGTGGCCAACACCCCACGCAGTCGCATGAGCGAATGCAGCATCTCCCGAAACGGCGAACTCATGCGCCGTCCCCCGGCCGGCCCGCGTCGTGCCACGCCATCCATCGGCGCGCCTGCTCGGCACACCGGTCGAGCAGCCGCCGCAGCAGCCCCAGCGGCGTCGCGCGTGAGGCGGCGAGCACGAGCAGCCCGCCGTCGGCCGCCGGCGCCATGGCCACCACCGCGGCCTCCGTCTCGAACACGATCGACGTCCACTCGCCGATACCGAGATGCCGCGTCGCGCGGTCGGCTTCCTCCGACACGCCGCTCAGCTGCGCCCCCACCTCCGCCGCGACATCGTCGCCGTCGGGGGTCAGGTACGCGCCGGCGAGCACCAATCCCGATCCGTCGAGCAGGAGCGCCGTCCGGTCTTCCGTCTCGAGAATGCGCGCGAACACCAATTGGGGATCCGCATCGGTCTCCGCATCCACCGCCGCCTCGACTTCGGACGCGTCGATGGCCGTCGAGTTGCGCCGCACGGTGTCCAGCGCGGCCCGGATGCCCGAATCCGGCGCGTCGCCCAGCGCCGCCCGACGCAGGTAGTCCTCGGCTTCCTCGAACTGGTGCCGCTGGAAGCAGACGAACGCCATCCCCTTGAGCGCTCCCGGATGTTCCGGCGTCATGCGGAGCGTCATCTCCCACTCCTCCGCCGCCCGGTCCACCTGCCCCTGGTCCGCGTAGATGCGGGCCAGAAGGTCGTGCGCATCGGCGTGGTGCGGATGCCGCTTGAGGCCGTGGACGGCAACACGCTGCGCGGTCTCCAGGTCGCCCTGGCGGCGCAGCGCCTCGCCGAGGAGCAGGAACGCCAGGCTGCCCGGATCGCGCGCCAGCTCCTCGCTCCACCGCCGGATGTCGTCAGCCATCGGCGTGCGCCTCCAGCAGGTGCATGAGGCGGGTGAGCGCGTCGAGTGCCGAGCGGGCGCGGGCGGCGTCGGCCCCGCCGGATGCCAATCGCAAAAAGTGCTCCCAACTCGCGCGCGCGGTGGCGAACTCGCCCGTGCGCACGGCGGCGAACCCGAGGTCGAGGTGCACGCGCGCGGTGAGCGGGTCGGCATACACGGCCCGCCGGAGTTCCTCGGCGGCATCGGCGTAGCGCTCCAGTTTCACGAGGGCGCGCGCGGTCACCAGCCGCGCCTCGGTGCCCTGCGTCTCGACCGCGGCCCGCCCCGCCTCGAGCGCCGCCGCGTACTCGCCGCAGGCCAGCGATTCGCGCGCGCGCCGGAGCGCCTCAGCGCCGGCCTCCCGGCTCGCCTCGGTCTCGCGCGGTATGGTCGTCGGGGGCTCCAGGGCCACCACCCCGGTGGTGATCAGCCCGTAGGCGATCTTGGCGACCTCGAATTCGCTCCGTCCCAGCCCGCCCGCGATGCCCCGCAGGTCGCGCATTCCATCGATCATCGTCAGCACTTCCCACTCGTGCGGCAGGAGATCGAGCTGCGCGCCCTGACCATCATCGGCCGTCGCGAACACGGGCACCATCTGGAGGTTGGGCACCGAGTCCGCGATGCGCGACCACTCGTCGATGCGCCGCGCCCCCTCCATGAGCAGGGATTCCGTCGAGACGCTGATCCGGCTGTCCACGGGCAGGTCGGGCGCGGCCACCTCTTCGAACGAGAAGAACCCTTCGCGCCACGAGATCAGTTCGAAGACCACCGATTCGATCTGCCGCCGCACCTGCCGTTCCACTTCGCGCTGCGACACCGCCCCGTTCGACACGAGGGCGTCGGCGAGCTGCGCCGGCGTGGCCCGGGGTCCCACCAGCTCCCGCGCCGCCTGGACGTCGGCCTCGCTGACGCGGCCCGCCGACACGAGGATCCCCTCCAGCGAGGTCGGCAGACTGCGGATGCCGGCGTGCACCACGCGGCCGTTGGCGAAGTGCACCACCCCCTCGTCGTCCCGCAGCTCGGACCGCACGCGAAGCGTGCCCGTCTTCCGGCTCAGATCGAGCAGTTGGAAGACGTCGTGAATGCCGAGTTCGCGAAGGGGGCCTTCGATTGCCATGGTCAGGTGGTTGCGCGTTCAGCGAAGATGCGTTGCAGGTCGGTGGCCGAGCGGATCTCGCGGCGGGCCCGGCGGGCGTAGTCGGTGGCCGGCGCCAGCGTCCGCACCCGCTCCCACCGGTCGATGGCCTCTCGAAAGTGGCGGCGTTCGGCGAACAGGACGCCTTCGTGGTACAGGGCGCCCACGTGGTGAGGATCGAAGCGGAGTACGCGGGCGAACGCCGTGACCGCGTCCTCCTTGCGCCCGAGCGCGAGCAGCGTCTCCCCGAGCGCGATCAGGGCGTCGAAGTGGTACGGGTCGCGCTGCAGGAGATCGATGAGCAGCGGCAGCGCCGAGTCGGCCCGCCCGGTCATGCGACGCAGCCGGGCCAGTTCCAGCGTCGCCTGGGCGTATGTGGGCACCGTCTCCAGCGCCGAGAGCAGTTCGTACTCCGCCGCGGCCAGCTGTCGTTTCTCGATCAGCAGGTGCGCCAGTTCGTAGCGCACACCGGCGAACTGCGGATCGAGCGCCAGCGCGTCGCGATAGTTGATGATCGCGCCTTCCAGGTCGCCCAGCCGCCGGGCGATGTCGCCCATTTCGCGATGCACGTCGGCCCGCATCGGCGCCACGCGTCGGGCGGCGTCGAGCGTGGCCAGCGCTGCGGCGGGGTCGCCCGCCGCGGCGCGGACGCCGGCCGCGAGCATCAGCGTGTCGATGTCTTCCGAGGCGTGCAGCACCAGCTTCTCGACGAGGGGCAGCGCCGCCGCCCCCTGCCCGAGGTTGAGCAGACAGCGCGCCTCGCCTTGCATCGCCACGGGGTCGTCGGGCGCGGTGCGGCGTGCTTCGCGGAAGCGCTCCAGCGCCTCCCCGTACACCCCCTGTCGCATGAACGTCTGGCCGAGCAGCACATTGCCGGCCACGCAGTCGGCGCCCTGGGCCAGCGCCCGCCGCACCTCCATCTGGGCCCGTTCGACGAGCCCCTTGGACAGGAAGTCGCCAGCCATCTTGTACGGGTCCGTCTCCACCTGCGGCAGCGGCCCCGGCGCCGGCGCCAGTTGCGTGAACACGGAGTCCAGTAGGCCGGCGTCGAAGTCGAACGCCTCGATCGCGTCTGCCGTATGGGCCTCGCCGCCCAGGTCGGGCTGAATGGAGAGATCCGGGTCTTCGTACTGCAGGTCGATGGCGAGCTCGAACTTCTGTCCCATGTAGTACGGCTCCATTTCCAGCGCCAGCTTGGTCTCGCGCAACGCACCCTCGAAATCGCCCAGATTCGAGAGACAGAAGCTCAGGTTGTAGTGCGCCTCGGCATACTGCGGCCGGGCCTGGATGGCCCGCGCGAAGGCGTTCCGCGCGTCCTCGAACTTCTGAAAATCGGCGAGCACCACGCCGGCGCCGTTCCAGGCCGCCGGATGTTCCGGTTCGGTGGCCAGCACCTGGCGATACGCCTCGAGCGCCATCGGCAGCCGCTTCGCCTTGTAGAGTAGCAGCGCGAGGTTCAGCCGGGCCTTCACGAGGTCGGGCCGCCCGTCCAGGGCCGCGCGGAACTCGGCGAGGGCGGCGTCCCCGTCTCCCGACTGCCCGAGCGCGACCCCCAGATTGTTGTGGGCCAGCGCGTAGCGCCGGTCGGCGGCGATGGCGCGGCGATAGCTCTCCTCCGCCTCGGCCGCGCGCCCGTCCTGGTGCAACGCGACGCCGCGCTCGTTCCAGAGCTTGGGGCTCGCGGGCATCCGCTCGAGGAGGCGGTCGTAGAGCGCCAGCGCCGCGCTCACGTCGCCACTCACCAGGTGCACCTCGGCCATCGCCTGCCGCACGAGGTCCTCGTCCTCGCCACGGTCGAGCGCGAGGCGGTACTCGCGCAGCGCCTCGGGGTAGTATCCCTTCTGCCGGAAGGCGAGCCCGAGGTTGTAGTGCGCCAGCTGGCCGTCGGGGGACACCTCCATGCGATGCGACCGGCGTCCGCCGACCAACGCCTCGTAGCGCTCCGGCTTGTTCTGGTCGATGGAGAGATTCGCCTGCGCGCGCGACAGCGTAGGATTGAGCTTGATGGCGCGGTTGGTCAGCGCCCGGGCCTCCTCCTGCCGCCCCATGTCGCCGAGCACGAATCCCATCAGGTAGAGCGCGTCGTAGTTGTCGGGATTGAGGGCCAGCGCCATTTCCAGCGACGCCAGCGCGTCGTCGTTGAGCCCGCGATTGTACGCCACCTCGCCGAGATAGAAGTGGACCAGCGAACTGTCGGGGTCGAGGTCTCGCGCCCGCTCCAGCCACTGCTGCGCCTGCTCGGTGTGGCCGAGCGCGCGTTCGGCGAGCCCCAACTGCAGGATCGCGCCCACGTCGTCGGGCGTGTGCGCGAGCAGCGCCGAGAACTCCTCCACGGCCTGCTGATGCTCGCCGAGCAGCGCGTACGTGCGGGCCAACTCCCACCGCGCGTCCCGATCCGCCGGTTCGCGGCGCACCCGCTCCTGCAACTCGGGGACACGCCGGTCGTAGTAGCCGGTGTTGAAGTAGGCGATCTCGATGTTGCGTTGGGCCACTTCCATGCGGGGATCGAGTTCCAGCGCCCGCATGAAGGCCTGCACGGCTTCCTCGTGCAGTCCCTTGTTGAAGTACAACACCCCCAGGTTGTTGTGCGCGCCGGCGTCCGACGGGTCGATCCGTCGGGCAAACGACCTCAGAATCTCGCGGTCGTGGTCGGAACCAGGGGACGAAGCGGCCATATCACGTCACGCGAATGGCGCGCAGAATGGCCTGCAACGATGCCGGGTCGGGCAGCAGCAGGAAGAAGCCGCGCAGGCGGTCCGCCTCGCCCTGGAGCATGAAGTCGCTCTCCACGCAGAACACGTAATCCCGGCTCGTGCCGAACTGCAGATAGGCCGTGGTGAGGACGGCCGCCGACATGTCCACCGCGAGCGCCGGCGGCGACGGCAGCAGGAGCATGCCCATGAATTCGCTGAGCGCGTTCATGTACGCGCTGCTGAGAATGTTGCCGGCTTCCTTGATCGCCGACTGCTCCAGTTCCCCGAGCTCCGTCGACGACCCGCTCGGCCGGTGCAGCATCACCTCGGCCAACTGGAGCGCCGCCGCCTTGGGGAACACGAGGAGCGTCCGGCCCGACAGGTCGCCCAGAATGTGCAGCAGCACCGCCGCGACCGGCTCGTCGGGGGCCGCCACCATCGGGGCGATGGCGTCGAGCCGCTGGATGTTGATGCGCGGCACGCTGATCATGATCGTGCCGCCGACCATCTGCGAGAGAGCCGTCGCCGCATGCCCGGCGCCGATGTTGGCCACCTCGCGCAGGGCATCCAACTGCAGCGCCTTCAGGGAATGAAGCTCTTCCATGGAAATGCTCCCTCAGGAGAGACTGCCCACGTCGAGGATCAGCGCCGGGGCACCGTCCCCGAGAATCGTCGCGCCGCTGAACGCCTGCACCTGTGTCCGCACCGGATCGTACTGCTTGACCACGATCTCCTGCTGCCCGGCCAACCCATCCACCACCAGTCCGGCCCGCCGGTCCGCCAGTTCCAGCACGACGACGTGCTCGCGCGCATCCGCCTCGCGCCGCGGCAGGCCCACGATGTCACGGAGCCGCAGGAGCGGCAACACGTCGTCGCGCACCGTGATCACCTCGCGGCCACGCAGCGTCCGCAGCCGTTCGGCCGCCAGTTCCACCGTCTCGCACACATGCGCCATCGGCACCGCGTAGACCTCGTCCGCCACCCGCGACATCAGCGCCCGGAGAATGGCCAGCGTCAGGGGCAGCCGGAGCGTGACCGTGGTCCCGAGCCCCGCCTGCGTCTTGATGTCCACCGAGCCACCCAGCGCCCGCACCCGGGAGATCACCGCGTCCACCCCCACGCCCCGTCCCGAGAGCCCGGTCACCTGGTCGGCCGTCGAGAAGCCGGGGCGCGCGACGAGCCGCACCAGCTCCTCGTCGCTGAGGTCGGTCCGGCTCGCGTCCACGAACCCCGCCGCCTTCGCCTTCTCCAGCACACGCGCCCGGTCGATGCCCCGCCCGTCGTCGCTCACCTTGATGACGACCGCCGATCGATCGCGCACCGCCGAGAGCACGAGCCGGCCTGCCGGCGGCTTGCCCAGGCGCGCCCGCTCGTCCGGGGTCTCCACGCCGTGGTCCACGGCGTTCCGCAGCAGGTGCACGATCGGATCGCCGATCTCGTCGAGCATCGAACGGTCGAGTTCGATGTCCTTGCCCTCGATCGAGAAGTCGATCTCCTTGTCCAGCCCGCGGGCGGCGTCGCGCACGAGGCGCGGAAACCGGTCGAACACCTGCCACACCGGCACCATGCGGCTCGTGACGATCTCGTCGCGCAAATCGGCGATCAATCGCGATGCCTGCGCCAGCGTCTCGTCGAGCGCGGGATCGGCCAGCCGGCCGCCGATCTGCAGCAGGCGGCCGCGGGCGATCACCAGCTCGCCGATCAGGTTCATCAGGGCATCCAGGCGGCGCTGGTCCACCCGGACGTGGCGGGGGGCGCGGATCGGCGCGGCCGGCGGCGCCGGCGCGTCGCCGTTCGCCGGCGGCTCCTCGGCGTCCGCGCTCTCGACGGCGGCGAGCAGCCCCGAGGGGCGCTCCTCCGGCGTCGCGGGAGCGGCCCCGAACCCCGGGGCGCCCTCGACGGCCACCAGCATCACGTCGCCGGCAGCCCGTACGACGCGCTCCAGCTCCTGCGCCGCCACCTTGGTCCGCACGCGCACCGCGAAGTCGAACTCGAACCGGTCGCCCTGCAGGGCCTCCAGCGATGGCGACACACCGGTGACCGTGCCCAGCGCCTCGAGCTGCTGGACGATGAGAAAGGCCCGCACGCCGCGCAACGGCGCTTCTCGCGCCAGCCGCACACGCACCACCGTGCCCTGGCCGTCCGGAGCCGGCACCGTCCACAGGTGCTCGTCCAACGGCAGGCTCGCGATGGCGGCCGACGCGCGCGGCGTGGCGCGCCCCATGGCCCGCAGCCGATCGAGCACCCCCTCGGGATGCACGTCGTCCAGCCGTCCGGCCACCGACGCCTCCACGGCTTGCTCGAGCACGTCAGCGGCGCGAAACAGCACGTCCATCACCTCCGGCGTGATCTCCATGGTCCGGTGCCGGACCCGATCGAGCAGGGTCTCCATCTCGTGCGACAATTCCGCCACGACGGCGTACCCCATCGTGGCACTCATCCCCTTCACCGTGTGCACCGCGCGGAAGAGCTCGCGGACCGGCTCGTCCCCGCCGGCGCCACGCTCCAACTCCAACAGCCAGTGATTCACCGCCGAAACGTGTTCGCGGCTTTCGGTGAGGAATAGCTCGGCGTACGGTGAGGTATCCAACGCTCCGACTATCTCAGAACGCGCTGCACGGCTTCGAGCACGCGGCTAGGCTGGAACGGCTTGACGACGAAGTCCTTGGCCCCGGCCTGGATGGCCTCGACCACCAACGCCTGCTGCCCCATCGCGCTGCACATGAGAATCTTCGCCTGCGAATCGAACTGCATGATCTCTCGCACGGCGTCGATGCCGCCCATGTCGGGCATCACGATGTCCATCGTCACGAGGTCCGGCCGCAGCTGCTTGTACTTCTCCACCGCCTGCAACCCCGTCTCGGCCTCTCCCACGATCTCGAACCCGGCCGACTGCAGGATGTCTCCCACCATCGTCCGCATGAAAATCGCATCGTCGCAAATCAACACCGTGTGGCTCACGTGTTTCTCCTGTCTGGACCAAGCTGTCGCGGGCCGCAATACGCCCGTTGGGTCTTGCCGAGACCCCGGCGGTTTGTCCGTGCGTCGGTCGGTCGGAATGCGCGGCGGGCATGCGGCCGACCTACCGACCTACCGACCTACCGACCTACCGACCTACCGACCTACCGACCTACCGAAAGTCAAAGCAACACCTGCCCTACCAACGCCGGGATATCAACTATTATGACGACTGTGTCGCCCAGATGTCCCAGCCCCTGCACCACGTCATCGCCCCGGTCCTCGGGGGGTGGGTCGACCCGCATCTGCATCACATCCATGACGTCGCCGACCACCAGGCCCAGATGGCGCCCCCCGACCTGGACGATGATCACCGACCCCTCCTCGTTGGACGACCGGCGGCCCTCCATCCGCGCCCCCAGGTCGATCACCGTGAGGATGGTCCCCCGCAGGTTGATCAGCCCGTCCACGTAGGGTGGCGTTCCCGGCAACCGGGTGGCCGTGCGGACCGGGACGATCTCGCGGACGGCGGCGATGTCGCAGCCGTACACGACGGTCCCCACGCGGAACAACAGCGTCCGTAGCTCGGCAGGCTCAGTCATCGACGCGGAAGAAGCCGAAATATTCCAGCGGGTCACCGTCTCCGAAGGTGGCGTCACGGCCGGCGGCGGCCACGACCGCCGTCCGCAGGTCGTCGGGCAGAGGCGAGCGCAATTCGACCGGCGTTCCGGTCACCGGATGCCGGAAGGCCAACCAGGCTGCGTGGAGAAAATGCCGTTTGGGCGGCAGTGAAACCAGTCGCCGCCCTCCCCCGCCCCCGTACGTGTCGTCGCCCACCACGGGGTGCCCGATCGACGCCAGGTGGACGCGGATCTGGTGCGTGCGCCCGGTGAAGAGGTGGGCGCGCAGCAGGTCGACGGCGTCGAATCGCGCCAGCCGGTAGAACAGGGTCCTGGCCTCGCGCCCGCCGGCGACCACCGCCATCCGTTTGCGGTCGTTCGGATCCCGTGCCACCGGCTTGTCCACCTCCAGGCGGTCGGCGGACAGATGCCCCCAGCAGAGGGCCGCGTACCGCCTCGTGATCTCCCGCCGCTGGAGCGCGGCGCCGAGCACGCGATGGGCACGATCGGTCTTGGCCACGAGCAGGAGTCCCGACGTTTCCTTGTCGAGCCGGTGCACGATCCCCGCCCGCTCGGCGTCGCCCCCGTCCGCCAGCTCCCCCCCACGTCCCTTGAGGGCGTTCACGAGGGTGCCCGTCCAGTTGCCCGGCGCGGGATGCACGACCATGCCGGCCGGCTTGTCGATCACCAACACATCGTCGTCTTCGTAGGCGACGATCAGGGGAATCTGCTCCGCCAGCACGTCGCGCGAGGGTGGCGCGGGCACCGTGACCTCGACCCACATGCCGGGGTCGGCGCGGAAGCTGGCCTTCTGGCGCCGTCCCTGCACGAGCACATGGCCCTCGGCGATCAGCGTGGCGGCCTGGTTGCGGGAGATATCGAGTTGGCTGGCGACCAGCAGGTCCAGGCGCGGCGCCCCGGGGGCTGCCTCGAAGCGTTCGTGGCGCGGGGCGCGCTCACTCACGCGATTGCAGCCGGTGCCGCTCTTCCATCCAGAGCGCGATGGCCAGCATGCAGGCGCCGATCGTGACCCCGGAATCGGCCACGTTGAACGTCCAGAACCGAACCGATCCGACGCCGAGGTCGATGAAGTCCACCACGCCGCGGGGGGAGCGAATGCGGTCGATGAGGTTGCCGGCGGCGCCGCCCCAGGCCAGGCCGAGCCCGATCACCTTCAGGCGTTCGCCCGGCTTCGCGTCGCGGTGCATCCACCACAGCACCACCAGGGCCAATGCCGCGAAGGTGCCGAACGCCACGCGCGAATACGCGCCGAGGGACATGCTGAATGCCGCGCCCCGATTGTAGGCGAGCGTCAGGCGGCCGAAGGAACCCAGCACGTCGCGCGCGACATAGGGCGTCAGATACTTCACGGCCAGCGTCTTGGTGATCACGTCGAGCACCACGACGCTCACGGCGGCGGTCCAGAACAGGCGGCCGTTGGAGGATTCGCTGGTCATGAGCCGGGAGTCAGGAGAGCTCGCCCGCGGAGGGTTCGCGGAGTGGCGACGAAACGCGGCGCGCCGCCGCGACGGCGTCGCGGTCCTCGCCCCAGAGCACGATCGCCAGCAGCACCGCGCCGACGCTCACCGCCAGGTCGGCGACGTTGAACGTGGGCCAGCGCGCGCCGCGCAGCCCGATGTCGATGAAGTCGACCACACCCATGGGCGACCACACGCGGTCCATGAGGTTGCCGAGTGCCCCACCGCAGACGAGGGCGAGGGCCAGCGTGCGCGGCCCGTTGCCGTGCCGCGTGCCGGCGTACAGCCGCGCCAGGATCAGCAGGGCGACGACGGTCAGCGCCATGAAGATCCAGCGGGAATAGCCGCCGAAGTTGATGCCGAACGCCGCGCCGGGGTTGTACACGAGCGTGAACCGCACCGTGTTGCCGAGCACCTCGTGCGGCAGATCCGGCAGGGGCAGCCAGCGCTGGGCCAGCGCCTTGGTGACGGCATCGCTCACCGTCACCGCAAGCAGCACCGGCCAGAACAGCAGGGCCTTATTTCTTGCCATCTTCCTCACGCTGTTTGCATTCGATGCAGTAGCGCGCGTGCGGCAGTGCATCGAGGCGCTCGAAGCCGATCAGGTTGCCGCAGGAATGACAGTGGCCGTAGCTCTCCGGCGCGCGGTACAGCCGCCGGATCGCTTCGTCGATGTGCCACAGGAACCGCCCTTCCTGGCTCGCGAACAGGAATGCCTTCTCGCGCTCCATGGCGTCGGTCCCCTGATCCGCCATGTGGAACGAATAGCTGCTCAGTCCGCCGTCCGCCGACTGCTGCGTGGCGCCGAAGGCCTCGTCGTACTGTCCCAGTTCCTTCAGGACACGGCGGCGCTCCTCGAGGAGACGCTTCTCGAAGTGCTGGAGCTGCTTCTTCGTCATCCCCTTCGCCTTCTTCACGCTCTTGGTGGCCATGCTACTCCGCCTTGGTTATGGCGATCCGTGCCGTGGTCTCGTCGATTTCCACGGTCGGCATCGTCGCCTGATCGTCGGTCACGCCGTCGTCGCGCCACACCACACGCGTCGCCAGCACCTCACTGCCAATCCACCCACTGTGCGCCTGGACCGCGGCCCGGACCTCCGCATCGCCGCCGACATACAAGACAATGCGATCGCTCACCGCAAGCCCCGACTCCTTCCGCAGCCGCTGGATGCGGCTCACCAGTTCCCGGGCCAGCCCCTCCAGCCGGAGGGCCGGCGGAACGGACGGGTCGAGCGCCGCAAAGAAACCGGCTTCCTCCTGCACCACAAGATCGCCCGAGGCACGTCGCACGATCGTGACGTCCTCGACCTCCAACTGGTGCGACTCCCCGCCGGCCGACACCGCCAGCGGCGGGCCCGCCAGAAAATCGCGCAACGCGTCGTTCGTGAACGCCTGAATCGCCTGCGCCGCCAGCGGCGTCTGCTTGCCGAACTTCTTGCCCAGGCTGCGGAAGTTCGGCTTCGCCTCCAACGTGACCAGCGCGTCGCCGGTGCGCGCGAAGTCTACTCGTTTGACGTTCAGTTCGTTGGCCAGCAACGGCACCAGCGGCGCCAACGCCGCATCGGGGACGTCCGGCGCCACACAGACCATCCGCGTCAGCGCTGCCGCACCTTGATCCCGGCCGCCTCGCGAGCCGCACGGCCGAGCTTGGCCAGCATCCGCACCGCGCTCATGGCGCGTTCCAGGTCCTGATCACGAGGGGCCGGCTCGGCCCGCACGTAGGGCGCCAGGTGCACCGACCCGCCGGTCAGCTCGCGGTGCATCCAGTCGCTCAGGAACGGGGCCAGTGGTGCCAGCAGCCGGCAGGTGGTGACGAGGACATCGTGCAGCGTGGCGAACGCGGCGCGGTTGTCCTCGCCGTCCACGTCGTAGAATCGGGCGCGGCTCAACCGCACGTACCAGTTGGCCAGATCGTCGTCCACGAACCGGATGAGCAGCCGGGCGGCGGCCGTTGCGTGGTCGCGCTCGAGCGCGCCGTCCACCTGCTGCTCCAATTCGGCCAGCCGCGACAGCATCCACTGGTCCAGGGGCGGCCGCGCGGCGAGGGGCGGGTCGGCCCGCGACGGCTCCCACCCGTATTGGCGTACTGCGCGAACATGCCGCTGTAGACGTTCCTGAGCGTGAGCAGGAACCGCACCGCCTGCTCGCGGATGGCGCGCTCGTCGAACTTGCGCGGCACCGAGATCGTCGACGACGCCACGAGGAACAGGCGCACCGCGTCGGCGCCGTATTCGGCGATCACCGACCACGGGTCGACCACGTTCCCCTTGCTCTTCGACATCTTCTGGCCGTCGGCGTCGAGCACGAGGTCGTTGACCACGACGTGGCCGTACGGCGCCGGCGTGGCGCCGGGGACTCGCGTCGAGGCGCCCGCATTGTTCAGGGAGTGCGTCGTCGAGACCGGTGGCGATGGCGAGCAGCGAGTAGAACCATCCGCGCGTCTGGTCGACGCCCTCGGCGATGAAGTCGGCCGGAAACTGCCGCGCCAACGCCTCCCGGCTGCCAGGGCGGTGCGGGTAGCCCCACTGGGCGAACGACATCGAGCCCGAGTCGAACCACGTATCGATCACTTCCGGCACACGGTGCATGGTGCCGGTGCAGCCGGGCTGCCGGCACGCCCAGGCCGTAGCCGTCCACGTGGGGCTTGTGCGGGTCGAAGTCGCCGGGCAGCGCGGCGCCGGAGCGCTCCGCCAGACTCGGCGAAGCCGCCCACGACGTCGATGTGCGAATCGTCGTCGTCGCACACCCAGACGGGCAGCGGCGTGCCCCAGTACCGGTCGCGCGAGATCGCCCAGTCGATGTTGTTTGAGCCACTCGCCGAACCGCCCCTCCCCCACCTCGGGCGGATGCCAATCGACGCGGGCGTTGCGCGCCAGCATCTGGTCGCGATAGGCCGTGGTCTTCACGAACCACGACGTCCGGGCGTAGTACAGCAGCGGGGTGCCGCACCGCCAGCAGTGCGGATAGGCGTGCGTGATCTTGCCCGCCTTCCACAGCACGCCGCGGCGCTTCAATTCCTCGATGAGCAGCGGATCGGCGTCCTTCACGAACTTCCCGCCGACGAGCGGAAGCTCGGCCGGGAACTCGCCCTGCGCGTTGACCGGCTGGAGGAACGCGAGCCCGTGGCGCTGCCCGGCCGCGTAGTCGTCGGCGCCGAACGCCGGCGACATGTGCACCACGCCGGTGCCGTCATCCGCCGACACGAATTCCTCGCCCACGATCACTTCATGCTCGCCCGGCGGATAGGGCAGCCAGTCGATCGGACGGCGGTAGCGCAGCCCCACCAGTTCGGCGCCGCGCAGCAACCGCACGAGCTTCCATCGCGTGGCGAAGTCCTCACCCAGCACCGCCTTGACCCGCGACTCCGCCAGAATCACCGAGCGCCGGTCGTCGCCCTCCTGGCGCACGAGTTCGATGTACGCGAGGTCGGGATGCACGGCGAGCGCAGTGTTCGACACCAGCGTCCACGGCGTGGTGGTCCAGACGAGCATGCGGCGGCCGCCGCCGGCCGGTGCCGCCTCGTCGGCGACCAGGTCCAGCGCCACGTACACGCTCGGGTCGTCCACGTCCTCGTACCCCTGGGCCACCTCGTGACTCGACAGCGCCGTGCCGCAGCGCGGGCAGTAGGGCAGAATCTTGTGCCCGCGGTACAGGTAGCCCTTGCCATGCAGCGTCTTCAGCGCCCACCACACGCTCTCCACGTACTCGTTGTGGTAGGTCACGTACGGGTGCGCGTAGTCCAGCCAGTACCCGATCCGGGCGCTGAGCTTCTCCCAGTCGGCGCGGTAGGTGAACACGCTCTCCCGGCTCAGCCGGTTGAACTCGGCCACCCCCAGCGCCTCGATCTGCTGCTTGCCGCTGATGCCGAGCTTCTTCTCCACCTCGATCTCGACCGGCAGCCCATGCGTGTCCCACCCGGCCTTGCGCTCCACCCGGAATCCCTTCATCGCGCGGTGGCGGCAGAACAGATCCTTGATCGTGCGCGAGAAGACGTGGTGGATGCCGGGGCGCCCGTTCGCCGTGGGCGGTCCTTCGAAGAACACGAAGGACGGCCGCCCCTCGGCCACGGCGAGCGTACGCGCGAAGAGATCCTCGGCCTCCCAGCGCGCCAGCACCTCGCGCTCGAGGTCGTCCGCCGCCTGATCGGCGGCCAGCATGGCGAACCGCGCCGTTTCGGGAACGCCCGTCACATCTGCTCCAGCACGCCGTGCACCAGCCGGCCGAGTTTGGGTTCCGCCGCGCCCGCCACCGCGATCACGTCGGCCAGGCTGGTGGGCGTCAAGGTTTCGGGAATGCAGTCGTCGGTGATGATCGAGAGACCCAGCACGCGCATACCCTCGTGCACGGCGACGATCACCTCCGGCACGGTGGACATGCCCACCGCGTCGGCGCCCAGTCGCCGCAGCATCCGGTACTCGGCGCGCGTCTCGAGATTCGGCCCCATCACCGACACGTACACCCCTTCCCGCAGCGTCAGCCCCTCGGCGCGCGCAACCTCACGCGCCAGTGCCTGCAGCGCAGGATCGTACGGGTCCGACATGTCGGGGAATCGCGGCCCCAACGCGTCGTCGTTCGGCCCGACCAGCGGGTTGTCGCCGAGCAGGTTGATGTGGTCGGTGATCAGCATCAGGTCGCCCGGCGCCCAGGCCGGATTCATTCCGCCGCAGGCATTCGACACGACGAGTGCCGGCGCGCCCAGCGCGTGCAGCACCCGAACCGGCAGCGTGACCTGCTGCAGCGAGTACCCCTCATAGCGGTGGAATCGTCCCTGCATCGCGACCACGGTCTTTCCGGCCAGCGTGCCGCAGAGCAGGCGTCCGCGGTGCGCCTCCACCGTCGGCACCGGAAAGCCGGGGATCTCCGCATACGGGATGACGGCCTCCAGCGCGATCTCCTCGGCCAGACGCCCCAGCCCGGTGCCGAGGATGATCGCGGCGTGCGGCCGCTTCGGGAACCGGCCGTGGATGACGTCGGCGGCGGCCCGGATCTGCGCGGCGAGCGGCTGCTCGATGGGCGGCGATGCGTGCGTCGTCATGCGATCGGTCGTCAGACGTCCCCGTTCGAGCCCGGCGCTTCGTCGGCCTCACTGGGATCGAGGGCGGCCGAGAGATCGGCCATTTGCCGGTCGATCAACGCGCGGAACTGAGCGATGTACGCCCGTCGGGTGCGCTGCAGGTTGTCCAGTTGGTGCTCCAACTGGCGGAGATCGGAGCGCGCCTGGTCGAGCAGGCGGTCGCCTTCGGCCCGCGCCTCGCGGATCACCAACTGCCCCTCGCGTTCGGCCTGCTCGGCGATTTCGGAACGCAGCTGCTGCGCCGACACCAGCGCATCGTTCAACGCCTTGTCGCGCTCGCGGAAGGCGCGGAGCTGTTCGTGAAACCCCTTGGCCTTGGCTTCCAATTCCTGGTTGAGACGGGTCAGCCGCTCCAGTTCCTCCGCCACCTGCTCGCGGAATTGATCGACGCGTTCGGGATCGTACCCGCGCAGCGCCCGGCCGAAGTCGTAGCGCCGTACGTCGAGTGGCGTCAGATGAAAGGTTTCATCGATCATGCGCTCTGGCTCCGAAGAGGACCGTTCCCAGGCGAACGCAGGTGGCGCCCTCCTCCACCGCGATCTCGTAATCGTTCGACATCCCCATCGACAACATTCCCGCGTCGTGTCCCGCGGCCCGCAGCACCTCGCCCGCCCGCCGGGCCCCGGCGAACACCGATCGGAGCGTCGTCTCGCCCGCTTCGAGCGGTGCCATCGTCATCACGCCACGCACCCGCAAGCCACTCATGCCGCGCAACCGTTCCGCGGCCTCCGCCCAGGCGGCCGGTGCGTATCCACCCTTACTCGCTTCGCCGGAGACGTTCACCTGCAACAGCACGTCGAACGTCCGGCTCATCGACCGTCCCAACGCGTCGACCGCCTCGGCCAACGAGGGCCGGTCCAACGAATGCAGCAGCACGAACCGCGACAGTGCCTTCACTTTGTTTCGCTGCAAATGCCCAATCAGGTGCCAGCGTGCGTCCACCGACACCGCGTCCATCTTCGGCAGGGCCTCCTGCACGCGATTCTCGCCCACGTCGGGCACCCCCGCCTCCACGGCCGCGGTCACTGCTTCCGGCCCACGCGTCTTCGTGACCGCCACCAGCGTCACGGTCTGGCCGTGTCCGCCCCTCGCCGCCGCAGCCGCAATCCGGCCACGCACCTCCGCCACCCGTTCAGGCAGGTCCGAAAATGGCATAACACACGAATTTACCGGAAGTTACATAGTGAATCAAGGGACTGGGAAACCGCCCCGCGAGTCCTGGCCACGAGGTATCCCGGGCACCGCATCAACGACTGAAAAAATCCAGCCGCCGGGTCCGTCGACGCCCGTACTTCCCGCTCCACGACGGGCCGCGCCACGCCGGCGAGCCGTTCCGCCCACGCGGTGTCGGGCTCGATGACCTCCCGCCCCGCCGCCGCCGCCGCGGTGTCGAGCACGAACGTCATCCCGTTGGCGCGCCACGCCCGTCCGATCGCGTCGCGCTCCGATCGATCCACGTACACCGATACGGCCACGGGACGTCCCTCGGCCTCGGCGCGACGTGCGATCTCCATGGCCGCCGACACGTCGTCGGCGTCCCATTCGTCTACCGCCGAGGCCGGCAGCAGGTTGCCGCGACGGTGCAGCTCGGCCCGGTACCAGGCCGCGGGCAGCAACGGCAGGGTCACCACGCGCACGTCGCGCCGATATCCCTGCACCTCCTGCAGATACCAGACGGGATAGGTATCGTTGTCGCCCGCCGCAATCAGCACGCCGCGCGCCGGCGTGGCGTCGAGCAGCATCCGGGCCCAGGTGGCGGGAAGCTTGGCCTCCGGTTGCGCGCGGCGCGACACCGCCGGCCAATTCAGGGCCAGGGGCAGCGCCGCCGTGGCGAGGCCGGCCACCAGGGGAAGTCGCCACCGCCGGGCCAGCGCCACCACGCCGTACCCGATCCACAGGCCCCACGCCATGAACGCGAAGGTGAAGAAGTAGTCGCGCTCGCGGGCTTCGTGCGGCGCCGAGGGCGGCAGCACACCGGCCCCGATGGAGGGCCCGGCCTTCAGGTTCAGGTACGCCGCAACGCCGATCGATCCACAGATGAGGAGCGTGAGCACCGCCCTCCACGTGCGCGCATCGTCCAGCCGGTGGCGCGCGGCACCGTAGACGCCGAGCCCGAGAAACGCGACGGTGGCCAGCGTGCGACCGAGGCTCGGGAGCACGGTGGGTCCGAGGCCGAGCGCCACCTGCCAGTCCGCGTACTGCGCCACGTTCGCCAGTTGCAGCCACACGGGCGCCTGGCGCGGCCAGAGCGGCGCGACGTCATATTGCCGGCGCGCGACGACGTCGAGCAGCGCCGCCCAGTTGGACGGGTTGCCCTGATTGATGAACGGATCGAACCGCGCGCGCACGACCATGAACAGCACGGCGGAGAGCGCGACCGCGGAGACCCCGAGCAACGCACCGCCCACCGCCGCGCCGCGTCGCGCCCCGTTGCTCCACGCCCACGCGACGCACGCCGCCCCCAGCACGATCAGGGCCGCCCCGATGATCGGCACACTCACCCGCCCGGCGCCGATGGCCAGCAGCCACACACTGCCGAGCAGCAGGCCGCGTTCCCAGTGCACGCCTTCCTCGCCCTGCGCCGCGAGCACCACGGCCGCCGGGGTGGCGACGAGCGCGCTCAGGTGCACCGGAACCGCGAGCACCACCAGAAACGCCGTGAGCGCCAACCAGCGCATCCCCCGCTCACGCGACGCCCGGTCGGCGGCCACCAGCGTGAGCACGGCCAGCAGGAGCGCGGCGGCGTACACCTCGGTCTCCGTGGCGTTCAGCCAGATGGTGGACATGGCGCCAGCGCCCAGGGCCGCGGCGAACGCCGTGGCGCCGGCGTCGGCCGTGCGCGCGCGCGCGACGAGCCAACCCGCCATTCCCGCCGCCCCTGCCGTGCAGCAGGCCGAGAACAGATTGGTGGCGGTGGCGTACGGCATCGCCGCCCCGAGTACAAACGCCCACACGTGCAGCGCGAGCACGAACAGCGGCGTCCCCGGCGGATGAGGGATCCCCAGCGAATGCGACGCGGCGATGAACTCCCCGGCGTCCCAGAACGTGACGCCGGGGGCCAGGGTCGCGGCGTATACCGCGAGCAGAGCGGCCGCGCCCAACGCGGCCGCGCGGCGGGGAGTCACACGGCCGCTTCCGGCACGACGGCGTCGAACCCGTCTTCCACCGCCACGCCGGACAGGCGATCGCGCACGTAGCGCGGCGTCACATCGCGCCAGAGGCGCCCCTGCACGGCCACCGCGATCTGCGCGGTTTCCTCGGAAACCACGATCACCACGGCGTCCGTCTCGTCGGCGATCCCCATCGCCGCCCGATGCCGCGTCCCCAGCGAGCGGTCCTGCAGCGCGTGCTGGGTGAGCGGCAGAATGCACGCCGCGCCGACGATCGAATCGCGGCGGATCACCACGGCTCCGTCGTGGAGCGGCGAATGCGGGGTGAAGATCGTCACCAGCAGGTCGGCCGACACCCGCGCCTTCATCTTGGAGCCGGTGCCGATGTAGTCGTCCAGCGGCACCTTCCGTTCGACCACGATGATCGCGCCCAGCCGCGCCTGGCTCAGGCGCTCCACGGCCTCGGCAATCTCATCGGCCGCGCTGGTGGTTTCGAGGCGCGGAAGGAACCGCGCCATCGGCGTGCGCCCCAGATGGGCCAGCGCCGCCCGCAATTCGGGCTGGAACACCACGAGCGCGGCGAACACACCGTACGAGAACAGCAGCTGCAACAGCTCGACGATCATCCCGAGCTTGAGCAGCCACGCCACGGCGTACGCCGCGAACAGCAGCAGCACGCCGAACATGATCTGCACGCCCCGCGTGCGCTGGAAGAGCAGCAGGATGCGGTAGACGACCACCGCGACGATCAGGATCTCGATCACGTCCCGCCATCCGGGGTGCAACAGCCGCAGATCCTCGAGCACGGTCACGCGGGCACCCCCTGGGCGGCGTGGGGTGCCACGCCAGTGCGGTCCGCGGCGAGCACGGCCCACGCGACGTCGAGCGACTGGCGGGCCGCGCGCACGTCGTGCACGCGGAAGAGCGCGGCCCCGCGCATCAGCGCCGCCACGTGCGCGCCCACCGTGCCGAACACGCGCTCGGCGGGCGTCGTCACCCCGGTCAACTCCCCCACGAACCGCTTGCGCGACGCGCCGACGAGGATCGGGTAGCCGGCCGCGGCCAACCGCGGAATGCCCGCCAGCACGGCGAGCGAATCGGCGCTTCGCTTGGCGAAACCGATCCCGGGATCGAGCACGATGCACTCCGACGCGACGCCCGCGGCGCGCGCCCCGCTCACCCGGGTTTCCAGCTCCGCGAGCACCTCGGCCACCACGTCGTCGTACGTCGCGTGGGCGTAGGTGGCCATGTCGCGCACCGACCCACGCGAATGCATGAGCACGAATCCGGCGCCGTGCCGTGCGCAGGTTTCCGGCATGGCGGGGTCGAGTCGTCCCCCCGAGACGTCGTTCACGATGTGCGCGCCCTCGCTGAGGGCCGCGTGCGCCACCTCCGCCTTTACCGTATCCACCGAGATGAGCGTGTCGGGCAGGCGGCGGGCCAGTTCGCGCACCACCGGGAGCACGCGAGTCAGCTCCTCGGCGGCGGACACCGGCTCGGCGCCCTGCGGACGTGTGCTCTCGCCGCCCACGTCGATCACGTCCGCGCCCTCGGCGGCGAGCCGTTCGCCGCGCGCTACGGCCGCGTCGCGCAAGAAGAAGTCACCCCCGTCGCTGAAACTGTCGGGAGTGACGTTGAGGATGCCGAGCAGGCGCGGGGCGTCGAGGGCGAGCGTCGCCCCACGAACCCGCCACGCGCGGCCGGAGCCGGGCGTGGGGGGAAGGCCCACGCCGGTCACGCCGGCGAGGGTTCCGGACCACCGAGCAGCGGCGGCTTCTTGGGCCGCGGCTCGGCGGCAACGGGTGGCGGCGACGTCGGGATGACCAGCGCCGGCGGCGGGGACATGGGCGGCAGCTTCTCGCCGCGCATGAGGACCGCGATGTCTTCGCGGGTGAGCGTCTCACGCTCGAGCAGCGCGGCCGCCACGGTGTGCAGCAGTTCGAGGTTCTCCTGCAGCGTCTCCCGGGCCCGCTCGTACGCGCGGTTGATCACCCGCTTCACCTCGGCGTCCACCAGCTGCGCCGTCTGCTCGGACACCTCGCGCCGGTGCTGGATCTCGCGCCCCAGAAACAGGTCGTGCTCATTGTCGCCCACGAGGATCGGCCCGATGGCGTCCGAGAGACCCCACTGCGTGACGTAGCGCCGCGCAATGGACGTGGCCCGCTGGATGTCGCTGGAGGCACCGGTGGTCACGTGCTCGTGGCCGAAGATCAACTCCTCCGACACACGCCCGCCGAACGCCATGACCAGCCCCGCTTCGATCTGCTGGCGGGTGATCGACACGCGGTCGTCTTCGGGGAGCGTGAACGCCAGCCCCAGCGCCCGTCCACGCGGCACGATCGTCACCTTGTGCAGCGGATCGTTGCCGGGCGTCTTGATGCCGCAGATGGCGTGCCCCGCCTCGTGATAGGCGGTGAGCCGTCGTTCCTCCTCCTTCATGACCATGCTCTTACGCTCGGCGCCGAGCATGACCTTGTCCTTGGCCTCCTCGAAGTCGCTCATGAAGATCTTGTCGTGCCCGCGGCGCACCGCGAGCAGGGCGGCCTCGTTGACCAGGTTGGCCAGATCGGCGCCGGCCATGCCCGGTGTGCCCCGGGCCAGCGTCGTCACGTTGACGTCGGGCGCCATGGGCTTGTTGCGCATGTGCACCTTGAGGATGCCTTCGCGTCCCTTCAGGTCGGGTGCGTCGACCACGATCTGGCGGTCGAAGCGGCCCGGGCGCAGCAGCGCCGGATCGAGCACGTCCGGCCGGTTCGTGGCCGCAATGAGAATCACGCCGTCGTTCGACTCGAAGCCGTCCATCTCGACGAGCAGCTGATTGAGCGTCTGCTCGCGCTCGTCGTGACCGCCGCCAAGCCCGGCGCCGCGATGCCGGCCCACGGCATCGATCTCGTCGATGAAGATGATGCACGGCGCGTGCGCCTTGCCCTGCTCGAACAGGTCGCGCACCCGGGACGCACCGACGCCCACGAACATCTCGACGAAGTCGGACCCCGACATCGAGAAGAAGGGCCGGCCGGCTTCACCGGCCACGGCCCGCGCGAGCAGCGTCTTGCCCGTACCCGGCGGCCCCACGAGCAGCGCTCCCTTGGGCAGTCGTCCGCCGAGCTTGGTGAACTTCTGCGGGTCGCGCAGGAACTCGATGATCTCCTGCAGTTCCTCCTTCGCTTCGTCGGCCCCCGCCACGTCGGCGAACGTCACCTTGGGCGTATCGCCGGTGAGCAGCTTGGCCTTCGATTTGCCGAACGAGAACGCCTTGGCGCCCCCGGCCTGCATCTGGCGGAAGAAGAAGATGTAGATGCCCAGGAACAAGAGCCACGGCAGGAACGTCACGATCATCGACAGGATCGACGGCTTCTCGTCCTGCGCGCGGATCACGACGTTCTTGTCGTTCAACTTCTGGACCTCGGCCTCGGAATTCATGGCCGGGTAGTAGACGCTGAACTTGGTGACCTGCTGGCCCTTGACCGTCACCGGTTGGACGAAGTCGCCGACCCCCGTCTTCCCGGCGGTGATCGTGATGTCCTTGATGTTCCCGCTGGCGAGCTCGTGGTTGTACTGCGTGTACGAGATCTCGGTCGCCTGGTCGCCGCGGCCGCCCGACAACTCGATGAGCGCCACGGGCACGAGGAGAACGAGGATCCAGAACGAGATCGTCTTGGAAAGGCGGCCCCAATTGTTGCCGTCCTTCTGCGGTTTGTTCGGAGGCGTGGCTGGTGGCATCTACTGCAAACTCGCGATATACGGGATGTGCCGGAAGTTTTCCGCGTGATCCAAGCCATACCCCACGAGGAATTCGTTCGGCGCGTCGAAGCCGATGAACCGCGTGGGATGCCGCAGTTCTTCGGCGATGTGTTTGTGGAGCAGCGCGCAGATCTCCAGCGACTTCGGTCCCCGCTGGCTCAGCAGGTCCATCAATCGCCGCAGCGTGCGCCCCGTGTCCACGATGTCTTCGACCAACAGGATGTGCTTCCCTTCCAGCGTCGTCTCCGGATCGTACAGCAGGCGCACCGTGCCACTCGACACCGTGCCGTCCCCGTAGCTGGCGGCCACGAGGAAATCCACCTGCAGCGATCGCCGGATCTGCCGGACGAGATCACTCAGAAATATAAAGCTTCCCTTGAGCAGGCCGAGCACGAGCAGCTCGCCGTCGGGGTACGCCGCCGTGATCTCCTCGCCGAGTTCGTGCACGCGTTGCGCGATCTCGGCTTCGGTATACACGATCCGCTTGACGGATCGCCCCATCAGGCGCGGGTCAGCCACGGGCGTCGAATTCACATTCATAAGATACTTCCGACCGACCGGGCCGGGCGGTTGCCGCATCACTGCGGCGGACCCCAGGAATCCACACCACCACTCCATCCGACACCACCACCGGCCACTGTGACCGGTGCGGACCGGTGATCCGCGCCTCGCTCAGAAAGCGCTTCACCCGTCTCGGACTCCGCGCGCCTGCCGCAATCATCCGATCACCGGGCTGCCACGACCGCACCACGCTCTCCGCGTCCACTGGCAGGGCCGCCGTCCAGGGATCATCGCCCCGCACGCTCCCGCGCGTGAACCGCCACGCCCCGAGCCGGACCGGCTCCGCCCCCCGCAACCGCTTCGCCTCCGTTGTCGGTGGCGGCGGCCGGCGAAGTTCCAGCTGGTCGTGCCCCCGGTGGAGCTCCCACCCGCCGGACACCTGCACCCGCGCCCCGACCTGTCCATCTATGGTAAACGCGGCGAGCCTTTCGGTTCCCCTTCGGTCCAGCACCACTCCCACCCTGGCCGCGAGTGCCGGCCAGAGCGACGCGAGCGATTCCCGAGAATACCCGGCGAGTTGCGCCGTCGCAACAGCCAGACAGCCCGGCGGATCGGCGGTCGAGATCTCCCGCGCCACGGCGTCGAGCCCGCGCCGAACCTCCGCCGCGCGCCGGGACAGATCGAGCAGCACCCGGTCTATCTCCGGCTGCACGCGGCGCAGCGCGGGCAGGAGGTCCAACCGGATCCGGTTCCGGAGGTACCTGCGCGAGTCGTTCGTGGGATCGTCCTGGAACGCCACGCCGGCCTCCGCGGCCCAGGCGCGGATGGTCCGGCGGTCCAGCGCGAGCAGCGGACGCACGATGTCGCTGTCCGACAGCAGCCCGGCCAGGCCACGCGCCCCACTCCCACGGAGCACCCGCATGAGCACCGTCTCGATGTGATCGTCGCGGGTGTGAGCGGTGACCACGCGGCCGCCGCGCGCGGCGGCCACCTGGCGCAGAAACGCCCAGCGGGCGGCGCGCCACCGGGCTTCGGTGCTCCCCACCGGGCGTCCCCCGGCGGCAACCACGGGGAACCCGAGCCGGCCGCCTTCGGCGCGCACCAACTTTACGGCCTGACGCGCGGGCTCGCCGGTCCCGTGGTCGAAGGTCGCCACGGCCGCCACGCGATCGGGCGCCAGGCGGCTCACGGCGTGGAGCAGGACCATGGAATCGGCTCCACCGGAGACGGCGAGCACCAGCGGCCCCTGCACCGGCGTCAGCCGGCGCCCGATCTCGCGGAGCACCTGGAGTTCCAACGCGGAGGGCGGCACGCGAGGAAAGCTAGCGCCGGCGGAACACGGAGCCAGCGCCCTCTGGAACCCCGGCCCGTCACGTGGTATCTTGCCGCTCGATCTTTCGAACCGAGGAGCTTTCGTGAACACCCAGGGCCCGCTCGCCACCCTATACGTCGGCATCGCGCTGTGCGCGTTCTACATCGCGCTCGTGTGGATCAACACGCTGCTGCCGATGTTCCTGCAGCCGCTGTTCGTCATCCCCACCACCTGGCTGCTCGAGATCGTGCAGGGCAAGAGGCCCGGCGGCGGGGGTGAGGGCTGATTCCGGTCTCGTGACCCGTCGCGGGTTCCCGGGAATTCGAGGGGTGAGGCGTCGCGCCTCGCCCCTTTCGTGTATCCGCGCACTGGCCGCGGCCGTCGCGCTGTGCGCCGCGCCGGCCCGGGCCCACGCCCAGGGCCCCGTCGACCCGTACGGTGACTGGCAGACGCTGGAAACGGCGCACTTCCGATTCCACTATCCCGCGCCGCTCGCCCGCTGGACGCAACAGACGGCCTCGCACATGGAAGCCGTGGACTCGGCCGTACGTGCGCTCGTGGGCTTCGCGCCCACGCACCGGGTGGAGGTCGTGGTGGACAATCCCTACGACCAGCCCAACGGATCGGCGCTCCCGTTCATCCGCTCGCCCGTTCTGACGTTCTGGCCCGTACCGCCCACGCCGCGCGACAACATCGGCAATTGGCGCACGTGGGGCGAGATCCTCTCGGTGCACGAGTTCGCCCATCTGGCGCACCTGACCCGCCCGTCGCGCAATCCGCTCGACGCGCTGGTCTGGCAGCTGATGCCCGCCGACCTCGGGCCCCTGCCGCGCAAGGTGCCCCGCTGGGCCATCGAGGGCTACGCGACGTACGTCGAGGGGCGGGTCACCGGAAGCGGGCGGCCCAACGGCGCCTGGCGTGCCGCGGTGCTTCGCCAGTGGGCGCTCGAGGGACACCTGCCCACGTACGATCAGATGAGCTCGTGGGGGGCCTTCGACGGGGGCGACTTCGCGTATCTGGCGGGGTCGGCGTTCCTCGAGTGGCTCGTCGCGCAGCAGGGCGACTCCAGTCTCGTCCACGTGTGGCGACGGGCGTCGGCGCGCGTGGAACGCACGTTCGACGACGCGTTCGCCGGCGTGTACGGCGACTCGCCGCGCGTGCTGTACGGCCGGTTCACCGCCCAGCTGACGGCGGAGGCCACCGACGCGGCCGGCGCGCTCTCGCGAGCCGGGATCGTTGAGGGAACGCTCATGCAGCACCTGGCCTGGCAGACCGGCGATCCGGCGCTCTCGCCCGACGGCCGCCGGATGGCGATCGTGCTGCGGTCGGGGAGCGCCCCGTCCCGCCTGGTGGTGTGGTCCACGGCGACGCCGCCCCCCGACACGGTCGCCGAGCGGCTGACGCGCGAGATGCTGGCGCGCGATCCCGAAGACGTGGCGGCCAAACGGTTCTATCCCCGGCCGCGGCAGGCGCTGGCCACGCTCGAGGCGGTGGGTGGGCGCGGGTTCGTGCAGCCGCGCTTCCTGCCGGGAAACCGGGTGCTGGTGAACCGCCTGACCCGGCAGGCCGACGGGACGCTGCGCCCCGACCTCTACGTCTGGAGCATCGCCTCCGGCGGGGTCTATCGGGTCACCGTGGACGCCGGCGTGCGCGATGCCGATCCGTCGCCCAACGGCCGCGACGCGCTGGGCACCCGCTGCGTGGGCGGTTCCTGCAACGTGGTGCGCGTGAATCTGCAGACCGGTGCGGTGACCACGGTGCTGAGCGGCGACCCGTCGCGCTCGTACTACCGGCCGCGGTACGCGCCCGGCGCCACCCAGTTCGTCGTCAGTGCGTCGGGGGGCGGCCGCTGGCGGCTGGGGATCGCGCGGGTGGACGGCTCCGGCTTCCACTTCATCGATCCCGACGACGGGGCCAACCGCTTCGACGCCAGCTTCCGCCCCTCGGGCGACACGCTGGTGTACGCCACCGATCGTGGCGGCGTGATCGACCTGGCGGAGCTCGATCTGGCCACCCGGCGGGAGAGCGCCCTGACGCGCGTCACGGGCGCCGCCGTGGCGCCCGCCGTCGACCCCGCCGATGGTTCCGTGTGGTTCCTGGCGCTGCACGCCCGCGGCTACGACGTGCGCCGGCTGAACGCGGATGTCACGGCGGGGCACGTGGTGAGCCTCGTGGGTGCATACGGCGCCGCGGCGCCCCCGGCGCCCGTCACGCGCGACACCATGCCGAGCAATCCCGTAAGCGCGCCCCGTCCCTACGGTCTTGGACCGCGGCACGGCCGCTGGCTGCCGGGCGAGAGCTACGGCCCCGACGGATTGGCGGGCGCGGTGTATCTCACCAACATCGACGTGATCGGACGGCTCGACGCGCTGGCCGGCGGAGTGTTCGGCGCACGCACGCAGTGGCGCGGCGGCACGTTCGGACTCGCCTGGCGCGGAACGCGGCTGGAACTCGACGCCGCCCTGCACGCGGCGCGCCGGCAGCCGCGCTACGGATCGGTGGCGGGCACCACCGGCGCGCGCTACGACGCCACGCGGCGCGGGGGACTCGTGGCCGCGGCGTGGACCGCGATGGGCGACCAGTGGCAGTGGCGGCTCCGGGGCGGCTTCGGCTACGAACGCCTGGCGCTGGGCGCCCCGGAGGTTCGGCGGTCGCGCTCCGTCCTGTTCGGCGAATGGAGCGGAAGCCTGCGGCAGTCCAGCGGGCGGCGCGGCGCCTTCGAGCAGCTCGCCGTACACGGTGACGCCGGGAACACCGGCCAGGACGGCGTCTCGCGCGTCGTGGTGCATGGCGCGTTCGGCGTGACCGGCATCGGTCCGTTCCCGGTGGTCGCGCGGGGAACCTGGGGGCAGATGAATGGGAGCGGATTGGCGTTCGAGCGGTTCGCCGCCGGCGGCATGCCCTCGCCGCTGGTGGACTCGAGTCTCACCGCGGCGCGCTATGCCGTTCCCGGTCTCCCCAACGGCGCGGTGGTTCCGACCGGTCCGGGGCGCGGCAGCGCCCTGCTGGCGTACAAGCTGAGCGTGCCGATGGGAATGCTGACCCCCTACTACGAGGGCGTCAGCGTCAGCGCGGGCTCGCCGCCGAACGGCTGGCACCGGGTGGTGGGCGTGGAAGTGTCGCTGCGCAGCGGCACGATTCCAGCCGCGTATCTCCCGGGGTTCGCCCTGCTGCTCGGCGCCGCCCGCTCGCTGGACGCGCCCTACCGCTACCGGACGACGGTGTATTCCGAGGTCCGCCTGACCCCCTGATGGGACGAGCGGGCACCCGGGCATCGCCGAACCCGGGAATTCCGATGAACCCCATCAGTGTTTACGGGAATTGCCCCCTCTACCTTCGCGGCAATACCTACTACACTTTTGTTCCAAATGGCGAGCCGCAGTGCCCGTACCAGACTCAGGTCGAGTCACGATGATCGGCGCCCCGCGGCGGCCGCCTTGAGTGTTCGCAGTCTTCCCGATGTGCTCGTGCGCGTCGTGCGAGCGCAGAATCATTAGGAGGATGGAGATGAGTGTGCACCGTTTCACGCGGCATTGCCTGGCCGCGGCGCTTCTGGCGCTACCGGCGACGGCATTCGCGCAAGGATTCGGGCTGAACGAGATCGGCAGCTGCGCCGTCGGGCGCGGATACGCGGTCACCGGCGCTCCCTGTCAGGACGCCTCCACCATCTACTGGAACCCGGCGTACGCGGCCGCGCTGTCCGGCAACTCGCTGGTCGTCGGCGGCGCGTCGATCGCCGTCACCGGCGCCTTCAGGCGTGACAGTTCGCTCGGCCGCTATCCCGGCGACGTGCCCACCTCGTACGCCCCGCACCTCTTCTTCACGCACCGGCAGAACGACCGCCTGTCGTGGGGCCTCGGAGTGTACGTGCCGTACGGCCTGACGTCGCAATGGCACAACGATTTTCCGGGGCGGTTCCTGGCCCTCAAGGCGTCGATCAAGACCCTCTACTTCCAGCCGAACATCGCGTGGAAGATCAACGACAACTGGATGATCGGCGGCGGCCCCATCATCGGCCACTCGAACGTGGAACTCATCCAGTCGGTGGATCTCTCGACGCAGGTCGCCACCGCGGGTCCCACGGGCCCGATCACCTTCGGGCAGCTCGGCATCGCGCAGGGCACCGAATTCGCGCGTGGCACGCTCAAGGGCAGCGCCTATTCCTACGGCGTGACGGTGGGATTCTTCGGCCACCTCAACGACCACTGGACGATCGGCGGACGATACCTGTCGTCGCTGAACTTCAACTACAAGAACGGCAAGGCGACGTTCCAGCAGATCCCGACGGGGCTCACGCTGGCCAGCGGCAACGCCCTCGGCGCACCGGCGGGCACGCCGGTCGACGCGCTGGTGGCCAGCCAGTTCACGAGCGGCGCTCTCGTGTCACAGGGCGGCACCACGGAGCTCGTGCACCCCGACCAGGCCGAAGTCGGCGTGTCGTACGACGGCTTCGACCGGTGGCTGCTGAGCGCCGATTACGCGTGGATCGGCTGGAAGCGGTTCCATCAGCTCGACATCCACTTCGCCAACCCGGCACTGGGGACGCACACCCAGTTCGAGGACTACAACAACTCGTCGGCCATTCGACTGGGCGCCCAGTACACCGCCGGCAACAAGTGGCAGTATCGGTTCGGCTACGCGGGCGTGGCCACCCCGGCCCCCGACGTGACCGTCACGCCGATCCTCCCCGACCAGGACCGCGCCAACTACACCGTGGGACTCGGCATTCCGCTCACGCACGCGATCACGCTGGACGCGGCCTACGCCTATGTCTGGACCCCGGGACGTCGCGGCCGGATCGTCGACCGCACCTCGCGCAACCAGACCGCCGCGCAGCTCAATGACGGTGTGTTCACGCTGGCCGCGAACATCCTGTCCATCAGCCTCAAGGCCTCGTTCTAAGACCACCCACCTGGAGAATACGAGATGTCTCGCACCATGAATCTCCTTCGCGGTGTCGCGGTCGCCGGGCTCTTCGGGGCCCTGGCCAGCTGCGACATGCCGCACTCGACCGTCGGGCCATCGTACGCCGGCGGAAGCATTTTCAAGAGCTACGTGGCCCTCGGGAACAGCCTCACCGCCGGGTATCAGTCGGGCGGCATCAACGACTCCACGCAGAGTCGCGCGTATCCGGTGCTGCTGGCCCAGCAGTTCGGGACCCGGTTCGCCTATCCGGCGCTGCAGAACCCGGGGTGCCCGCCCCCGATCGACAACTTCCAGACGCAGACACGGGTGACTCCGCCGGGCTATCCTGCCAGCACCGGAACCAGCTGCTACCTGCGGACGCAGTGGTCGGTCACCGACGTACTCAACAACGTGGCCGTGCCGGGTGCCAACGTGGCCGACCTGACCTCGCCCAACGGCACGAGCGCCAACCCGTTGACCACCTTCGTGTTGGGCGGCCTCACGCAGGCCCAACGGGCGTTGGTCGCCAAACCGACCTTCGCCACGATCTGGATCGGCAACAACGATGTCCTGGGGCCCGCCCTCACCGGGCAGCCGGACGGCGCTACGCCATTGGCCACGTTCACGGCGGCCTATGACTCCATGATCAGCCAGTTGATGGCCGGGGCGCCGAATCTCAAAGGCGTCCTGATCGGCGTTGTCCAGGTAGCGGCGGCTCCGCAGCTCTTTCCGGCCGCGGCTCTTCAGAACGCACAGTTCGTGGGCGGACTGGACCTGGCGGCCGGCACCACGATCACGATCCATCCGGACTGCTTCACGGCCCCGGGCAACCAATCGCTCATCAACATCCAGATCGTGGCCGCGATCAAGGCCGGGCTCCATCCGCCGATCATCGCCTGCGTGAAGGGCGACGTGACCGCCCCCGTGGGCGACTACCTGGTGCTGGACGCCGCCGAGCAGCTCCAGGTGTTCAACCTGATCAACTCGTACAACGCCTATATCCAGAGCAAGGCAGACGCCATCGGGTTCGCGTATTGGGACCCGAACGTGGCGCTCGCCCAGCTGGCCCAGACGCCTGGGGCCGTGGACTACCCGCCGAACCTGGCCAGCCCGACGCAGCCCTTCGGCACCGCGTTCTCGCTGGACGGGGTCCACCCGAGCAATTCCACCCACGTCACGATCGCCAACGATCTCATCGACGTGATCAATTCCAAGTACGGGACCTCGGTGCGGCACGTGCCGTGAGCCCGGCATGAACTGAACAGTCGAATCGAAGAGGGGGGCGGCCGGTCTGGCTGCCCCCCTTTTCTTGTCCGCTGGTCTGGCCGAGTCCCTCTCTTCCGCGCCGAGGCCCGCCGGTCTGGCACGCGGCGCCGGGCACGGAATCGTCAAACGGAGCCGTGACGATATGGCAGCTGCCGAGTGACCGCGCCACGCGTGTCATGCCTCAGGATAGGACGGCATCACCCACGCTCCCGGCTGGCGATTCGGCGTTCGATCATTGGGACCACGAGCCGGCGATCCCGGTTCTGGGTGAGACCGCGCTGAGACGCGGAGGCCGGAGCGCCGGGTCCGGACGCGGACCAACGGCCCGCGTATGTGGTGTGGATAAGTCTTGCCGACGTGATATCCGCGCCTCAGTGGTGGGGCGGTCGCGGCTCGGGGAAGGCGGAGATGGCACACCATCGAATTACAGCGAGCACCGGACGGAATTACCGGTGTTCAAGGCATTGATATATTTGTGATACCAGCAGTAACGCGTGATTTGATAGCATATTACCACGTACTTGAGAAAGTAGTTGATATGGTCGATATCAACAGCGGCCGATCCTGAGAATTCGGCCGCTCTGGCGCGCGATCGAGGGAGCCATTCGCTCACAATCACCACGAAATACCCCCGACCGCTGCGTACAACTTCCAGCGAGGCATGGACCGATACGCCCAGTCACCGGCCAACGACCGGCGACTGAGCACACCGCTCGACCAGTTGGGGGGTGACCTGCGGATGCGCCGTCCGCAGGCGACACCCATCCCTCCCCTGCCCACTCTCGTCCGCGCGGAATCGCGCCAGCACCAACGAACATCCGACCGGATTTCTGCGCGTCATATTGGCACATTGAAGACGATCCATGCCGGCGGCCGCCACCGTCGTTCGGCGACGGCGCAGGCCGCCGATCGGTGGCGCTGCCCCCTGTCCTTGCCCACCCGGTGGAACCCACTTACCATCCGGGGCGCGGGGCAATCCAGACAATCCGGCCCCGTCGAATGCCCACCCCGACGGCCACCAGATGCCTGCCTCGCTGGATGCCCCGAGCGCCCGGATCATCGCCATGTGGCGCCGGCTCAGCGGCCTGCCAGGAGGCCGGTGGCTGTTCAGCCGGATGATTGGCTGGATGGCCCCGTACACCGGAACCATCGGGGCGCGAGTCGTCGCGCTGGAGCCCGGCTACTCCAGATGGACGCTTCGGGACCGGCGCCGAGTCCGGAACCACCTCAATTCGGTCCACGCCGTGGCCCTGGTGAACCTGGCCGAAGTGGCCAGCGGCACCGCGATGCTCGCCGCGCTTCCGGCCGGCACCCGCGGCATCGTCCGCAGCCTGTCCATCGAGTACCTGAAGAAGGCCCGGGGAACGCTGACCGCCGAGTGCCGCTGTTCCCCGCCCCGCACCGTGACCGAGGAGACCGACTATACGGTAACGGCCACGATTGAGGACGCCACCGGCGAACCGGTCGCGTCGGCCTCGGTGGTCTGGCGGCTGGCCCCGGTGACCCCGTCCACTGCCAACCCTCCGGGAATCCATGGGTAAGTCGCTGGCCGACAACGCCTTCACTCGGCGCGTGGGGATCGAAGTGCCCCTCATCTGCGGCGCCATGTACCCATGCAGCAACCCCGAGCTGGTGGCGGCCGTGTCCGAAGCAGGGGCCATCGGCATCGTCCAGCCCATCTCGCTCACCTACGTCCACGGGCACGACTATCCGGGAGGGGCTGCGCTATATCCGCTCGCTGACCGCGAAGCCCATCGGGATGAACGCCCTCATCGAGCAGTCCGTCGAGCATGTATCGCGAGCGGATGGAGCGCTGGATCGACATCTCGCTCGAGGAAGGGGTCCGCTTCTTCGTCACCTCGCTGGGCAACCCGCGCTGGGTGGTCGAGCGGGTGCAGGCCGTGGGCGGCGTGGTGTACCACGACGTGACCGAGCGCAAGTGGGCGCTGAAGGCCGCGCGACGGCGGGGTCCACGGGCTCATCGCGGTGAACGATCGCGCCGGGGGCCACGCCGGCGAGCCAGATCGCCGCAGGCGCTTCTCGACGAGCTTGGCGACCTGGGCCTCCCCCTCGTCTGCGCCGGCGGCATCGGGGACGCCGGCAGCTTCCGCGCCGGGTCCTGCGGATGGGCTACGCCGGCGCCCAGCTCGGCACCCGGTTCATCGCCACCACGGAGTGCAGCGCCGCCGACGACTACAAACAGCGCCATCGTCGCGGCGACGCGAGCGACGACATCGTGCTCACCGAGCGGCTCACGGGAGTGCCGGTGGCGGTCATCGACAACGCCATACGTGCGGCGGCTGGGCACGCGGCGCCGGCCCGATCGCCCGCTGGATGCTTCGCCACCGCCGGACCAAGCACTGGATGCGGACCATCTACGCCCTGCACTCGCTCCGCAAGCTCAAGAAGTCGCTCCACGCGGCGGATCGGAGCCGAGGACTACTGGCAGGCCGGGAAGAGCGTGGCCCAGATCCACGACATCGAGCCGGCCGGGCAAGTGGTGCAGGCATTCGCCAAGGCGCTGGGAGCCGACGGATAGCCGCGCACCGTCGACTGATGGCGGTGGGCCGTCAGGAGTCCCCGGCCGGCAGCCGGCGGCGCTCCTAGCCCAGCAGCACCCCGATATCGTAGAGCGCGTGCGTCCAGGCCGTGATGCCGAATCCACGGGTCAGGTACAGCGCGCTGAACACCACGCCGCTGATGGCCCGAAAGACGAACGACTGGAGCTGGAGCGGCTCGCCGTAGG
This sequence comes from uncultured Gemmatimonadaceae bacterium, assembly GCA_963822945.1. GTDB lineage: Bacteria > Gemmatimonadota > Gemmatimonadetes > Gemmatimonadales > Gemmatimonadaceae > JAGWRI01. The sequence goes on along the minus strand of CAWGJO010000004.1, from coordinate 32,831 downwards.
GCCCGATGTAGTGGAACGCGGAGAAGGCGAGGGCGCCGATGATCGTCGCCCCGATGCCCGCCGTCAGCCGGCTCATGCCGAGCACCACTCGTGCCCCGAACGCCAGGCCACCCACCAGCAGCACGCGGAACACCAGCTCCTCGTACAGGCCGGCCCCCAGCGAGAGCATCAGGCGCGTGGTGGCGTCCATACCCTGGATGGGCCCCATGGAGAGGGCTCGCAGTTGGCCGAGCAACTCCGCGGTTGCCGTGCCGACCACGAGGCCGAACGCCACCGAGAGCACCGCCGACTCGGCGAACATCAGGGCGAAGGTGCCGGCGTGCAGGCCGCCGCCCCGTTTGAGATCGCGCCGCACGAGCACCACGCAGACCGCCATCACCGCCGCCATCAGGGCCAGCGGCCCCCAGGGCCCCAGGAGCGCGTACGACAGTTGGTGCAGCAGCACGTCGGCGCCGTTCCGGATCTGGGCGTCGCCGACGCGCGCCGGGCGCGCCACGATGAGCCCCTCGTAGAACAGGAGCAGCGGGAGCGCGAACAGCAGGCTGTAGCGCGGCGAACGACTGGCCGCCCAGTACGACTGGCGGCGGGATGCTACCTTTGCGGACGGCGGCACGGATGACACCCTTTCACCTCCACCAACGACGGACGGCCATGACTCTCGACGCGCTCATTCAGTTCGACCTCGGATTCTCGACTCGTGACGACGACGACCAGTGGCTGCCCACCGCCGCCGACGAGAGCGAAGGATACGATGTCCGCTGCTGCCTGGCGACGGGGCCGGCCGCGTCGAGCCCGCCCCCCGAATCGCTCACCCTCGCGCCGGGGGACGAGGCAACGGTCGGAACCGGCCTGTTCGTCACCCGAACCTTCCCCAAGCACGTCGCGATGCTCGTGCTTCCCCGCTCCTCTACGGGAAAACGGAGCCTGACGATTCGGAATTCCCCGGGGCTCGTGGACCGGGCGTACGTGGGGCGCGAGATCATGCTGATGCTCCGGAACGACGGCCAGGCGCCGGTGGTGGTGGCACACGGCGAGCGGATCGCCCAGTTGCTCTTCGTGCTGTGCGCCCATCCTGTGATGGTGCGCACAGCGCCCCTCGACTCCGGCGACGCGGGACGCGAAGGGTTCGGTTCGACGGGACGCTTCTAGCTTTCGGAATGGCACCCGGGCGGGCGGGCCACTAATTTTCAGAGTCTGCGCGTCCGGTACGCCGGTGCGCGCCCTGTAGTGACGCCAATTCACGATTCGGGAGATTCCATGTTCGTTCGCGCCATCACCCCCGCGGCGCTCGCCTGTGCCCTGATCCTTCCCTTCGGCACGGCCGCGGCCCAGCAGTTCCAGTATGCGCCCGGCACGTCGCACTACCGCATGACCGTCGACGCCAAGATCACGCAGACGGTGATGGGTCAGAGCAACGACGCCGAGTTGAATTCGGGGCAGAAGTTCACGATGGCGCTGGCCCAGAAGGCGCCGGACACGCTGGCCATGACGGTCACCATCGATTCGATCACCCAGACGACCTCCATGGGCCCCACGCCGGGGCTCGACGCGCTGATGGGCAAGCAGGTGCAGGCGCTGCTCTCCCCGACCGGCGAGTTCTACTCCAAGGCCGCCGTCGGCGACACCGCGGCGGCGCTCGAGAGCGTGGCCGATCAGCTCGTGCACATCCTGCCGCGCGTCCGCAAGCCGATGGCGCCCGGCGCCACGTGGACCGACACGACCACCATGTCCACCATGCAGAGCGGCCTCAACGTCAAGCGACAGGTGATCTCGACCTTCACCGTGGCCGGCGATACGACGATCGGCAGCACGACGGCCTGGAAGATCACGCGCAACTCCTCGTCCACGACGTCCGGCCTGGGCAACATCCAGGGGCAGAACGCGTCGATGGACGGCACGTCGACGGGCACGGGCATGGTGTTCCTGTCGCACGACGGGAACTTCCTGGGCGGCCAGGGCCAGGAGAACGTGAAGGCGACGCTCACGCTCACCGACGCCGGCGTGTCCTACGACATCGGCACCACGGCCACGTCCAAGATCGAGCGGATCAACTAGCCGGCGGCGGCCGCGGCCGGCTCGATCCGGCCGCGGCACTCGCCGAAGCCGATGCGCGCGCGGCCGTCGCGTTCGCAGTAGCCGCGCAGCACCACCTCGTCGCCGTCCTCCAGGAAGGTGCGCGTCTCGCCGCCGGGAAGCTGCAGCGGCTCGGTCCCCTTCCACGTGCGCTCCAGCAGGCAGCCGCGGGAGTCCTTTTCGGGCCCCGACACGGTGCCGCTCGCCAGCAGATCGCCGGGCTGCAGGTTGCACCCGTTGCTGGTGTGGTGCGCCACGAGTTGCGCCACCGTCCAGTACATGTTGGTGAAGCTGCCGCGGCTCACGAGCATCGGCTCAGCCCCCGCCGCGCGCATGGCCGGGCTGCTCAGCCACACCTCGAGCGTCACGTCGAACCCCGCCTGCTCCGCCGGTCCGGCCAGGTAGGGCAGCGGAGCGGGATCGCCCTCGGCCCGCGCGAACGCGGGCGCGCGGAAGGGCGCCAGTGCATCGAGCGTCACCACCCAGGGTGAGACCGTGGTGGCGAAGTTCTTGGCGAGGAACGGCCCCAACGGCTGATACTCCCAGGTCTGGATATCGCGGGCCGACCAGTCGTTCACCAGTCCGAGTCCGAACACATGGTCTTCGGCCTCCGCGATCGGCACCGCGCGGCCGAGCGTATTGCCCGGGCCCACGTACATCCCGACCTCCAGTTCGTAGTCGAGCCGGCGCGAGGGGCCGAACTGGGCGGCCGGTCTGGTGCGTTGCGCGTCTGCCCCCATGGGCGCCGCACACCGGCGCCGCTGGCGACGATGGACGACGCGCGCCCGTGGTATCCGATGGGCACGTACTTGTAGTTGGGCAGCAGCGGATTGTCCGGGCGGAACATCGAACCGACGTTGGTGGCGTGGTAGATGGACGCGTAGAAATCCGTGTAGTCGCCCACGCGCGCCGGCACGAACAACTCGGCCCCGGCCATCGGCACGAGCAGGCGGTCGGCGTGGGCCTGCCCCGCGCCCCCCACCCGCAACAGTTCGACCAGGGCGTGGCGCAGGGCGCGCACCGCATCGGGTGACAGGGCCATCAGCGCGTTCAGCGAGTCGGAGGCCGCTGCGCGCGCCGCGGTGAGCGCGGCACCGGAGACGAGTCCCAACTCGGCCAGCGCCGGCACGTCGAGCACCCGGTCACCGATGGCGACGCCCCCGTGCGGCGGGGCCGCGTCCCCGCGCCGCCGGAACACGCCGAACGGAAGATTCTGAATCGGGAAATCGGTTCCCGGCGCGTCGGCGCCGGAAACCCACGATCGCAGAGCGGGATCGTGCGTGTGATCGATGACGGCGCTCATAGCAGCCCCAGGGTGCGCAGGTCGTCCACCGGCTCGCGGAAGGAACACGAGCCGAACGCCACCACGTCGCGGCGCGCCGCCCGCAACTGGTCGGCGGTGACCGCGTGATCGCGCCACTCCAGGCGGTCGCCGTTCACGCGGAAGGCCGACACGTCGCGCTCCTCGAGCAGCTCGACCGCGGCGGTGTCGTCGAGGCCGTGGCGGACGAACGCCGCCGTGAGGAATACGTTCAGGAACCCGTACATCACGCCCCGCGGCGCGTCGGGTTCGTAGGTGAGCGGGTACTCGGCGCGGATCGGGTGATGCAGCCCGGCGGTGGCCTTGAAGGCGACGTCCTGCTGCACGCAGCGCCGCAGAAAGCGCACCACGTTCGAAGCGGACGGGATGGCCTCCGGCGTCAGGCCGCCGGTGCGGATCTTGGCCTTGGCCCCGATGTCGCCGATGGCGGCGATGAGCGATTCCGGATCGTCCCCGACCGGCACTTCGACGAAGGCGTCGAACGCGCCGATGAACGCCTCGGCGCGCCGGACGTCGTCCACCGCCGCCGCCTTCAGCTCCACGGTGTCCACGTGCACGGCGCCGTGGCGCGCGTCGCGGTGCCGGTCGTTGAAGCGCTCGATGGAGCGCACGTCGAGTTCGACGTCCGCACCCACCAGCGCGCTCAGGGCCCACGACGCGGACGCGCTGTCGGGCAGCAGCGCGCCACCGTCGATCTCGAACTCCTCCAGACGCGACGCCGGCACCACGAACCGGCCCAGCATCCACGCGTCGGGCCCCTGGCGATACTCGGCGTAGGCACGGACGGCGGCTTCCATGCCGAGCCGGGCGGGCGGAAAGAGCCCCGCGTAATCCACCACGCGCTCGAGGAGCGCCGTCATGGGCGGAGACACGGGACGCGGAACCGGTCACGACTTGTGGAGCGTCCGGCTGGCGTGGCGGCTGGCCGCGTGATGGTGCGCCTCGCGCCGCTTCGCTTCCCAGCGGCGGGTGAGCTTCCGCCGGCGATCCACCTTCACGATGGTCCCCCGGCAGTTGGCGCTCCCGCACCGGCACAGGTAGAGCGCCAGGTCTTCCTCGGTGTAGTCGGGCACGTGCTCGAACTGGTAGTCGTACGCGAGCTCGGCGCCTTTGGGGATGTCCTTGATGGCGTAGATCCAGATGTGCCCGCGCTCGATGACGGCATCGCAGTTTGGATCGCACGAGTGGTTGATGAACCGCGCCGCGTTGCCCTGGTGCGCAGCATCGATGACCGTGCGCTGGTTGAGCGTGAACAGGAACGTGTGGTGGCGCGACGACCGGTCGTCATCCGGATAGCGCCGGTCGGCCTCGGCCGGGGTGATGTGTTCGCCCACATACTCGATGATGCGGGTGCCCTTGGGAATGTCGACGCGGGCAAAGGCGCCGGTGCCCTGAATACGAGAGCGGCGGAGGCGGAACCAGGGGTTCGGCCGCCGCGTCGCTGATTTCTGTTTGGTCATTCAATACAGCGGGAAGCGAGAAGGTCGTCAGGCGGCGTCCGGCCGCTCCTTACGATACGCCTCGGTGGCGTGGCGAAGCGAGAGCAGAGCCGACGCCTCGAACTCGAACTCCAGCGCCAGCGTGGCGAGGAGTTGGGAATCGTGGCGGTGCAGCTTGCGTGCCGCCAGATCGCACTCGTTGTGGCGCCGCAGATAGTCGCGGGCCGCATGCTGCAGCGCATTGGCGCGTTGGCGCCAGGGCTCGCCCTCGCCCGGCGCTTCGGCGGCCGCCCGCTCGTAGACGTCGAGCAACTTGCCGAGTCCGGTATGGATCACTTCACAGAACTGCTGGGCGAAGGTCACCTCGACTTCGACGTCGGAACGTTCCACGATCCGGGCCACGCGATCGTGCTGTCGACAGCATTCGGCGGCGGACCGGCAGAGCGCATCGGCGACGCTGAGCAGTGAGGCAGGCGGGTCGGCGGTCGCCGTGACTGACTTGGACTTCGGCATGAGCGTCGAGAAACGGGTGGGCTACGTGGGCACGGCACGGGGTGCGTGCCCCTCGCATGTACCCTGCAAGATGAACGGGGTGGGCACCAAACGGTAGTGCCCGGCCGCGTCCTTCCGCGGGTTGCCGCAGCGTCCACCCCCCAGGGCGCTACTTGCCGCTCTTCCCGGTGCTCTTGTCGCGGTGTGTCCGGCGGCGTTTCACCTGCCGCGCCTCGCGTCCCTGCAATTCATCCACGTGGATACCGAACAGCACCGTACGGAAGGGCACCGGATCGCCGGCCTTGAGCGTGCGCGGCACGAAGCGCCTGAGCACCTCCACCGCCCGCGCGTACTCGGCGGCGTTGGCTTCACCGTCGCCTGCCTGGAGCACGTACACCGTGCCGTGCGCCACCACGCTCCGCCAGTCGAAGATCGCGCGGACCTCGTCCACCTCGAACGCCACGTACGGATGATGGCCGATGGTGGTCAGCTTGCTGCCTTCGGCCGTGCGTCCGTAGATCCACCCGTTCTCGAACACGTAGTGGATGGGTTCGATGTCGACGCGATCCTTGAACGTGAACGCCAGGCGCCCCACGTGGTTCACCGCCAGCAGGGCCTCGCATTCTTCCGAGGTCAGGTCGCGGAAGGTCGGGTCGGTCATCGGATGCTCCTCGGGGGAGGGTCAGCGTGTCCTACCCGAATTGTACGAAGGTGACCGCCGTGCGGCCAGCGGCGGATGCCCTAGTCCACGTCGGGTTCCAACCGATAGCCCCTCCCCCGAATGGCGACGACGAGGGTCGGGACGACGAACAGCGTGATCGGCGTGGAGAGCCCCAATCCGCCGATCACGGCCAGCGCGAGCGGCTTCTGCATCTCGCTTCCGGCGCCGATGCCCAGCGCCAGCGGCAGCAGTCCGAACAGCGTGCACAGCGTCGTCATGAGGATCGGCCGCAGACGCACGCGCGCCGCGTCGAGGATCGCCGATTCCAGCTCCATGCCGGCGTGCACCATGCGCCATCGGGTGAAGTCGAGCAGGATGATGCCGTTCTTCACGATGAGGCCGACCAACAGGATCATTCCCATGAGCGACGACACGTTGAGCGCCGTGCCGGTGAGCAGCAACAACAGCATGGCGCCCACGAACGAGAGCGGCGCCGCGATGAGAATGGCGAACGGCTCGACGAAGGAACGGAACTGGATGAGCATCACGGCCACGACGCTCGCCGCCGCGAGCGCGAGCACGAGCAACATCTGCCGAAACGCGTTCTGCTGGCTCTCGTACTGTCCGGCCAGTTCGATGCGCACGCCGGCGGGCGCCGGATGCGCCGCCAGCACGCCCTTGACGTCCTTGATCACGTCGCCGAGCGCCCGGTCGCCGAGGTCGGAGGTCATGGTGATCTCCTGCTGCTGATTCTCGCGCGTGAGCTCGCTGCGCGATTCGATGCGCGAGATCGAGGCCAGGGAGGCCAGCGGGGTCGCGGCCCCGCCCGCCGCCGGAACGATGGGAATGCCGGGGAGATCCGCGGGGTCGTAGCGCACCGAGTCGGGCGCGCGCACGCGCACGCCGATCGCGCGGTCCTGGAGGTACATCTGCCCCGCCGGCACGCCGAGCAGGGCGCCGCTCGCCTGCGCGGCCACCTCCTCGGGCGTGAGCCCCAGCCGTGCCGCCGCGGCCCCGTGCACGCGGACGGCCAGTTCCGGCGTCGGATCCACCACGCCGTCGAACAGGTCCTCCACCCCCGGCACCTTCCCCAGCGGCCCCTGGAGCGATGCCGCGTAGGTCTCCAGCGTGTCGAGATCGTCGCCGAACAGCTTGATCTCCACCGGGTTGGTCACCCCGGACATGTCGTTCAACGCGTCGGAGAGGATCTGCACGAACTCGATCCGCACTTGCGGCGCCGCGATGGCCAGGGTATCCCGCAGCTGGCTGATCACCTGGAAGATGGTGCGGCGCCGCTGGCTGGGAGGCACGAGGCGCACGGTGATGTCGCCGCGGTTCTGCTGCGTGGCGAACAGCCCGAGTTCGGCGCCCAGGCGGCGCGACGTACCGGAGATTTCGGGTACCTGCGCCACGATGCGTTCCACCTGGCGGAGTTCCCGGTCGGATTCGGCGAGCGACGTCCCCTGGGGCAGCCAGTAGTCGAGAATGAACGACCCCTCGTCCATGTCCGGCAGGAAGCCCGTGGACGCCCCGCGGTACGTGACGTAGCCCGCCGCGGCCAACGCGAGGCCGGCCCCGAACACCCAGGCCCGGTGGCGCAGCACGGCCGACAGGGCGCGCTCGTACACATCCGAGAGCGCGTCGACCCAACGCCCGACGGCATGCAGCACGCCGCGGCCGGCGGGCGTTCCCGCCGCCGGCTCGAATTCCGCATCCCGCTCGGTCACGTACTGCTCACTGAGCAGCGGGATGATCGTGAACGCCAGCACGAGCGACACGAGCACGGCGATGGTGAGCGTGAGCGACAGCGCCTTGAAGAACTGTCCCACGACGCCCTCGAGCAGCCCCAGCGGCAGGAACACGACCACGGTGGTGAGCGTGGACGACGTGACGGCCCAGATCAGCTCCTGCACCGCTTCGCGGATCGCCGTCGTGCGATCGGCGGTCAGATGCAGATGCCGGACGATGTTCTCCGTGATCACCACCGCATCGTCGATCACGAGGCCGATGGCGATGGCCATGGCGCCCAGCGTCATCAGATTGAGCGTCTGATTGAATAGCCCCATGACGAACAGCGTGATCATCATCGTGAGGGGGATCGACGCCGCGCTGATGGCGGTGATGCGCACGTGCCGGAGGAAGATCAGCAGGATGATGATGGCGAGCACGGCGCCGATGATGATGGCATCGCGCACCGCCTTCACCGCGTCGCGCACGAGTTCCGACTGATCGTACACCGCCTTCAGATGCACGCCCGGAGGGAGCGTCGCCGAAATCGCATGCATGGCGCCGGCCACGCTGTCGGCGATGGCCAGTGTGTTCCCCCCGATCTGCCGGGTGATGTTGATCAGCGCCGCGGGGCGCCCGTCCCCGGCGATGACCGTCGTGTGGTCCTCGGTGCCGAGGCGCACCGTGGCGAGGTCGCGCACCCGCACGCCCGGCGCCACCACCACGTTTGCGATGTCGTTGACCGTGTACGCCTCGTTCGCCGTCACGACGAGGAACTGCTGATAGTTCCGATCCACCCGCCCGATGGCATTCACCGCGATCGCCTGGCGGATGGCGGCGCCGAACCGGTCGTAGCTCATTCCGTGCTGCGCCAACCGGGCGGGATCGGCCACCACCTCCACCTCCCGCACATCCGATCCCTGCACCTCCACCTGCCCCACGTTCGGCACGCGCGAGATGATCGGCTTGATCTGGTAGCGCGCGATGTCGTAGAGCTGTGCCGGATCACCGCCCTCGACGTTGTAGGAGAGGATGGGATACACGGACGGGGTGATCCGGTCGGCCGTGACGGTGACCCCCGACGGCAGCTCCGGCTGCACCTCCGCGATCGCGGCGCGCACGAGCTGCAGCGCGTAGATCATGTCGGTGTTCGGCGCGAACAGCATCTGGATCTCGGTCTGCCCGCGGATCGACTTGGAGTCCACGCGGCGCACGTACAGGACCGTGCTGAGTGCCTCCTCCAGCGGTCGCGTGACGCTGAACACTTCCTGCTGCGCGCTGAGCGAGGAGCCGCCCGCCAGCACCGTCACGCGAGGGAACTGCAGCTCGGGATAGATCGCCGACGGCAGCCGGGTGGCGGTCCACACGCCGGCCGCGCTCAGCAGCGTGACGGCGAGATAGACGAACCGCCGCTGGTTGGCGACGAGGCCGAACACGGACCGGGAGCCGCTCACGGCTTCTCCCGGAGGATCTTCGCGCTGTCGGTGACCCCGTAGGCGCCGTAGCTGACCACCGTCTCGCCGGCCGTCACGCCCCGCAGGATCTCCGCGTACCGGTCGGTGCGCGCCCCACGGTGACCTGTCGCGCGTGCGCGATCCCGGCCGAGTCGACGACGTACACCCGATAGCCCTCCCCTTCGGGCACCAGGGCCTCGATGGGCACGGCCAGTCCGTGCGGGTGCGTCGCGACCACGATGCGTCCCATCACGGTCTCACCGACGCGCAGGGGGCGGGTGGGCCGGGCCACGACGACGCGCACTGGCACGGTGTGTGTTGCTGAATCGAGTTCGACGCCGATGTCGGCCACGTGCCCCGTCCCGAGCGAATCGCCGTCCGCCGATTGGCCGGCGGTCAGCACCACCGGCTGGCCGGCGCGCACTGCGGCGGCCTGCTCCGCGGTGAGCTGGAGCATCACGTCGAGCGCGTGGGGATCGGTGACCTCGACGAGCGTCCGCGACGGGTCGGCCGAAGCGCCGACCACCGCATCCATCACGGTGACCACCCCGGCGAGCGGGGCGCGCAGCGTGGCGAGCTGCTGGTCGCGTTGGGCGGCCACCTGGGCCGCCCGGGCCTGGGCAAGCGCCGCCTTGGCCTGTTCCACGTCCTTGCGTGCCGCGATGCCTTCCGCAGCCAGCCGCTGCTGCCGTTCGTACGTCTGTTGGGCGCCGGCCAGCGCCGCGTCCGCGCTCTCGAGGTCGGCGTTGAAGCTCTGCTGCTCGAACTCGACGAGGGTGTCGCCGGCCTGAACGTGCTGGCCCAGCGTCACGAAGACACGCGCGACGCGCGTGGGCGCCGGCGCCGCCATGGCGGCAAAGCGTCCGGGCCGCTGGGTAACGGCGCCGATGGCATCGACGGTCTCGACGAAAGCGCGGGGAGCCACCGTCGCCGTTCGCGCGCCGACCACGGGCGGGATTTCCGCCGAGGTGCCGGCGCCCTGATCGCCCGCGGAACCTCCGCAGGCGCACAGCGTGAGCGCGACGAGGAACGAAGCGAATGTCTTCATGGAGTACGGGGTGCCGAAGCCGTGAGGAGTCGCAGCGCCGCCGCGGCCGCATTGGCCGTGCCGACGTCGAGGATGTACTGGCCGAGGGTGTCGCGGGCGTTGGTCTGCGCCTGCAGCACCGTGGCGAGCGGGGCCGCGCCTTCGCGATACGCGGTGAGCGACATGGTGGCCACGCGATCGGCGCTGGCGAGCAGGGTCCGATCGCGCATCACGCGCTGGAGCGCGATCGCCCGCGCTGCGGTGACGCGCGCGATGTCACGCTGGCTTTCCAGTTCGACGAGCCGCAGCTGGGCCCGGGCGCGATCGCGCTCCGCCTGCGCCGCCGTAACCCCGCTTCCGTTGCGGTTGAACAGCGGCAGGGGAATCGCCAGGCCGACCAGGGGCAGGTAGCCGCTCTGGGTGTTGTCGTGGAAATCCACGCCGACCTGGACCGATGCCGACCCCCACACGCTGCGCCGCTGCGCGGTGAGCGCCTCGTCGGCCGCCGTCACGGCCTGCTCGGCCGCCCGCACGGCGTACGGAGTCCCCGCCTCAGCCGTCGACGCCGTATCGGTGAGCGACAGCGTGTCCGCCAGCGCGATGTGCACCTGGCGGCTGGGTTCGCCCATCACCGTCTGCAGATCGAGCAGCGCCGCGGTGGCGGTGAGCGAATCCGCGAGCGCCGCGTTCTCCAGGTTGCCGGCGGCGATCGTCGCCAGTTCCACATCGAGATCGCTGGCGTCGCCGGCGTCCCGGCGGGCGACCGCCATGCGGCGCAGCGAATCGGCGTCCTGCGCGTTGCGCCGCGACAGCCGGGCGCGCGCATCGGCCACCACGGCATTCACGTAGGTGGTCTCGGCGTCGAAGGTGACCGCCGCGCGCTGCAGCGCAAACCGGTCGAGCGCCGACGACCGCGCGGCCCGCGCGCTGGCGATGCGCGCGTTCCGCAACCAGGGAAAGTCGAGCGGGATGTCGGCGTAGATGTGCCGCTGCGGGGGATCCTTGCTCACGCTCAGATTGAGCGTGGGGTTGGCGAACTCCCGCGCGCCGAGGAGCACGGCACGCGCGGCGGACGTATCGGCCGCGGCCAGCGAGAGCGCCGGCCCGTGGGCGAGCGCCGCCGCGACGGCCTCGGCACGCGTCACGGGGCGCTGCGCTTCGGCCGGCCGGGCTGTAATCACAACGATCGCCGCGCAGACCGCGGCGAAGGGAAGTCGTTTCATGGCACCATCGAGTGTGGAACACCCGAACGGTAACGCGGCCACCTGTCAGGCGGATGACACCGGCGACTTCTGAATTCGCGGAAACTTCACTTCCACACGAGTTCCCGTTCCGGGTGTCGAATCGAGCGTGATCTCGGCGTGATGGAGATCGGCAATCCAGCGCGCAATGGAGAGGCCGAGTCCGGCGCCTTCGGAACGGACGCGCGCCGGATCGCCGCGGAAGAAGCGGTCGAACACGTGCGGCAGGTGCTCGGGTGCGATCCCGATCCCCGTGTCGGCCACGACGAGCACCGGATGCCCATCGCGCAGCTCGATGTCCACCCGCACCTCACCCCCTTCGGGAGTGAACTTGATGGCGTTGTGCACGAGGTTCATGATCAGCTGGCGGATGAGGGTGGGATCCGCCTCGATAGCCGCCTCCTCGAACGTGCCGACGTCGAGGCCCACGCCTTTCGCGGCGGCCAGTGTGCGCGCGGCGTCCGCGGCATCGAGCGCGATGTCGTCGAGGAACACGCGCTGCCGCCGCACCGCACGCTCCCCGGCATCGGCGCGGGCCAGCGTCAGCAGGTCGTCCACGATGCCGCCCAGCCGCTCGGCCTCGCGTTCCACCACGCCCAGGGCGTTCTGATAGGACTCCGCGCCACGCTCCTGCTGCAGCGTGACCTCGGCGGTGGTGCGCATGACCGCGACCGGCGTGCGCAACTCGTGCGCCGCGTCGGCCATGAAGCGGCGCATGTGCGCGATGTTGCGCTCCACGGGCTCGGTGGACTTGCGCGACAGGAAGTATCCGCCGGCCGCCACGAGCACGAGCGCGGCCAGCGCCGCGCCGCCGAACACGACGATCAGCGCCGCGTACTGGTCCTCGAGTTCCACCTGATCGGCCGCCGCGACGGCCACCATCGGTGTGCCGCTCGGCAGGGTGAACCGCGCGGCGTGGATGCGCACCGTCGCTTCGCGCCGGACGTGGTGGCGCGCGTCCACCGTGCCCGCGGTCGCCGCCCGGCGGGCCTCGTCGCGAATCCAGGCGGGCGCCACGGGGGGCTTCACGGGCGCGCCGGTGGTATCGAACAGGTACAGCTGGCGATCGGGAATGTGCAGTTCGTCCACCGCGTCCACCACGGCGCCCTCGGCCGACTTGCGCTCCTGTTCGCGAATGCCTGCGGCCCGCTCCAGTTCGAGCGTGGCCTGCTGCAACGACACGTCGAGCTGCCGCGCGAACTGATGCCGGACGACCACGAACACTCCCATGCCCAGCAGCACGAGGATGACGCCGAGTGTGCCGACGTACCAGGCGGTGAGGCGCAACCGCAGCGCCGTGAGCGGCTGCATGGCCACCGTCAGGGCCCGAAGCGGTAACCGGCGCCGCGCAGCGTGTGGATCAGCTTCGGCTCGAAGTCGTCGTCGATCTTGCGGCGCAACCGGCGCACCAGCACCTCCAGCACATTCGTGAACGGATCGTGGTTCTCGTCCCAGACGTGGGCCGTGATCGCGGCCCGGTCGAGCACGTGCCCCGCGTGGCGCACGAACACCTCGAGCAGCGCGAACTCCTTGGCGGTGAGCTCGATCTCGCGCCCCGCCGCGCCGCACCTGGCGGGTGGCGAGATCCACCGTGAGATCGGCGACCTCCACCCGCTCCGACGCCACCGCCGCCGGCCGCCGCACGAGCGCGCGCACCCGCGCCGCCAGCTCCTTGAAGGCGAACGGCTTGGTGAGGTAGTCATCGGCGCCGGCGTCGAGTCCGCGCACGCGGTCGTCCACGCCGTCGCGGGCCGTGAGCATCAGGATCGGCGTGTCCACCCCACGTTCGCGCAACTCCGCGCAGAGGTCGAAGCCCGACCCGCCCGGCAGCATCACGTCGAGCACGATCACGTCGTGCGACGCGAGCAACGCCCGCTCCCGGCCTTCCGCGAAGGTGCCGGCCGTGGTGGCCTCCACGCGCATGTCGCGGAATCCGTCGCGCAGCGCGTGGGCCAACTCCGGGTCGTCTTCCACGATCAGAACCCGCATGCACATCCTCCTGGCCGGAATCCCACCGGGGATCGTCCTCCGCCCGCGACCCGCGCCACGGCGTCGACGGACCTGGTGGCGCGATGACCGCCGGTGCGGCGAAGATGCACGGGCGCCGCACCAACGGAAAGGGCGAGAAATGACAAGAACCTGACAACCATTCGAATCTCCGGGGGTGTCGAATCGGAAGGTAACGTGAGATCATTCGCCCGCCGATGATCAGGCCACCCTCCGCCCATCCTCCACCCGTCCCCGACGATGCCGTTTGCGCTCGCCCGCCGATATGCCGCCCCGTTTCTCTCCCGCGCCGCCTTCCTTGCACTCGCCCTTACCGTTCCACGCGATGCCGTAGCCCAGAACCGCGGGGGGACGCGCCCCAATCCGTCGGAGTCGCACGACGCCGTCCGGGTGATGCATGCCGCGCGTCGCTCGGGACCGATCGTGATCGACGGACGCCTCGACGAACCGGCGTGGCAGAAGGCGCCGGTGTCGGGCGGGTTCACGCAGAGCTATCCGGACCCCGGGCAGGCGCCCGTGGATTCCACGCGGGTGCGCGTGCTCTACGACGACGAGGCGCTCTACGTGGGCATCCGCATGTACGATGCGCATCCGGATTCCATTGCCGCCCAGCTCGCGCGCCGCGACGCCAGCGGCATCTATTCCGACTGGGTGCACGTGATGATCGACTCGTACCACGACCGCCGCACCGCCTTCCGGTTCAGCGTGAATCCGCGCGGCGTGGAGAAGGACGTGTACGAATCGAACGACGGCAACGAGGACCTGAACTGGGACGCCGTCTGGCAGGTGGGCACGCGCATCGATTCGCTGGGCTGGGTGGCGGAGTACCGCATTCCGCTGTCGCAACTCCGGTTCGGCCCGCAGCCCGCCGACAGCGACCGTACGTGGGGATTCCAGGTGATGCGTGACATCGCGCGGCGCAACGAGCGCGACTCGTGGTCGCCGTGGACGCGGCAGAGTCCCGGACTCGTGTCGCGCTTCGGCGACCTGGCCGGACTGCGGAACGTACCCGCCCCCGAACGGTTGGAGATTCTGCCCTATGCGAGTTCCAAGATCACACGCGCACCCGGCAACCCGGCCGACCCGTTCTATGATGCGACGGCGGTACGCCCCTCCGTTGGCGCCGACGTGCGCTACGGTTTGCCGGGAGGCCTCACGCTCACGGCAACGGTGAACCCCGACTTCGGACAGGTGGAGGTGGATCCCGCGGTGGTCAACCTGACGGCGTTCGAGACGATGTTCCCCGAGAAGCGCCCGTTCTTCCTCGAGGGCGCCGACATCTTCGACTTCGGCCAGGTGAAGCGTCAGAACGACTTCGGCGGCCAGTACTTCTTCTACTCGCGCCGCATCGGGCGGCCGCCGGAGCTGAGCGCCGCGGGCGCCGGCGTGCAGTACGCCGACGTGCCCGATCAGACCACCATCGCCGGCGCCGCCAAGGTGACCGGCAAGGCGGGGCCCTGGTCGATCGGCCTCCTCGACGGCGTCACGACGCAGGCCGACGCGCGCGTCCAGCTCACCTCAGGCGTCCGCACCACGGCGCCCGTGGAGCCGCTCACCAACTACTTCGCCGGCCGGGTGAAGCACGACTTCGACCAGGGCGCGTCGTTCGTCGGGGCCATGCTCACGTCGACCGTGCGGAACATGTCCGATTCGGTGTTCCTGCCGGCGCTCCACGACAACGCCACCTTCGGCGGCATCGACTTCGAGCACGGCATGCGCCGGCGTGCCTGGATCCTCAGCGGCTTCCTGGCCGGCAGCCGCATCGAGGGGTCGCCGTCGGCCATCGATCTCACGCAACGCAACAGCACGCACTACCTGCAGCGCCCCGACGCGCGCTACCTGACGTACGACCCCACGCGCACCTCGCTCACCGGCTACATGGATGAGCTCGCGCTGGAGAAGTCGGGCAGCGTCTTCGGCTCGGTGGCCTACAAGGAGATGAGCCCGACCTTCGAGATCAACGATCTCGGCTTCATCGGGCGCGGCGACTACCGGGCGCTCTCCAACCTCATCGGATATCAGAACAATCAGGCGGGCGCCCACGTGCGCAACTACAGCGCCTACGCGTACACCAACAACGCCTGGAACTTCGGGGGCACCCCCATCTACCGGGCGTTCGCGGGCAGCGGGAGCGTCACCTACAACAACCTGTGGACCACGGGCGCCGGATTCACCCGGAGCCTGTCGGCCTACTCCGACCGGCTGCTGCGCGGCGGGCCGCTGGCCCAATCACCGGCCTCGTGGGGGGGCTTCGTCACCTTCAGTTCCGACAGCCGGTGGCCGGTGATCGTGAGCGGGAAGGCGTACTACGAGCGCGACGCCTCGGGCGCCGAGAATCCGCAGTTCAACCTGGACTTCGACATGCGCCCCAGCACGA
Source organism: uncultured Gemmatimonadaceae bacterium (assembly GCA_963822945.1). Taxonomy (GTDB): domain Bacteria; phylum Gemmatimonadota; class Gemmatimonadetes; order Gemmatimonadales; family Gemmatimonadaceae; genus JAGWRI01. Next base: position 17,011 of record CAWGJO010000004.1, on the reverse strand, counting down.
CGGTGCACGTGACGCTCGGCCCCTCGCTCACGGTCGACCGGAGCACGGCGCAGTACGTGGCCGCGGTGGCCGATGCGAACGCGATGGCGACGTACGGCCGGCGCTACGTATTCGCGAATCTGCATCAGACCACGCTCTCCATGGACACGCGCATCGAATGGACGTTGACGCCCCAACTCAGCCTGCAGACCTACATCCAGCCCTTCGTGTCGTCGGGCGCCTATTCCGCCTTCAAGGAGTTCGCGCAGCCCGGCACCTTCGACTTTGCCGTGTATGGCCGCGACCGGGGCACCATCGCGTACGACGCAGCGCGGCACCTCTACACCATCGATCCCGACGCCGCGGGACCCTCGGCGCCGTTCACGCTCGGCAATCCGGACTTCAACATTCGCAGCCTGCGCGGCAACGCCGTCCTGCGCTGGGAGTACCGGCCCGGATCGGTGATCTACCTGGTGTGGCAGCAGCAACGGAGCGGCTTCGTACCCGTGGGTGACTTCCAGCCCAGCCGCGACGTGGGCGCGATCTTCCGGACCGTGCCCACGAACGTGTTCCTGCTCAAGGCCACGTACTGGATCGGGCACTGACGCCGGCGCCACCGGCGCCGGCGTCCGGTCGCGGCTATTCGCCCTCGCGCTCTCCGCGGCCCGCAGGGGCCGGCTGCAGGGGATTGCCACCGGGTGACGGCGTGGCATAGGCACTCGCCGCACCATGCTGATACACCAGCATGCCGCCGCTGTGGCCCACGCGCACGCCCGCCGCCAGCACGCCTACGGCGCCGAACGTCGTCACCCACCGGGCCGTCGCCCCCACGCGTCCCTTCACCAGTCCGACGGCCGACACCGCGAGCAGCGCCGCCGAGAGGATGAGGAACGTCTCGGCGGCTTCCTGATGCCCGCCGATCACGCCTTCGGGGACCACACGTTCGACGCGTTCTTCCTGTTCCTCTCCCGTCTCGAGCGCGACCCAGGCACTGGCCGCCAGTGCTCCGGCAAAGAGCACCGGCACCATCCACGCGCGCGACACACGCACGCCGCGACGGATGTACCAGAGCGCCACGAGCGCAACCAGTGGTACGAGGAACATGAGCGCGATCGGAAAGTGCACGACGGCCGGATGGAGCGGATCGGGAATCATGGTGGCGCCTCCGAAGGGTTCGAAGGGAAGTCTCGTGGCGCCGTGGCGGACCGCCAATCGGGGAGCCCGTCCGGGGGCTGCCGGGGAATCCCCGACCGACGCCCCGACGCCCCGAGGCCCCGGGGGCGTGACGGCTGCGGGCTCTTGTCGAGGCTAGTGCGTGCCGAGCGCCGCGTACGTGCCGCGCGCTTCGACGAGCTGTGCCATCACGTGGCGTTCGCGCTGCATGACGCAGGCCGTATACCAGTTGGCGGCGCTGGTCGGATCGTCGCAGGCAACGGGCGCGGTCTTGCCCAGCGCGAGCTGGGGCATCAGGTGGCCGTAGATCTCGTGCGCCACCACTCGCTCCACGAACCGGTTGAAGAGCGCCGAGTCCGACGCCGTGCCGTCGGTCTTCAGCGCGGCCCGGAGGGCCGACAGGCGGAAGATGACAGCGACGTGCTCGATGGGCCGGCCGCGCGACCCGTTCGACGTGAGCGGATACACGGCGGTCAGGGCCTGCCACCCACCCACGTACCGGTATCCCGGCGGCAACTGGTCGCGCAGCTGGGCTTCGGTACCGATCACCACGGGAATCCCCGAGGTCTCGATGGCGACGATTGCCGAATCGAACGCCGGCGAGAGCTTGCGAAGCCGCGTCACCGTAGCGGCCAGCACGGAGTCGCCGATCGCGATGTTCGGCGCGTAGAGCGACGGGCGGCGGCGGGCGGCGGGGGCCTCCGCGGCGTTCAGCGCGAACGACGCACCGGCCGGGGCAAGACTGGAATATCGGGCAGACGTGAACGACGCCCCTCCGACCGGAAGCGACGCGCATGCGGCCGTGGACCCGAGGATCGCGACCACTGCCCACCCGACCACGGTCCTGAATGCGCGGAGCGCAGGCCGTTCACGCCCCGTGCAGCCGTGAGTCGCGGCGCCGTGCTGAAGTTGGTGCAGTGGTTGCGTGAGCATCGTCGAGTCCTGAATTCGCCCGGTGAGCGTTTCGCTCGGCTACGTGGCGCGTGGCGTTGCGCGCTACGAGGTGAAGACTCTTCGATTCGGCCCAAGTGTCAATTGTTTAGACACTAGGCTGTGTATAGAAAGAGCTATACAGTGCCATTTGGACCGATTCGTGGGCCATTAGGTCCGATTTTCACTCGGAGAGGCCGCAATTGCCGGACTTTTCGACCGAGCAGTGAATAGCCTGATACAGCTTCGCTCACTTGCCAACTTGCCGATTGACTCGACGAGGTCCGGTCCCCATCGTGGCGCAACCCTCACGAACACAGGATTGGATACATGAACTTCCACTCAGCCGCGGGGCTTCTCGCACTGGCCGCCATTGCCGGATGCGCATCGAGCGGTTCGCAGCCCTCCGTTACGGAGCGGACCGTGGCCGTGGCCGATGGCCGCGTGCTCCAGGCCAACGAAGTGCGTGGATCGGAGCAGCAGTTCGATGCGCCGGCCACCACGGTGTGGACGGCCTTGCAGGGCGCGTACAAGGCCATGGGGATCGACGTCGTGGTCAACGATCCGAGCACGCATCGAATGGGGAGCACCAACTTCCACGTCAGCGGGCAGTGGAACGGACACTCGCTCTCGACCTACGCCGACTGCGGCAACGGCCCCACCGGTCCGCGGGCGAACAACAGCCGCGTCTACTTCTCGGTGATCACGACGGTCACGGCGTTGGATGCCACCCACACGAAGCTCAGCACCGACGTGCGTCCGGTGGCGGTGGACATGACCGGGACGACGAACGCCCGACTGGACTGCGGCACCACCGGCCAGCTCGAGGCGGAGTTGTACGACCACGTGAAGCAGGCGTTGCCCGGCGGCGCCGTGTAGCAATGCGTGGGCGGGTAGGCCGCTGCGGCGTCTGGTGTTTGTGCGACGATACGCGTGCGCGTAACCGTGGCCATGCGTTTGCCGCGTCGAGCATTTGAACCAGCGGCTTGCTCGGTGCGCGGGATGCTCGCATAGTAGGGTTGCCGCCCGTCGGGCGGCCCCCTCTCCCACCGTCGGAGGAATCGACGTGCGTGTCCCCTTCACGCTTGCCGCCATGGCCGCGGCGTTGACCGCGGTCTCGGCGTGCTCCGAGAAGCAATCGTCTCCACAGCCGCCGGCAGCGGCTGCGCCAACCCCGGTGACCATTCACGCGAAGGACTTCGCCTTCGAGGCGCCCGACTCGATCCCCGCGGGCTACGTGGCGTTCACGCTCGTCAACGACGGTCCCGGCATTCACCACGCCGCCGTCGTCCGACTCGACAGCGGCAAGACGGCCGGCGATCTCATCGCGGCGCTGGAGCACCCCGGCCCCATTCCCGCGTGGGCGGTGATGTTCGGGGGGCCGAACGCCGTCGGTGCGGGCGCGTCGAGCAACGCCACGCTGTCGCTCACGCCGGGCGACTACGCGATCGTCTGCTTCGTGGACGTGCCGGGCGGCGTCCCACACTTCACCAAGGGGATGTTCCGCGCGCTCACCGTCACGGCGAGCAACGGGGCCACTGCCGCTCCCGTGGCCGACGATTCGATCACCATGGTGGAGTACGGCTTCCAACTGGCGAAACCGCTGACGGTCGGGCACCACACCTTCGCGGTCGCCAACGCCGGCGTGCAGCCGCACGAACTCGAACTGGTGAAACTCGCGCCGGGCAAGACGGCCGAGGATCTGGTGGCGTGGTTCGCCAAGGAAGAGGGGCCGGCACCGGGTGAGCCATTGGGCGGCGCCTCGCTCGAGTCCCCCGGGAAGACGACCTACTTCTCGGCGGATCTCACGGCGGGCAACTACCTGCTCATCTGCTTCGTGCCCGACGCGAAGGACGGGAAGCCACACTTCATGCACGGCATGATGCAGACGATCACTCTGCAATGACGGCCCACGGGCGCGGAGCGCCGTGGGCGAGACCGCAATAGCCAGGATGGAAGTCGAACCCACGAGCCTGCGTCCGATGCGCATCCGTCGTTTCCTGCGCTTCGCGGTCATCGTCGGCGCCGGCGTCATCGCGCTGGCGCCGATTTCCGCGTCGGCACAAAGCGGTGGCGCCCCGCCAACTCCCGCGTACCTCGATCTCCAGCGATCATTCCAGGCGCGCGCCGACGACCTGGTGGCGCAGATGACGCTGGAGGAGAAGATCTCGCAGATGCAGGACATGGCGGCCGCGATCCCGCGCCTGGGAGTGCCCGGCGTACGGCTGGTGGAACGAAGCGCTGCACGGCGTGGCGCGCGCCGGGTCTGGCGACCGTCGTTTCCGCAGGCGATCGGGATGGCCGCCACATGGGACGATTCGCTGATCTATCGCGAAGCCACCGTCATCTCGGACGAAGCACGAGCGAAGTACAACGACGACGTCCGCCACGGCGACCGCAAGCGCTACGAGCGGGCTGACGTTCTGGTCGCCCAACGTCAACATCTTCCGCGACCCGCGGTGGGGACGGGGCCAGGAGACGTACGGCGAGGACCCGTTCCTGACCGGGCGCATGGCCGTGCAGTTCGTCCGCGGCATGCAGGGCCACGACACCAGATACCTGAAGACCGTGGCCACGCTGAAGCACTTCGCGGTACACAGCGGTCCGGAGCCGGACCGGCACACGTACAACGCGGTGGTCAGCGAGCGCGATCTCCGCGAGACGTATCTGGCGCAGTTCAGGGACGGCATCGAGCAGGGTGGCGCGTATTCGGTCATGTGCGCGTACAATGCCGTGTTCGGCAACGCCGCATGCGCGAGCCCGATGCTCCTCGACACGATCCTCCGCCAGGAGTGGGGTTTCAAGGGATACGTGGTCTCCGACTGCGGCGCCATGAACGACATCTTCCAGACGCACCAGTTCGTGAGCTAGCGAAGCCGAGGCCAGCGCACTGGCCGTGAAAGCCGGCACCGACCTCAACTGCGGGCGGACCTACGCAACGCTGGGCGCGGCCGTCGATTCCGGATTCATCACCGAGGCGCAGATCGACACGTCGCTCGACCGGCTGTTTCTGGCGCGGTTCAAGCTCGGCATGTTCGACCCGCCCGATTCCGTGCCGTGGTCCAAGCTGTCGCTGAGCGACGTGGACACCCCGGCACACCGCGCGCTGGCACTTCAGGTGGCGCGTGAATCGATGGTCCTGCTCAAGAATCAGGGGAACGTGCTGCCCCTCGGGAAGAATCTGCGCACGGTGGCCGTCATCGGGCCCAACGCCGACCGAGCGCCGGTGCTGCTCGGCAACTACAACGGCACACCGGCCGACCCGATCACGCCGCTGCGCGGCATCCGCGCAGGCACTGCCCGAGTCCACCCAGGTGCTCTACGCCCTCGGAGCGGATCTGGCGGACGGATTCCCCGTCTACCAGAAGGCGCCGGCTACCCTGTTCACCACGCCCGATGGCCAACGCGGCCTTCGTACGGACTACTTCGGGAACCTGACGCTCGATGGCGCTCCGCTGTATTCGGGCACCGACAGCACGGTGGACGCCGCATGGGGACAAGGCGCGCCGCGCAACGACCTGAACCCCGACGACTTCGGGGTCCGCTGGACCGGAACACTCCGCGTCCCGCGCAACCGGCACCTACCGGCTGCAGCTCCGACGGCACGATGAAGTTCGACCTGTGGGTGGATGACACCCTCGTGGTGAGTTCGGCTCAACTCGACGCAGACGCCCCGCGCGGAGAATTTCCGAGGCCCGTCGCCGTTCAGAGCGGTCCGCTCGCGCTCGACAGCGGCACGCGCCTACCGCGTGCGGATCGACGCGTCGGACTCGACCGGCGACGCACAGCTCCAGCTCGACTGGGCGCCCCCCAACGATTTCCTCGAAGCGCAGGCGCTGGCCGCGGCGCGGAACGCCGACGCCGTGGTGCTGGTGCTCGGCCTCACCTCGCGCATGGAGGGCGAGGAGATGCCGCTCCACATCGACGGGTTCAACGGGGGCGACCGCACCACTCTCGACCTCCCGCGCACGCAGGAGGACCTGCTGGAACGGGTCACCGCGCTCGGCAAGCCGACGGTGCTCGTGCTGCTCAACGGCAGCGCGCTGAGCGTGCGTTGGGCCAACGACCACGTGCCGGCGATCCTCGAGGCGTGGTACCCCGGACAGGCGGGAGGCACGGCGATCGCCGAGACCCTGTTCGGCGACTACGATCCAGGCGGGCGGCTGCCCGTCACCTTCTACCGCAGCGTGAAGGATCTGCCGCCCTTCGACAGCTACGATATGGCAGGGCCGCACGTATCGGTTCTTCCGTGGGACGCCGCTCTACCCGTTCGGATACGGCCTGAGCTACACGACATTCGCCTACTCCAACCTGCGGACCAGCACCGACACGCTCGGCGCCGGGGACACCCTGTCGGTGAGCGTAGATGTGCAGAATACCGGACCGCGGGCCGGCGACGAGGTGGTGCAGCTGTACGTCGCGCATCCGCACTCCATGGTGCCGCGAGCCCGGGAGAACCTGCGAGGATTTCAGCGCATCACCCTGCAGCCCGGCCAGACGCGCACCGTGGTCATGCGGGTTCCGGCCACGTCGCTGGCGTACTGGAATCCCAATGACCAGCAATGGGTCGTGGAGCGGGAGCAGGTCGTGCTGGGGGTCGGAGGATCGTCGGCCGACTCCGGCTCGAGAGGACGATCCAGGTTGGCGGGAATCGGTGATGCTGCCGGCCCGGATCCAAGGGGAAGGGCCCCGAGCCCGGCGAGGCGGTTCCGCGCAGCAGATCAGCCGCTGAACGCAAAATGCCCCGTCGAATCACTCCGACAAGGCATTTGCAGACCATCACTTAGCTGATAGCAGGGGTGGGACTCGAACCCACGACCCCGGCATTATGAGTTCGTCCCCGACCTCCCCTGACGAGGGTTCACAGAGTGGGGGTGCGGCGTGACGCGGAACGCTGCGGCGCAGAACGGCGCGAGTTTGGGTGCCGCCGTGGGTACCTCGAACCGCGGCGTCGAGCCCATTCCGCCGCGACGCCTTACCGTTGAGGACTGCCGCGCAATAAGCATCGCCGACCTGATTGAGTTGTCCTGGGATGCGTGGCTTCTGACCTTAAGCCGCTGCTCCGTCTCGTTCGAATGCCACCGGGCTCCGGCCTACGGCGATCGCGCGGGAGGTAACGAGCTATCGTCACTCCCCCGATGCGGTTCCGACCATCCAGTGACGTGTTGCGACTGCGCGTCGAAGGTGACAGTGCCGCCGGACGCATCTCCGTAGTACCAAATGATGACGACCGACATGGCATCAACCCTGTCCGGTTGCCCGAGGAGAGTGCTGACGTCGGTCATTGTCATGCCCTGACGGAGCCTGCGCCAGTTGCCAACTTGCTTCCAGTCGCCTGACGCTGGACGGGCTGTGTCACCTTGAAGCCGCTGCGGTGGTGCCTCTAGGGCACGCACACGCCTCTCGAGGTCCTGAACCCGACGTTCTAGTTGTTCCACCCGGCGATTCAAGGCTACGGTGTCAGGCTCCTGGGCCTTCATCGGAGTCGACCAGAAGGCAAGAGCAAGAGCCAGGAATGGAAGGCGAGTCATCGACATACGAACACCTCAAGATTCGCGGTGAGCTTGTATAACGCCGCCAGCGCGCGTGCATCGCTAGGTGGCGAGTGCTGCGGGTGGGACCGAAGGTTGGTCGACGGTGTCGATTCCGACAGACAGCGCCTCGTTGGTAAGCGGTCACCACGTCGCCCGGGCGCGCGACCGCTATTCATCATCGTCGGGATCCGGTCCATACCGAACGGGTTCATGGCGATACTTGCCGTCGCTCCATGGGGCCGCGTCAACACCCAGAGGAAACGGCGCTTCTTCGTTCGGCTCACGCAAGTCGACAGCCTTCCCAGACAGCTTCAGCCCCTTCCAGCGTTCGTGTTCTGACTCGTTACGATATCGAAGAACGAGCGTCGTCAACGCGCGCGCTCCGGCACTCCCTCGACTCGGCGGAATGACTTCGACCTGTGCGTCGATGCCGTACGGCAGCCAAATGACTTGCCCGCTGTGGACATCCCCGTCGATGACCCGTCCATGACTCGGAACTGCCCCTCGAAGGATTCTGTCTTCTTCACCCGAAATCGAGTAGTCATGAGTGTGGCTCGGTAGCTAACACATCCACATATCGATACTAGTCTGTGCCCGAGCTTCTGACTTCGTGAGGCTGGGGCATGTGTGTTTTCAGAAGGTGGCACATCGGGCGCGACCGCGACAGAGGTCCCCGGGACCTTCCGGCCTCGGCTCGGGGCACCCCGGACAACCAACCCGACGTCTACGGCTATGAGGCGCGGCGGGTGTGGAAGCGCCGGGAGCGCGTCAGATGCGGCGCCGGAACAGAGCGTTGCGTTCATCCCGGGCGCGGAATGGGACAGAGTACGCAAAATCCGAGGGACACCGCTAGCTCTTCTCGTCGCCGCAGAACAAGGCGGCGCGGCCGCCGTTCAAGCGCTCCTCGATCAGGTGGCCGAAGGTCCGCAGCCTGTGCGGGGACGGCGGCCCGATCAGCCACCATCTGACCCGCCAGGCAGCCGGGAGCGCAAGAGGCCGCATCGCGTGGCCGTGCCCGCTCCGGAGCATGCTGCGAGCCAGATTGTCGCGCGCATCGGCCGCCAACTCTGACCAGCGTCTAGATACCGGGCAGGAGTTGGCGGAGTCTCCGCTCGGCGAGCTTCGCGAGCGGTGCAAATACTACTCCACACAAGAGGAGGTGGACTCCGAAGGAGAATCCCGACCTCCATCAAGCGCTCCCCCGGTCCGGCGGGGAACCACTCCATGAATAGAAGCAGAGCCGGCATAGCCATTGCCTGCAAGGCGGACAACCTCGCCGTGACCGTCACTCGCGTGCCCTTCGACGGATCAGAAGTCAGGGTACCGATCAGCCAGGAACGGTAGATCCGGCCAAATATCCCCCCATAATTGGCGACCCAGACCAGGCTGGAGACGGGCGGTGCTGGCGCTAGCAACCGGAATCCATCCTTGAACACTCTCCCGGCGAACGGCCAAGTCTCCGGGGCAGGAGCCCCCACTGGTCGGGGGTAGGTGTCCCCGGGTCACACGCCATGTTCAACCGATGAACAACGTCGGCAGGGGCGAGCGACGTCGAGAATGCAAATCGATGGAACGGTAGAACGTACGCCCAGTCGTAGCTCGGCATTCATTGCCCTCTTAGCCTTGTCAATCGACGGCAAGAACGCGGCGCAGGCTCGCCTCAGCGCGTTTCGCCCACGGTACGAATCCCATCGCGCACCACAGCAGGTGAAGCGCCAAGAGGAAGCTTGCAGCCAACCAGGGCAGCCCAACCGCGTCCACGTTCTCACAGATCCCGAGCAAAGCAGGCACGATCACCCATTGAACTGACGTGACCACGGCTGCCCTCCTCTCCTGGGGCCCAGGCCCCTCCTCCAGCACCTGCTCATCAGACTTGTGCTACTTGCGCGTGTCCACTGGCCATCGTGCCACTGACGCGCCTACCGTTCCGCCTACCGCATGACGTGACCCCGACCGGACCGCTATTCGGGACCCAGGCCCCCAACATCAACCGACCCGTAATCCGTATGTCTCAAGCGGTGGGAAGGTCAGTTCAAGACCCGGATGATCTGCACCGTATGACATTTCCCACCCCCAAGGTCCCGGAATAGCGGAAGCCGATCGTGACTGGTGGAACTCCGACCGACGGCAACGGACGCCAAACCACCCGCTGTACCAAATCCTGGACTGTACGCGACCTCCCATGGATCGCCTAGAAAAGAAAAGTCGGCCCAACCCATTAGGACTGAACGACTTACTTGATAGCAGGGGTGGGACTCGAACCCACGACCCCGGCATTATGAGTGCCGTGCTCTAACCACCTGAGCTACCCTGCCCCGTAGTTCTCCGGCCGCGAAAGCTAATCGCGCGCCGCCCCAACAGAAACCGGCCGGCCCTTGCGGACCGGCCGGCGTATAGCGGGGGCGGGATTTGAACCCGCGACCTTCGGGTTATGAGCCCGACGAGCTACCAGGCTGCTCCACCCCGCGTCAGTGCCTGAAAAGTAGTCCGCGCGGACGGGGCGTCAAGCCGTCCCATCACACCGGCCGGCCGGAGCCTCCGTTCCTCCCCCCGCTCGTCCGCAGCGCATTGAGAATCACCGCCACGTCGATCCCCTCCTGCAGGAGCGCGCCCACGGTCGGGATGATGTAACCGCGCGCCGCAAAGACCATCGCCACGGCGCTCAGCCCCAGCCCCACCCAGATGCTCTGGCGCGCCACGCGCATCGTCCGCTGCCCGATCCGCACGGCCTCGACCACGCGCGCCGGCTCGTCCACCAGGATGACGACGTCCGCGGCCTCGGCCGTGATGCCGCCGCCGTGCCCGGCCAGGGCGATCCCCACGTCGGCGGCGGTGAGCGCCGGCGCGTCGTTGGTGCCGTCGCCCACCATCACCACCCGCGACCCTTCGTGCAGCAGCCGGTTCACCACCGCCACTTTGTCCTCGGGCAGCAGATCGCCGTACACCTCCGTGATGCCCACCTCGGCCGCCACGGCCCGCGCGTTCGGCGTATGGTCGCCCGAGAGCAGCAGTACGCGCGGAACACCCAGGTGCCGCAGGTCGGCGAATACGCCCGCGATGCCGGGGCGCAGTTTGTCGGCATAGTCCACGATGCCGGCCAGCTTGCGATCCACGGCCACGTAGGCGCGCAGGCCGCTGCCCCCGTGCTCCAACGCTGCCACCGCATCCGCCGACACACCCGGCTGCTCCAGGATGTACGCGCGAGCGCCGACGGCGACCTCGTGCCCGTCGACGTCGCCCGACAGCCCGCGCCCCGGCGATTCGTGCAGGTGGCGGGCGGTGGGCAACACGCCGAACCGTTCCTCGGCGGTGTGCACGATGGTGCGCGCGAGCAGATGTCCGGACCCCTGCTCCAGCGCGCCGGCGAGGCGAAGCACCTCGTCCTCGGTAAACCCCGGTGCGGGCACGACGCGATTGACTTCCGGCGTGCCGACGGTGAGCGTGCCCGTCTTGTCGAACACCGCGGTGTTCACGCGGCTCAACTGTTCCAACGCGCCGCCGTTGCGCACGATCACCATGCGCCGCGCCGCCGCGTTGATGCCCCCGATGATCGCAATGGGCGTGGCGAGGATCAGCGGACAGGGCGTGGCGACCACGAGCACGGCCAGCACCCGCACCCAGTCGCCGGTGGTGAGGTACGCCGCGGCGCACACGCCAAGCGTGATCGGCGTGAACCACACGGCGTACCGGTCGGCCAGCCGTTGCAACGGGGACTTGCTCTCCTGCGCGTGCCGCACCAGTTCGACGATCCGGGCGTACTGGCTCTCGTTGGCCAGCGCCGTGGCGCGGATGGTGAGTGCGCCGTCGCCGTTCACGCTGCCGCTCATCAGCGCCACGCCCTGCTCGGCGCTCACGGGAATCGGTTCGCCGGTGAGCCGCGAGGCGTCGACCAGCGAGTGCCCGTCGGTGACCACGGAGTCGCAGGGCACCAGCTCGCCGGGGCGCACGAGTAGCAGGTCGCCGACGTCGATCTGATCGACCGCGAGGTCCGTGACCGAGCCGTTCTCCAACCGGTGCGCGGTGCGCGGCGCCGCCGCTTCGAGTTCGCGGATGGCACGCGAGGCACGGCCCTCCGCGTAGTGCTCCAGCGCCTCGCCGCCCGTCTGCATGAGCACCACCACGAGGCCGGCCAGCGGCTGCCCGAGCAGCACGGCGCCGACGATGGCCAGCATGGCCACGAGATCGGTGGCAAAGTGTCCGCGCATGGCGTCGCGGAACGTACGCCAGACCACGGGTGCCCCGACCACGATGAGGCCGCCCCACCACACCCAGTGACTCGCCTCGGCGCCGCCTTCGGATGCCAGCGCAACCGCCCCCACGCCGATGACCACCAGGGTGGCCAGCGGCAGGACGACCGCCCGGCTTCTCAGGAACTCAGTGCGCACGCGCCCCCGGAGGCAGGATGAACACGGAGCAATCGGCGCCGCGGATCAACTTGGTGGACACGCGGCCGAGCAGGGTGCGGGCAATCACGTTGTGGCCGTGCGTGCCGGCCACGATGAGGTCTGCCTGCATCTTCTCCGCCTGGCGGAGCAGCTCCCGCGCCGGGTCGCCGTACAGCACCAGCTCCTCGGCCGACATCGTGTCGGGAATCTGCAGCCGGCCGCGCAGCTCGGCGAAGCTCGCCTTCACCGCGTTCTCGTAGGCGTCGTCCCACGCCGGCCACACACCCATGGAGATATCCCGCGGAACCACGTGGGCCATCGTGAGCTTGGCCCCCTCGCCGAGTAGCGGGAGCGCCGCGGCCAGCGCGCGTTCGCTCGTCTCGCTGAAGTCCATGGCCACCAGTACCCGCTTGGGGAGCGCGTCGGCGGACGGCGCGACGGCGAAAACGGGCACGTCGGAGAGGCCCAGCACGCGCAGCGCGGTCTCGCCGCCGAACCACCGGTCCACCATCCCGTGCTCGCCCAGGCCGAGGACGATCAGGTCGGCCCTGGCCTCGCGCGCCACGCGCACGATCGTCGCATCGGGATGCCCGTCGATCTGCTTGACCGGCCAGTCCTTCGATTCCGGCGCGAACCGGGCCAGTTGGTCGAGCACCTGTTTCTCGAGTCCCTGCCGGCGGCCCTCCTCGATCTCCGGCGTGAGCGGGAGGTTCCCCTCCGGCGTCACCATCGGCAGCGGCTCGACGGCCGTCACGACCTGCACCTGCGCCCGGTCGCGCAACGCGATGAGGCGGGCCATGCTGATGGTCGCTTCCATGCCCGGCGACCCGTCGCTGGCCAGCAGCAGGATGGAATAGGTGCGGGGTGGCGCCTGAATTGTGGCGGTCATCGGTCCTCCGGCGGTAGCCTGATTCTCGCGGCTCATGTCCGCAACGCATGCTACGCGCCGGCGCAGCGGCACACTGTCGCGGAAACGCCGGTGCTCTGCCGGGAGATTCCCCCATCGCGGTGCGGCAATTCCCGACACCATCCCGCCTATCGACCCACGCTGTCCGGCGTATCGAACCGGTAGAGGATCTCCTTGTCGCCGCGCACCCACCCGAATTCCTCCCGCCCGATGCGCTCCTGCAGCCTGGGATCGTGGAGCACGCGGTCGCGGTAGTGGCCGAGCGAGTCGACCACGCGCTGCAACGAATCGATCGCCGTGCGCAATTCGGCGGCCTGCCGTCGCTGGCGGAACAGGTCGAGGGTGCTGTACTCCCCGCCCTGCACGGCGAAGGTGAGCGCGACCACGCCCACCATCGCCCATAGCAGTTTCCTGACGCCCGGCGGCAGGCGGCGCGGGCGGCTCACAGCCCGTAGAGGGCCCCGCCCGGAAACTCCGCGGCGCCGCCCAACTCCTCCTCGATGCGCATGAGTTGGTTGTACTTGGCAATGCGATCGGTGCGGCTGGCCGACCCGGTCTTGATCTGCCCGACGCCCGTGGCCACGGCGAGGTCGGCGATGAACGTGTCCTCGGTCTCGCCCGATCGATGCGAGATGACCGACAGGTAGCCGGCGCCGCGCGCCATGTCGATCGTCTCCAGCGTCTCGCTGAGCGTCCCGATCTGGTTCACCTTGATCAGGATCGAGTTGGCCACCCCGTTCTCGATTCCCCGCGAGAGCAACTCGGGATTGGTGCAGAAGATGTCGTCGCCCACGAGCTGGCAGCGGTCGCCGATGGCCGCGGTGAGCTTCTGCCAGCCGTCCCAGTCGTTCTCGGCCAGCCCATCCTCGATGGAGACGATCGGGTATTCCTCGATCCACCGGGTGTAGAGCTCGATCATCGCGTCGGAGTCCTTCTTGTGGCCGCCGCTCTTCTTGAACACGTACGTGCCGTCCACGTACAGCTCGCTGCTCGCCGGGTCGAGGGCCAACGCCACTTCGGTGCCGGGCGCGTAGCCCGCGGTCTCGATGGCCTCGACCACCACGCGCAGCGCCTCCTCGTCGTTGGCGAGATCGGGGCGAACCCGCCCTCGTCACCCACGCCCGTGCTCAGCTTGCGCTTGGTGAGCACCTTCTTGAGCGTGTGGAACACCTCGGCGCCCATCCGCAGCGCCTCGGTGAAGCTCTCGGCGCCCAGCGGCACGATCATGAATTCCTGGAAGTCCACCGTGTTCCCGGCGTGCGCGCCGCCGTTGACCACGTTCATCATCGGCACCGGGAGCACGCGGGCCAGCGGGCCGCCGAGATAGCGGTACAGGGGCAAGTTGGCCAACTGCGCCGCGGCACGCGCCGTGGCCATCGACACAGCCAGAATCGCGTTGGCGCCCAGATTCGACTTGTTCTCGGTGCCGTCCAACTCGATCATCGCGGCGTCCACCTCGAGCTGGAGCGTGGGATCCATGCCGGCGACGGCCGGGCCGATGGTCTCCTCGATGTTCTGCACCGCCGTCAACACGCCCTTGCCGCCGTAGCGTTCCGCATCGCCGTCGCGCAGTTCCACGGCTTCGTTCTCGCCGGTGCTGGCGCCGCTGGGCACGGCGGCGCGCCCCTTGATGCCGTTGGTGAGGAAAACGTCGGCTTCGACGGTCGGATTGCCGCGGCTGTCGAGAATCTCGCGGGCGTGGACGTGGGAGATGGTGATCATAGTCGGAATGGCTCGGTCAGATGACGCGTTCGTTCTGGTTGGCGATGGGACGATCGGAGCGGGAGACCCCGTAGAGGTCGTGCAGCGCGTCGGCCATCCGTTGCCAGACACGCGTCATCAGCGCTCCCCGGTCGTCGTAGCTCAGTCCCGCCGTCGGAATCGGTTCCAGGAAATGTACATGAATGTCACCCGGCCGGATGCGGAAGGAGCCGCGGGGCATGACCTCGCGCGCGCCGTGGATGACGGTGGGCACGATGGGCGCCCCCGACGCGATGGCGAGCACGAACGGGCCCTTCTTGAACGGGCGCAGCGGGTAGTCGCGCCCGCGCGTCCCCTCGGGATACACCACCACCGACCGGCCCGCCTGCACCTGCTCGGCGGCTCCGCGATACGATTGAAAGGCCCGCTTCCGATTGTCGCGTTCCAGGAACACGATGCCCGCCGCCGCGGCCGCCGGCCCGAACAGCGGGATCTTTCGCAACTCGCTCTTGGCGATGAAGCTGTAGCGCGGAAGCGTGGCGGCCAGCGCGAAGACGTCGAACCAGCTCACGTGGTTGGCGATGTACACCACGCCATGCTCGGCGCTCATGCGCGACGGCTCGTGGACGATGATACGAATGCCGGCCGCGCGGCAGCCCAGCCAGGCCCAGCGATGCATGGAGCGCTGGTAGATGCCGCCCGGGCGATCCGGCACTCCGAACAGCCCCGCCACCAGCACCACGGGGCCGAGCACGGCAGTGGCCAGCCCGAGAACGATCAGCGTGTAGAGAGTCCGCATCAACCCTGAAGGTGGTCGTGCCCCCGCGCCCCCGCAACGCGGCGGCCCTGGTCCAGCACCACCACTTCGCCCGGATGCTCGGCCACCGCCCGCCCGACGCGCGTGAGCGGCAACCCGAACGCATGCGCGAATGCCTCCGCATCGAGCGCGCCGGGCGCGGAGACGAGCAGTTCGTATTCCTCCCCACTGGCCGTCGCGTCGCGCGGCGCCACCCCGTCGACCACGGGAATCGCGCCGAGGTCGAGTTCCACCCCCACGCGGCCCGCCGCCGCCAGATGCGCCGCGTCGGCCACCAGTCCGTCGGAGATGTCCACGGCCGACGTGGCCCCCGCACGCGGCCAGCCATCGCCCCTCGGCGAGGCGGGCCGACGGATGCGCGAACCGTGCGCGGTGCGCGGGGAGCGGCAGGCGCCCGGCGAGCAGCGCCGCCAACGCCGCGCCGGAGCCGCCGAGCCGCCCGGTGACGTAGAGGGCATCGCCGGCGCGCACGCCGTCGCGATGCAGCACGTTGGCAGCGTGCCCGAGCACGGTGGTGGTGACACTCAACTCGGTGCCCGCCGAGATGTTGCCGCCAACCACGGCCGTCGAGGCCTGGGCCACCGCCATGCCGATGCCGTCGGCGATCTCGGGCAGCCGTTCGCGCCACGCCTCGGGAAGCACGAAGGCCGTGAGCACCCCGAGGGGGAGCGCGGCCATCGCGGCAAGATCGCTCAGCGCCGCCGTGACGGCGCGATACCCGATCTCGACCGGCGTGATCCAGCCGCGCCGGAAGTGCACGTCCTCGATGGTGGTATCGACGCTCACCACCAGCCGGTGCCCGGGTGGAACGTCGAGCACGGCGGCGTCGTCGCCTGCGCCCGCGCTGAGCGGACCCCACTGGCGGAGCAGTTCACGGATGACGTCGAATTCGGCGCCCGGTCCGAGATCGACGTGCCGGGATTCGCTCACGCCTGGTCTTCCACGGCGGGCAGTTCCACGAGCACGGGGGCAGGCGGCGGTTCGCGCCGCAGTCGCCACGCCTCGGGGAGCGCCGCGAGCACGTCGTCGAGCGTGAGGCCGCGCGCATCGCGCCGCGGCACCGTGTCGGTCCGGGCGCGGCGCCGCACGCCCGAGCGATCGTCGCCGTCGGCGAGCGACTCGTCGAGATCGGGGGAGAACGCGTCCTCGGCGTGGGCGCCACCTCCGAACTGCGCGAGTTCGGCGGCGCGGCCGTGCGTCCACGCCGCGCAGGCGGCGGCCGCCGTGGGCCGCCCCATCTGGGCCAGCAGCGTCACGGTGATCCCGGTGAGCAGATCGCCGCTGCCGCCGGTGGCGAGCACGGGGCTGCCGCTGGCGCTCACCAGGCGCTCCGTGCCGTCGGGTGCGTACACCACGGTCGGCGTCCCCTTGAGCAGCACGGCCGCGCCGAGGCGGGCCGCCAGCCGACAGCCGATGTCGAACCGGCGCGCCAGCACTTCGGGGATGGTGGTGTGCGTGAGCCGCGCGAACTCGCCGGGATGCGGCGTGATCACGGCGTTCCGTCCGTCGAGCAGCCTCGCCATCCGCTCGGGATCGCCGTCGAAGACGTTGAGCCCGTCGGCGTCGAGCACCGCCGGGCCGTGCC
>CAWGJO010000003.1:0-8613 GCA_963822945.1 uncultured Gemmatimonadaceae bacterium | reverse complement strand
TCCAGGGGCGGAAAGTACTCTGACGCGGCGCGGGCGGGAGGCGGCTCCGTCCGCATCTCCCGCCAGCTCCACGACCACGACGTGCCGCCGCCCGTCGTCGCATAGCACGACGACGCCCGTGGGGACGATCACACCATCCACGGTCACGGCGCGCACGCCTCGCGACACCGCGTCGGGATTCCGCACCTCGACGGCATAGGTGCTCGTGCCAAAGCGGTAGTCCATGCTGAAGCCGGGCCACGCCGCAGGAATGCAGGGATCGAGGTGGAGACGATCGCCGCGCTTGTCGAACCCGAGCATCCCCTCGAGCACCACCCGGTAGCTCCAGCTCGCCGAGCCGGTGTACCACGTCCACCCGCCGCGCCCCTCGTGCCCCGACGCGGCGTACACGTCGGCCGCCACGACGTACGGCTCGACCATGTAGCGCGCGACATCGCGGGGGCCGCGCGCGTGCGAAAGGGGATTGAGCATCCGCATCAGCTCGCCGGCGCGATTGCCGTCGCCCAGCCGCAACATCGCCAGCACGGTCCACAGCGCGGCGTGGGTATACTGCGCCCCGTTCTCGCGCACGCCGGGGACATAGCCCTTGATGTACCCCGGATCGTGTGCCGTCTTGTCGAAGGGCGGCGCGAGCAGCAGGAGCAGCCGCGCATCCTCGCGCACCAGGTGCTCGTTGACCGCCCGCATCGCCAGGCGCGCGCGCTCCGGATCGGCGGCCCCTGAGAGCACAGCCCAGCTCTGCGCCACGGCGTCGAGGCGGCATTCGTCGTCGGTCGCCGTGCCGAGGGGTGACCCGTCGTCGTAGTACGCGCGGCGGTACCAGGCGCCGTCCCAGCCCGCGCGTTCCGCGGCCGCGGCGTAGTCATCGGCGCGGCGGAGGCAGCCCGCGGCAGCGTCCGCGTGGCCGCGCCGTTCGGCATGGACGGCGAATCGGCGCAGCGTGGCCGTGAGAAACCAGGCGAGCCATACGCTCTCGCCGCGGCCGCCCGCCCCCACGCGGTTCATGCCGTCGTTCCAGTCTCCCGATCCCATGAGGGGCAGCCCGTGCGCGCCCGTGGTGCAGGCGCGGTCGAGGGCCCGCACGCAATGCTCGTACAGGGTGTCGGTCTCCGCGCTGATCTCCGGCAGATCGTAGACTTCCTGCTCATCGGGGGCGAGCGGTCGCATGACGAGCCAGGGCGCGGGCGCGTCCCAGATGGAGGCGTCGCCGGTGGTCCGGACGTAGTGGTCGGCGACGAAGGGAAGCCAGGCGAGATCGTCGGAGAACCGGGTGCGCACGCCGCGTCCGGAGGGCTCGTGCCACCAGTGCTGGACGTCGCCCTCGGCGAACTGCCGGCCCGCCGCCCGGAGCAGATGCGTCCGGGCGATCGCCGGCTCGGCGTACACGAACGCCATGCAATCCTGCAACTGGTCGCGAAAGCCGTACGCGCCGCTGGATTGATACAGAGCCGAGCGTGCCCACATGCGGCACGACAACGCCTGGTACAGCGTCCAGCGGTTGAACAGGGCATCGAGCTCCGGCTCCGGGGTGTGCACGCGGATCACCGAGAGTCGCTGGTCCCACGCCGTCGTGGCGTGGGCAATGGACGCGGCGGCGGACGGCGGGGGGCCGTGCCGGGCGATGAGCGCCCGCGCCTCTTCATCGCTCGCGGCGGCGCCGAGGAGGATCACGATCGTGCGCGTCTCGCCCGGCGCGAGTGCCACGGGGCACCGCAGCGCGGCGCACGGGTCGTC
The DNA here is from genome assembly GCA_963822945.1 of uncultured Gemmatimonadaceae bacterium. GTDB lineage: Bacteria > Gemmatimonadota > Gemmatimonadetes > Gemmatimonadales > Gemmatimonadaceae > JAGWRI01. The sequence goes on along the minus strand of CAWGJO010000003.1, from coordinate 6,879 downwards.
CCCGGCGCCCACGGCGCGCGAGAGTTCGTCCTCGCGCATGGCGGCGGGTGCGGCCAGATCGCCGTTGCGGCCGATGAAGTGATCCCGGCGACCCGTGTAACTGGTCGTCCGCTCGCTCATCCACGAGAAGGCGACGCGCGTGGCAAAGTCTGGGGCGAAGAAGTTCTGCGCGAAGATCGCGCGCGACGGCTCGTCGTAGCGGGTGTGAAGCTGGTGCCGGGTGCGTTCGCGATCGGCCCCGAGCGCCCACTCCACGTAGCTGGTGAGCGCGAGGCGCCGTGCGACTGCGCCGTGATTCGTGATGCGCAGCGACGCGATCTTGACCGGATCGGAGGCGGGCACCGCGAAGGAGAGCTCGGTGGCGATGTCGTCGCGCCGGTGGGTGAAGCGCGTGATGCCCGGCGCGTGGGTGACGCCGTAGCCTGGCGAACGGCTGGCATTGCCGGTGGCGGGCGCGGGGCCCGGGGTCGGGGTCCAGACGGTGCCGCGCTCGACGTCCCGGAGGTAGAGCACCTCGCCGCAGGGATCGCTCACGGGGTCGTTGAACCATGGCGTGAGCCGGAAGAAGTGGCTGTTCTCGGCCCACGTGAAGCCGCCGCCGCGTTCGGTGACGCAGAAGCCCATGCTCGGATTCGCGATGACGTTTGCCCACGGCGCCGGTGGCACGCGATCGCCGGCGACGTCGATCGCGAAGTCGCCGGCGGCGGTCAGCGCGCCGAATCCGTTGGCGAATGGCGGGGATCCGTCGGTCGGCGCCCGGCGGTCGGGCGCGCCGCTCGGGGGCTTCGCGCCGCTGCGCCCGTGCGGGGCCTCGTCGCTGGACGGCACCGGAACCGCCCGCCGTCCGGCCGGTGGGCGTGCGCCATGCTCGAGGATGTGCGCCGCCACGATATCGCCCAGGCCGACGCCATCGCACAGCACGTGGACGCGTGCCACCGCGCGCAGCAGCGCCGTGTCGGCGTCCGAGAGGGCACTGGCGCGCCGGATGAACACGCCGCCGGGTCGTTCCAGCACGCTGCCCTCACCCGACGCCATGGCCGTGGTCACGAGCTGGTCGTGGAGTTCCTGCGCGTACGAGTGCGGCTTGGCGTTGAGGATCACGAGATCGGACTGGATGCCCTTGGTGCGCCAGTAGCGATGCGCCACGAGCAACTGCCGGATGCTCCGCAGGCCGGCGGGGGCGCGGATGGTGGCGAGGACGATGGGCCAGTCGCCGGAGATGCCCTGCGCCCACAGCGCCGGCTGGCCGGTGGTGACGGCGCCGCGCGCCCCCGCGGGGGCCCGCAACGCCTCGTGCGGATAGACGAGCGCCCCGGCAAGCTCCTGATACAGCGCGACGTCGCCCGGCGCGATGTCGAGGTCGCGGAGCTCCATCTCCGCTTCGGTGCGCGACAGACTGAGGGCCCGCGCACCGGCCGCGAGGTCGCGGTACCGGTCGGCGAGCTGGAGGGCCGCTTGCCGCGTGGCGGCGACCGCGGTGGTGAACGCCACCGTGGCCGACCGCCGCGGCTCGATGCGCACGCGCACCCGCAGGGCCACGATGGGGTCGAGCACCGCGCCGGCGGTGCCGGCCAGCGGTCCGTCGGCGTCGCAGGCGCGCGGCGCGTGCACGGTCCGTCCACGGCCCACGAAGCGTGCACGGTCGGTCTCGTAGCTCACCTCGCCGACGAACTCGGGCCCGCACGCCACGACGTGCACGCACCAGGGCCAGGTCTCGGCTTCGGAGCGCGGCCGCCGGCTGGCGAGCAGCGTCGCGTCGGGCACCCACTCCGTCTGCACGAACAGCTTCTGGAAGGCGGGATGCGCCCGATCGGCCAACGGGGGACAGAGCACGACCTCGCCGTAGCTGGTCAGTTCGATCTCGCGCGTGACGTGCGAGCGGTTCACGAGCGTGACGCGCCGGATCTCGGCCTGCTCGCTGGCGATGACCACGATCTCGGTGCGGGTGTCGACGGCGCCGTCGCGGCGCGTGAAGATGACGCGATCGGCGGCGAACGTCGCGCGATATGATGCCGGCGTGGCCCGCACCGGCTGATGGCCGGCCGACCAGAGCGTGCCGGCCGTGAGGTCCTTCACGTAGATCCACTGGCCCGTATCGTCCTGCGTCGCGTCCGCCCGCCAGCGGAGGACGTCGAGGCCATTGGCACGGCTGTGGCCGCTGCCCGCATTGGTGAGCAGGACGCTGTAGGCGCTGCCGCCGAGCAGTGCGACGTGCGGCTCGGGCGTGTGGGGCGTGTCCACTTCGTGGACGTCGATCGGCGTGCGCGCCGGCGGCTCGAGGGCGGATGCCGGCAGGTCGGATTGCGGAGGGCGCGGCGCGAAGCGGCGCGGCACGCGTTCATCCAGCAGCAGCGCGGCGGCCCGGATGCCGGCGTCGGCCATGAAGCGTCGCTGCCAGATCCCGGCGGCCGTGGCCTTGCCGATGCTCAACGCGTTGTCGAGGGCGACGACGCTCATGCCGACGTGGTGCGCCATGAAGTTGCGAACGACGGCCACGCGCTCGCCGGGGGCGACCCGGGTGTAGTCGAGCGCGTCGTAGAAGCCGTACGGCCCGAGCGCGTCCTGGCGCTCGAGCTCCGCCAGATTGCGCAGCGCCTCGTGCGCGTCGACGGCGATGGCGAGCGTGCTGGCATACGGTGCGACCACGAGTTCGCGGCCCAGTCCGCGCTGCAGCGCGAGATCGGGCACGCCGAACGCGCGGTACTGATACGTGCCGTGCCGGTCGCGCAGGTTGTACGCCGACTCGGAGATCCCCCAGGGCACGCCGCGCGCGCGTCCGTACGCGATCTGCCGCTGCACGGCCGAATGGCAGGTCTGGTCGAGGAGCGAGAAGGGGCGGGGCGGCATCACGAGGAGCGGCATGAGATACTCGAACATGCTGCCGCTCCACGACACGAGCGCGGTGGCGCCATCGGCGATGGTCAGCGAGCGGCCGAGGCGGAACCAGTGCTCCGCCGGGACGTCGCCCTTGGCCACCGCGATGAAGCTCGTCAGGCGCGACTCGGAGGCGAGGAGGTCGTACGACGAATCGTCCAGCCGGCCCGATCGGGCGTCGTAGCCGATGGAGAAGAGGCGCCGCTGCGCGTCGTAGACGAGGCGGAAGTCCATGGCCATCGCCATGTCGCGGGCCCGGCGGGCCAGCGTCTCGAGGCGTTCCACCAGTGCGGCAGCCCCCGCCGACGAGCGGGCCGCGGTGCGAAGCGACATCCCGGGTTCGTCCTCGGCATCGAGTCCGAAGCTCGCCAACTCCGCCGCCGTGGCTTCCAGGCGCTGGCGGGCCCACAGCGTGGTGGCCGCGGCATCCGTGGAGGGCGCGGGCGGCGCCGCCCGTCGCCGAAGCTCGAGCGTCGCCGCCTGGTACGCCAGCAGCCGCTCTCCGATCCACGGTGTGTCCGAGCTGCTATCGATCGAGTCTTCGCCATGGTGCGGATTGCCCTCGACCTCGAGCGCGGCCCAGAGGCGCGCATCGTCCACCGGCGCATCGGCCACGTCCAGGCAGCCCTGCGCCAGTGCCACCAGGTGGCCGGCGAGATTGCCCGAATCGACCGTGGAGACGTACGGGGGATCGAGCACCCGCAGATCGCTCAGATCGTACCAGTTGAAGAAGTGGCCCTGCACGCGGGGCATGCGATCCAGGGCCGCGAACGCATGCTCCAGGCGGTCGAGCATCTCGCCCCGGGTGAGAAATCCCAGATCGCACGCCGACATCGTGGCGAGGAGCTGCAGGCCGATGTTCGTGGGCGACGTGCGCGAGGCGATGACCGGCTCCGGCGTCTCCTGGAAGTTGTCCGGAACGAGCCAGTGCGTGTCCGCCGTGACGAAGCGCTCGAAGTAGCGCCAGTGGCGCAGGGCATAGCGCCGGGTGGCCGCGCGCTGGTCGTCGTCGAGCGCGAGGTCGCGGCGCGTGAGCGGGGCGCTGAGCGCGATCGCCACCTCGGGCGCGAGCCCCCACGCGAGCGCGAGTACGGCGAACGCGGCCGACGCCGCCCAGAGCGGCGCGCCCGGCGGTGCGACCGGCCACTGCAGCCAGGCGACGCCGCCCAGGATTCCGGCGCCGAGGGCCACCGCCGGCCACATGCGTGCCCACACCGAGCGCCGGCCCTGCGCGGCGGTATGCTCGGCGTGCGAGGCGGTCTGCCATTCGAGCATCCGCCGCCGCGGGCGGCCGGTACCGAGCACGCGCCCGATGGTGCGCAGGACCGCGTCCGTGGCGAGCAACACCTGATCGGGCAGCAGGATCAGCGCCAGGGCCAGTTGCTGCGCGACATTCACCGCGTCGTGGACGAGCGCCGCGTAGTACGGACGCCAGCCCGGATCGCGCGATGGCCGCACGGCGGCCGCGATGAGCGGCGCGACCCACGGAGCGCTCGCCGCGACGAGCGCGGCGGCGGTCCACGCGAACCAGGGGCCGGGCAGGAGTGTCCATCCGGCGATCAGCCAGACGAGCAGCGCTACCGGCGTCAGGCTCCGCCGCAGGTTGTCGGCGATCTTCCAGCGCGAGAGCGCCGAGAGCGGGCTCCGATTGGCGCCCGTCAGGGTCGGCACCCGCGGCGTCAGCCACCGGAGCAGCTGCCAATCGCCGCGAATCCACCGATGCGCCCGTCGCGTGGCGGTGAGGTAGCGCGTGGGATAGTCGTCGAACACTTCCACGTCGGTCACGAGACCGGCCCGCGCGAACGCGCCCTCGATCAGATCGTGGCTGAGTAGGGCATGTTCCGGAAATCGGCCCTCGGTGGATCGGCGAAACACGTCGACGTCATAGATGCCCTTGCCGGTGAACGTTCCCTCGCCGAACAGATCCTGGTACACGTCCGACACGGCGGTCGTGTACGGATCGACGCCCGGATGACCGGCATAGATGGAGGCGAAGCGCGACTGGCTGGCGCTCGCCAGCGACACACTCACGCGCGGCTGCAGGATACCGTAGCCACGCACCACGCGACCGCGTTCCGGGTCAAACTCGGCGCGGTTGAGCGGATGGGCCATGGTGCCGATGAGCGCGGCTGCGGCGCCGCTCGGCAGGATCGTGTCGGCGTCGAGCGTCACGACATAGCGAACGGCGCGCAGCCAGGGGAGATCGCCTTCGGTCACGGAGAACGCGGCATCGCCGGCGCCGCGGACGAAGGCGTTGAAATCGACGAGCTTGCCCCGCTTCCGCTCCCACCCCATCCAGATCCCATCGGCGGTGTTCCATCGCCGGGGGCGGTGCAACAGATAGAAGGGCGCGTCGCCATAGCGGTCGTTCAACGCCCGGATGCCGTCGAGCGCCGCCTGGATGATGGCGTCGTCGTTCGCCACGGCCGGCGCCGGCGAATCGGCAAGGTCGCTGAGCAGCGCAAATCGGATCTGCGGGTCGCGATTTGCGAGGTACTGCACTTCGAGGTGGTCCAGGGCGAGGGCCACCGCCTCGACGCTGCCGAGCAGCAGCGGAACCACGACCGCGGTTCGATCGCCCACCGGGACCCCGTGCTCGTAATCGAGTCGCGAGAGGCGGGACGGCGGCACGAAGATGCTCACGGCCTGGTGCACGACCGCGACCGCCGCCTCCACGGCGGGAAAGAACGCCAGGGCGACCGCGGCGAGCAGCCATGCGGTCGGATGCGTGCCGGCGGCCGCCAGGTCGAGCGGCGAGACCAGCACGGCCAGCGCGAGCGCCGTTCCGATGGCGAGCGCGCCGAAGTACACCGCGCTGGGATGCGCGAGCAGCCGCTCCCGGACCCGGGCAGCCGGCGAGGCGACGTAGCCCATCGCGCGCTCGAATGCCTGCCGGCCGTCGCCGACGAGGTGATGCCCCACATGGGAGGCTCTGGCGTCGTGACCGGGTGAGCGGCCGGCGCTGACTGCGGCCTCGAGTGCGGCCGCCGCGACGCCGGGTTCGTCCCGACCCGTTCCCCTGGCCAACCGCTCCACCGCATGCCGGTAGCGATCGCGCGTGGCGCGCGTCATGCCGGCGTACGTGCCCGACGGATCGCCGCGCAACACCGCCTCGGTGGCGCTCGCGGTTTCCACGAACGCCGTCCAATCGATGCTCGCGACGGAGCGCAGGCTGGTGATGGAGTTGGCCATGACGAGTTGCGTGAGTGCCAACTCCTGCACGGAGCGCTGCGCGGCGTCCTCGACCGTCATGACGTCTTCGGCCACCCACTGTTCGAGCCAGAGCAGCGGCGTGAAGTCCGAGCGCCGGCTCCGGATCTGCTGCAGAAAGCGCGTGAGAAACGCCGGCGTCAGTGTCGGCCCCTGGTGGACGAACGCCGACAGCTCCGCGATGCCGTCGGCCGGTGTCGGGGCGCCGAGCAGTCGCGTCACCCACGCATCGGCGAGCGCACGGTCGGCGACGTCACGCGCCGCCCGAAGCGCCATGCGGCGCACATTCTCGAGGTAGCCCATGCGCAGCAGCGCGGGCACCGCCCACAACTCGCCCATCGTGAGCGGGCTCACCCGCTGGTATTCACGGATCATCAGCGCCACGGTGGGCTCGTCGAGCTGACCGTCGGTGTGCGCGATCAACTCGATCACGATGTCGTAGACGCGCGGATAGCCGGCCAGCGGGCCGTCGCCGGCCAGCTTCGGCAGCGCCCGGTAGTAGCCCGTGGGGAGCGCGGAGCGAATCTCCGGAATCTGCTCGAGCACGACGAAGAAGTTGTCGAGGAGCCAGGCCCCTGCCGGGCTGGTCTCGACGCCGTCGGCGGCGGCTCGCGCGATGGTGTCGTGCGCGATGATCAGCGATTCACGGATCGCCGCCAGACGCGACAGGAGCGGCCCTCGCCGACCTCGCGCGAACCGTCCGGGACGGCGAGTGGGGGCGACCCGGTGCCGCCGCGCGACCGTGCGCGCGTGCTCCGCGAGGCGACTCGCCCCGTATACCGCCCCGTGCGGCGG
>CAWGJO010000002.1:0-9512 GCA_963822945.1 uncultured Gemmatimonadaceae bacterium | reverse complement strand
CATGCGCCTACTGTCCGGACCGCGTGGAACGCGGTGCCGTTGTCTCATCCCGGGCCGCGCGGGCGACGCACTCGGCCGTGAGCGCGACGAGCATTCGCGATGCGCTGGCCGTGCGGGCGTCCGCCTGGTCCGGGTGCGTCAACACGCAGCGCGCGAGCGCACCGGCCACCATGTCGGGAGACATCCCGGTCACCAGCATCTGGCGCGCCAGCGAGGTCGCGATGATCCGCAGGCCCGTGGTCGCGCCGTACGTGCCGCGAAATACGCGCGCGATCTGGTTCGCCATCCGGCGCTCCGCCGCGTCGGTCAGTGCGCCGTCGGGCCCGTCGTTCGTGCGGGGCACACTACCTCCGGAACGCAAAAAAGGGGCCTGCTCGCAAGTTGGCAGGCCCCAGAGAGTGTCGGACTTGTCTGCGCGCGCGGTGCGCGTATCGCTTGATGAAGCCTAGTGGCGCACACGGGGTTCCGCAACGTGAACAGGGGTCGAGGCTCCATAATAAACGTCTAAAACGAGCCGCCGTTGAATCTCGTTCAGCGCGGCGGCGGGATACCGGCTATGCTTCACAATAGGATTAGCACTCCCGGCAGGCGAGTGCTAACGCGATGCTCAGTCCCCACCTGCTGACCAGTTCATACAACCCGGGAAACTACCATGGCACTGAAAACCCGCAGCGCGGGCAAGCCCGCGCCCACACACGCGGCCGCCAAGCCCGCGCCCAAGCCCGCGCCGTCGGCCGCCAAGATCGCGCCGCTGGCCGATCGGGCCGTCGTCCGCCCGTTGGAGGAGACCGAGCAGATGCGCGGCGGTCTCTACATCCCGGATACGGCGAAGGAAAAGCCGCAGCAGGGGAAGATCGTGGCCGTCGGCCCCGGCCGCTTCGAGAAGGACCGGCGCGTCCCCATGGAAGTGAAGGTCGGGGACACGGTGCTGTACGGGAAGTACAGCGGCGCCGAACTCACGGTCGGTGGCGAGCCGGTGCTCATCCTCCGCGAATCCGACATTCTCGCGATCATCGGCTGATCGCCGACTCTGAACCGAACGTCATCTTTCTATTGAAGGAAGCAACTCATGTCAGCAAAACTCCTGCAGTTCGACGTCGAAGCCCGCGCGGCGCTCAAGCGCGGTGTCGACCAGCTCGCCGAAGCGGTGAAGGTCACGCTCGGTCCGCGCGGCCGAAACGTCGTGATCGACAAGAAGTACGGCTCCCCCACGATCACCAAGGACGGGGTGACGGTGGCCAAGGAAGTCGAGTTGTCCGATCCCGTGGAAAACATGGGCGCGCAGATGGTGAAGGAAGTCGCGACCAAGACGTCCGACATCGCGGGTGACGGCACCACGACGGCAACGGTTCTCGCCCAGGCCATCTTCCGCGAAGGCCTCAAGAACGTCACGGCGGGCGCCAATCCGATGGCCATCAAGCGCGGCATCGAGGCGGCCGTGGCGGCGGTGGTCGAGGAACTGAAGAAGATCTCGGTTCCGACATCGGGCAAGAAGGAAATCGCGCAGGTCGGCACCATCTCGGCCAACAGCGATTCCGAGATCGGCAACCTGATCGCCGAGGCGATGGAGAAGGTGGGCAAGGACGGCGTGATCACGGTGGAGGAGGCCAAGGGCCTGGAGACGACGCTGGAGACGGTCGAGGGCATGCAGTTCGACCGCGGGTATCTGTCGCCGTACTTCGTGACCGATCCGGAGAAGATGGAGGCGGTGCTCGAGGACGCCTTCCTGCTCATCCACGACAAGAAGATCTCGTCGATGAAGGAACTGTTGCCGGTGCTCGAGAAGGTGGCGCAGTCGGGCAAGCCGCTGCTGGTGATCGCCGAGGATCTCGAAGGCGAGGCGCTGGCGACGGTGGTGGTGAACAAGCTCCGCGGCACGCTCAAGATCGCGGCCGTGAAGGCGCCGGGCTTCGGCGACCGCCGCAAGGCGACGCTGGAGGACATCGCGGTGCTGACCGGGGGCACGGTGATAAGCGAGGACGTCGGGTTCAAGCTGGAGAACGCGACCGTGAACGACCTGGGCCGCGCCAAGCGCATCGTGATCGACAAGGACAACACGACGATCATCGACGGCGCCGGGGACACGGACAAGATCAAGGGCCGTCTCAAGGAACTCGAGGGCGCGATCGAGAAGTCGACCAGCGACTACGACACCGAGAAGCTCCAGGAGCGCAAGGCCAAGCTCGCCGGCGGGGTGGCGGTGATCAACGTCGGCGCTGCGACGGAGAGCGAGATGAAGGAGAAGAAGGCCCGCGTGGAAGACGCGCTGCACGCGACGCGCGCGGCGGTGGAGGAGGGGATCGTGCCGGGCGGCGGCGTGGCGCTCATCCGGGCGCAGCGGGCGCTGGCGCACCTCAAGCTGCGCGAGGTCGACGAACAGATCGGCGTCGCGATCATCCGGCGGGCGATCGAGGAGCCGATCCGCATGATCGTGCAGAACGCCGGCGGGGAAGGGTCGATCGTGGTGGAGAAGGTGCGGGCGTCGAAGGACGACGCGTTCGGGTACAACGCGCTGACCGACACCTACGAGAATCTGGTCCAGGCCGGTGTCATCGATCCCACGAAGGTGACGCGGACGGCGCTCCAGAACGCGGCGTCGATTGCCGCGCTGCTGCTCACGACCGAGGCGCTGATCGTGGAGAAGAAGGAAGACCGGCCGCAGGCGCCGGCGGCGGGTGGCGGCATGGGCGGGATGTACTAGGGGCGGCTTCTGGTGCTCCCAGGGTCACCGGAACGACGGGGCGGGGTTCAGCCCTCGGGCGGTTCTGGTGGCTCGGGCGCCCGGTCCGGGAGCCAGGCGGCGAACGCCTCCCCGTACAGGTGCCAGACGGTAACGAACAACGCGGCCACGATGGGACCCACGATGAATCCCGCGGCTCCGAACAGCAGGAGCCCACCCAGTGTGCTGAGCAGCACCATCAGATCGGTCATGCGCGCGTCGCGCCCGACGAGCAGAGGCCGCAGGAAGTTGTCGGCCGTGCTCACCACGAGGGCGCCCCACAGCAGCAGCGCGGTCGCGCCGCCAACGTGGCCGGCGATCAGCAGGTAGATCACCATCGGCACCCACACGATGGCCGCCCCCACGGCCGGTACGACGGAGGCCACTGCCGTCACCGTGCCCCAGAAGGCCGCGGCCGGCACGCCCACCGCCCAGTAGGCCGCGCCGGCCAGCGCACCCTGAATGATGGCGATGAGCAGCGACCCCTTGAGCGTGGCGCGTCCCACCGACACGAATCGCTCGAGCAGCAGGTCCTGATCGGCCGTCGTGAGCGGCACGAAGAACAGGATGCCGGCCAGGATCGCCGGGCCGTCCGCCAGGAAGTAGAACATGGCGTACAGCATCACGAACAGTTGGAGGAAGAAACTGAGCGTTCCCAGGCCGGCCTGGGCGAGGCTGCGGACGAGGAAGCTCGCCGTGGCCGACGCGGCTTCGCCCGCCTTGGCTGCGAGCTGTTCGCTGCTGGGCACCAGCTTCTGAAGCGCCGGCACCCGGTCGACGAGGGGCAGCTGGCGCAGGCGCTGATCGAGCGGCCCGCCCTGCGTGATCTGATGTTCGATCCACGGACCGGCGGCCTGGCTCACTTCCACCGCCTGGGTGGCCACCACGCCGAAGAAGGTGAGCAACGGCAGCCCCACCAGCAGTACGAGAATCACCAGCGTGGCCATGGACGCCGATTTCTTGCGGCCCCGGAACCAGCGCAACATCACCGCGAACAGGGGACGCAGGAGCGCCGAGAGGATGGCGGCGAGCAGGATCGACAGCAGGAACTGTCGGATCATCACGAGAAACAGCAGCGTCACGCCGATGGTGAGCGCGATCAGGAAGGGGCGCCGCTGGCGGAGCTGCGCGGTGGGCTCGGTCGTCGGCACTTGCCGGTCACCGGGGGACATCGTCATCGCGGTTGCACCTCGTGACCGGCATGATCGTGCGATGCGCCGCCGGCCGGCGCCTTCATCCTCCGCAACATGGCCGATCCCCCGGTCTTCCGGAAGCGCCGGGTGAGTCCGAGCGTCTGGAACGGAAACTCCACCAGCAGCGCCGATCCCGCCATGGCAGTCTCCCGGCAACGAATGCTGGAGAAAGCGGAACACCGGGTGCTGGTCGCCGCCATGGCCCTCCGGCACCGGCCGCGGCAGATTTGGCCGGATGAATCCGCCCACCCGCGTCATCCGGCGCCGCGCCGTGCTCAGTTGGATGCTGTACGATCTCGCCAACGTCATCTTCTCGATGGGCGTGATCTCGCTGTACTTCTCCCTGTACGTCCGGGCACAGGTGGGCTCAGAGCGCGCCGACAGCCTGCTGGGCGGCATCAGCGCGCTGTCCATGGGCATCATGTTCTGCCTGTCGCCGCTGCTCGGCGCGATGACCGACCGCGCGCGGCGCCGGATGCCCTTCCTCGTGTGGGCCACGCTCATCTGCTGCGCCTGCACGGCGCTCATCGCGCGCGGCCCCTTCGCGCTGAGCGCGGTGTTGTTCGTCGTCGCCAACGGCGCCTATCAGGCCGGCGTGCAGTTCTACGACTCCCTGCTGCCGGACGTGACCACCGAGGAGAACCGCGGGCGCATCAACGGCATGGCGGTGGGGCTCGGCTACTTCGGCTCGTACATCGCGGTGGGCGGCGGGCTGCTGATGTCACGGGGGCGCGCCGACTTTCCCTTCCCGGCGTACTTCCTGTTCGTCGCGCTGGCCTTCCTCACCCTCGCGCTCCCCTGCTTCCTGTTCGTCGCCGAGCAGATCAACCCGCATCCACGGCCGATCTTCACCTGGACGGCGATCCGCGAGTCGGTGCAGCAGACCATCCGCACGCTCCGGTCGGGGCACAAGTACCCGGGGCTGCTCCGGTTCCTGGTGGGCCGGGCGTTCTATACCGACGCCATCAACACCGTGATCCTGTTCATGTCGCTCTACACGGTGAACGTGGCCATCGCCACCGGGCTCACCAAGGAGAACGGCCAGCAGAAGGCGCAGCTCGTGCTGATGTCCGCCATTACCGCCGCGATCCTGGGCGGCGTGCTGTGGGGGTTCGTGGTGGACCGGCTGGGGTCCAAGCGCACGCTCATGCTCGTGCTCTCCGGGTGGATGACGACGTTCATCCTCGCCGCGCTGGTCGGCTTCCTGCGCCTCCACATCGTGTGGCTGTTCGTCGTGGCATGCCTGGCGGGCATCTGCCTGGGCGGCACGTGGGCCTCCGACCGTCCGCTGATGCTGCGCCTCACGCCCCCCGATCGCGTGGGCGAGTTCTACGGGCTGTACGGCATGGTGGGACGCTTCTCGGCGGTCACCGGTCCATTGGTGTGGGGCGTGACCACGTGGCTCACCGTCGAGCGCGCGCACATGCCGGTGACGACGGGAGAAGCGTTCGCAATTCTCACGCTGCTCGTGATGATGGTGGTCGCGTTCCGGATCGTGTACCGGGTGACCGACGAGCCGCGCGACTGGGCCGCGCTGTCGGCGATTCCCGACCGGTAGGCTTCAGCAGGGGCGTGGTGTCGGCGCCGCCACCGTCTTGCGCGTCAGTCCCCGTGCGCTCCGCGGCACCAGATCAGGTCGCAGCGCTGGTCGGCGCACGGCCCCGGGTCCCGCGGCCACCAGGCGGCACGTGCCGCCAGGGGATACAACAGGCGCGTCGCGAATGATTCCTCGTACTGCCGCGCCAGCGACCGGCGGGGGTCCGGGGCGCGATCCAGGCGGCGTATGAGCGTGCGGTACGCGCCGCTCTCCCACCGGTTGAGCACGTAGCGGTTGACGAGCCCCGTGCGGAACAGCGCGCCGAGCCGCCGGTCCACGAGCCTCTCGTAGCGGTCGGGCTCCCCCGTCAGGAACGCGGACGCGGCCAGGTGCCCCGAGACCATCGCGTACCGCAACCCGAACCCCCACAGCGGATCCTGGAAGCCGGCCGCCTCCCCCACGAACAGCATGCGCCCACGGCGCTTGGGGCGGAAGGGACGGAAGTTGCCCACGCCGCCGAATCGCCGCTCGTTTCGCAGCGTCACGCCGACGTGTCGTTGAAAGAAGGCAACGGTTCGCTCCAGCAGGTCGCGTTCCCGGCGGAACTCCGAGAACATGCACGACGCCAGGGTGCCGTGACCGTTCGCCACGAGCAGGTAGGCGTACCCGCGCGGCGCCAACGCCCGGGAGAACGCGACGTACGCCCCGTTGGCCGCGTCGGTGTCGAACAAGTACCCCACGGCGATCACATCGGTGCCGCGCGGACCGTGCGCCACGATGCCCCCGTCGGGCAGTCGAGTCACCGGGTCGCGAAAGCGAAGGTCGACCCCGAGATCCTGCGCCTGCCGTTTGAGCGCCTCGTCGAGCGTTCCAGGGCCGGCGCCACGGCGGACGCCATAGTAGAAGGGGCGCTCCGACCGGTAGACGTGCTCGCGTCCGTCGCCTTCGAAGAGCACGGTCTCGCGGAACGGCGTGTGCTCGAACGTCGGGGCGATGCCGAGCGTCTCCAGCTCCTCGAGGACGTCGACGTCGGTCGTCCAGTTCTCGAGTCCCTGTATGTCACCGTGGAAGCGATGCGCCACGTTGCCGGCGCGTTCGTGCACGACGGCGCGCCGGCCTGCCGCCGCGAGGCCGATCGCGGCGGCGAGCCCCGCAGGTCCGGCACCGGCGATCTCGACCGCCGGCGCGAAGTTCGAGTTCTGAGTCATCGGTGGTGCGCATGATATTCGCGACGAGCGGTCGGCGCGCAAGCGCCGGCCATGCACGGCATGCCGCCCCGACCGCGGTCTGCCGGGGTCGGCCACCCATGAACCCCGCCGCTCTGGCGGAGGGACGAGGGAACGGTACGTTGAAAGGCGGCGTTTCGGCGCCGCTCCGGTTCTGCCCGCGTCCCCGACCCCGCGCCCGCCCCCCAAGCGCCCATGCCCGCCAAGCCCCCCGTCAACAAATGGGTCGTCGCCGGCACCGTGCTCATCGGCACGATCATGGCCGTGCTCGATTCGAGCATCGTCAACGTCGCGCTCCCCGACATGCGCGGCACGCTGGGCGCCACGGTGGACGAGATCACCTGGGTGGTGACCGGCTACATCCTGTCCAACGTGATCATCATGCCCATCGTCGGCATGCTCAGTTCGCGCTACGGACGCAAGAACTTCTACCTCGCCAGCATCGCCAGCTTCACTGCCGCGTCGATGGCCTGCGGCTTTTCCCACACTCTCGGCGCGATCGTGGTGTGGCGCATCATCCAGGGCATCGGCGGCGGTGTGCTCATCACCGTGTCGCAGGCCATTCTCCGCGAGACCTTCCCCCCGCAGGAGCAGGGGCTGGCGATGGGCATCTACGGCATGGGCGTCGTGCTTGCGCCGGCGTTCGGCCCCACCCTCGGCGGGTGGATCACCGACCAGTACTCCTGGCCCTGGGTGTTCTTCATCAACGTGCCCATCGGCGTGCTCAACCTGATGATGGTGAGCCGGTTCATCGAAGATCCCCCCTACCTCGTCCGCAGCAAGGGGCGCATCGACTGGAGCGGACTCGCGCTGCTCACCGTGGGACTCGGCGCGCTGCAATTGATGCTCGAGAACGGCGAGAAGGACAGCTGGTTCGACTCGAGCTTCATTACCTGGCTCGCCGTGATCGCCGGCATCGGGCTGGTGGTGTTCGTGTGGCGCGAGCTGCGCGCCAGGGCGCCGGCGGTGGACCTGCGGCTGTTCCGGAACGGCGCCTTCACCTCGGCCACCGCCATCGGGGCCATTCTCGGGCTCGGCCTGTACGCCGCGCTCTTTCTCCTACCGCTCTTCCTGCAGAACCTGCTCGGCTACAGCGCCATGGAGAGCGGGCTGGTGCTCATGCCCCGCGGACTGGCGATGGCCGTGCTGATGCCCCTGGCGGGACGCGCATACAATAGAATAGGACCGCGTGTGCTCGTGGGCGTCGGGCTCGTGGTGAGCGGCTATTCGTTCTGGGCGCTGTCGCGGCTGACGACGAGCGTGGGCTTCTGGGACCTGTTCTGGCCGCAGCTCTGGCAGGGCGTGGGGTTCGGCCTGATCTTCGTGGCGCTGAGCACCGCCGCGCTGGCCACGGTGGAGCGTCACCGGATGACCTCGGCCGCCGGATTGTACAACGTGGTGCGCCAGGTGGCGGGGAGCGTGGGCGTGGCCTTCTCGGCCACGCAGCTCACCAGCGGCACGTCCCGCTATCACGACATCCTGATTCAGCACCTGACCGCCACCAACCCCGTGACCCAGTCGTGGCTGCACGGCGCCATCGGCGGCATGCGGGCGGCGGGGGCCGACCTGTATACGGCCACGCAGCGCGCGTACGCGTTGCTCAACTTCACCGTCGAGCGGCAGGCGGCGGTGATCGCGTACAACCACGTGTTCGTGCTGATCACGGGACTGTTCGTGATCTCGATTCCGCTGGTGTGGTTCCTGCGCGGCGTGGAGCACGCCGAGGGGATGGGGGAGTTCATCGGCGAATGACCCGGCCGGCGCGTCGGCGCCCGGTCCCGTCCGGCGACGGGCCGCGGCGCGCACGGCGTTACATTGCGATATCCCCTCCATGCACGCGCTCCGCCAGCGCGCATGAGCGATCAACCCGCCGTCAACAAGTGGGTCATCGCCGGCACGGTGATGATCGGCACGATCATGGCGGTGCTCGATTCGAGCATCGTCAACGTCGCGCTGCCCGCCATGCAGGGCACGCTCGGCGCAACGGTCGACGAGATCACCTGGGTCGTCACCGGGTACATCCTGTCGAACGTGCTCATCATGCCCATCACGAGCATGCTCAGCCTGCGTTTCGGCCGGAAGAACTTCTTCATCGCCAACGTCGTCATCTTCACCTGCGGCTCCATGGCCTGCGGGCTGTCGCGCTCGCTCGACGCGATCATCGTGTGGCGCGTGCTGCAGGGCATCGGTGGGGGCGTGCTGATCACCATCTCGCAGGCGATCCTGCGCGAGAGCTTCCCCGCCGAGGAGCAGGGGCTGGCGATGGGCGTGTTCGGCCTCGGCATCGTTCTGGCGCCGGCGTTCGGGCCCATGCTCGGCGGATGGATCACCGACCAGTACTCCTGGCCCTGGGTGTTCTTCATCAACGTCCCCATCGGCATCGTGAACGTGCTGCTGGTGCTGCGCTACATCGAGGACCCGCCCTACCTCGTGCGCACGCGCGGGAACATCGACTGGACCGGCCTCGCCTTCATGACCGTGGGGCTCGGTGCGCTGCAGCTCATGCTGGAGGAGGGGCAGAAGGATCTGTGGTTCTCGTCCACCTTCATCTCGTGGCTCGCCGTGCTGAGTGTGGTGGGCATCGGGTTGTTCGTGTGGCGCGAGCTGGTGGCGGAGGCGCCGGCCGTCGACCTGCGACTCTTCACGAATGTCTCGTTCACCTCGGCCACGGTGATCGGATCGATTCTCGGGCTCGGGCTGTACGCGGCGTTGTTTCTGCTGCCGCTCTTTCTGCAGAACCAGCTCGGGTACACCGCGACGGAATCCGGGCTGGTGCTGATGCCGCGCGGGCTGGCCATGGCGGTGCTGATGCCGCTGGCGGGGCGGCTGTACAATCG
>CAWGJO010000001.1:0-70309 GCA_963822945.1 uncultured Gemmatimonadaceae bacterium | reverse complement strand
GTATCGCCGCCGTGACGCCGTCCCGCTGGCTCATCCCCATCGCCCTCGGCGTGTTCACGATCGGCGTGCTGCATTCCATCGGCTGGGCATACCACTCCTATTTCGTCCTCGACCTCGGCGAGCGCACACACCCAGCCCCCGTGTACGGCACGTTCCTGGGCTACTGGCTCGTGTTCGGTTCGATGGCCGTGGCTTTCGTCGCCGTCGGCGTCGCTCGCGCGCTGCACGCGTCGGAACGCGATCCGCTGGGCGCGCTCGCCTCGGTGCCTTCCGGCGTCTTCCTCACCGTCGCGGCCGTCGTGGCCTTCGCGGGCCCGGCGGCCTTTCGCCATTTCATTCTCCGGGGCGCTCCCCTCACCGACGACGAGGGCGCCTATCGATTCACGGCCGAGCTGCTCGCGTCGGGTCGGCTGACGGTCCCGTCGCGACCGCACAAGGAGTTCTTCGATTCGCATCTTCATGATCAACGACGGCCGGTACTACGCACAGTACTTCGTGGGGTGGCCCGCCCTGATGGTCCCCTGGGTGTGGCTCGGGATCCCGGGCTACGCGAATGCGATTACAACGGCCTGTCGATCTTTCCGCTTTACGACGCCGTCCGGCGCGCGGTAGGCGCGCCGTTCGCGCGAGCGGCCGTGCTGTTCTACGTGGTGGCTCCCATGGTGGTCGTCGGCGCCGCGACCGAGATGTCTCACACGGCGTGCGTCTTCGTCCTTCTGTGCATGACCTGGGCTTTCGTGCGACTGCGCGAGCCGAACGCGCCCGTGTGGCTGCACGCTGCCCTGGCAACGGCGTTTTCCGCGGCGGTGTTCGTGCGCCCGCTGAGCGCGTTCGGGATCGGTTTGCCGCTGCTGGTGCTCTGGGCGGCGCGCGTGGTCCGCCAACCGAGCGGGCGCGCCGCGGCGTTCGCGGCGTTCGCGGTGCCGGCCACGATCCTCGGCGCGCTGTTTCTTTGGGTCAACCACGCCCAGAACGGCTCCGCCCTCTTGACCGCGTACCAGCGCTACCAGGCGTACGTCGTCCAGAACGATTTCCGATTCACGACGCTCGACAACAGGGATCTCACGCCGGTGCCCGGGCTCTCCTTCGAGTACCCGCTCAAGGTGGCTCGCAACCACCGCGCTCGCCGCCTACCGCTTGAACTTCGCGCTGTTCGGCTGGCCGCTGTCATTTCTGTTCGTCCTGTGCGCTTTTCGGGCCCGGGGTTCCGCCTGGGCGTGGGCCTCGTTGCTCTGCTTCTTCGCGCTCCACGGGTTCTCCACGTCGATGGGCGTCGATACCTTCCGACCGGTCCACTACTTCGAGACGGTCGTGCCGATGGTCGCACTGAGCGCCTACGGACTGCGCCGCGCCGCCGGCACCCTGGGCGCACTCGCCCCGAAGCTCGAGATCCCGTGGGCTCGGCGCGGTGCCGAGCGCTCTCGTCGTCGCCCTCGTCACGGTGACCGCGGCGGGATACTGGTGGGTTCGCGCCTACAACATTGCCCGCATCGCCGAGAACGTGAACATCCCCCGGGATACGGCGCGGGCGCTGAAGCTTTCGCGAGCGCTCGTCTTTTCTCCCCGTCATTTCGCACCGAACTGCCAGTCCACGCCCACCGCGTATTTCGTCGGATTCCGTCCGGAAAACGATCCCGACCTGCAGAACGGACATCCTGTGGGTCAACGATCTGGGGAAGAACGGGATCGCGAATTTTCCCGCGACTATTCCCGACAGGCGGCCCTACGTGCTCGCGTGGAAGGAGCCGTGCCACGTCGTTTTCGAGCCTCTGCGTCGGGACGCGCAGGCTGACTCGCCGTGAGGCAGGCCCTCAAAAGAGGTAGCCAAGTCGAGCAGGCTCACCTGCGGGATTACGGGAAGGGATCCGACGATGCTGTCGACCGAGTCCTGCACGGACTGCTCCTGCCGATCGATTTCCGCCTGGGCGAGGGCGTTTGTCGTCGAGGGGACGTCGAACGTCACGTCTCTACCTCCGAGCGGGATGTTCACGCCCACGTCGATGCCGATCACCAGGCCGCTGCGCCCCTCGAAGCCGATGCCCATCTTGAACAGGGGGACGCCCAGCGTGCCGCCGATGGCCACGCTCTGCCCGGCGATGTCGACGCTCGTCCTGGCGTCCACGGTCTGATACGCGAATCCGGCGCCGAGCCAGATGGGCCCGCCCAGTGGAAAAACACGCGCCTCCGCGGTCCACAGCGCGGCGGACACAGACGTCGCGTCCAACGAGAGCGTCGGCAGAAACTGGTAGTCCGCGGCAAAGCCGACGAACTCGGACGTCCTCGCGTGGATTCCGACACCGAGCAGGTTGGGGAGCCGGGAGTCACGACGGGACCGAAGCAGAAGTCGCCGAGTGCGCAGTGCGGGCCCGGGCCGTGGTTGGCGCGGTCGTATTCCGGCGGGGCGATTGAGCCGATGGCGCCGGTTGCGGTCCAGGACGAGCCCCTGCGCGGGGACGCCGCTCCAGACCGTCCAGGCCGGCCGCGACAAAGAAGTCGAGGGCGGCTCCGGCGGCGGTGTGTCGACAGGTGGTGCGGGCGAGACGGGTGGCGCGACGTCTGCGGACGCTGCTGGCGGCTCGGACGGCGTTCGAGTCGCGGGCGCGGCTCATCTGGCAGTTCGTCCACCGGAAAGCTCGCGGTGGGCATGGCTTGCGCCGTCTCGGCGAGGCGAGAACGAGCGACACCGAGGCGATCGCGACGCCCAGGTGCAAACTTGTCGCAGAGCTTCGTTTCATCGTGCTCGAATCGCCAGGGGCAACGGTTCCCAGTGTTCATTGGTCTCGCCGCACATGGCGTCGAGACGTCACTCATTGAACGGCTCGTCGGCGCATTTCCTTGAGATTTAGCGAGCGCGATTCGGTGCTCGCTCACATCGACGCGCATTACGCGCAACGCGACGCGTTGAGCATCATCCGTGTCCCCGCCCCCGTCCCACCTGAATCGGATTTCCGCATCGACACGCGGCAGCCGTCAACAACGCCGCGCGCGAGCGCACCATCGCTCCAACACCACGGAGGAATCGACGAGATGGAGCCAGCCGCCGAACCGCAACGAACGATTGCCTCGGCAGCACGGGGCGCCGAACTCGCGTACGAGACGTACGGGGTCGGAGGCCACTCGTCCTGCTTCATGGCTTCACGGGAACGCGGCGCGACTGGAGTCTCGTGTTCGACCTGAAGCGCCTCGCGCGCGTTCGCCGCCTCGTTCTCGTCGATTTGCGCGGCCACGGCCACTCGACGAACCCGTCCGGGACGCTGACCCATCGCCAGTGTGCGCTGGACGTCCTGGCGTTGCTCGACGAGCTTGGAATCGATCGCTTCAGCGCGGTCGGTCTCAGCCTGGGTGCGAACACACTGCTTCACGCCGCGACGTCGCAGCCGCACCGGGTGGACGCGATGGTCCTCGTCGCCCCGGCGATCTACTACCCCGCGCCGGCGCGCGATCATGCGACAAGCCGCGGCGATCGCGCCCTCGGACGAGGAGCGACGCTTGCTCGCCGAGCGCCACGTTCACGGGGACGCGCAGATCCAGGCCCTGCTCGACCAACCTGCCACCTTTGCCGCCACGTTCGACGAATATGAACTTCACTCCCCCTGCTATCCACGATCAAGGCGCGCACGCTCATCGTCAACGGTGACCGTGACCCGTTGCTGCCGGTCCGGCTCTTCGCCGAGATGCACGAAGCTATCGAGCGATTCCGCGCTTCTTCGTCATACCAAACGAAGGGCACGGCCACATCTTCGGTTCGTGGCGCGCCACCTTCGAAGAGACCGCGCTGACCTTCCTCAACGCGGGATAAATTGAACCGGGCATTTATCCTCCGGCGGAAGCGCCGTCGATTGGAGGTTTCCGTCCGTTTCGTCGCCACCGATGGTTGTGGTACTCCAGAGGGCCTGATGGCGGGGCGCCCGAAGACCGGAGCGGACGAAGCGAGCGAGATCGTGCACTTGCGCGCGATATCGCCGCCACTGGAGCAGCGCATGGAGGCGCTTTCCCTGCAACTTCCGACGCTCCCCGACCTCAAGGCGTTGCTCGAAAACTCGCCGGACATCATCACCCTCATGACTCCGGAGGGGAAGCTCGTCTTTCTGAACCGGACCATCCCCGACCTCACGCTCGGTGAGGTCGTGGACTGGACTCCCTCGACGATCTGCCTGCGGACGAACGGGCTCGCTATGTGCAGGCGTTTGCGCAGGCGATCGCCACGGGAAAGACACAGGAGTTCGAGGTCGCCAGCAAGAGCGGCTCGCTCTGGCAAACACGGCTCATTCCCATGAAGGACGGCATTGGTGCGTCTCCGTCATGGGGATCGGAACGGAGGTCACGGGGTGGCGCCGCGCGGAACGCGCACAGCGCGAGAGCGAAGAGAAGCTCCGGCTTGCCGTCGAAGCCACCGGAATGGGGCTCTGGACGTGGGAGACCGACACGAACCGGATCACGCTCTGCGACGCGGCGGCGGCGGCCGTGCTCGGCACGTCGCCGTCGGCCCCGCAGACGCTCGCGGACTTCGTGAATCGCATCCATCCGGAGGACCGGCACCTCTTGTGGAAGAGAGCATGCAGCACTACCTGCTCGTCGGGTGCTACGGCGATCCGAGCACCGCATCGTGCTGCCGAACGGCGAGATCCGCTGGATTCACAGCAAGGCGACAGTGGTCCGCAACGCCGACGGGCGCGCCACGGGTTTCCTCGGCGGACTCTTCGACGTCACGGCTCGCCACCGCCTGGAAGACCAGCTGCGCGTGGCGCAGAAAATGGAAGCCGTGGGACAGCTGACGTCCGGAATTGCGCACAACTTCAACAACATGCTCGCGGTCATCCTGCCCAATCTCGAGATGGTCCGTGGAAGACCACCCGACGACGCCGAACCGTTCCTCGACGACGCGACGAACGCGGCTCAGCGCGCCGCGGACATGGTCCGACAACTCATGCTGTTCGCCCGCACCGATGCCTCCGCGAAGAAGTTGCCGATCGACGTCAGGAGGGTCCTCGAGCGCACACTCGAGATTTGCCAGGCCACCTTCGACCGAAAGATCGGTCGGGCTGAACCGCCCCGCGATTACCGCGGTCGTCCACGGAAACGCGGGCGCGGCCTCTCAGCAGGCGTTCTTGAACATCGCGCTGAACGCGCGCGACGCGGTGTCGCTGGACGCGATCGCCCAGCCTGCAATCGAACTGCCCGTCACGGTCGTCCCCGAGACGACCCTATTGGGATCGTGGTTCGCGTGAAGATCCGGGACAACGGCGTGGGCATCGCCCTATCGGCGGCAGTGTTCCAGATGGGGCTGCCGCCGGTGGTCGCGCTGGCGGACGCCATCGTCCAACGGACCGACGGCCCCGCCTCGATGGTCCACATCGAGGATCACAGCCACAAGAACTGCCGGCCGGGCCACCCCGCCGACTGCATCCTCTGCCAGACGCTGACCCACTGGTCGGCCCCGCTCCCACACGATGGAGCGCATCTGCAGGCGGCCGCTCGCGCGGCCGCGGTGCCGGTGGCCGTCGCGACCACGGTCCGCCGGGTCGCCTATCGCACTCCACACTCCAGAGGCCCGCCCGCGTGAGTTGATGCCGGAGCCGCTGCTTCGGCCCGCATTCCATCGCGTTCCATCAACTCACTCAATTACCAAGGGCCTCTCATGTCCAGGTTCATCGCACGCGTGCGCCCGGCCGGGCGCCTCGCGGTCGTGCTGACGTGCGCCGCAATCACGCTCCTCCCCGCCCGCGCGCGGGCCGGTGTTCCATCCGCCGCCGCCCCGACAGCGCCCGTGGCAACCTCCGACATCGTCGGCGTCGTGACCGACAGCAGCACCGGCGCGGCGCTGGCGAACGTCGAGATCGCCGTCACCCGCGCCGGCGCCGTCGTCACCAACACGTCCACCGACGACTTCGGCCGATTCACGATTCACAACCTCGACCCCGGTGCGTACGTCATCATGGCGCGGATGATCGGATTCGCCCCGCAACGCCGTCCGCTGCAGGTATCCGACGACGGCGCCGACATCCGGGTCGCCTTCCGTCTCGTCCCGGCAGCCGTCAGTCTCGCCGCCGTCGAGGTGCAGAGCGCCGCGCCGCTGGCGGTCAACACGCGCACCGGCGACCAGACCTTCAAACAGGACAACTACCACGGCGCGCCCACCAATACGACGTCCCAGATCCTCCAACAGTCGATTGCCGGCGCCGCGCGCGCGCCCACCGGCGAGGTGCACATCCGCGGCCAGCACGCGGAGTACACCTACTACGTGGACGGCGTGCCCGTGCCGTCCGGCATTTCGGGCAGCCTCAACGAGCTGTTCGACCCCCAGGTGGTGAACAAGATCGACTTCCAGACCGGCGGGTGGGACGCCGAGTACGGCGACAAGAACGCCGCGGTCATCAACGTGTCGACGAAGATTCCGACCGGCGGCTTTCACATGGACGCGTCGGCGTATTCCGGCTCATTCAACAGCAATGGCGGCAGTCTCGACATGAGCACCAACGCCGGCCGCTTCGGCGTCTTCGCGTCGGGCGCCTATCAGACCACGGACATGCGGCTGGAACCCGTCATGGGCAACCCGGTCACCCACGCGCCCATCAACTTCCACAACCACGGCGTCGACGTGTTCGGCTTCGGCAAGGTCGAATACCGGGGCGGGCCGCGCGACGTCGTCGACCTCGATCTGAACTGGTCGCGCACGCGCTTCGCCGTTCCGTACGACAGCACCGGCGGCAACCTTCTCGACGATCATCAGACCGACGTCAACGGGTTCGCGAATCTCGGATGGCATCACCTGTTCTCGTCCCCGGGTGGGGACCCGAACGCCGGCGCCCCCTCGGAACTCTTCACCGGCCTGTTCTACCGCGCCGGGAGTCTGCGCTATCAGCCGGGACTCGGCGACGTCCCGCAGTTCCTCTTCTATCCCGATACGGTCCCGTACAACGTCCGCGAGAATCGCAGCTTCGGGACGGTGGGCCTGAAGGAAGACCTCACCATCTCCCCGCGCCGCAACCTGAGCTTCAAGACCGGCATTCAGGCGCTGGCCACCACCGGACACGAAGACTTCTCGACGGCCGATGCCGCCGGGAACCCGGGGCCCGTTTCGAACTCCGGGCTGCGCGGCGGCGACGTCGGCATGTATGCGCAGACCGTCTATTCGCCGATCGAGCAGTTCGAGATCCGCACCGGCATCCGCTACGACGCGCACCGGGCGCCCTTCGCCGGCACCCGGACCCAGTGGAGTCCGCGGCTCCGCCTGAATTTCTTCCCCAGCCCGGCCACGACGATCTACCTCTACTACGGCCGGCTGTTCACCCCGACCAACGTCGAGGATCTGCGCGCCATCACGAGCGTGGCCCAGGGCAACACCGTCGCGGCGCCCACGCTTCCCGAGCGCGACAACTTCTACGAGGCCGGTCTCATCCGGCGGCTTCCCGTGGGCGGCATCATCACCAAGCTCTCCGTGTACCACAAGGAGAGCACCCCGGGCATCGACGACAACACCGTGCCCGGATCGGCGATCACGACGTCGGTGAACCTGGCCCTCTCGCGCGTGACGGGCATCGAGACCGTCGTGGAATTCCACCCGCGGGGACCGCTTTCGGGATACGTGAACGCGGCGCTCAATCATGCCTACGCGCATGGCCCCGTTACCGGCGGATTCTTTCCGGCGGCCACGCCGCAGGGCTATTTCGACGAGGACCACGACCAGCGGCTCTCCCTCGTCGCGAGCGCCACCTATTCCGCAAACCGGCTCTACGCCAGCGTCACCGAGATCTACGGCTCGGGACTCACCAACGGCCTCGACCCGGCCGACTGCGGATGCTCGTACAGCACCGGCCTGTTCGCGTTCAATCGCGGCATCAAGGTCGCGCCCAGCGCCATCACGAATGCCAGCCTCGGCTACACGTTGGTGGTGGGCCAAACCGTGGTGCGGCCCGAGTTGTACGTCGACAACCTCTTCGACCGCCACTACATCCTGAAGGGGGCGTTCTTCAGCGGCGCGTCATTCGGGCGGCCGAGGTCCATTCAGTTGCGGGTGCATTTCGGCGCGTGAGGAGGTGAGGTACAGGAGTGGGGGGCGTTGGCCGTCGGTGCCCCGCCCTTCACTCCCCCTTCTCCCGCCCCCGCGCCTCCGCCAGCTTCCGCGCGATTCCGCGGTAGAACGCCGCGTCCTCCGGCTTCCCCTGCTCCTCGAGGCTCATCGCGGCCAACTCCAGGGCGTACAGCAGATTGCCCAGGTACAACTCGGCGACCGATCCGACCGTGTCCGACTCGCTCATCGGTCGCCGGCCGCGTCCATCTCCTCGGTGGGCCCCTCGTCCCCGGATGCGTCGCCCGACTCCACCTGCACCACGATGGCCGTGATGTTGTCCAACCCGCCGCGCCCGTTCGCTTCGGAGATCAGCGCCGCGACCTTTCGCTCGGGAACCGTGCGCGCCATCAGCAACTGCTGCAACCGCCGGTCGTCCACCATCCCGGTCAATCCGTCGCTGGCCACCAGGAAGATGTCGCCGACCTTGACCTCGCCCGTGTACACATCGGGCTCCACCTCGGGGCTCGCGCCCACGCACCGCGTGATCACGTTGCTGTAGGGATGGTAGCGGGCCTGCTCGGGCGTCAGGTTGCCCAGATCCACCTGCTCCTGCACGTACGAGTGGTCCTTGGTCAACTGGCCGAGGGCGCCGTCCCGGAGCAGGTACACGCGCGAGTCGCCCACCTGGCCGATCAGATACCGCGCGCCCGAAACGAGCAGCACCGATGCCGTGGTCCCCATGCCCTGCTTGTCCACCTCGGTCATCGTGCGATCGTGGATGGACCGGTTGGCGTGGGTGAGCGCGGCGCCCACCCGCGTGCCGGCATCGGGCGCCTCCAGATCCTGCACGGCTTGCAGCTCGCGGACGACGATCTGCACCGCCATCTCGCTGGCCACCTCGCCGGCGGCGTGGCCGCCCATGCCGTCGGCCACCATGAACACGCCGCGGGAATCGCTCATGTCCACGGCGAAGTTGTCTTCGTTGCCTGACCGGATCATGCCCACATCGGTCCGCGCGGCGTGCAGCAGCCTGACCATTACGCCTTCATGAAGTAGACGGCGCCAGCCAGCACGACGAGCGCAAGGAGGATCCAGACCCATCGCGGTACGCCGGCCGGTGCGGCTGGCGATTGCGGGACCGGACGCGGGGAAGCCATTGCCGAGATCTGTCGTGTGCCGGGCCGGGCGTCGACGCCGCCGGCCGCCGCGTGGAACCGCGCCTTGACGCCGCCGAACCGCAGGTCCGGCGATCCGTCCAGCCGGCGCTCGCCGGTGAGCCGCACGCCGCCGACGAAGGTGCCGTTGGTGGAGCCCGAGTCCACCAGGTACCACCCGTCGTCGCGACGCTGGAGCTTGGCGTGCGAGTCGCTCACGCTGTCATGGGCGAGCACCACGTCGTTGTGCTCGCCACGTCCGATGTGCGCGAGCGCGTCGTGAATCTCGATGCGCAACCCCTTGGTGAGCCCTTCGTTGAGCAGTTCGAGTTCGGCCAACACCGGGCGCTCCACGGGGGCCGGCGGCGGCACCGGAACGGCGAGCCGCGGCTGCGTGGGCAGCGTCGGCGGCTCCTTGGACAGATGCGCGGGTGCGGGACGATCGGTCGGCGGCGCGGCGGCCGCCTCGGCCGGAGCGGGAGCCGACGCTGCAGGCGCCACCGGCGCCACGTCGGCGTAGAAGCGGAACTCCTCGGTGCCCACGCGAATCACGTCGGCACGGGCCAGCAGCCGCGTGCCCTCCACCCGCTCGCCGTTCACCAGCACCCCATTGGTGCTCTCGTCGGTGAGCACGTACCCGCCTTCGGCCGGCGCGACCCGGCAATGGTGGCGCGACACCTCGCTCTCCGCCACGACGACGTCGCTGGCCGCGTCGCGGCCGATGACGATGCCCGGATCGGGAATCGCGTACTCCTTGCCGTCGACCAGCGATATCAGACGGCCGCCGGTAGCCGTGGTGGCCCGCGCCGGCCCCGACCGCTTGGCGGCCATCGCGGCGATCTCGGAGGCCGCGACGTACTGCGTGGCGCCGCCCTTGTCGTCATCGGAGAACAGAAGCTCCACGCCCCCGATCACCAGCTTGTCGCCATGCATCAGCGGCGTCGGCTCCGCGCCCAGCGGCACCCCATTCACCTGAACGTGGCCGCCCGTCCCGACCAGCCGGAGCACCGCCCGGTCGTCGGCCCCGACCTCCAGCAGCGCCTGCACGCCCAGCGACAGGTCGTCGCTCACGCGAACGTCGGCCGCCGGGCCTCCGCCCAGCCGCGTCTGTCCCCGCTTCAGCGGATGCTGTTCGTCATGTAGCTGGATGACCGGCATGAGCGCTCGGCGCGACGGTCGACAAAGGACGGAACGCGGCGCACCGGGAAGACGCGCCGCGTTGCATTCGGCATGGGGCAAAACCTACCCCAAGACCCCCGAAGCTGGCAAGCGCTTGGAGGGGTTGCGCGCGGCGTCCCCGCCCCCCGCCTGAAGGCGATACAATCGGTCGTACAACCCGCCGCGCGCCATCAGGGCGCGATGTGTGCCGCGTTCCACCACCTCGCCGTGATGCAGCACCAGAATCTCGTCGGCTTCGACGATCGTGCTCAACCGGTGCGCAATGGCGATCGTGGTCCGCCCCGCCATCAATTCGGCGAGCGCCCGCTGGATGTCGGCCTCGATCTCGCTGTCCACCGCGCTCGTGGCTTCGTCGAGTACCAGCACCGCCGGATCGGCAGCAATGGCCCGCGCGAACGACAGCAACTGTCGTTCGCCCACGCTCACCGACCCGCCGCGCTCGCCCAGTGGATGGGCGTACCCATCCGGGAACCGGCGGATGATCCGATCGGCACCCACCCGAACCGCGGCCTGCTGCACCTCCACATCCGTGAGCGGGGCCGACAGCCGGATATTCCCCGCCACGTCCCCGGCAAAGAGGAAGATGTCCTGCTGGACGTACCCGATGAGTCCGCGGAGCACGTCGGCGGGAATGCGGCGCGTGTCCACGCCGTTCACCGTGATCCGTCCGCGCTGCGGATCGTAGAACCGGAGCAACAGATTCACGATCGTCGTCTTGCCCGCGCCGGTATGTCCCACCAGCGCCACGGTCTGCCCCGGACGCGCCTCGAAGCTCACCCCTTTCAGCACCCAGCGCAGTTGATCCTCGGGCGTCCCGGGCGCGTCGTACGAGAACCAGACGTCGTCGAACGCGATCGTGACGCCGCGCGCCCCGGCCAGGGCGGCCACCGCGGGATCGCCGGCCGCGGTCGCCGGGACCGCCGCCCCGCCCACGTCGGCCACCGGCTCGTCCAGCAGGTTGAAGATCCGCTCCGACGCCGCCATGGCCTGCTGCAGCGTGTTGAACTTGTCCGACAGGTCCTGCAGCGGCTGGAAGAAGCGCCGCACGAGCTGCAGGAACATCGCCACCGTCCCCACGAGCAGCGTGCCCCCGGCCACCCGGTGCGCGCTGGCCACGATCAGGCTGGCCAGCGCGACGCTGGTCAGCACTTCGATGGTCGGGAAGTAGATGGCGTAGTACACGATCGAGCGCAGGTGCGCGTCGAGGTGCCGCTCGTTCAGATGGTCGAACTTCTCCGCTTCGGCCTGCTGCATCCCGAACAGCTGCAGGATGCGCATGCCGGTGATGCGTTCCTGCAGGAAGGCGTTGATGCGTGCCAGCCGAGTGCGGATGTCGCGGTACGAGGTGCGGACGGCGCGCCGGAAGAAGTGCGAACTGAGATAGATGAAGGGAATCACGCCGAACGCGGCGAACGCGAGCTTCCAGTCGGTCACGAGCATCCAGACGCCGATCGTCAGCAGCGTGAACAGATCGCCCAACCCCGCCACGACCCCGGCCGTGAACAGTTCGTTCAACGATTCGACGTCGGCGGTGGTGCGGGTGACCAGCCGCCCCACGGGCGTGCGGTCGAAGAACCGGATCGGCAGCCGCTGCAGATGCGCGAACAGGTCGCTGCGCAGGTCGCGCATCACCCGCTGCCCGAGCAGGCTGGTGAGCATCGTTTCGCCGAACTGCGCCACGAACGCCACCGCCAGCGACGCCGCGAACAGCACCGCGGCATGGGTGGCCATGGCCAGGTCGTGGTTGGGCAGTGCCACGTCGATCACGCGCTGGGTCAGCACCGGCCCCACCAGCTGCAGCAGCCCGTCGAGCATGAGGAGCACGAGCGAGATGCCCACGAGCCAGCCGTACGGGCGCACGTAGCGCAGCAGACGTCGCATCAGCCGCCCGTCGTACGCCTTGCCCAGAACCTCTTCTTCGTGGTACGCGGCGGCGTCGGTCATGGGAGGAATCCTAGTTGACGCGCCCATTCGGGGTCAACGCGGACGGTCTTCCGGCTCCCGATGGGAGTAGATTTCCCGCCGTATGAAGGATTCCATCGTCGTCCGCGGCGCCCGGCAGCACAACCTCAAGAACCTCGACCTCGAGATCCCGCGGCGCGCCATCACGGTGGTGACCGGCCCCTCGGGTTCGGGCAAGTCGTCGCTGGCCTTCGACACCATCTACGCCGAGGGACAGCGGCGCTACGTGGAGTCGCTGTCGGCCTATGCGCGCCAGTTCCTGGAGCGCATGGAGAAGCCCGATGTGGACCGCATCGACGGCCTCTCGCCCGCCGTGGCGATCGAACAGAAGAACCCCACCAAGACGTCGCGGTCCACGGTCGGCACCGCCACCGAGATCTACGACTACCTGCGGCTGCTCTGGGCCCGCGTGGGCCACACGGTCTGTCCCATCTGCGGGCGCGAGATGCGCCCCGACACCGTCCAGTCGGCGTCCGACGCCGTGATGACGCTCCCCGCCGGCACCCGGTTCTCGGTGGCCTTTCCGCTCCATATGTCCGACGAGGTCACACACGAGGTCGTGGTCGAGAATCTGCGCGCGCAGGGGTTCCTGCGCGTCAGCCTGGACGGCGTCGTGAAGCACCTGGACGACCTGGCCACCGAACTCGTCGACATCACGTTCGCCAAGGAAGTGCTGGTGATCGTCGACCGGCTGGCGGTGGCGCCCGACACGCGCGGCCGGCTGGCCGAGGCCATCGGCACGGCATTCGTCGAGGGCGAGGGCTACGCCGTGGTGCTCGTCTCCGCGGACGGCGGCGGCGCGGCGAGCGAGCATCGGATGCGCTTCACCGAGCGATTCGAGTGCCCGAACGACGGCACGCCGGCGCCGGCGCCCACGCCGCAGCTCTTCTCCTTCAACAGCCCGCGCGGTGCCTGCCCCACCTGCAACGGCTTCGGCGCCGTGCTCGAGTACGACGAGGCGCTGGTGGTGCCGAACCCCGATCGAACCCTGCGCGAGGGCGCGCTCGATCCGTGGACCAAGCCGCGCTACGACAACAAGCGCCGCGCGCTCGCCGAATTCGCCAAACGCGAGAAGATCTCCATGGACACGCCGTGGCGCGACCTGCCGGCCAAGGCCAGGCACGCGCTGCTCCACGCCCGCGTGAAGGGATTCAAGGGCATGATGCCCTTTCTCAAGGACCTCGAGGAGAAGCGCTACAAGCAGTACATCCGCGTGTTCCTCCGACAGTACCAGACGGCGCAGACGTGCGGCGCCTGCGGCGGCGCCAAACTGCAGTCCGAAGCGCTGCACGTGCTCGTGGGCGGCCGGACCATCGCCGAGGTGAGCGACCTGCCCATGGACCAGGTGCTGGCCTGGATCGACGGCCTGGCGCTCTCCGACTTCGAGCGCGAGGTGGCCAGCCATGTGTTGCGCGAGGCGCGGAGCCGCGTGCAGTTCCTGTGCGACGTGGGATTCGGATACCTCGCGCTCAATCGCGCCACCCGCACGTTGAGTGGCGGCGAGGCGCAGCGCATCGGCCTCGCCAACTCGCTCGGCTCTCAGCTCGTGGACACCCTCTATGTGCTCGACGAGCCGTCCATCGGACTGCATCCCCGGGACATGGACCGACTGCTGCGGCTGCTCCGGCGGCTGCGCGACACCGGCAACACGGTGCTCGTGGTGGAACACGACCTCGAAGCCATCCGCGCCGCCGACTACATGGTGGAACTGGGCCCGGGCAGCGGTGAGCAGGGCGGCGCGCTGGTGTTCGCCGGACCGGTGAGCGAGGCGGCGGCGAGTCCGCTCACCGGGCGCTATCTGAGCGGCGAGCGCGAGGTGCCGTTGCCCGGCGAGCGCCGGCGCGCCGGCCCGCGGTGGCTCACCCTCACCGGCGCCACCGAGCACAACCTCAAGGGCATCGACGTGCGGATTCCCGTGGGCGCCCTGACCGCCGTCACCGGCGTGTCCGGATCGGGCAAGAGCACCCTGGTGCACGACGTGTTCATGCGCGCGCTGGAAACCGCGCTCCGCGGCGAGACGACGGCGAAGCAGCACCTGGGGGAGCGCGTGGGCCGCTACGACCGGCTCACCGGCGCCGACGCCATCGACGACGTGGTGAGCATCGACCAGAGTCCCATCGGCAAGTCGCCGCGCTCCAACCCCGTGACGTACGTGAAGGCATTCGACGAGATCCGGAAGCTGTACGCCGCCGCGCCCCTGGCCCGCGAACGGAAGTACACGGCCGGCACGTTCAGCTTCAACGTGGACGGCGGGCGCTGCCCCACCTGCGACGGCGCCGGATATCTCGAAGTCGAGATGGTGTTCATGGCCGACGTGTTCGTGCCCTGCGACGAGTGCGGCGGCAAGCGATTCCGGGCCGACGTGCTCGACGTGCGCGTCAACGGACGCAACATCCACGAAACCCTGCAGCTCACCGTGGACGCCGCCATCCGGGCCTTTCCGCGCGAGGAGAAGCTCGGCCAGGCGCTCTGGCAGCTCCAGCAGGTGGGACTCGGCTACCTGCGCCTCGGACAGCCCGCCACCACGCTGTCGGGCGGCGAGGCCCAGCGGCTGAAGATCGCCCGTGAACTGGCCACGGCCGGCCGCCGCGCCGGACGAAAACTCTATATCATGGACGAGCCCACCACCGGCCTCCATCTGGAAGACATCCGCAAGCTCGCCCAGGTGCTCGACCGCCTCGTGGATGCCGGCCACACCGTGGTGCTCGTGGAGCACAATCTCGATGTGATCAAGCTCGCCGACTGGGTCGTGGATCTCGGTCCCGAAGCGGGCGACGCCGGCGGCGAGGTCGTGGTGGCCGGCCGGCCCGAAGAGGTCGCGCGCCATCCGACCTCGCACACGGGGCGTTGGCTCCGGACGGTGCTCCCCGGGTTCGCCGAATACCGCGCCCTGCACCACGGACCGCCGGAAGTGGTCGGTTGACGTCCGTTTCCGTTGACTTCACCGCCCCGCCGGATACTTTTCAACGACCATTCCCCAGTAGCTCAGTTGGTCAGAGCATCCGACTGTTAATCGGAGGGTCGTAGGTTCAAGTCCTACCTGGGGAGCTCGCGAAAACTCGAGGGGCCGCTCATCGGAGCGGCCCCTTTTTCGTGTCCGGCAACACGGCCGGTGCCGGGTGCACTAGCGCCCGTCGATGATGAACGTGTACTCGTCGCCCACCTGGAAGTGGGGATCGAGGCTCAGTTGGCCGGTCAGCAGTTCCCCGAGGCGCGCGTCGCCCGTGCGGACGGTGATCCCGACGACGGTCTGCCCGGCGGCATACCCGCCGATCGCCGTCGTCAGCTTCCATCGATTGTACTCGAGCTGATAGTCGGTCGTGACGAACGGGAAGTTGAGCGGAAGGTGCGGCCGGAGCCCAGGCGGCACCAGCCCCATCGCCGCCGATGGCGGGTAGTCCAGGCTGTCGACGTAATAGGTGGACAGGGCGTCATGAATGACGCCGATGTTCGCACCGATCGCCGACGCCTTCGCCCGCTTGATGAAGTCGCCCGCCTTCGGGACCACGATGCCGGCCAGAATGGCGACGATCGTCATCGCCGTGAGAATCTCCACGAAGGTGAACCCGGCTCGCCGACGGATCATCGGCGCGTCCCGCTCGTCACCACGTCCACGGCGTTGCGGAGGAACGCGGTCATCGACTCCGTGGAGTAGTAGATGATCGGACGCCGCGCCTCGTAGCGCAGACTGAACGAGGTGTCGGTGAGCGGCACGTACTTCACACTGTCGAGTTTCTCGCCGAGGTCGGCCAGGGTTGCCGGTACCGTCCCATTGTCTCGCCGGTATTCGAAGATCCGCTCGGCCAGCAGAAACATCGCGAATCGCATGTCGGCGTCGTGCGTCGCGGCCACCTGGTCGGGATCCACCTGGGGCCCCCAGATCCACGCGGGGCGGGCGGAGTACGAGTAGATCGTGAAGAAGAAGAAGAAGAAGGTCAGCAGCGGAATCCACACGCGCGGGCGCGGCAGCACCAGCGGCGTCGGCTTCGAGACCTTGATGACGTAGTCCATCACCTCGGCCAGCACCATCAGCCGGTCGAGTTCGCTGGAGGCCTCGTCCGTCGCGGGCAGATTCGTGCTCCGCGTGGACGGATTCGCCAGCCGGGGCGGCGTGTCCTTGTCGGTGGTTCGCGTCAATGACCGGGCCTCGCGACGGAACGTCGGGCGAAACGACGGGAGCCGTCGCTCCCGCCATCGATCCGGTCGGTACTATAGACCCACGCTGTCGCAGCCGAAAGGCCCGCAGCGCGGTAGAGCATCGCCGGATGGCGGCCTATATTACCGCGCGCACCGCCTCGTTCCCTTCTCTCGCGGGTTTGTCCTCATGCCGACTGCGCGCACCTCCCGTTCCCCCGCTCCCGGCGCCCCGGCACCCTGGGTCGGCATCATCATGGGGAGCAAGTCCGACCTCACCCACATGCGGGCGGCCGCCGAAACACTCGCCGCGCTCGAGGTGCCGCACGAGGTCCGCGTGGTCTCGGCGCATCGCACCCCCGACTGGATGTTCGACTACGCCGCCAACGCGGAGTCGCGAGGACTGGAAGTGATCATCGCCGCCGCCGGTGGCGCCGCCCACCTGCCCGGCATGGTCGCCGCCAAGACGCTGCTCCCGGTGCTCGGCGTGCCCATTCCCGCCACCACGCTGAACGGCCTCGACGCGCTGCTCTCCATCGTGCAGATGCCCAAGGGCATTCCGGTGGGCACGCTCGCCATCGGCGAGCCCGGCGCGGTGAACGCCGCCCTGCTCGCCGCGGCCATCGTGGCCGGCCGCCACCCCGAGGTGCGCGACCGCCTGCGTGCGTGGCGCGAGCGGCGCGCCGCCGACGTGCTCCTCGAAACCGATCTGAGCCCGCACCTGGCAAAATGACCGTCATCCCACCCGGATCCACCATCGGCATCCTCGGCGGTGGGCAGCTGGGCCGCATGACCGCGCAGGCCGCGCGGACCATGGGCTACGCCGTCCACGCCCTCGATCCGGCCGCCGACTGCCCTGCCCACGCCGTGGTCGACCGGCTCATCACCGCGCCGTTCGACGACGCCGACGCCGCGGCGGAACTGGCGCGTCACTGCGACGTCGTGACATTGGAGATCGAGCAGATCGCCCCAGCCGGCCTGGAGGCCGCGCAGCGGTTCGCCCCGGTGCGCCCCGCGCCCGCCATCATCGCCGACGTGCAGCACCGCGGCCGCCAGAAGGCCTGGCTCCGTCGCCACGGATTCCCCGTCGGTCCCTATCGCGACGTGCAGTCGCCGGCCGATATGGAAGCCGCGGTGCGCGAATTCGGGCCGTGCTTCGTGAAGTCCTGCCACGGCGGGTACGACGGGCGCAGTCAGGTCCGGGTCGAATCGGTGGACGCGTGCGGCGACGCCTGGCGCGCGCTCGGCGAGCGGCACGCGGTGGCCGAGCAGGCGCTCGAGTTGGAACGGGAGATCTCGGTGATGGTGGCGCGCCGCCCCTCGGGGCAGACGGTCGCCTACCCACCGGCGCTCAACCACCACACCAACCAGGTGCTCTCGTGGTCGGTGCTGCCGGCGCCCCTGCCGAGCGCGGTGTCGGCACGCGCCGGCGAGGTGGCCGTGGGCATCGCCCACGCGATGTCGCTCGAAGGATTGATCGGCGTCGAGATGTTCTGCACCTCGGATGGCAATCTGTTCGTGAACGAGCTGGCGCCCCGCCCGCACAACTCCTACCACGAGAGTGAGCGCGCCTGCCGCACGAGTCAGTTCGAACAGTTCGTGCGCGCCATCTGCGATCTGCCCCTCGGTGACGTGGACATCGTGGAGCCGGCGGCGATCGTGAACCTGTTCGGCGATCTCTGGCAGGCCGGCCTGATGCCCGATTTCACCCCGGCCCTCGAGCTCCCAGGCGTCCGCCTGCACCTCTACGGCAAGACGTCGGCACGCCCCGGCCGCAAGATGGGACACCTGTCGGCTACCGGATCCACGCCCGACGAGGCGCTCGCCAGCGCCCGCGCGGCGGCCGCGGCGATCGGGCTGATCGTCTAGATGCCGCGCGGGCCGGCATCAAGAACGGCGAGGGTGGAACACGATGATCCGGATCGTCGCGGAAACCAGCCGATCCTTCTTTGCGGCGTGAAGGCGGGCCGACATTGGCCGTGGCGAGCGGATCTCGCCCCGCGCCCCCGAGCAGTCATCCGGCAGTTTCCGGCCCGATCCTGAATCATCATGTTCAACCCTGCGATCCTGACGCCCGCCGGCCGCGACAGTCGCGACCCGTCGCGAACTTTCCGGATGCCCACCCGACGCGACGACCCGAGAACTGCGCGGCGCGTGGCTCCCACGTGCCCAGTGGAGTGTTTCCAATGAACGTCCTCGTCCTCAATTCCGGATCCTCAACGCTCAAGTTCGAGTTGGTCCGCACGGATCAGGAACGCATGCAGGAGAACCGCGACGAGAAGCTCATGCGTGGCACCGTCGAGCGCATCGGCGGCGAGGCGGTGTACTCGTTCATGGTCGCGGGACGTCCCCCCGTGCGTGGCACCGTGGCCGCCCGCGATCACCGCGCCGTGCTCGACTTCGCCATCAACTGGATGGCCGGGCCGGACTCCGGCGTCGACATCGATGCCGTGGCGTCCATCGAGGCCGTGGGACACCGGGTGGCGCATGGGGGCGAGCACTTCCGGGCCTCCGTCCGCATCGACGACGAGGTGATGCGCGCCATCGAAGACACCATCGATCTCGCGCCGCTGCACAACCCGAACAACCTCAAGGGCATCGTCGGCGCGCGGGCCGTGCTCGGGACCGGCATTCCGCAGGTGGCCGTGTTCGACACGGCCTTTCATCAGACATTGCCGGAGCGGGCGCACCTCTACGCCATCCCCTACCAGCTCTATCGCCGCCACCGGGTGCGCCGCTACGGATTCCACGGCACGTCGTACCGGTACCTCGGGTGGCGGTACCGGCAACTCACGGGCCGCACGCGCGAACAGACCAAGATCATCGCGCTGCACCTCGGCAACGGCTGCTCCATCTGCGCCATCGACGCAGGCGAGTCGGTGGACACGTCGATGGGATTCACGCCTCTCGAAGGCCTCGTCATGGGCACGCGCTCCGGCGATCTCGATCCGGCGATTCTCGACTACGTGGCCGGCAAGGAGGGCCTCTCGCTCGCCGAGGTGGAGGGACTGCTGAACAAACAGTCCGGACTGCTCGGGGTCTCGGGCCTCACCAACGACATGCGCGAGCTGCTCGCCGAAGCCCGCGAGCACGACGACCGCCGGGCCAAGCTGGCGATCGACCTGTTCTGCTATCGCGCGCGCAAGTACATCGGGGCGTACCTCGCCGCGCTGAACGGCGCCGACGCGATCGTGTTCGGCGGCGGCATCGGCGAGCACGCCGCCGAGGTGCGCGCCCGCATCTGCGACGGGCTGAGTTGGCTGGGCGTGGTGCTCGATCCCGCGGCGAACGCGGCAACCGTCGGCGGCACCGAGACCAAGGTGAGTGCCCCCGATTCCCGCGTCGACGTCTGGGTCATCCCGACCGACGAGGAACTGCTCATCGCCCGCGACACGGTGCGGGTGATCCAGGGGCTGGAGACGCGGTACTGATCGCCGGCGTCCGCTTCCCGGCCCGGCGCGACGACTAGCTCGCCACCTGCTCCGGCACGCCGCCGAACCGTCGCTCGCGCCGTTCGAAATCGGCGAGAATCTCCAGGAACTCGTCGGCCGTGAAGTCGGGCCACATACGCCGCGTGAACGCGAACTCGGCGTAGGCGCACTCCCACAGCAGGAAGTCGCTGAGGCGCTGCTCCCCTCCGGTGCGGATCAGCAGATCCACGTCGGGCGCCGTCATGCACGCGTGGTCCACGCGCGCCAGCAGATCCGCGAACCGCTCCCGCGTGAGATCGGCCTGGCCGATCCCCTCGGCGGCCGCCGCGGCGGCGGCGCGCAGAATCGCGTCCCGCGCGGAATAGTCCACCGCTACGCGGAGCTGCATGTCGCGGCACGACGCCGTCATCGCTTCCGCTTCGTCGATCGTGCGCAGGAGCAGGCCGGGCAGCCGGTCGCGCCGGCCGATTACCGTCAACCGGATTCCGTTGTCGTGACAGCGACGCGATTCGATGAGGAGCGTGCGGCGCAGCAGCCGCATCAATGCCGTCACCTCGCCGTGCGGCCGGCCCCAGTTGTCCGCCGAGAAGGCGTACAGGGTGAGCGTCCCGACGCCGGCACGGCGGGCGGTCTCCACGATGGTGCGCGCCGTGCGGACACCGGCGCGGTGCCCCGCCGTGCGCGGCAACGTGCGTGTGTTCGCCCACCGGCCGTTGCCGTCCATGATCACGGCTACGTGCAGCGGTTCGCCGGACCGCCGGCCGACCTTCTCCGCCGCCATCGCTCAGCCCTCCCGCGTGGCGCGGATGAGCGCCTCCATGTGCGCCAGATAGCGCTCCAGCGCCCGCCGCCCCGCCGCCGTGAGCGCGTAATGCGTCTTCGGCATCCGTCCCTCGAACGACTTGCTGCACGTCACGTACCCGGCGTCTTCGAGCTTGCGTGCGTGCACGCTCAAGTTCCCGTCGGTGGTCTGCATCAACGCCTTCAGGTCGTTGAAGCTCAGGCGGTCGTTCACGGCGAGGGCGCTCACGATGCCCAGGCGCATCCGCTCGTGAATCAGACGATCCAGTTCCAGCGCGCTGCCGGGCTCGTCGGGCGACTTGCCGCGCACGGAACTCAGCCCGTGCGGCGTCTTCCGCGCGCCACGGCCACGATCGCTGTCGTCCTTGGGAACCGCACTCTGCTTACCCACCATGCCTCCGCGCAATCAGAAACCCGAACGTGATGTGTACCCCTCCGAACCCGGCCACGAGCAGCGCCGTGTTCCAGGCCGCCGGTGTGAGCAACGCCGCCGTGCCCAGCACGATGAACGCCGCCCCCATGACCGGGACGATGCGCACCGAGTACGCGCCCGCCGCGATCACCCCCGCGCCGTACAGCAGCATCCACACGGCCGGCAGCATGCCCTGCAGCCCGTGGGCGCTCAGCGCCGCCGTGAGCACCGCCCCGACGAGCATCGCCGGCGCGAACGCCAGAACCAGCTTCTGCCCCGGCCCCGACAACAGGGACACGCGCGCCGCACGGGCCTTGCGCCACGTGGCCCAGGCCGAGATGCTCCCGGCCACCACCGCCTCGCCAAGCCAGGCCGCCACCCACCGGCCGGCGGTCGGCTGGGCATCGGCCACCAGCGCGGCCGCCACGGCCGTCAGGCCGATGATCACTTCCCCCCACCCCGACACGGCGGTGAACGCGCCCGCGCGCTCCATCGTCTCGCGGATGAAGCGCAGATTGTCCATCGCCCGCTCGTGCATCTCCGGCGGGCGGGTGGGGCGCGGCTTGAGCGGCGCGGAACTGGGCATGCCTGTATCTTGCGTCGTCCCTGTATTCTTGGCAAGTACTTTGTGTCGCAAAGATTTCGCAGCAGGCCCCCCGGAGGACGCCCCCGCCCGCCTCATCCGCCGGCGCCCTCAGCACGGTATCTTCCCCGAGTGTCCACCATCCCACTCTTCGGCCACGATGCCGTGCGCCGGCGCCTGGAATCCGCGGTCGAGCGCGGCACCCTCCCCGCCAGCCTGCTCCTGCACGGCCCGGCCGGCATCGGCAAGCAGCGCCTCGCCCTCTGGCTGGGGCAGCGCCTGCTCTGCGACGGCGCCGCCCCCCGCCCCTGCGGCGCTTGCCAGCAGTGCCGGTACACCGCGGCCGGCACGCACCCCGACCTCCATTGGATATTCCCGCGGCCGCGCCTCAAGGACAGCAACCCCACGCCCGCCGACGTCCTGGCCGACTATGGCGATGCAATTGCCGACCGCGTGGCCGCGAACGGCCTGTACGCGCCCCCCGGGGGCAATGAAGGCATCTACATCGCGACGATCCGGGCCATCGTGCAGACCGCCGCCCTCGCCCCAGCCGTGTCCGCGCGCAAGGTTCTCATCATCGGCGACGCCGAACGGATGGTCTCGCAGGAAGGCGCCGACCAGGCGGCTAACGCGTTCCTCAAGCTGCTCGAGGAGCCCCCGGCCAACACCAACATCATCCTCACGTCCAGCGAGCCCGGCGCCCTGATCCCGACCATTCGCTCACGGGTGATCGCCGTGCGCATGGCCCGCCTCACCGACGCCGAGGTCACCGCATTTCTGGCGGATGAACGGGTCCAGACGTACCTGCAGGAGCAGTCGTTGCCCCAGGACCGCGCCGAGCTGCTCCGCATCGCCGGTGGAGCCCCGGGTACACTGCTCGCCCAGTCGGCGCTTGGAGAAGCGGTTGCGCGGGCGCGGCGCATGCTCGAGGCGGCCACCGCCGACCGGGCCACGCGCATGCACACCGCCTTCGTCCAGGGAAGCGCAAAGTCCCGGGGTGGCTTCGCGGATGCACTCGAGGCGCTCACCGTGCTGTTGAACGAGCGGACGCGTGCCGCGGTGGCCCGTGCGGACGACGATGCCGCTGTTCGGGCGGCTCGGGCGGCCGATGCCGTGGAACGCGCCAAGGCCAGGGCGGCGGGGAACGCCAACCCCCAACTGGTCACCTTCACCCTGCTCGGAGAGCTGGAGGCAGCCCTGCGATGACCAATGACCTCTCTCACGTGGGACCCGATGGCCAGGCGCGCATGGTGGACGTGTCGGCCAAGCCCGTCACCGTGCGGACCGCCCGTGCCGCCGGCCTCATCCGCATGGCGCCTGCCACCCTGGAGGCCATCCAGGCGAACGAACTGGCCAAGGGCGACGTGATCGGCGTGGCCCGCATTGCCGGCGTGATGGCGGCCAAGCGAACGGCCGAGTTGATCCCGCTCTGCCACCCGCTTCCCCTCGACGACGTCCAGGTGACGCTCGCCCTCGACCCCCGCCTACCCGGCCTCCAGGCCGAAGCCACGACCAGGACCACCGCCCGCACCGGGATCGAAATGGAAGCCCTCGTGGCCGTGACCATCGCGCTCGTTACGGTGTACGACATGGCCAAGGCCATCGACCGCTCGATGACCATCGAGCAGGTACGCCTGCTGGAAAAAACAGGTGGACAAACCGGGGACTGGACCAGAGCTTGATGGCCGGGCTGGACTCGCTTATTGTCACATAGGATAAGCGGTGGTAGATAGTATCTAACTCTTTGTCAACAAACAACTTATGCGTTATCAATCTGGCACTTATGTGCATCGCGGCGACGCCGCGAGACGACGACGTCGGATGAAACGTTTGCTCGGTATCGTTGGGGCTGGAGCAGCCGCGGCGATGATCCTCGTGCTCTATCCGTCGCCCTCGGTCGAAGTTGCCCAGGCGGCGGTTGTCGCACATGAGCACTCCTCGGCCCCGCTCGGCGAGGCCGCGAGCCTCCGGGCCCAGTTGGCCAGCACCAAGAGCCGGGTCTCCGACCTCGAAGGCCGGCTCCAGCGGGCCAACCGCATCATTCATTACTCGGCCAAGTACGGCGTCTCCGCCGACATGACCGGGAAGGTCTACGACGCGGCAATCGCCGAGAACGTGGACCCCGAATTGGCGTTCCGGCTGGTCAAACTGGAGAGCGACTTCAACCCGCGGGCGGTGAGCTCGGCGGGGGCGCTCGGCCTGACCCAGCTCATGCCGGCGACGGCGCGATTCTATCAGAAGAACCTGCGCAACGACCAGCTGTTCGAGCCCGACCTGAACCTGCACATCGGGTTCCGGTACCTGCACTCGCTCGTGGAGCAGTACCACGGGCAGATAAGCCTGGCGTTGCTCGTCTACAATCGGGGCGAAGTCGCCGTGAACGCGGCCACCTCGAAGGGGCGGAATCCGACCAACGGATACGACCGGATCCTGATGAAGGGCTACAAGGGAACCGGCATCATCGACTGAACAGGAGCGCAGGCGGCGCGTGACGCATCCGCGCCTACCTGCCGCTGCTGGACTTCCTCGACCCTTTTCCGGAAGACGTGGACGACTCCCGGCGCACCGACCCGGTAATGCGGAGCGTCTGTCCGATGAAGATCATGTCGCGCTTGAGGTGGTTGAGCGCCATGATGTGCTTGACCGTCGTGTGGTACTTCACGGCCAGACCGCTCAGCGTCTCTCCCTTGCGCACCACGTGGCGTCCGTTCACCAGTCCGTAGAGTTCGATCGCCGGATTGGGGACGTCGCGCGCGGCCAGGGCCACCGCCCGCGTGGGCACGATCACCCTCTGGCCCGGCACCAGGTGGCCGCTCCGGTACCGGCGCAGCTTGGGGTTGAACTCCTCGAGCTGGTGGTTGGTGAGATGGTACTTGCGGGCGATCGTGGAGATGTACTGGCCCGACCGCGACCGGACGATGACCGCCCCCCTCCGTTCGCTCTTCGGTAGCGCGGCGAAGCTGCTGTCGAACCGCGCGGCGCTGCCCACCGGAATCCGGACCTGGATGGAATCGCTGGGCGGCGCCATGCCACGCAGGATCTGCGGGTTGAGTTCCTCCAGGGCGTCGACGGTGGTGCCGGCGGCCGAGGCGACCGCCGCCAGCGGCGTCATCGGGCCCACCCGGACCGAGTCGTACACGAACGCCGACTCTGGCTTGATGTCCAGCCCGTAGCGTTTCGGCGCCTTGGCCACGAGGGCCGCCGCGATGAGCTGCGGCACGTATTCGCGAGTCTCGGCGCGCAGATAGTCCTTGTCCGCGAGTTCGAAGAACAGGTCGTCGCCTTCGGTGTCCTGCAGGGCATCGGCGTAGCGCGCGAGCCCCCGCGAGATCCGCCCGGGACCGCCGTCGTACGCGGCGGCCGCCAGGTACAGCGAGCCGAACTGGTTGCGCAACCCGGCGATGAACTTCGCGGCCGCAACCGTGGACTTCACCGGATCGCGACGTTCGTCGATCCACCAATCCACCCGCAGCCCCATCCCACGCGCCGTGCCCGTCATGAACTGCCACATGCCCACGGCGGCCGCCTTGGAGTACGCATTCGGGTTGTAGCCGCTCTCGATGAGCCCCAGGTAGTACATGTCCTCGGGCAGGCCGGCCGAGCGGAACGCGTTGCGGATCATCGACTCGTATCGCGTGCCCCGCTCAAGCCAGTCGACGATGCGGTCCTTGGCCGATCCGGTGAACAGCGACACATAGTGCTGCACGCGATCGCGCGTCTCGTACGACCGAACGTCGATATCCCACGTTGGGCCGGCTGAGTCCACCACCGCCGCCGAATCGCCGAACATCTTCGACGCACTCGTCGTGACGTCGCTGTCGCTCACGGCCACCGAGTCGACGCGAAGCGCGGCGGAGTCGGCGGCCGTATGCGCGGAATCGGCGCGCGTTCCCGTGGAATCCGTGCCGGAGGTGCGGACCGTGGAGTCCGCGCCTGCGGCCGGCGGCAGGGGGGCGGGAACAGGAGCCGGCGAGAGCGCCGGACGTCGCGCACACGCCGCCAGCGCGCACGCTGCCAGGAGTGCGGAGGCAGTGCGTTTCACCCGTGCACTATAAGGAGGGCTACACCAGAGGGCTAGCTCGAGATTTCTCAACGTCTAGATTCCGGACGTATGATCGTCGCGATCGGGACCGACCATGGTGGCTTCTCGCTCAAGGAGCGCGTGTTGCGCGCGGTGGCGGAGAGCAGCCACGAACCGCTGGATTGCGGGGCCATGACGCTCCTACCTGAGGACGATTACCCCGACTATGCGGAACGGGTGGCGCATGCGGTTGCCGACGGACGGGCTGCCCGGGGCATTCTGATCTGCGGGAGCGGCGTCGGCATTTCCGTGGCCGCGAACAAGTTTCCGGGAGTCCGCGCGGCGATCTGCCACGACACGTACGCGGCGCGCCAGGGCGTGGAGGACGATGCCATGAACGTGCTCTGTCTGGGCGGCCGGGTGATCGGCGCCGAACTGGCCGCGGAACTGGTGCACGCCTTCCTTGGCGCCGAGTACAAGGGGTTCGACCGGTACGAACGGCGACTGCAGAAGGTCCGGCGATTCGAGCAGGAGCCGCCCGCCCCGTAGTCCCGAGCGTGGCGGTGGTACGACGCACGAGGTAGTTTCGTCGCGCATTGAGCGACGGTGTCCACGCCGGCGATTACCCTCACCAGGACCGCCCGATGACGACCGCAGAACTGATCGGAGGCGTGCTCGTGCGCGATCTCGGCGCCGTGCAGCGCGAACTCCAGGCCTACGAGCACGAAGCGGACCTCTGGAAGCTCACCGAGACGATCCCGAACTCGGCCGGCACCCTGGCCCTGCACCTGGCCGGCAACCTGCGGCACTACATCGGTGCTGTGCTGGGCAACACCGGCTACGTCCGCGACCGGGACGCCGAGTTCAGCCGGCGCAACGTGCCGCGGACCGAGTTGAAGCGGGAACTCGACGCCGCGATCGACGACGTGGGCGCCGTGATGTCGCGGCTCACCGACACGCAGATGTCGGCCACCTTTCCGCAGGCAGTGGCCGGCAAGCACTGCGCCACGGAGGACATGCTCATCCATCTGGCTACCCACCTCACGTATCACCTGGGGCAGATCGACTACCATCGCCGCCTCGTGGCCGGCAACGCCGCATCCATCGGCGCCGTATCTCCGGCAGAACTCCGTTCCGCCACGTCCGCCCCGTAGCCGCCTCCGGAAGGTCGTATGCCCCGCGTTTCCCTGGCGCTCCGCGCCATGCTCGCCTTCGCGTTGACCGCCGCCATGTCCGCCCCCGCCCCCGCCGCCGCGCAGAGCACGCCGATCACCATCCGCGCCGACCGGATCCTCGACGGCCGCGGTGGCAGCAGCGACGACGCCACGATCATGATCCGCAACGGGCGCATCGTGCGCGTGGGCAGCATGGGCCGCGGCGGGCGCGGGCGGTTCGGCCGCGGCGCGGCCGACGCGCCCGTGACGTACGACCTCACCGGCCTCACCATCCTGCCGGGGCTCATCGATTCCCATGCGCACGTGGCCTGGTTCTTCGATCGCGAGGGACGGCTGCACACCGCGCGAGACGGCGAATCCGCCGGCGACGTCGCGACCGCCATGCAGGAGAACGCGCTCGCCACCCTGCTGGGCGGCGTGACGACGATCCAGAGCCCCGGCGACCCGCGCGACCGGGCGCTGCGCGACGCGATTGCCCGCGGCGACGTGCCCGGCCCGCGCATCCTGACGTCGCTGATGCCGTTCGCCGATCCGCGCCTGTCGCCGGACTCCATGCGGGCCCTCGTGCGCCGGCACAAGGCGGACGACGCCGACTTCATAAAGATCTTCGCGTCGGCGAGCATTCGTGACGGCGGCAAGCAGACGATGAGCGACGCCCAGCTGCAGGCGCTGTGCGGGGAGGCCAAGGCAGTCGGGCTCCGGACGCTCGTCCACGCCCACAGTTCGGCGAGCGTCGAGGCGGCCGTCAACGCCGGGTGCACCCAGATCGAGCACGGTCTGTTCGCCACCGACTCCGATCTCGCGCTGATGGCCGCCCGCGGCGTCTACTTCGATCCGCAGTGCAGCCTGGTGTTCCGCAACTATCTCCAGAACCGCGCCCGGTACCAGGGGATCGGCAACTACAACGACGAAGGGTTCGCGGCCATGCAGCGGGTGCTGCCGGACGCGGTGAACCTGATCAAGCGCGCGGACGCGACGCCGGGGCTG
The DNA here is from genome assembly GCA_963822945.1 of uncultured Gemmatimonadaceae bacterium. GTDB lineage: Bacteria > Gemmatimonadota > Gemmatimonadetes > Gemmatimonadales > Gemmatimonadaceae > JAGWRI01. The sequence continues at coordinate 42,459 of CAWGJO010000001.1, read as the reverse complement.
AAAGTCGTGTTCGGCACCGACGCGGTGGCCGGATCGGACGGGCGCAACGTGGACGACCTCATCTGCCGCGTGCGGCAGGCCGGCGAGGACCCCATGAAGGCGATCGTCTCGGCCACGTCGCTCGCCGCCCAGGCCATCGGCATGGGTGAGTCGATCGGCACTCTGGCCCCGGGCTACGAAGCCGACCTCATCGCCACCCGCGGCGATCCGTCGGTGGACATCACGGCGCTCCATCGCGTGGAGTTCGTGATGAAGGGCGGCAAGGTCTACCGCAATCTCGCGAACGGCGCGCCCGCCGACTCGCAGGCCGTCGTCGCGCACTGGTTGGGGATGACGGGCCCCGACGTGCCGGTGAGCTACGACTTCGCCCCCGGCGGCACGGTGCACGTGATCGAGGAGCCCGGCCAGCCGGCGACTGACGCGCACTACGCATTCGTGGCCGGAGATCGCGTGCGCCTCACCTTCGCCGACAGCACCGTGAAGACCTTCCGTTACCTCGTGGACGGACCGCTCCTCACCCTCGACCAGGACAACGGCCCGCGGCTGATCTTCCGGCGCGCCCCATGAGCGCGTTCGAGGCCCGGGATCCCGACTTCGAAGCCCGGGTCCGTGGCAGCTTTGCCCGGCAGGCCTTCATGGCCACACTCGGCGCCACCCTGAACCTCGTCCGGCCCGGCGAGGTCGTGATCGGCCTGCCCTTCCACGAGGCACTCACGCAGCAGCACGGGTTCCTGCACGCCGGCGCGGTGTCGTCGGTGGTGGACTCCGCGTGCGGATACGCGGCGCTCTCGCTCATGCCGCCGGGCGCGGCCGTGCTGAGCGTCGAATTCAAAGTGAACATGCTGGCGCCCGCCGCCGGGCGGCGGTTCGAGGCCGTCGGCCGGGTGCGCAAGGCGGGGCGCACGATCACCGTGTGCGAGGGGGAACTCCGCGCGTTCGCGGACGGCGACGAGACCGGGACCCTCGTCGCGCTCATGCAGGGCACGATGATGACCGTGCGCGACCGGCCAGGGCTGGCCGACTGACGGCCACCCCGGACGCGCGCGGAAGGGGTATGTTTCGACGGAACCGGCGCTGAACCCGCCGTCCCCGATCGGTAGGGCCCCCCCAACGCGGAGCGCGTCATGATCAGCGATCAACTGGGAACGCCCCGTTCGCCCCTGTCGATGAACGACGCGATGACCCTGGTCCGATACGCCGTCAGCCTCGAGAGCGCGTCGGCAGAGGAAGCGAGAACGCACGAGCACACCGCCACCATTCGTCAGTTGGCGCGCCGGATCCAGAACGAGGCCACCACCGGCGCGGGGGCAAGTACACGGCTGCCGACGTCGCGCTCGTCGAGTCCGTGGCCGATGCCCTCGGCGAGGCGGGCACCCGCATCGCCGCGGCACTGCGGGCGCGCGTGGGCTGAGCGCGTCACTGCGCGTTCCCGAAGCTCGCCGCGAGTCTTAGTTTGCTCGGGTGCCCCCCGGCACGCGCGTTCCCTCGCGGCCAACTGACACCCATGAATCTCTCCGATCCGCTTCGCGAACTGCTCGGCTTTCTCGGCGCCTATCTCTCCATCGGGGTCGTCGGTTTGCGCTACGCCGTCCTCGGCCCGGTCCTCAACCGTGACGCCGCGGATTCCACGCGCACCCGGCTGTTCGAGAACGCCGGGCGCCGGGCTTCGAGCGTCGGCCTGCTGGGCATCGCGATCTCCACCACGCTGCTGTTCGCCAGCGTCGTCCGCGTCGCGCATGCCCGCCAGATGCGGATCGTGGAAGTGCTCGTCGCCGGGCATGCCCAGCCCGCGGTGGACATGGTGCTGTACGCGATCGCCATCGTCGGGTTCGGATTGGTGATGGCGCGCATCGGGAGCGGCTGGCCGCTGGCGGCCATCGGCACCATCGGCTCGGCGCTGAGCAATCTGCTGTCGCTCCGGTGGGCGGCAATGGTGAATCCGGTGCACGTCCTGGCCGGATCGCTGTGGATCGGCACCCTGTTCGTGCTGATGGCGATCGCGGTGCCCACCGTGCTCGGCGGACCGCAGAGCAACGACGACAAGGCGCTCACCGTGGCCGATCTGGTGAATGCCTTTTCACCGCTCGCCCTGACCGCCGTCGCGGTCCTCGTCGCGACCGGCGTGCTGACCGCCGTGCGCCACCTCAAGTACGTCGCGGCCCTCTGGACCACGTCCTACGGTCAGGCGCTGATCGTCAAACTGTGCGTCGTCGCGGTGGTGCTCGGGCTCGGGGCCTGGAATTGGCGCCGGGTCCGGCCCTCGCTGGGAACGCCGGCGGCGTCGGACACGCTGAGGCGGTCGGCGCGGCTGGAGCTGCGTTCGCGGCGCTCGTGCTGATCGTCACGTCGGTGCTGGTGAGCCTGCCCTCGCCGCGGTTGCCCAAGTAGCGACGCCGGTAGCCCGGCGGCATAGCCGCACCCGCGCGTCCAGCGCCACGGCGCCCTCCTCCATCGCCATGAGGGGGTTCACGTCCAGCTCCACGATCTCCGGATGGTCCTCCGCCAGCTGTCCCAGCGCGCCGCAGCGCGTCGGCGATCGCGGGGATGTCCGACGGCGCGCGTGCCCCGCGCGCCGGTCAGGATGCCGATCGCGCGAATGGAGCGCACCATCTCGTCGGCGGTACGCTCGTCCAACGGCGGAATGCGGAACACCACGTCCCGCATCACCTCCACGAACACCCCGCCGAGCCCGAACATCACCAACGGCCCGAACTCGGGATCGCGCACCACGCCGAGAATCGTCTCGCGGCCGCCCGTGAGTTGTCGCTGCACGAGAACGCCGTCCACCTTCGCGCCGGGAACGTGCGCGGCCACCCCTTCGACCATCGCGTCGTAGGCCGACCGGACTTCGTCGGGCGAACGCACGCCCACGCGTACGCCCCCGACGTCGCTCTTATGCACCACGTCGGGCGACACGATCTTCAGCACCACCGGGAACCCGATGGCACGCGCTGCCTCCACCGCCGCCTCCGGCCCCGTGGCCACGCGCGCGTCGGCCATGGGGACGCCGTAGCTCGCCAGCAGTTGCAGCGCCTCGAGCTCGCCCAGGTGCCCGCGATGCTCCGCGACCGCCCGTTGCAGGATCGACGCGGCGGCCTCACGGTCCACGTCGAGCGATGGCGGGGCGAGCACGGGCCGCGACATCCACTCGCGATAGCGGTTGAGCGCCGCCAGCGCCCGCGCCGCCGATTCGGGAAACACGTAGGCCGGGATCCCGGCAGCGTGCAGTTCGGCCCGCCCTTCGGGCAGCCCGCGCCGTCCCATCAGCACCGGCAGCACCGGCTTGTCGCGGTTGGTGGCGCCGCCGCCAGCGATCGCCTCGGCCACCGCCTCCTGCTCGGTGTTGAGCGGCGGAATGAAGATCGGCACCACGGCGTCGATGCCCGGATCTTCGAGCATGCGTCGTGACCGCCGCCCGGTACCCCTGCGGCGTCGCCGACGCGATCATGTCGAGCGGATTGCGCATCGACGCTTCGGCCGGAAACATCGGCCGCAGCTTCGCGACCGTGCCGGCGCTCAGTTCCACCACGTCCAGCCCGCGCCGCTCGAGCGCGTCGGCGGCCAGAATGCCGGGCCCGCCGGCGTTCGTCACCACCGCCGTACGACGCGACGCCGGCAGCGCCGGTGACGCCGAGCGCCATCGCCATGTCGAACAGTTCCTCCACCGACCCCGCGCGCAACACGCCGGCCTGGGTGAGCAGCGCGTCCACCGCGCGTGTCGCTGGCCGCCAGGGCGCCGGTGTGCGACCACGCCGCGCGCGCGCCGGCCCGCGACCGCCCCGACTTGACCACGATGATCGGCTTGTGCCGCGTGATGCGCGAGGCGATCTCCAGGAATCGCCGCGGATTGCCGAAGTTCTCGACGTACATCAGGATCACGCGCACGTGGTCGTCGTGCTCCCAGTGCTCCAGCAGGTCGTTGCCGCTCACGTCGGCCTTGTTCCCCACCGAGGCGAATTGGGCGATGCCGATGCCGTATTCCCGGGCATAGTCCAGCAGCTCACGCCCAGCGCGCCCGACTGCGACACGAACGCGGCGTGGCCGGCCGGCGGCATGCCGGGCGCGAAGGTGGCGTTCATCGAGATGCTGGGATGCGTGTTCACCACGCCCATGCAGTTGGGGCCGACGAGCCGCATGCCGTGGCGTCGGGCCTGGTGCAGCAGCGCCTGCTCGCGGGGCGCGCCCTCGCCTCCCACCTCGCGGAACCCCGCCGAGATCACCACCAGCCCGCGCACGCCCATCGCTCCGCATTCGTCGGCCACGTCCACCACGGCTTCCTTGGGCACGCAGATCACGGCCAGGTCGGGTGGCTCGGGAATGGCCGATACCGCGGGCACGGACCGCACCGAGCAGACGGCGCGTGCCCGCGCATTCACCGGATACACGGCCCCCGTGAAGCCTTCGGTGATGAGATTGCTCAGGATCTGGTGCCCGATGGTGCCCGGCGTGCGCGACGCGCCGATCACGGCGATGCTCGTGGGCGCGAGAATGGGCCCCAGCGTCACCGCCGAGGACGGCGACGAGGCCGGCCCGTCCGGAACACGGGAAGTCGGGATGTCGGTGGCCGTCAAAGCTCCTCCTCGGGGTTGTGGCATCGAGTTGCCGAGCGCAATGTGAAGATACCCCCCGACGCGCGCCGTCGGTGATCCGCCGAACCTCTGTGGGACTTCCGACGACGCCGTCCGGCACCTGCGGTCGCGTCGGGCGGCTCCCCCGCAGGGTTGGACCCATCGCCCGACAGACCGGCGCCGCGACGGGCCGCAGTTTGCCCAGTGGCGTCACGCACCGGCGCCCGTTCGGACCGGGAGGTCCCATGTCGAGGCACGTCGTTCGGTCGCTTGCCCTCCTGTTGCTCGCTGCCTGCCACTACCGGCCCGTGCCCGTGCCCGTGCAGGCGGAGCCGGGGGCGCTCGCCGCACTGGCCGGTCAATGGGACGGCACGTACGTGGGCGAGCAGTCGGGCCGCGCGGGCAGCATCACCTTCCACATTACGGAGCGGGGCGACTCGGCCTTCGGCGACGTGCTCATGGCGCCGGTGGAGGGCGTGTATGCACGTCCCGTGGACACGCCGGCGGAGCACCTGCGGCACGCCGGGTCGCCGCAGATGCTGAGCATCGCCTTCGTGGCCCTCTCGGGCGACCGGGTGCGGGGCACACTGGAACCGTACGTGGCGCCCGACTGCGACTGCCAGGTGGTCACGACCTTCACGGGCACCGTCGCGGGCGACGTCGTGTCGGGCACGTTCGTGACCCGCACGCAGGGCGGCGTGGAACAAACGGGCCGGTGGCGCGTATCGCGCCAACATCGGCCATGATGCCGCAGTTTGCACCGGCGCGGCGTATAATCCCTGGGAGGACCGGCGCACAGGGCACCGGCGGCCCCGGGCGGCCGCGCCAAGTCCGCGGCCAACCTTGAGGAGTTCGACATTGTCTCAGGGATGGCGCGCGGAACGCGCGCTCTCAGCGACCGATCTTGCATGAACGAAATTCGCGACGCGTTGCAGCAGCAGCTCGGGCCCACCTACACCATCGAGCGTGAGCTCGGTGGCGGCGGCATGTCGCGCGTCTTCGTGGCGTACGATCAGGCGCTCAACCGCCGCGTCGCCGTCAAGGTCGTGTCGCCCGAGCTGGCCGCGTCGGTCCAACTCGAACGGTTCATGCGCGAGATCCTGGTGGCGGCTACGCTCCAGAATCCGCACATCGTCGGTGTCCTCACGGCCGGCGAGGTGGACGGCCTCCCGTATTTCACGATGCCGTTCATCGAGGGGGAGTCGCTCCGGGCCCGCATGATGGCCTCGGGCCCGATGCCGGTGCGCGAGGTGGTGACCATCCTCCGCGACGTCGCGCGGGCGCTGGCCTACGCGCACGAACGCGGCATCGTGCACCGCGACATCAAACCCGACAACGTCCTGCTCGCGTCGGGCTCGGCCATGGTCACCGACTTCGGCGTCGCCAAGGCCGTGCTCTCGGCGCAGCGCACGCCCAGCGGCCCGCGGTCCAGCGTGCTCACGCAGGTGGGCACCACGGTGGGCACGCCCGCCTACATGGCCCCCGAGCAGATCGCCGCCGATCCCGACGTCGATGCCCGCGCCGACATCTACTCGTTCGGCGTAATGGCGTACGAGATGCTCACCGGCGGCCCGCCCTTCGCCTCGCTCACGCCGCAGGCGCTGCTGGCCGCGCACCTGGCCAAGCCCCCGCGCCCGCTCGACGAGGTGCGCGAAGGGCTCCCCCCGCGTCTCACCACGCTGATCATGCGGTGCCTGGCCAAGGAGCCCGAGGAGCGGCCGCAATCGGCACGCGAGATCGTCGACGCGCTGGACGACCCGGCCATCATCAGTACCGATTCCCTGCCCGCCACCGCGCGATCGCGAACCCGGCGCCGGCTCACCGGCATCGTCGTCGCCCTCGTGCTGGTCGCCGCGGGGGCCACCGCGGCGGTGGTCACCATGCGGGACCATGCCGAGAGCGCCACGGCCGCCGAGAACCCGGATTCCCTCCGCGCGCATTCGGTGCTGGTGATGCCGTTCGTCAATCAGGGCGCCGATTCCAGCGATCAGACGCTCGCCGACGGGATCACCACCGAATTGGTGAACGCCCTCACGCGCATCCCCGGCATCCGTGTGGCCGCGATCCCTCCCGGCGCGACGAACAACGCGCCCTACCGCACGCAGCAGGAGCTCGGCGCCAAGTACAACGTGGGATACGTGCTCGAGGGAACCGTGCAGATGCAGGGCGACTCCCTCCGGATCGCGGCCAGCCTCGTCAATACGAACGACGGATTCATCGCCTGGTCCGACATGTACGATCCCACGATGCGCGACATGTTCTCGGTGCAGCAGAGCATCGCGATGTCGATCGCCACCGCCCTCGAGCCGCGGCTCGCGCCGCAAGCCCAACTGGTCGCCGAGCGCGGCACCAAGGATCCCACGGCCTACGAGGCCTACACCCGCGCCACCGGGTTCATCAGCCGGCCGGGCGCGCGCGCGCTCCGCCGCGCCCTCGACACGCTCGGGTGGGCGGTGCGACGCGACTCGACCTTTGCCAAAGCCTACGCCGCCGCGGCGCACGCCTACTCCCTGCTCCCCACGTACAACCCGGCGCCGTCCGACTCGCTCCTGTCGCTCGGCATCGCCGCCGCCACGCGCGCCATCGCCCTCGACAGCACGCTCTCCGATGCGTACACCGCACGCGGTGCGCTCTTCAAAGCCGAATTCCGATGGGCCGACGCGGAACGCGACTACCGCAAGGCCGTATCCATCAATCCGCGAGACGCGATCGCTCACCAGGGGCTGGGCGAAACGCTCCTCCTCCAGGGCCAGGTGACCGACGCGGTGCGTGAGTTGCGCCGGGCGACGACGCTCGACCAGACCTCCGCCTCCGGCTTGGCCTCGTACGCCATGGCCCTCAGCATCGCCGGCAACCAGACCGCGGCGCTCGCCGCCGCCCGCCGGGCGATGGTGCTCGACTCCACCAACTACGTCACGCAACTCGCCCTCGGCGTCGTGCAGGCGTTCGGCGGCCATGCCGACTCCGCGCTCGCCCCGCTGGAGGCCGCCGGCGCCATGGGCACCCGCCGCAACCCGACGTCCAGCGCGGTGAATGCGATGCTCGCGTATGCCTACGCGCGCGTGGGCGACACGCAGCGCGCTCGGGCCATCGCCCGGGCCGCGGCCGCGGCCAACAATCCGGATGCCGCAGTGATCTCGGCCCACGCCCTGCTCGGCACCGGCGACACCGCGGGCGCCCTCGCGGCACTCGACACCGCCGCCCGGGCCCATGCCCCGCTGCTCTCCGCCGAATCGCTCGCCGAACCGATCTTCGATCCGATTCGCTCGAATCCGAAGTTCCTCGCGATCCTCCAGAGGCTGGGCCTGCCCGACACGCTGGCGCGGCTGCGCACTTCCGCACCCTGAGCTTTCCTTGATGGCCTTCTTGGCGCGAAGCCTCGGCTGGGCGAGATTTGGCGGATGAGTGTCCTCACCTTTGCCGCTCTGGTGGCCGCGGGCGCCGTCTGTGCCGGCCTGCTCGGTTCGCTCACCGGTCTCGGCGGCGGCCTCGTCATCGTGCCGATGCTGACGCTGGTCTTCCATGTCGACATTCGCTACGCGATCGGTGCTTCGCTGGTGTCGGTGATCGCCACCTCGTCGGGTGCCGCGGCCGCCTACGTCCGTGAAGGCTTCACCAACGTGCGCATCGGCATGCTGCTCGAAACCGGCACGACCATCGGCGCGCTCGTCGGCGCCTCCATCGCCGGCATCATCCCGACGAGCTGGCTGGCCGTCCTGTTCGGGCTCGTCCTGCTCTACTCGGCGTACCAATCGCTGCACCCACGCGTCGAGCACGTCGTGGTCGACCAGCCGGACAAGTGGGCGCGCAAGCTCCGTCTGGACTCGACGTACCCCACCATGGAGGGGATGCAGCCGTACTCGGTGCAGGCGGTACCGGCCGGCCTCGGGCTGTCGTTCTTGGCCGGCCTGCTCTCGGCACTGCTGGGGATCGGAGGGGGCGTCATCAAGGTGCTCACGATGGATCGCGTCATGAAGCTCCCGTTCAAGGTGTCCGCGACGACGAGCAACTTCATGATCGGCGTCACGGCCGCGGCCAGCGCCGGCATCTATCTGCACGAGGGCTACATCGATCCGACCATCGCGTTTCCCGTCATGCTGGGGGTGCTGGCGGGCGCGCTGACCGGCGCGCGGCTGCTCGCCAGGGTTCACACCATGTGGCTGCGGCGTCTGTTCACGGTCGTCCTCATCATCCTGGCGGCCGAGATGCTGTACAAAGGCATCACGGGGGCCGTATGACCGAACCGCACAACGAAGGAACGGGCGGACCGCGCTGGACCGACTACCAGATCGACCAGCTCATCGGGCGCGTGCTGCAGGTCGGCGTGCTGGCCGCAGCCATCGTCACCGTGGTCGCCGGCGTGTTGTACCTGCGCCAGCACGGAACGGAGATCGCCGACTACGCGACCTTCCGCGGTGTGCCCGCAACCCTGAGCAGCCTCTCCGGCATCGTGCGCGGGGTGGCGGCGGGGCAGCGCGCGGCCATGGTCCAGCTTGGCCTCGTGCTGCTCATTCTCACGCCGATCGCCCGTGTGGCGCTCACGCTCGGGGCCTTCCTGGTGCAGCGAGACCGGCTGTACGTGCTGCTCACGGGCATCGTGCTCGCGGTCCTCATGTACGGACTCTTCTGGGCCCGCCTCTAGCGCCGGTCCGCTACCACGCCGCCAGATGGCGGCGCACGGCGTCCACCGACGACAACGCCACCACCAGGATCAGGCGGTCGCGTGCCTCCAGCACGGTGTCGGCCGCCGGCACCACGAACGTCTCGCCGCGCACGATGGCGATGACGGACGTATCCGGCGTCTCCAGGCGCCGCACCGTGTCGGCCACCGTGCACCCCACGATCGAGCTGTCGGGACGCAGCGTTCCCGCCACGAGTTGCAGCCCGCCCGGCAGCTCCACCGGCAATCCGGACTTGATGAGCGTGAACAAGTCCAGCTCGCCCACGTCGGAGAGATCGGGCAGCCCCTGCCGCTTGAGCACGCGCAGCGCCGCCTGCAGCTGCTGCCGCCGGTGCGCCGGCGACTCGGCGCGGTTGGGCACCTGCGCCTCGTAGATGCTCCCGTACTTCAGACGCGAGGAGAGCCGCGACTGCACCAGGTAGCTGATCATCACGGCCAGCGCCGCGGGCACGAGCAGCGTGTAGCCACCCGTCATCTCCGACACCATGATCAGCGTGGCGATGGGCAGATGCGCGGCACCGGCGAACACCGCGGCCATGCCCACCACCACGAACGCGGCGGCCGGCTGGTGGAGCAGCGTGGCAAACACCCCGCCGAGCATCGCGCCCACGAACAGACTCGGCGCGAACACGCCGCCCGAGCCTCCACTGGCCACCGACAGACTCATCGCGAAGATCTTGGCGAACGCCAGCACGGCCAGCGTACCCAGCAGGATCTGGCCGTTGATGGCCTGCTGCATCCACCCGTAGCCCCCGCCGATCACCTGCGGATAGGCAAGCGCGATGAGCCCGGTGAGCAGGCCGCCCAGCGCCGGCCGAAGAAAGGGCTGGATGGGCAGCCCCTTGAACCAGTCGCGCAGGCCGTAGAAGACCGCCGGCAGCACGGTGCCCAGTACCCCCGCCGCGATGCCGAGCGCCACGTACCAGCCGTACATCAATGGCGAATGGAGTCGCGCGATCGGACCCGGCATCTGAAACAGCGGCAGCCATCCCACGAACATCCCGTTCACCGCATACGCGATGATCGAGCCCAGCATCGTGTACAACAGGGCGCCGCGCTCGAACTCCATGTCGGAGTACAGCACCTCGACCGCCATGATCGCCGTGCCGATGGGCGAGCGAAAGATCGCGGACAGGCCGGCCGCCATCCCGATGAGCAGCAGCAGCCGGCGGTCCTCGGCGTCGCGGCCGGCCAGTGAACCGTACCACGAGCCGACACCGGCGGTGATCAGCGCCACCGGGCCTTCGCGCCCGGCCGCGCCCCCCGAACCGATCGTGATCGCCGAGGCGACCAACTTCACCGGCGCCACCCGGCCGCGCAGGATGCCGTCCTGCTGGTGGTAGGCGCGAATCACCGTGTCGGTACCGTGGCCTTCGGCCTCCGGCGCCAGCCCCTGGACCATGAAGCCCACCACCAGACCGCCGAGGGTGGTCGCCACGGGAATCAACCACAGGCCGTACCGGCCAATATGCTGCGCCAGGTCCCCGTGCTCCGTCGGCAGGCCGGGCGGCTGATACCCCGCGAGGTGGTAGAGGAAGAGGTCGTTCGCCCACCCGAGCAGATGCATGAACAGCTGCGCCGCCAGCGCGCCGATCACCCCGAGCACGATCGTGTCGACGATCAACCGGCGCTGCCGGCGCGATTCCTCCGAGAGCCCGGGATCCGGGCTGCCGCCATCACTGAACGGTGAGGACTCCGACAGATCCTGAAAGGGCCGGAACCAGTTCATCGCCATGCGCTTGGGCTTGCGCGCGCGACGCGACCGACGCTCACTCGCAGCGAGCGCTCCCGTAGCCGGGGTTCAGAAGACCTGTGGGAACGAGAATCGGCAGACACGTAATGTCGGTACCCGGAGCGGAAGCCGAGGTTCGATGCTTGGTAACTACACGCACCGGCGAGGCGCGGCAACCCGACGGGGCGGAGTGGTCAGTTGCCCCGGCGCCGACGCCGTTGCCCCATTCCGATGGCAACACCGAAGAAGCGCGCCCAGTACGGGAGCGCGGCCAACTGGACGCGGACCCGTTGAAGAATCGGCAACGGCGGGATCCCGTGCGTGTACTTCCCGAAATCTTCACGGTATCGCCACGGCCTCGCCGCGCCGTGCCCCGACGCGCCGGGACGGATGGCGAGCGCCCATGCGAAGTGCCAGAGTTGGATCGACGGGACGAACTCCCGTCGCGGATCGAGCGCGGCGGTAATCACGACTCGCACAAGTGCATTCCGCAGCCACGCCGGCGAACGCGGAGCGAGCGACGCCGTCACCTCGGGCGGCACGGGCACGCCGCCGAGCAATGCCGCCAGCCTCAACGGCCAGTAGCAGCAGGACTCGGCATGCGTGGCGTGCGCCAAGCGAACCAGGCGGTCCCAGTCGACGACGGGGCTCAGCACGCCCAGGTCCCGAACCATCCGCCCCAACCCGAAGCGCATCTCGTGCGACCATGCGAAGTGGATGCACAGGTGCAGTGCTAGGTGCTCGGGGGACGGCACCCAGGCAGTGTGTCCGCCGACGTCCACGGGCGACGCCGCCGTCCACACGTCGTCTTCGGGCAGCTGGAACGGGCCGTGGGGATAGAGCAGACACCGATGCAGCTCCACGACCACGTTGCCGCCACCGGGGGCCACCAGCGGGCACAGGTGTTGGTGCTTCGCGTAGAAGCCGTCCATGCCTTCCCGCTCGGGCCGCCAGCCGGCGCCGTGCAGCAGTTCCCACGCCTCCTCCGCCTGGGCCTCGCGTACCAACAAATCCAGGTCGCCCATGGGGCGCTGGGCGAACGAGCCGTAGCGCGTCGTGGCGAGCGCCGCGCCCTTCATGAGCATCACCGGGATGTCGTGTTCGGCGAGCAGGCGGACCACCTGCGCGAGTTTCGCTTCGAGTGCGGCCATGCGGAACTCGCTGACGAGCGCCTGACGTCGCATTGCGGCGGCGATCGTGTCCGGGATCGCAACGTGCGCCGCCGAAAGCTCCGGCCACAATACGCCGAGGAGGTGCTCCCGTTCCGCGAGTTGTGCCACCAGCAGCCAGTCGACATCGGCGGCGTGCGGGGTCGGCGCCGTCGGTCCGCCGGCCGACGCCGGTGCACACACGCACTCCAGCACCAACTCGGCTTCGGCACTGCGCGATCGCGGCGCCATCGCTAGTACTGCGCGAGGGTCCCGTGCGAGCGCGCGTAACGAAGCGCGGCCATCAAAGCGACGGCGCCAACGAGTGTGAGGAACACCCCGAAAGCTGCCAGAATGCCCACGTCGGCGCCAACCGCCGCCAGGCTCTGGCCCTGCAGGAGCACCCGGCGCAGCGCGCGGAGGCCGTAGGTCATGGGAAGAAGCGCCGATGCCGTTTGCAGCCACGACGGAATCACGTGGGTGGGGTAGTACACCCCGCCAAGCAGCGAGGAAAGGAACAACACGGCCTTGGGAATTGCTGCAGACGTTCGAAAGGCGATCACGAGGGCCGCCGCGCACAATCCGAATGCAAAGTGTACGGCCATGAGCAGCAGGAGGATTGCCGCCGCCGGAACCACCTGCGCCCCTACGAGCTGCGCCCCCAGGGCCCATCCGGCGCCCACGAAGATCACGCCCCGGATCGCCGACCACTCCACGGTGAACGCCACCATGCCGAGCAGGAGGGCCGGTAGCGGGGTCGGCGTGGCGAGGAGCGCTTCCAGCGTACCCGTGCTGATCCCGGCCCCCACTTCCGTCGGCAGCGCGTTGACCGCCGTCGAGACCAGCGAGAGCGCGGCAATGCCCAACAGCAGGAAGCCGAACGCGTTGTGCGCTTCGTCGCGAATCACCGGTCCCATCACCGGCTGCAGTGCGCCGGAAACGAAGTAGAGCGGTACGACGGTGGCCAGCAGGGCGAACACCGACATCAGGAGTCGGATCCGATAGCTGGCGAACGCCATCCAGTCCGCCCGCGCCAGCGCGGCCACCCGGCTCACGGCGCGACCTCGAGGGCGGCCGGCTTCCGCGCCCGTGCCACCAACCCCTCGATGAGGTCGGCGAGCGCCAACCGCACCGGCTCGACGGCGGCCACCGGGATCCCGGCACCCAGCAGCAGCGCGTTCAAGTCCGCCGTTCGCGCCGCGCCGCCGTCCGCCGGTCCCTCGAGCACCACCCACCCGTCGTCCGTCGACGCGCTCGGGGCGAAGCCGACGAACCCGCTCTTCTCCGCGACGGCGACGGCCCTCGCCGACTCGGACGCTGCCACGGTGATCCGGCATCGCTCGGTGGCGGCCGCACGGGCCAGGGAATCGGCCGTGCCCGTCGCTATCAGAACCCCGCGATTCAGTACGGCGAGCCGCTCGCACAGATCGAACGCCTCGTCCGCGTTGTGCGTGGCAAGTACAACGGTGCATCCCTGGCGTCCGGCCACCTCTTCGCGCAGAAACCGTCGAAAGTCGCGGGCGCTCACCGGATCGAGACTACGCGTCGGCTCGTCGAGGAGCAGCACCGACGGCCGCGAGAGGAGCGCGCGGGCGATCAGCAGGCGCTGCTTCATTCCCGAGGAATACGTGCCCACCATGCGATCCCCGGCGTCGCCAAGACCCACCGTCTCGAGCAGCGACCGGATGCGAGGATCGCGACGCGACTTGGGCACTCCGTACAGCGCGGCGTACAGCCGGAGATTCTCGGGACCCGACAACCGCCAGTACAGGCTCCGCTCGTCGGCGATCACCGGGGTCAATACCGCGCGCACCGCGGCGGGTTCACGCAGCGCGTCGATGCCGTCCACTTCGACCACGCCCGCCTCGGGCCGCACGAGCGTCGCCAGGATCTTGAAGAGCGTGGTCTTGCCGGCGCCGTTCGGACCGAGCAGCCCGAAGAAGCCGCCGCGCGGGATGTCGAGCGCGACGCCCGCAAGCGCGGTTACCGGCGCCCGCCTCCGGGGACGCCCCACCCACTGCCCGAGGGAACGGCGGGTCGAGAAACGCTTCTCGAGCCCGCGGATGCGGATGATGGTGGGCCCGCCATGCGGGTCGGCGAACGTCGTGGCCGGCGCGCCCCCGTCCGAGTCGGCAGCGGCCGCGCCCGGTGTCACGGCACCGGCGCTCCGCCCGCAGCCCGCAGTGGCGTGTCGTGCCACTCGCCCACGCATCGCACCAGTTCGCCGATGCGACTCAGATCTCGCGGCACCGTGAGCCGATACACGGGAACGGCCGCCGACAGGCGCACGCATTGTGCCAACAGCGTGGGGGCGTGTCCGGGCCCCAGCAACGCGCCGATCTTGGCTTGCCCAACAAGGGCCAGCGCCGCCGGCACCGCAGGCAGCGGTTCCCGCCGTACTTCCCCCGCGTCGGCGGGATCCAGGAGATACACGGCCCCCAGCGGCACCGGATGCTCAGCGCGCTCGCCGAGGCTGCCCCAGTTGATTCGCCGTTTGCGGCCGGTTTCACCCAGTACGGCCGTCGGTTGGAGCCAACGTGCCGCGTCGCGCCACAGGTTCACCGCCGGAACGCCCGGCAGCACCATTGGCTCGCGCCCCGGGCACCACGCCGATCGTGTCGTCCCCCAGAGTCGCGCACCGGCCCGTACGAGGGCCGCCGCCGCCGTCGACTTTCCATGTCGCTTGGGCGCCAGAAAGAGCACGCCCCGGCCGCCCAGCGCCACGCCGCTCCCGTGGAACGTGGGAATCCCGGCGGCGGCGAGCGCCACGGCCACCACGCGCCCCAGGATATCGGCCCGCACGTTCCGGAGGTCGACCGATGCACCGGCCGGCCGATGCCAGACGATTCGCCGACCGCCATCAGTTATTTCGAATGCACCGGTGTCGTCATATGTCAATCGGAACCGCGACGGCGAGCCGCGCAACACCACCCGCACGCGCCCCGTCACCGCCTCGGCGCCCAGCCGCGGCAACGGGTCCGCGGACGCCGGCGGCGCGGCGCACGTCAGCGACCAGCGTCCTTTCCCCGGGGGAGCGGACGGCAACCCGGGAAATTCGATCTCGGAGGCGAGGATGCCGCCGAAGAGATGATAGCAGTGCATGCGGCCCGAGAGCCGGACGGCGCCGTCAACCAGACCGACGCCGCCCGCTCTCATGCTCGTCAGGATCGATCACTCTCGTGATCGGTCCACCCCCCACCGAAGAAATGATGGCCGAAATGGCCGCCATCCCAGTGGTGTTCGAACCCAAGCAACGTGAGTTCTCGGAGCGTGCCGTACCGTTCCAGCTTCGGTTTCTCGTACATGGTCCCCCGAGGTTATGTAGAACGTGCGAGCGGCAGGCTCGCGCTGGATGCGGGCCCGTCCCGCAACTGAAAGCAGGGTCCCTGGTCCAGCCGAGGTCCCCCATGAAATCCGCTCATACGCGCCGTACCGCCGTGAAGTCGTGGAGCGGCGTGAACGCACCGGCCACTTCCGGTCGCTCGCCGATCACGACACCGCCGACCTCGATCCACGCGTGCATCTCCGGCCGTGCCGCCCGCTGACGCGCGCCGATGCGAACCACCGCGCCCGCGACGCCTTCACGCGTCAACATCCGCTCGAGCGCGATCGCACGCACCAGACACGTCGGCGAGAACAGCCCGTACTGCGCCGCACGATCCACGGCGAGAGCCACTCGCCGCGAACGAGCCATCGCGTCTCCGCCCGGTGCCTTCCCGGCCTCCGCCGCGGGCACGGCGGCCAACAGCCGGCCTCGCGGCGTCAGAAGGAGCGAGAGACGCGCGCCCAGCAGGTACCACTGCGCCCGCCCCACCCACGCGAGGTCACGGGCCGAAAGGGCGGGCAGCCGGGCCAGCGCCCCCACGCGGGATCGCGCCTGTGCCATCATGATCGCGGCACCACCAGCCCGGCGCGCTCCAGCGCGTCCAGCAACTCCGCCACGTCGGTCCGGAGTTGTTCGGGCGCCACATCCGGGTACTCAGCGCTCAAGCAAGCGCACAGTTCGCCGAGATCCCGATGGTCCGGAAGGAGTTCCCACACGCGCACCGCCACTGCGTTCAGGCCGTAGTAAACCTCCTCCTCCGTATGGAGGAGGATGGCGCCATCGGAAACCGTCTGGAACACGACGGCTTCGCGACGGCCGGGCAGAACGTCTTCGGTCAAGGCCGACTCCATCGGGACAGCTCGGGCTGGGGAGGGCAGATGATCGGAGCAACCGCCATGAGTGGTAGCAATTTACATGCCGCCAAGCGCCCGAAAGACATGCCGATATCGCACCGGTAGTCATCCGAGCCACACTCCGGGCGCAGCGATTTCGACACCCTCCTCCTCGGCGGCCCAACGGACGCCATTTTGCGCCCGGGAAATCACCCCGATCGGCTGGCGGCGGCTGGTCGCTCGATTGGGAGCCCACCAAGTCCCCTGCGGCCAACCCGGACGCGTACGCATCTCCGTCCGAGTATACCATGCGGAACGGGCTCCGTCGACTCCATGCCCCACCTTGATGCATCCGGGATGGCCGAGCGCGACCGCCGTCTGTCGGAACCGTCGCGGGGCCGTTCGTTGACATGTCAAGCACTTTTCTGGTCCCCCCGAGGTACGGGACTTACATATGACCCTGCGAACGGCGCCGTTACGGGACGATCGCCTCGCTTCTCCCCGAACCACCCCCTCATGACCGGCATGCAGTCATCCTCCCATCCCTACGACTTCCTGATCGCCGGCGGCGGCATCGTTGGACTGGCCACCGCGTGGCGCCTCACCCAGCAAGCCACCGACGCACGCGTGCTCGTGCTCGAGAAGGAGGCGGCCGTCGCGCGCCACCAGACGGGTCGCAACAGCGGCGTCATCCACTCGGGCATTTACTACAAGCCGGATAGCGCCAAGGCCCGCCTCTGTCGCACCGGGTACCACCAACTGCTGGACTTCGCGAATGCGTACGGCGTCGCGCACGAAGTCTGCGGCAAGGTCATCGTCGCCACGTCGGAGGCGGAACTGCCCCGGTTGCAGGTGCTCGAGGCGCGCGCCGCTGCCAACGGGCTGTCCGGCGTCACTCGGGTCGACAGGCTCGGATTGCTCGAGATCGAACCGGATGCCGCCGGGATCGCCGCTCTGCACGTGCCCGAAACCGGCATCGTCGACTATGTCGCCGTGTGCAGACAGCTCGTCGCGCTCATCGAGGGGGCGGGCGGACGGGTGGAGACGGGCCGCCGGGTCAATCGCCTGCAACACGGCGACGGCGTTCGTGTGGTATCGGCGGGCGGCGAGGAGTACTCCACCCGCTATTTCGTCAACTGCGCGGGTCAGTACAGCGACCGCGTGGCGCGACTCGACCACCTGGCGCCTCCCCTCCGCATCACGCCCTTCCGCGGCGAGTACTACGCCTTCCGGGCGGACGCGCCGACGCTCGTTCGAAACCTGATCTACCCCGTCCCGGATCCCGCCTTCCCCTTCCTCGGCGTGCACTTCACGCGCATGGTGCAGGGCGGCATCGAGTGCGGGCCGAACGCGGTATTGGCGCTCGGACGCGAAGCCTATGGCCGCCTGTCCCTCAACGTGCGCGATGCCCTGGAGACGCTCCGCTTTTCCGGTTTCCGACGGCTGGCCGCGGCCCACTGGCGCATGGGACTCGGCGAGGTGCACCGGTCGTTCTCCAAGGCCGCATTCGTCCGGGCGCTCCAGAAGCTCGTGCCCCGGGTCCGGGCCGAGATGCTCGAACCGCGGCCGGCGGGCATCCGGGCGCAGGCACTGCGCCCCGACGGCACACTCGTCGACGACTTCGCGTTCGCGGAGGGAGAGCGCTCCCTGCACGTGCTGAATGCGCCGAGTCCCGCGGCGACCGCCGCGCTGGCCATCGGCAGCGAAATTGCCGAACGCGCGCTCGCGTGCGTCACCTGAGAGCCCGGGACGGCGCGCATCGGGTGAAGCTGCACCGGCATCGTGGTCCCCCCGCCCCTGTCGACCAATCCGTGACCGGCACCCTCCCGCCACGCCGGCGGAGTACCCCAACTGCTTGTCGTCGCGGGCCCCGAGAATAGATTCGCCGCATGCCCACCGCAATCCGACGCCCGTGGACGTAGCTGCAGGCGTGCGCAATGCCGATGAGTTCGCCCGTTGAATAGCCGCCCCTGGCGGTCGTACGCCGCTACCGCCTTCATGGGCGTGGCGGTGATCGGCGCCCCCCCGCTGCTGACGGGCAATTGGCTCGACCTCCGATCCGCCCTCCTCGTCTCGACCTTGCTGTTCGCACTCCAGGTTGCCCGCGTGGCGCCGCATCTGACGCGACGGGAACTTGGTCGCCTGGTCGCGTACGCCGGCGGATCGATCACCCTCGTGGTGGCGTGCGTCGGCATCGGCGAGCACCTGTCGGTACTCGCCGTGGCCTGGCCGCTCGTGCGGCTCATGCTGGCCTGGGGGTTCGTCCTCACGCTGGTGCCGCCCGACTACGATGCGGCGGCATTCCGGTTCCGGGTTCCGATGCACGTGTCGGTGCTCGTCGTGGCCGCGGCCGTGTCGTGGCTGCTCTGCGTCCGCGCCACTGGCGGAATCCGTCCGTACATCATCGACGAGGTCCTCTACCTGCTCCAGGCGCAACACGCGTTTCATCCGCCCTTCATGCAGTCGCTCGACGCCCACCTGGCGCGCTTTTTCGCGCTCCAACAGGCCTACGTTCGTGGCGACTTCCTCAACGGCCAATATCCGCCGGGCTGGCCGCTGATGCTCGCGTGGTTCCCCGGAGCGATCGGCCACTGGGTGTTGCTCCTCGGGCTCCACCTTGCGCTGATCGCGGCCACTTACGTGTTCGGCCGGATGGTGGCCTCACGCGGGACGGGTCTGCTCGCCGCCACACTCGTCGCGATCAGCGGACTGGAGCTGTTCTATTCCATGACGTTCTTCAGCGAGGTGTTCTCCGCAACGTTGATGACGGCGGCGGGCGCCGTGCTCATCGCCGGGCTCCGATCGGCGCACCGGCGAACGCAAGCCGGGCTGTTCGGGGCGGCCGGTTTGCTGGCCGGGTGGGAATTCGCCACGCGGCCCCTCACGGCGGTCGCCCTGTGGACGGCGATGCTGCTGTTCGCGTGGCTCCTCGAACGGCCGTCGCGCGACCAGATGGTCCGGGCGGGAACGGCCATGCTCGCCGGCGCCGTCCTCCCCCTGGCATACCTGTTCTACTACAACGCGTACACCACCGGTTCCCCGCTCCGCTTCGGATACGCGCTCGCCGAACGTGGGTTCCACGCACTCGGATTCGGGCCGCGCGGATTCGTGCGATACGGCACGAGCGGGCTCCCTTCGCTCGATGTCTATCCGTTCAACCTCTATGCCGCGACGGTGAACACGGCGCGTGGCGTCAGGAGGATGCTCGCGGTGTTCTGGCCGGCGTCGCTGGTCGTGCCGCTCGCCTTTCTGGCCGGCCAGACCGGCGCGCGCGTTCGGTGGCGTCTGGTGCTTCCGTTTGCGCTGCTCCCGGCCGCGTACTTCTTCTACTTCTACGCGGACTTTCGCTTCTTCTTCGAGTTGCTGCCGCTGGCCATGGTCGGGACAGCCTGGCTCGTGGTCAGGATTGCGGATCGGCGGCCGGTTGCGGCCGCGGCCATCGTGGTGCTCATGCTCGCGAGCGGGGTAGCCGTCGTCGGCCCATGGATGGCCACGCGGGCCAATCGCGCACGCCCCTACGTGCCCATCCTGCAGGCCATCGACCGGGCGCGCGCCGAGCACGGCCGGGTGCTCGTCTTCGTCCGGGACCTGTCGAAGGACGTGACCAAGTCCTTCTTCACGGCGATGTACGCCGAGAACCTAAGGGGCGAGTTTCATGGACCGGTCGTCGTGGCGCGCGACCTGGGCGCCGACGACACCACGCTGATCGCGCGCTATCCGGGCTACACCCCGTTCCTGCTCACCGCGAGGACCGTGGACGGTACCGGGTACGAATTCGTGCCGCTCGCGGATTCCGCGGCGGCCGGCACACGGGCGCCGTAGTCGCCCGGCGCCTCATCCCGGCGCTTCCACGCCGCCCATCACGCTGAGCAGGCGGCGCATCGTCGCGAGATAGCCGATCACCGCGGTGCGCCCCGCCTTCGTGAGACGGAGGGAGGTACGGGGGCGGGCATCCTGAAATTCCTTCCGCACCGAGATGTAGCCGGCCTCTTCGAGTTTTCTGATATGGGACGAGAGATTGCCGCCGGTCATACCCGTCTGCGACTGGATGAACACGAAGTCGGCTTCGTCCACGACGGCGAGGCATGCGACGACGCTCAGACGCGCCGGCTCGTGGAGGACCTTGTCGAGCGATGCGACGGCTTTGGGATCGAGCGGGAGGGCGCGCATCGGTCAGTCCACGTGATCGGGCAGCGCCGGAAAGGCGTGGAGGAAGCGGCCCATGAGCCACAGACCGCGGACCATCGCGATGACGCCGCCGGCCAGGAACGCCCAGGCGGGGTCGGCGTCTTGCCACGCGACGCCGATGGCCGCCGCGATGAACACGCCGCCGTAGACGGCGAGCCGGCCGAGCCCGAACATCAGTGCCGCGAGGATGCCGCCGATTCCGAGCAGCGTACCGGGGAGCGCCGGGGATGCCGCCCGCAGCCAATCAGCCGATCCACCCTGCTGGCGGGCGACGATCCAGCCGGCCATCGCCAAAGCGAACACCGCCAGCCCGACGACGACGAGCAGAAGCAGACCGTGCCGCACGCGCCGACGCCGGGTGGTCTGGAAGCGCACCTCCCCCAATCGCGGCTCGACGACGCGCTTCCGGAACGCGGCCCAGACCGGAATGAGGACGGCCGGCACGACGGCCCCTAGCCAGACCATGCCGGCCAGCCAGGCCATGCCCATGAACAGCGCGGCCACTCCCACGGCGATATCCAGTGAACCGTCCTGCCAATAGGCCTGATAGACGCGCGCTTCGAGAGACGAACGGGGGGGATTGGTCATGGTGTGCACCTCAGGATAGTTTGCGTTACAAACTTACGTGCACGGCACACTCATCGTCAAGTGGGGTGGGATGGCGATCGCGTCACCGAGGCCTGGTGCGCGCAGCTGGATCAGTTGTGTGGGGCATTTCGATGTGCGAAGTTTGCTCCATCACGACCCGGTAGCTCAGCTGGTAGAGCAACGGACTTTTAATCCGTAGGTCGCGGGTTCGAGACCCGCCCGGGTCATCTGCCTGACACCGAACGGCCTGCATCACAAATGTGATGCGGGCCGTTCTCGTAGACGCTCCTTCGCATGGGGCACATGCTCTCCCCCGTCATCGTGACCGCAACGGGCGCGATGAAACTCTCGAAGGCCGACACCATTCCCGAGTTGATCCGGAACGGCTTCTACGTGCGCGAGGAGACGAACGCCGCGGGGACGATGGCCGGCGGCGGATGTGTCACACTCATCTGGCTCAGGCACTGACCCGGCCGCGACGACGGGACGCGTCGCTCGCCTGGTACGGCACTGGGCAGCCAATGACGCCCACCATTCTCCGAACGAAGCACGCGGGGGGCGACTCTCGTCGCCCCCCGCGCTTGCTGCGTTCCAGCCTGCCGCCGACATCGCGGCCCGTCCCGAGGGATCAGGCGTTGGTGTCGATGCAGCCGTGGAAGTTCGGGTTGGTCTTCTCGTAATCGGGCACCGGGAACGCCACCTGCGAGCCGTAATCACCCGCCGGCGCGCCCAGGGACGTGAACTTGCCCGACGGGAACACGTTGTTCTGCGCGCGGCCGTACTGCCGCACCAGCCGCCGCAGGTCGTCCATGCGATAGCCGCGCTGGAACTGCCAGAGCGCCTTCTCGCGGAAGAACAGATTGGTGGCCGACGTCAGATCCGGCGGGGTCGGCAGCGCCGCCATCGCCGGCACGTTCATGATGCCGAGCACCTGCGGCGACGTGCGCAAATTGTTGAGGATCGCCATCATCCCCGGAATGCTGCCGGCCTGCAACTGCGCCTCGGCTTCGATCAGCCGCGCATCGATGCCGGAAAGCGCCGGGATCGGATCGTCCCGCCCCCAGTTCTGCACGTCCACGAAGTCGGAGGTGTTGTCTTCCGCCTTCGTGTGCGTATCCACGGCCAACACGCGGGGATCGCCCAGGCGCGCGAACGGAATCGCGTTCAGGATCTGGCCCGCGACGTCAGTGCTGTCGCCCGCCGAATACCGCTTCACGCTCGTCCCCAGGATCCACCACTCGTTGTCGACCGTGGTCTGCGAATAGGTGAAGTTGTACTGGAAGCCGGTCGGGATCCCGGCCACGGTCGCGGCAGCCCCGGCGAAGTCACCGAGATCCACCTGCGCCCGCGCCTTGGTCACCAGCGCTGCCCACTTGATGGTCAGGGACCCTGAGTCGGTGCCCGTGAGGAAGGTGAGCGCCGTATCGATCCGCGAGATCGCCAGCGCAAACCCCTGCGCGTTGGTGAGCGGTTGGGTGTACTCCGGCACCCCATCCACGGTCTCGCCGAAGGGGATGCCGTTGCAGAACGCCTGCGACATCTCCATCTCGATGTAGCCCATCATCAGGTACATCTCGCCCACGTGCTGCTTGCCGGTGGCCGACTGATCGTACGCCAACAGCGCGTTGATCGCGTCCCGCGCCCGGCCGCGCGCCTGCTGCGCAGTGTTGTAGATGGGCGTCAGCACACCGTCGTTGCTCTGCAGGTTCCGCTGATCGGCGTCCTGCCGCTGGGTGAAGGTGTCGGTCGACCGCATCTCGTCGGTGAACAGCCCCTCCCAGTTCCACAGCGATTCCCGATTACTGGTGCCGCTGCCGTTCATGGCGGCCTTCCATTGCCCGAGCGCGCCGGTCCAGAGCGCGTCGGCGGCCGTGGCCGTGACCACCGCTTCGGGGCTGATCACGCCCGGCTGCTGCGGTTGCAGCAACTCCTGGTTCACGTTACAGGCGCCGAGGAAGAGGCTGCCGCAGACGACCGCGATCGCCGCCCGTCCTCCTCGATGCCAGAAGCTGAATTTCGTCATCGTAGATGATCCTCGACGGGGCTAGTAGTGGAGATTCATGCGGAGAATGAAGTACGTCGGCGGCGCCAGCGTGGAGAACGTGTTCTGGACGTCGCCGGTGGAGTAGTTCGCTTCCGGATCGAAGCCCGTGTACGAAGTCCACGTGTGGAGATTGCGCGCCGAGAACACCAGCTGGGCATCGCGCGCCCGCAGCCGTGCCGCCACCACGTTCGGCATCGTCCAGGCGGCCGACACCTCACGCAGCTTCCAGTACTGCCCGCTCTCCCGGAATCCCCAGTCGGAGTTCGGGTTCTTGGCGCTCGAGTACGCCACCGAGCGCGCCTGATCCCACAGCGGCGTCGTCGGCACGTTGCTCGCATACCACGTCGCGCCCCGGGAATAGAAGCTGAAGGAACTGTTGTTGAGGATGTTGCCGCCCTTGTAGTCGGTCAACACCGTGATGCGGAGCTTCCGGTTGAACAGGTCGAAGCCGTTCGTGACCGAGAAGATGTCGCGCGGCGCCGAATACCCCTTGTACTGGTAGTTCGGATCGATCGTCACTTCGTTGGGCGTGATGATGCCGTCCCCGTTCGCATCGCTGTAGGTGTACGGCCGCGAAAACACGGCGTTCACCGGCAGGCCGACCGAGTCCCGCGAGCTGCCGGTCCCGATGGTCGGGTTGGGCTGGCCGCTGGGATCGTTCCCCAGTGACAGCACCTTGTTGCTGTTGTGCGAGGCGGCGATCGTCACGTCCCAGCCCAACTGGCGCCGGTCGATGAGCTGGCTGTTGACCTCGAGTTCGAGCCCCGAGTTGGCCACCGAGCCCAGGTTCTTCAACACGCTCAGGGCCGAGGCGCCGGAGGACGACGCGATCTGCTGGCTGATCAGCGCGTCGTGCGTCTTCTTGCTGTAGTAGGTGAAGCTCACGTGGGCGCGGCTGTCGATGACGTCCGCTTCGAACCCGGCCTCCAATTCCGCCGAGCGCTCCGGCTTGAGGTTGGGGTTGCCCAGCGCATTCGCCAGCAGCCCCGGCGTGTCGGTCCCGCCGGCCGCGCCCGGGATGCTGGCGATGTTGGCCGTCGAGGCATTGTAGGTCCGCAACGCGACCGTGCCGCCGGGCGAGACGCCCGACGCGCCGTACGCACTGCGCAGCCGGAACTGGTTCAGCCAGCTGTACTTCGGGAAGAAGCTCTCGTCCGAGATGATCCAGGACACGCTCGCCTTCGGGTACACGATCCGGGAGAAGTTCGTCCCGAACGCGCTGTTCTGGTCGGTGCGGGCCGCCACGGTCACGAACAACCGGTCGCGGAACGCCGCCTGCTCCTGGACGTAGAGGCCGAGCGTCTTGTCCACCGTCTGCAGCGTGTTGCTGGCATATTGCACCGCCGCCTGCCCCACCGTCTGCGCGCCCGGCGGCAGGTTCGTCCCGCCGGCCACCACGCCGTCATGCTCCTGGTTGGTGTAGTCGGCGCCCACCGTCGTGGTGACGATCAGGTCCGACCGCGCCTGCCAGTTGGAATTGCTCACCAGCTTCGCCGAGAAGTTGCGATAGTTGTCCTGGGAATTGCGGACGCTGCCCTCGCGCCGCGTGCCCGAGTTGGCGCCTTCGCCGAAGCGGTTGAGCCGGAGCTGGTTCAGGTTCGCCAGGTCGAGGCCCGCCGTCCCCGTATTGGTCATCCAAGCGAAGGGCCGCCACGACGCATTGGCGGAGCCGATGAACCGCTGCGTCCCGGCTTCGTTCACCATCTGGAAGATCTGCGCCGGGCTGTAGACGCCGTAGCCGTTCTTGTACTCGCCCAGCGTGCCGATCTCGTTGTAACCCAACCCATTGTAGTTGAAGCCCGGGTTGTTGAGCGCGCTGTAGATGAAGCTGAAGATGTTGTTGTCCACCTCCGGCATCCGCTGATTGGTGTTCGAGTACCCCGCGTTCATCGTCAGATCGAACTTCGGGCTCAGACTCGCACTCAGGTTCGTCCGGAAGTTGTACGACTGGAAGGCCTCGGGGTGCAGCCACTCATCCCGCATCGGCGTGCCCATCGAGTCGACGAGCGTCGCCTGCGCGAACCCCGGCATCTTGACCGGGCCGATCTCGTTCTGGATGTCGCCGCTGACGAAGAACCGCACCTGGTCCGACCCGCCGCTCGCCTGCATCCCGTAGTCGCTGCGATTCCCCATATGGATCGAGGTAGTTGCGGGATTCTCCAACACGCTGAACGAGGTCAGACTGTCCACCGTGCAGTTCCCGAGACTCTGGTTCACCAGCGAACAGCGGTTGTTGGTCGTGCCGCTGTGGCTCCACGACGCGTAGGACGTGGGATACTTGTTCCGATCGTCGACGTTGCCCACCTCGCCGAACCAGGTCCAGCGCGTGTTGCCCGCCCGGCCCTTCTTGGTCGTGATCACGATGACGCCGTTGGCCGCGTCGGTGCCGTACAGCGTCGCCGCCGACGGGCCCTTCACGATCTCGACGTCCTCGATCTCGTTCGGATCCAGGTCGTTGAGCATGCTGCCCTGCGTGCCCGTGAACCCGAACCCGTAGGTCTGGGTGTTCATGCGCACGCCATCGATGATGTAGATCGGGTTGTTGTTGATGCCGCTGCCGCTCGTGGCCAGCGACCCGATGCCGCGGATGCGCACCACCGGCGCGGCGCCCGTCATGGCGCCCGGCAGCACCACCACGCCCGGCGCCTTGGCCACCATCAGGTCGGAGAGATTGTTGATCGGCGTCGTCTCGACCTTCTGGTTGACGTTCCCCAGCGTCGAGACCGCATTGCCGAGCTCCACCCGGCGCTGCTGCCCGGTGGCCGTGGTCACGATCTCGGAGAGCTGGACCACCGCCTGACTCATCGCGAAGTCGAGCGTCGCCGTCTCGCCGGACGTCACGGTCACCGGCTTCTTCATCTCCTGATACCCGACCCGGATGACGCGGACTTGCTGCGCGCCGGCCGGCACGTTACGGAGCGTGTACCGGCCATCGGCCGTGGTCACGGTAACGAGGCTCGTCCCAACGAGCATCACGCGGCTGCCACTCAGCGGCTCGTTGGTTCCGGTCGCCATCACGCGGCCGGTCACGGTCCCCTGTGCCTGAACGGTCGACGCCGCGCCCATCAGGCACAGCATCGCGGCCGCTCCGGCGGCAAACAGCTTCCAGCGTTCCAATCGCATGGTGTTCCTCCGGTGGTCGCCGCCCAGGGCGGGCGGCGGGTGCACGGTGCGGGCCTCGGGACGGAGCCGGCATCTCGTGGGGGTGGGAAGGAAATACGCGCTGGAGCCAATGAGTTGGCCACAACGGGTATTCTGTTGGGTAACCCATTCATTGGAACCAATCGTCACATGGGTTTTCGGACGATTGGCGAGGCCCGCCGGGTGCTCAAGCGACAAACAACAGGTAAGTGAAAGCGGCCAAAAGGCTTGTGCCTTGTCTGGGCCTTTTGACGAGACCTGTTGAACCGTCAGATCACTTGGTCGGTCGGTAGGTCGGATCAGCCCTGATCGAACATCTCGGCCTGCACGCGCGGCAGGAACGACCGGCGGTGGTGGATCGACGCCCCGTGTTCCCACAGGCTGGCCAGATGGGCGGGCGTGCCGTAGCCCGCATTCCGCTCCCAGTGGTAGAGCGGGTACCGGCGCGCCAGGGCGCGCATCAGCCGATCCCGCGTCACCTTGGCGACAATCGAGGCGCAGGCCACGCTGTAGCAGCGGGCATCCCCGCCCACCACGGCCGTGTGCTCCAGGCCAAGGGTGCGGATCGGCTTGCCGTCCACGATCACGTGGTCCGGCGTGACGCGCAGCCGAGCCAGGGCGCGCTGCATGGCGCGCACGGTCGCCTTGTAGATATTGATCTCGTCGATCTCCCGCACGCTGGCGGCGCCGAGGCTCCAGGCGAGCGCGCGCGCGCGGATCTTGACGTCGAGGCGTTCGCGCTGGGCGGCGGTGAGCCGCTTGGAGTCGTCCACGCCGGCGATCGCCCGGGCGCCGGGCGGCATGACGACGACGCATGCGACAACGGGGCCCGCGAGGGGGCCCCGTCCCACTTCATCCACACCCGCAATCAGCGGGCCGATTCGTTGCCGGAGTTGCCGCTCGAGCGGGCTCCAGCGATGGCGGCGGGCGCGTGCCGGCGAGCGGTCAGCCCCGGCCGCCATGCGTCACTCGGTTTCGCTGGAACCGGTGCTGGGAACGGTGACGCGAACCTTGCGCTCCTTGATACGCGTCGCCTTGCCGGTGAGATGGCGCAGGTAGTAGAGCTTGGCGCGACGCACGCGGCCACGGCGCACGACGGTCAGGTCGCCGATCATGGGGCTGTGCACGGGGAACACGCGCTCCACGCCCACGCCGTTGGAGATCTTGCGCACGGTGAACGTCTCACTGACGCCGGCGCCCTTGCGCGCAATGCACACGCCTTCGAAGGCCTGCGTGCGCTCCTTCTCGCCTTCCTTCACGCGCACGTTCACGCGCAGCGTGTCGCCCGGACGGAAGGGCGGGATGTCGGAGCGGAGCCACTCTTTCTGGGTTTCGGTGAACGCGTGCATATGTGTCTCCGGGCTAAGGGCCCGTGAAATATCGAGTTATCGGGTGCAGACTGGGAAAGGTAATTGCGCACTGGCCGGGACGCCAGCCCGGTGATTCACCCCCGCAATTGAGACCCGGGCGGCGTCGAATTGCGTGGGTACCACTGCTCGATCTCGGCGGCCGCACATTCCCGCGGCATGCGCATCAACGACTTGGATACGGATTCAACGGATAGCGGAACGGAGAATGAACGGAAAAGAGCTTGGGGAGCGTGCCTGCACCCAACCACGTTTCCGCGTCCGGTCCGCTCATCCGCGCAATCCGTAGTTCCACGGTCGTGACGCGCCCGGGCCGGCCGCAGCCGCCGGGCCGCCTCCCGAACCTCATTCCGATGGCCGCTCGGGCTCCGGGCCGACTCGCGGTCAACCGCTCCCCCTCCGCCTTCCGCCAGGCGGCGATCTTCGCGTGGTCGCCCGAGAGCAGCACGTCGGGCACCGTGAACCCGCGAAACTCCGGCGGACGGGTGTAGCTCGGCGCGCTCAGCCCCGCGTCCTCGTAGAAGGAGTCGGTGCGCGCGCTCTCGTGGTCCGACATCGCGCCGGGAAGCAGCCGTGCGGTGGCATCGATGATCGCCAGCGCCGCCGGCTCGCCGCCGCTCAACACGAACGGCCCGAGCGACAGTTCCTCGGTGGCCAGATGATCGGCCACCCGCTGGTCCACGTCCTTGTAATGGCCGCAGAGCACGGTGAGTTCTTCGCCGGCCGCGAAGCGGGCCGCGTCGGCGTGGGTGAACTGCCGCCCGCGCGCGGACACCAGCACGATGGGCGGCCTGGCGCCCAGTGCCTCCACGGCCTCGAAGAAGGGGCCCGGCTTCATCACCATCCCCGCCCCGCCCCCGTACGGATAGTCGTCCACGGTGCGATGGCGATCGTGCGTGTAGTCGCGAAGGTCGACCACGCGGTAGTCCACACTCCCCGCAGCCTTCGCGCGCGCTGGGATGCTGAGCCCCAGCGGCCCGGCGAAGAACTCGGGAAAGATCGTCACCACGTTGATGCGCAGCATCAGTCGAGGAGCCCGGCCGGCGGGTCGATGGTGATCACGCGCGCGTCGCGGTCGACACCAGTCACCACCCGCTCGTCGAACGGCACCATGACGGTGCCTGTGCCGGCGGCGCGGGTGACGTCGATGGCCAGCCCCTGCGGGAGTTCGTAGACCTCCCGCACGTCGCCCACCGCTTCGCCCGTCACCAGCACCACGCGCATGCCGAGGAGTTCGTGGACGTAGACCTCGTCGTCGGCGGGGGGCGGCACCTCTTCGGCCGGTACCAGGAAGTAGCGCCCGCGCCAGAGTTCGGCCGCCGTCCGGTCGGGAATCTCGTCGAAGTGCACCAGCAGCCCCTCGCCCATGGGGCGCACCGCGCTCACGTGCAGTTCGCGGCGGTCGGGCGAGACGTCACCGGCCGGGGTGCCCACCAAGACACGACGGCCGGGCGCGAAGATCGCGTCCGGCGCGTCGGTGATCGGTTCGACGACGAGTTCGCCGCGTATGCCGTGTGCCTTGCGAACCCGCCCGACGATGAGGAACTCGGGCGCGGCCATCTCCCCCTCTCCCTGCCGAGCCGGCGGGTGGGCGCTCAGCTCTCGCTGGGCGCTTCGATGGCCACGGCCTGGCCCTTGAGCTTCTCGGCCAGCCGCGCCTCGTGGCGCGCTTTGAGAATCCCCGCCTTGCGCAGGAGCGACCGGACCGTGTCCGTGGGCTGAGCGCCGTTGTCCAGCCAGTGATTGACGCGGTCGGCCTTCAGGTTCAGTGCCGTCTCGCCCTGACGGGGCGCATACTGCCCGACGATCTCGATGAACCGCCCGTCGCGCGGGCTGCGCGAGTCGGCGACGACGATGCGGTAGTACGGCTGCTTGGTGCGGCCGGTGCGGCGCAAACGAATCTTGACTGCCATGGGACCATGCTCCTCGTGTACGTGACGGTACTGCTGCGGGCTCCTCGCGTGCCGGGCATCTCCCGGCCGCACCCGTCCTGCGACCCACTAAACTAGCGCATTCCGAACATGCCGGGGCGGAGGCCCCCGCCGCCGGACGCGCGCTTCATCATCTTCTTCATCTCGCGGAACTGCTCGAGCAGGCGGTTGACCTCGGAAATCGGACGCCCGCTCCCCTTGGCCACCCGGGCCCGGCGCGAGCCGTTCATGAGGCCGGGCTCCTTCCGCTCCGCCTGCGTCATGGACAACACGATCGCTTCCATGTGCTTCATCCGGCGGGGGTCGGCCTGCTTGGCCTGCTTGAGCATCTTGGTGTTCACCCCGGGCAGCAGCTTGAGCACGCCTTCCAGGGGGCCGAGCTTCTCGATCTGCTTCATGGCGGTGAGGAAGTCGTTCAGATCCATCCCCTCCTTCCGCACCTTCTTCTCGAGCTTCTTGGCGGCATCCGCGTCGAACGCGGTCTGCGCCTTCTCGACGAGCGTGACGATGTCGCCCTGCTGGAGAATCCGCCCGGCCATGCGGTCGGGGTGGAACTCCTCCAGCGCATCGGCCTTCTCGCCCACGCCGACGAACTTGATGGGCTTCTTGGTGACGCCGTAGATGGACAGGGCGGCGCCGCCGCGGGCGTCGCCGTCCATCTTGGTGAGCACCACGCCGGTGACGCCCAGCCGCTCGTCGAACCCCTGGGCGATGCGGACTGCGTCCTGGCCCGTCATCCCGTCGGCCACGAGCAGAATCTCATCGGGGCGGATCGCGTCCTTGAGCCGCTCCAATTCCGCCATCATCTCGTCGTCGATCTGCAGCCGGCCGGCGGTATCGACGATCGCCACGCGGTCGCGGGCACGCCGCGCCTGATCGAGCCCGGCCATCGCGATCTTCACCACGTCGGTGGTGGACCGGTCGGCATGGACCGGCACGTCGAGTTCGCGGCCGAGGGTTTCGAGCTGGTCGATGGCGGCGGGCCGGTAGACGTCGCAGGCGATGAGCCGGGTGGGCCGGCCCTCGGCTTTGAGCTTCCGGGCGAGTTTGGCGGCCGTGGTCGTCTTGCCGGAACCCTGCAAACCCACCATCATGACGACCGTGGGCGGCACAGAGCTGAGCTTCAGTCCCTCTCGGCGTTCGCCGAGCATTGCCGTGAGTTCGTCGTGGACGATCTTCACGAGCTGTTGCGCCGGCGACACCGTGCGCAACTGGCTGACGCCGGTCGCCTTCTTCTCGACCCGCTCCAGGAATTCGCGGGTGAGCTGGAAATTGACGTCGGCTTCGAGGAGGACGCGGCGGATTTCGCGCAGTCCTTCCTTGATGTCGGCGTCGGAAAGAACGCCGCGTCCCCGCAGACGCGAGAACGCGGATTCCAGCTTCGAACTCAGCTCATCGAACATAGCCCTTAAACGTAGATGCTGTTATGATTTAAGACAAGGGAACGGGGTCGGTCGCGCACACGCGCAGGCTCCGCCCGATCCGCGCCGCCGTTCGACTCGCATCCTACCTATCGAGCCCCTCGAGGCGAATGCCTAAAGTCCCTCGGCAGGAAGATCTGTTCGCGTCGCTGCTTCCGCGCACGATGCCGCTCATGGCGCTGCGCTCGACGATCGTCTTCCCACACGGCACCATCGCCGTGCAGATGGGGGCCCCCGAAAACATGGCGCTGCTGAACGACAACCCGGAACCGGGGTTGTCGGTGGCGCTCATCGTGGCTCCCGGTGAAGCCGAAGACCCACTCGACACCGCTGCCGTGGTGAACCGCATCGGCGTGGTTGCGCGCGTGCACGAGCGGATCAACCTGCCCGGCCACACCGTGCAGATCACGCTGCAGGGCATGCAGCGCATCATGATCGAGGACGTACAGCAGACCGAGCCCTACCCGGTGGCGATCGTCCGCGACGCAAAGGAATCGCCGGTTGATCCCACCGACGGGCGCGAGTTGATCACGCGCGTGATCGCGGCCGCCGAGACGCTGGCCGACGTGGCCGAGAAGATCTCGAGCGACGTGCCGTCGATTCTCCGCATGAACGTCGCCGACCCGGGGCGCTTTGCCGACCTGGCGGCCACCAACCTCGGATTCCGGATCGCCGATCGCGACGAGGTGCTGCAGCGCCTGGACATCGGACAGCGCTTGCGCTTCGTGCTCACGCGCCTGGAGCGGGAAGTGGCACGGGCCCGCGTGCTGGACGACGTCAAGAAGCAGACGGAGATCAAGATCGACGAGCACCAGCGCGAGTTCTTCCTGCGGCAGCAGCTGCGCGCCATCCAGGGCGAACTGGGCGAGACGGATCCCAACGAGAAGGACGTGCGGGAGTTGCTGGCCCGCATCGAGGAGGCCGTGCTCCCGGAGAAGGCGCTGGCCGAGGCCAAGCGCGAAGTGGAGCGGCTGCGAATGCTGGCGCCGGCGTCGAGCGAGTACCAGGTGGTGCGCACGTACCTCGACTGGGTGCTGGCGCTGCCCTGGAGCACGAACTCCGGCCATCACGACATCGAGATCGCGAAGGTGCAGGAGTCGCTCGACGGGCGACACTACGGGTTGGACGAAGCCAAGGAACGCATCCTCGAATTCCTCGCCGTGCGCCAACTGCGTGGCGGCTCGTCACAGGGGCCGATCCTCTGCTTCGTGGGCCCCCCGGGCACGGGCAAGACGTCGCTCGGCGAGGCCATCGGCGCCGCCATCGGCCGGCCCTGCTACCGGATCTCGGTGGGCGGCGTGCGCGACGAGGCCGAGGTGCGCGGCCACCGGCGCACCTACGTGGGAGCCATGCCCGGGCTGCTGCTGCAGGCGCTGCGCCGCGTGCAGGTGAACGACCCGGTGCTGATGATCGACGAGATCGACAAGATGTCGGGGGGCGGCCCGTCGGGCGACCCTGCGGCGGCGATGCTCGAGGTGCTCGACCCCACGCAGAACAAGACGTTCACCGACCACTACCTGAACCTGGCGTTCGACCTCTCGTCGGTGCTGTTCATCTGCACGGCGAACAACCTGTTCGACATTCCCGGCCCGCTGCGCGACCGCATGGAGATCATCAAGATCGCGGGCTATACGGGCGAGGAGAAGGTCGAGATCGCGTGGCGCTATCTGCTGCCCAAATTGCTCGTCGATCACGGACTCGACGACAAGGACATCCAGTTCACCGACGAGTCGCTGACTTACATCTCGAATCGCTACTCGCGCGAAGCGGGGTTGCGCACGTTCGAGCGCAACCTGTCGGCGATCCTGCGCAAGCGGGCGCGCCGCAAGGCGGAGCGGGTGGAGGGCGCGTGGGTGATCGACGAGCGGCGGGTGGAGGAGCTGCTGGGCGTGCCGCACTACATGCCGGAGCCGGCCGAGCAGGAGCCAGAGGTGGGCGTGGTCACCGGACTCGCCTGGACATCCACCGGCGGCGAGTTGATGGTGATCGAGGCGCTGCGCATGGCGGGCACCGGCAAGCTCACGGTCACCGGTCAGTTGGGCGACGTGATGCGTGAATCCGTGGACGCGGCGCATTCGTACGTTCGGTCGCGGGCCGGCCAGCTCGCGATTTCCGACGTCACGTTCAAGGAGCACGACCTGCACATTCACCTGCCGGCGGGAGCGATTCCCAAGGACGGCCCCAGCGCCGGGATCACGATCACGCTCGCCATCGCGAGCGTGCTCAGCCAGCGCCCCGTGCGCCGCGATCTGGCGATGACCGGCGAGGTGACCCTGCGGGGAAAGGTGCTGGAGATCGGCGGGGTGAAGGAGAAGGTGCTGGCCGCCTACCGATCGGGGCTGCGCGAGGTGATCCTGCCCAAGGCCAACGAGAAGGACGTGCGCGACGTGCCCGACGAGATCCGGCAGCACATGGCGTTCACGTTCGTGGACCGCATGGATCAGGTGCTCCAGCACGCGCTGCTCGACGAGTCGGGCCGCCGCGCCCGGCCCCCGCGACGCCGCGCCAGCGACGCCCGCCCGCACGAACCGCGCGAATCGCACGAATCGCCGTCGTCCGGGGAGCCGCTCGCCGCCGACGCCCCCTGAGGGGGCGGCTCCACCATGCTCGATCCGCAGAACCAGTGGGTGCAATTCGCCGTGCACGTGGCCATCGGGACCATTGCGGGCGGTGCATCCGACACGGTGGCGGTGTGGATGCTCTTTCATCCGCGGCGGAAGGTGCTCGGATTCCAGGGCGCCATTCCCAAGAACCAGGCACGCCTGGCGAAGAGTCTGGGACGCACGGTGGGCGAGCGCCTGCTCACGCCCACCGACATCATGTCCGAGCTGGTGCGGGCCGGCGTGCGCGAGAAGCTCGACGAGACGCTGGCCCTGGTCATCGGCAACGTGCTCGACACCGAACGCGCCTCGCTGCGCGAGATCCTGCCCCCGTCGGTGCTGCTCGAGGTGGAGCGGGCGTTGACGTCGGGCGTGCCGATCGTCGTCGAACGGTTGGCGGAATTCACCGACTCGGCGGAGTTCGAGACCCGGGCGCGCGGCTTCGTGGCGCGGCGCCGCGCCGAACTCAAGGATCGCCTGGTGGGAAACGTGCTCACCGCCGAGCGACGGGCCGCGATCACGGCTCGGGCCGCGGAGTGGGCCTCCGAGTTCTCGCAGTCCGACGAACTCGCGCAGGGGGTGCACGACTACGTGGAGCGGCGCGCCGTCCAGATGCTCAGCTCGCGCGAGCCGCTCATGGAGCAGGTGCCGCCGGCCTTCGTCTCGGCCATCGACGGCGGCATCGAGGCCTACCTGCCGGTCGCCGTCGAGAAGCTGGCCGGCGTGCTGCGCGATCCGCTGGCCCGTGAGCGGATCCGCCTGCGCCTGCACGGCCTCTTCGCGCGGTTCGTGGAAGATCTCAAGTTCCACGAGCGGGTCATCGCCAAGCTCGTGGTCACCGAGCGCACGCTGGACCGGGCGCTCGATTCGGTGGAGCGAGAGGGCGCCGAACAGCTGGGCGAACTGCTCGAGGATCCGGCGGTGCGCGAGCGGATCACCGCCGCCGTGCACGAGGCGATCACGTCGTACCTGGCCAAACCGATGGCCGATATCGTGGGGCCGCCGGAGAGCGAGCGCGCCCGCGCGGTGATGGAGACGGTCGCGCGCGGACTGGTGCGCGTGCTGCGCGCCGAAGAGACGCGGCACCTGCTGGTGGAGAAGCTCGACGCGGCGCTGGCCCGCGCCGAGCAGAAGACGTGGGGCGATCTGCTGGCGCCGCTGGACGACCAGACGCTCGCCAACTGGATCGTGGGCGCGGCCCGGTCGCCGCGGTCGCGCGAATTGATCGAGGACGCGTCGCGCACGGCGATCCGGCAAGCGCTGGATAAACCCATCGGGCGCCCCGGACGCTGGCTCCCGCCGGACAGCTCGACGCGGCTGGGCGGGGCGTTCGCGCCGGCCATCTGGGACCTGGTGGAGTCGCAGCTCCCCGGTCTCATCCAGCGGCTCGACGTGCAGGCCATGGTGGAGCGCAAGGTGTTGGCCTTCAGCTTCGAGCGGCTGGAGGAACTCATCCGGGGCGTGATCAACCGCGAATTGCGGTTGATCATCTTCATCGGCTACGTGCTCGGCGGCCTGATTGCCGTGATCGGCTTCTCGATCTCGCGCCTGGCGGGGATGTAGCCGCTACCGCACGCCGATCTTCGCGGGGTCGAGCAGCGTCAAGCTGCTGCCGGTCGGCGCGTCGACGTAGAGCACGACGTTCAGTCCGCCGATCTTGAGCGGTGTCACCTGCACCGTGCGCTTGCTCCCGCGGTACGTCCGCTGCCCCGTATACACGATGGTCGGGTTGGGTGTGCGGTAGCGCCGCTCGGCCACCTGATTGAGGGCATCCACGAACTGGGCCGCGTCCACGGTGCTTCGCCAGACCGTTGCCCAGACCACCGCCGTGCCCTTGGGTTCGGCCAGAATCCGGTAGCGACCGCCGTCCCACCCTTCCGCGGCGCTCACGGCCAGCGATTGGTCGCGCGTGTGCTGGTAGATGAACAGCCGCGTGTCGAACTCGCCCAGGTCGTTCTCGTAGATCGTCCGCCCCTCGGTGCGGGGCAGCGTGACTCGGTGCGGCACCTCGCGCACACTGTCGAAGTACGCCGGCTCATGGAGGATCTGCGTGGTGGACACCGGCATGTCGTCGAACGGCAACTTCCCGGGGTCGTGCGCCTCGAACCGGCGGATGAACTCGGCGCCACTGAGATACGGGAAGAGCATCTCCTGCTGGATGGCGATCGGGGCCGAACCGAACACGCTCTGCGAGTCGTGCGACTCCTGGATCATGCGACGCACCAGATCCCAGTTGCTGTCCAGCATCTGCCGGAGCTTCGGGGCGCCGATCATGATCGACAGCTGGACGTACGTCGCCTCGCCCTCGATCACCGCCTGCGCCGCCATCTGCCGGTCGTTGTCGCCGGTGGCGCGCTGGATGGAATCGAGGTTCACGTACTGATCCTGCAGCGCATGCACCAGCTCATGGGTGACGATGGTGCCGGTGAGATCCTCCGGCGCGTCCTTCACCACGTAGAGCTTCTTGGTCGACGGATCGTAGAAGCCGATGATCTGCTCGGTGAGGAGTTTGATCAGGAACGGCCGCAGATCGAGGGAGTCGGGGATGAGGCCGAACGCCTTGTAGGCCGCCTCCTGCCCCGCCAGTTCGGCGGCCGGGGTTGCCTGGTCGAACTTCTGGATCAGGAACGCCCGCACCGAATCGCGGGAGAGCAGCGCGAACTTGGGCGGCGTCTTGAAGGGAACGCCCACGGCCTTCTCGACCTTCGGCACGGCTTCGGCCACCATGTCGGCGTACGGGCCCTTTCCCGTCTTGCCGTTGCGGCGGCCGCACGCCGACATCACGAGCGCGGCGGCGGCGAGCCCCAGCGCGAGATAACGGATCCTCACTCCCACGTGACGGGACCTCCCGACATGAGTGCAACCACGCGAGCCACGTCGGACCCGCGAACGATGATGTGCTCTTCCATGAGATGACGCGCGATCTCGGCGTCGAGCCCGGCCCCGGCCTCCTGCCGCGCGGGCGCGGCGGTGGTTTCCGGGGCGGCGGCCGCCGCCGCGGCACGAGGCTCCGCCGGACGCTCGAATGCGTCCGCCTCCCCGAGCGCCGCCTCGATGGCGGCGCCGAACCGTTCGAGGACGTCGAACGATGCCCTGGCGAGGTCGTCATCCGCGTCGTCCGCCTGCCGCCGCGCGGCGCCGCGGGGGCGTGCGGCGGCGGCCGCGAGCCGGCGTGCCTTGAGCAGCGCCTCGGTGTGCGTCGTATACACGGCTTCGGCCTGCAGATGCGCGCACGCTTCGTCGAGCGCATCGATGGCCTTGTCGGGACGGCGGCGGTCGCGGACGTGCGCGTCGGTGAGCTGCACCGCGGCCGCGATGGCGTCGTCCGCGATCAGCACGTTGTGATGCCGCTCCAACCGCTCCTTGCGCGCCCGCAGCACCTCGATCGTTTCCTCGGCGGTCAGTTCCCGCACCGGCACCTTCTGGAAGCGCCGCTCGAGCGCCGAATCGCCGAGCACCCAGCGGTCGTATTCGGCGTCGGTCGTGGCGCCAATGACCCGGAAATCGCCGCGGGCCAGCGCCGGCTTCAGCATGTTGGCGGCATCCATCGGCGTGCCGATGGCCGTGCCCTGCCCGATCAGGTTGTGCAGCTCATCCACGAACAGGATCACGTCGGGCGATGCCTGGACCTCGGCGATGAGCGCGCGGATGCGCTCCTCGAACTGCCCGCGGTAGGTGGAGCCCGCGAGCAGCGACACATGGTCGAGCGAGAGCAGGCGCACGTCGCGCAGCGCGAACGGCACCGTGCCGTCGGCGATGCGCCGCGCCAGGCCGTCGGCAATCGCCGTCTTGCCCACGCCCGCGGATCCCACCAGCGCCGGGTTGCACTTGCCGTAGCGGAGCAGGATGTCGATGACCCGCGCGATCTCGTCGCGCCGTCCGTACACGGGCTCCAGGCGGCCGGCGCGGGCATCCGCCGTCAGATCGCGCGTGTAGCGCGCCAGCGCGCCCGAGGCGCGAGGCGGTTCGTCGATCATCCGCTACGGGGAAAGAGCCAGGGACGGTCAGCCGCCCAGAATCCACGCGAACACCGCATTTCCCCAAAGCAATGTCACGATGGCCGCAGGCGCAAGGAACACGCCGAACGGTACCAGAGGCGGTTCGAAGGGAGTGGGCCCGAGCGGCAGTTCGCCCTGCTCCATGCGCTGGTCACGGCGGAACCAGGCCACCGGATACACGATGAGAATGAACGCCGCCGCCCCGATGGCAGCGCCCACGAACACGGTGAGGATCGCCCGATTGGGGCCCACCACGGCGCCGACGAACGCCATCAGCGTCATGTCGCCCATGCCCATGGCTTCCTTCTTGAACGCGATCTCGCCCAGCCACCCGACGATGGCGATCATGCCGGCACCGGCGCAGGCGCCGATGACGGCGTCGTACAGCCCCGCGAACGGGCCGCCGGCGGGCTGCGTGGCGGCATACACCGCAGCCACCAGCGCGAACAGCAGGCCGAACACCGTGAAGCCGTCGGGAATCAGATAGTGCTTGGCATCGGTCACGGCGACCCCGAGCAGCACCGTGGATACGATCGCGAAGCGGAAGGCCGTGAAGCCGGCGCCGAAGTGCCGCACCGAGAGCAGCCAGATGACCGCCACCGTCAGCTCCACCAGCGGATACTGCGCCGAGATGGGCTCGGTACAGCAGCGGCAGCGCGCGCGCAGCGCCACCCAGCTCAGCACCGGGATGTTCTCGAACCATGCCAGTTGGTGGCCGCAGTGCGGGCAGCGCGAGCGCGGGCGGATGATGGACTGCTCGGCGGGCCAGCGCCCGATGCACACGTTGAGGAACGAGCCGATCATCGCGCCGAAGACGAAGGCCACCACCTGCCAGTAGGTCTGCATGTTCACGGGCGCAACTCGTAGAGAAGGATGCCGGTGGCGACGGCCACGTTGAGGGACTCGACGTCCGCCGAGATGGGGAGTGCCACCAGTTGCTCCGCGCGGGCCCGGGCGTCTGCCGACACGCCGGCGCCCTCATTGCCGACCACCAGCGCCAGCCGGCCCGGCGCCGGCACCTGCCCCAGCGGCGTCCCGCCGGCGTCGGCGACCCACAGCGCCGCGCCCACGCGACGGCAGAACGCGTCCACGTCCGGCCACGTGGCCGCCATGCACTGGTGGTGGAAGAGCGCGCCCATTGCACTCCGGACGACTTTGGCGTTCCACAGGTCAACGGTTCCCGGCAGCGCCGCCGTGGCGGTGGCGCCGAGCGCGGCCGCGGTTCGGAGAATCGTGCCCACGTTGCCCGGGTCCTGCAGCGCATCGAGTACGAGCAGCCGAAGCCCGTCGGCCGGTGCGATCGCGTCGAGCGAACGCTCGGGAATCGGCGCGATGGCGAGCACGCCCTGTGGCGACTCGGTCTCGGCCGCCGTGTGAAAATCACGCGCCGCGATCTCCTCCACCGGATGCCCCGAGCGGGCGATCTGCTCGCGGAGGGCGGCGCCGCGCGGCGCGTCGAGCAGCTGTGGGGCCACCAGAATCCCGCGCGGGACGATGGGCGAGCGCAGCAGTTCCTCCACAGCGCGCACCCCCTCGCACACGAACAGGCGTTCGCGCTCGCGGGCTTTCCGTCGACGAAGGTCTCTGGCGAGGGTTAGAAGGCGCACGATGGTGGGAGAGAACGTAGCACGGCGATACCGAAAGGACGACTCAACACATGAAACGATTGCCGGCCGCCCCCGCGCCGGCGGGCGGCGCGCACGCCGGGCCGGTCAGAGGGCGGCCACGACGCCCGTGATCAGCGTCTCGAACCGCGCCGCGGCCCGGGCCGTGGTCTCGATGACTTCGGCGTGCGTGATGGGGGCGTCGGACAGCCCCGCGGCGGGATTCGTGATGCAGCTGATGCCGAGCACGCGCATCCGCAGGGCGCGGGCCACGAGCACCTCGGGCACGGTGGACATGCCCACCGCGTCAACGCCGAGTTCGGCCAGCATGCGCACCTCGGCACGGGTCTCGTAGCTCGGGCCCAGCAGCCCGGCGTACACCCCTTCCTCGAGCGCGATGTCGTGGGTCTGCGCCACGCTTCGCGCCAGCGCCCGCAGGTCGGGATCGTACGGCGTGGACATGTCCGGGAAGCGATCGTCCCCCGCCTCCTGCGGTCCCGCCAGCGGATTGCGGAACATGAAGTTCACGTGGTCGTCGATGAGCATCAGCGTGCCTGCGCCGAAGGTCGGGCGGATGCCGCCGGCCGCGTTCGAGACGATGAGCAGCGGCGCGCCGAGCGCATGCATCACCCGGGCCGGAAAGGCCGCGAGCGCGGCGCTGTGCCCTTCGTACATGTGAAAGCGGCCGGCAAGCGCCAGCACCCGGCGGCCGCCGAGCGTTCCGGCCAGTAGTTGGCCGGCGTGCCCGACGACGGTGGACGACGGAAATCCCGGAATCTCGCGGTACGGGATGACCACGGGTGCGTGCAGGCGCTCGGCCAGCCCGCCCAATCCCGAACCGAGTACGATGGCGGCAACGGGCTCGAAGTCCCCGAGTCGGGCCCGGACCGCCGCGGCGGCGCGAGCCGCGGCCTCCGCGCCGTACGGGGCGGTCACGCGATCTCCGTGCGCAACCGCGACATCTCCCGTTCGGCGTCGGCGATCAACGCCACGCGCTGCTCGTACGGGAGAAAGGCGCTCTCGAATCCGTTCAACGCCATGCGCGCCAGTTCGTCGAACGAGAACCCGAGGTGCTGCGCGGCACGTTCGTACTCGTCGGTGAGCGTGGTGCCGCTCATCAGGCGGTTGTCGGTGTTGAGCACCACGTTCAGCCCCCGATCGTAGTACGTGCGCAGGGGATGCGTGTCGTACGAAGAGGCCGCGCGGGTCTGGATGTTGCTGGTGAGGCAGATCTCGATGGGCACCCGCCGATCGTTCACGTAGTCGAGCAGCGACGGGTCCTCGAAGATGCGGGTCCCGTGGCCGATGCGGTCCACGCAGCACGTGTGGAGCGCCTGGCGCACCGACTCGGGGCCGTCGCCCTCACCCGCGTGGCAGGTACAGGCCAGATCGTGCCGGTGGGCGTGCGCGAACGCCTCGCGGTGCGCCGCGGCCGGGTGGCCCGCCTCGCCGCCCGCCAGGTCGAACCCGACCACCCCCTGTCCGCGGAAGGCCACCGCGAGTTCTGCCAGCTCCACGGACACGTCGGGGGCCATGCTGCGAATGCCGCAGATGATGACCCGGGCCACGATACCCACCTCCTGCTCGGCGCGCTGGAGTCCACGCACCGAGGCCTGCACGGCGTCGCCGAGCGAGAGCCCGTGCCGCACGTTGAGGATCGGGGCGTAGCGCACTTCGAGGTAGCGGACTCCGTCGGCGGCCGCGTCGATGGCCAGCTCATAGGCGATGCGGTCCAACGACTCGGCCGTCTGCATGACGGACAGGGTCACGGAGAATCGCTGGAGATAGTCTTCGAGGCTGTGACCGTCGGACACGAGCATGTAGGCGCCGAGCGATTCGGCGTCCTGGCGCGGCATCGGCTGTCCGTATTCGCGTGCCAGATCGAGCAGCGTCTGCGGACGCACGGACCCGTCGAGGTGACAGTGCAACTCGGCCTTGGGGAGGCGCCGGAGGAGTTCCCGATCGAGGGCCGGGCTCACGATTCGGCGGCCGGGTCGGCGTCGCCCGCCTCGGCGCCGCGGTCGGAGATCGTCCGGAGTATGGCGCCGGCCGGGAGCGGGGCATCGCCCGTGATGGGCAGCCCGCGGCTGTCGGTGATCATGCGGGCGCCGGCGATCACGGCATCGGCCTCGGCGGGCTTCCAGGCGCGGACGGCGTCCAGGGCCGTGGCGCCCCGGGGCACGTCCACGCCGGCGGCGTTCACGAAGACGCGTACGGACTCGCTCATCGGCCGCCTCGCGCGCAGGCCGCCGGACGGGGGTCGGAACACGAGATTTTCATGTGACGAAGCTAGCGGAGGCGCGCCGGGCGTGGGAGTCCGCTGTTGACGGGCCGTTCACGCCTCCATCAGCTTTCCTGATCGGCTTTCGTTACCCCCTAAACGATACAGGATCGTGACAGCCCCTTCGCGACGCTCTGGCTTCGGTTCGGCGAGATTCGGGTCACGTCGCCCAGCGCAATGGACCGCGATGTGAAACCACTGATCATCGGGATCGCCGGCGGGACCGGCTCCGGCAAATCGACGGTCGCACGACGCGTGGCGGAAGCGCTGGCGGGCACGTCGGTGGCGTTCATCGACATGGACGCGTACTACAAGAACTACGCGGAGCTGCCCATCGAGCAGCGCCGCAAGGTCAATTGGGATCATCCGGAGTCGATCGACTGGGAATTGTTGGAGACCCAACTGGGCCAGCTGGCGGCCGGCGAGTCGATCGAGAAGCCGGTGTACGACTTCGTGCAGCACCTGCGGAGCCCTCAACGCGTCCCGGTTCCGCCGGCGGAAGTGGTGGTAATCGACGGCATCCTCCTGTTCGTCGAGGCGCGCGTGCGCGACCTCTGCGATGTGAAGGTGTTCGTCGACGCGGACGCGGACATCCGGCTGATCCGGCGCATCCGGCGCGACATCGCCCGGCGCGGGCGGCCGTTGGAGGAAATTCTGAACCAGTACGTGAAGACGGTGCAGCCGATGCACCTGCAATTCGTGGAGCCGAGCAAGCGCTACGCCGACGTGATCGTGCCCCGCGGGGGGCACAACGCGGTGGCGATCGGGATGATCGTGGCGCGCATTCGCCAGCAACTCGACGGAGTGCACTCGTGACCACGCCGGCCGCGCCCGCGCCCGGCGGCGCCCCCGGAGCCCGCGTCCTCGTGGTGGACGACGAGGCCGACATCGTCGCGCTCGTGGCGTTCCATCTGGCCAAGGCCGGGTACCGCGTGTCGACGGCGGCCAACGGGCCCGACGCGTTGGCCGCGGCCCGGCAGGAACGGCCGCTGCTGATCGTGCTCGACCT